>JBGALX010000056.1:0-43557 GCA_044223505.1 Myxococcaceae bacterium
GCGCAATGCGGGGCGACGCCCATTCGGCCCCTGGTGAGCAGGTGATGCGGTGAGGAGGTCACCGGGGTGCCGATGGGCGTCAGCTGAGAGGCGCAATGCGGGGCGACGCCCATTCGGCCCCTGGTGAGCAGGTGATGCGGTGAGGAGGTCACCGGGGTGCCGATGGGCGTCAGCTGAGAGGCGCAATGCGGGGCGACGCCCATTCGGCCCCTGGTGAGCAGGTGATCTGGTGAGCAGGTCACCAGGGGGCGAACGTGCGCCCGGCCTCGAGAACATCTCCGTGCCGCTGTGATCGTCTCAGCCCGGCCGGCGGTCGTTCACCGTCACCCACGCGATGAAGTCGTCGAGCGACTTGCCCTTCTCATCCTCGAACGCGTGCCCGAGCTCGGCCTCGGCCATGCGATCGAGCCGGAAGCTCCGGAACCCGTCGCGCAGCTCGCACCAGGCCGCCAGCGTCCAGATCTTCCCCCAGAACGCCACCGCGAGCGGCCGCACCGCCCGCTTCGTCGCCTTGCCCTTCTCGTCGCGGTACTGCAGCTCCAGCCGGCGACGAGACCGCAGCGCTTCGCGCACCACGCCGAGCGGCCCCGCCGTCGCCCCCGGCTTCATGCGCGGAGCCAAGAGCCGCGTCGACGACACCCGCGCCCGGGTCGCCTCCGGCAGCACCATCTCGATCTTCGCCAGCGCCGCGTCGGCGGCCCGCGCCAGCGCCGGGTCCGCGTAGCCCTGCACCACGCGAGCCCCCAGCACCAGCGCCTCGATCTCCTCCTCGTTGAACGTCATCGGAGGCAGATCGAACCCGTGCGCCAGCGCGTAGCCGACGCCGGCCTCGCCGCGCACCGGCACGCCCGACAGCGTCAGATCGCGCACGTCACGGTAGACCGTGCGCTCCGACACCTCGAGCTCGGCTGCGAGCCGCTGCGCCGTGACGAGCCGGCTCCGGCGCAGCAACTGCACGAGTCGAAAGAGCCGATCGGCGCGTCTCACGCCTACGCCTTCTGCCACAGCGCGAACGTCGCGCCAGCCGGGTCTGCCACCACCGCGAACCAGCCCTGGCCCGGCACCTCGGTCTTCGCGCGCAGCACCTTGCCGCCCAGCTTCTCGGCCTTCTTCGCCGCCACCGCCACGTCGGCGACGTCGATGTACTGCAGCCAGAAGCCCGAGCCCTGCGCTTCCTCCATCAGGCCTCCCCGCTGATCGGCCTGGATCTCGTCGTACCGCGGCGTCGCGCCCGGGATCGTCTTGAACTTCCACCCGAACAGCTCGCCGTAGAACCCGCGCGCCTGCTCCAGGTTCGTGGTGTGCAGCTCGACATAGTTGACGTTGTGCATGTGCAGCCTCGTTCGTTGGTCGCCCGCGTCATTGCGGAGCGTGCGCAATCTCGAACAGCGCTCCTGACAGCGTCGTGTCAGCAGCGATCAGGGCCGGCCGCGGTAACCGTACCGGCGCGGCCGCACCTCGAAGCGCCCGCACCCGTACCACTCGTCGACCCACTCGAGCAGCAGCGGCTGCGGCCCCCACTTGCGCGTGCGCGCGTCGGAAGACGTCGCCACCCGGTCGTAGTCAGCGCGCCGATCGACCGCGCACCCCAGGTTGCCCCAGCCGGTCGACGGCTCGACGTCGGACCACCGGCAGAAGAAGCACGCGTGCGGCGCCCGCGTGTCGCCGAGCACCTCGAGCAGCGCCCAGCACGCCGCCTCGAGATCGGGGCACGCCGGCCCCTTCACGCCCTCGGCGTGCGCCGCGTACCAGACCTGCGCGTCGCGCCACACCGTCACCCCGAACGCGCCGAAGTCGACCATCACCCTCTCACCCGGGGTCACCACCTTCAGCAGGTCGGCCGGGTCGTCGACGTGCACGCGCTCCTCGCCGAAGACGAGCGTGAAGTTCCCCGTCTCGTCGCCTTGCGCGCCCCGCACTACGAAGCGCCGGCCGCCGATGATCGCCGCGAAGGGCGTGTAGCGCTTCATCGCGACGCATGGTAGCGCGCGCCGCATGGCTTTCGACGAGACCCTCAAGGCGAAGATCGCGCAGATCGAAAAAGGCGGTGCCGAGAAGTACCACGCGAAGAACAAGGAGCTCGGCAAGCTCTTCGCGCGCGACCGCATCGCGCTGCTCGTCGACGCCGGCAGCTTCGTCGAAGAGGGCAAGCTCGCGAACAACGGCGACCCCGACCTGCCCAGCGACGGAGTCGTCACCGGCCTCGGCCGCCTCGACGGCCGCACCATCGCCATCATGGCGAACGACTCGACCATCAAGGCCGGCAGCTGGGGCGCCCGCACGGTCGAGAAGATCTTGCGCATTCAAGAGACCGCTCACCGCCTGCGCGTGCCGCTCTGCTACCTCGTCGACAGCGCCGGAGCCCGCATCACCGACCAGGTCGACATGTTCCCCGGCCGACGCCACGCGGGCCGCATCTTCTATAACGAGGTGCACCTGTCGGGCATGGTGCCGCAGGTCTGCCTGCTGTTCGGGCCGAGCGCCGCGGGGGGCGCGTACATCCCCGCGTTCTGCGACATCGTCATCATGGTCGACGGCAACGCGTCGATGTACCTCGGCTCGCCGCGCATGGCCGAGATGGTCATCGGCGAGAAGGTCACGCTCGAAGAGATGGGCGGCGCCAAGATGCACTGCTCGATCTCGGGCTGCGGCGACGTGCTCGTGAAGACCGAGCAGGAGGCCATCGAGGCCGCGAAGCAGTACCTGCGCCTGTTGCCCTCGTGCTTCGCCGAGAACCCGCCGGTCGTGCCGAAGAGGGCTCCGAAGGCGAGCGGCAAGCGCGTCGAAGAGATCATCCCCGCCGATCAGAACAAGCCGTTCGACATGTACGCGCTCATCAACGAGCTCATCGACGAGGGCTCGTGGTTCGAGGTGAAGAAGCTCTTCGCTCAGGAGCTCGTCACCGGCTTCGGCCGCATCGACGGCCAGACCGTCGGCATCGTCGCGAACCAGCCCAAGTACAAGGGCGGGGTGCTCTTCGTCGACAGCGCCGACAAGGCCGCCCGCTTCATCTGGCTGTGCGACGCCTTCAACGTGCCGCTGCTCTACCTCGCCGACGTGCCCGGCTTCATGATCGGCACGAAGGTCGAGAAGGCGGGCATCATTCGGGCGGGCGCCAAGATGATCTCGGCGGTCAGCGAGGCGAGCGTGCCGAAGATCTCGGTGGTGGTGCGCAAGGCGTACGGCGCCGGCCTCTACGCGATGAGCGGCCCGGGCTACGCGCCCGACTGCACGCTCGCGCTGCCGCAGGCGATGATCGCGGTGATGGGGCCCGAGGCCGCCGTCAACGCCGTCTTCTTCAACAAGATTCAAGAGAAGCCCGAAGCCGAGCGGCAGGCGTACGTGCAGAAGCTCCGCGACGAGTACCGGGCCGACGTCGACATCTACAAGCTGGCCGCCGAGCTCATCGTCGACGAGATCGTGCCGGGCGACTCGCTGCGCGACGAGCTCAAGAAGCGCTTCGCGATGTACCGCGAGAAGTACCGGCTGCCCGAGAGAAAGAAGCGCACTGTCACGCCGGTTTGAAAAGTTGTAAGCCGAAAGTCAGCAATGAACTTCGAGCTGCCCGACGACATCCGCGCGCTCCAATCTTCGATCCGCGACTTCTGTGAGAAGCGGGTGAAGCCCCACGCCCGCGAGTGGGACCGAACCGAGAAGTTCCCCATGAGCGTCGTCAAGGAGCTCGGCGCCATGGGCGTCATGGGCATTCGCGTCGCCGAAGAGTACGGAGGCGCCGGCCTGGGCGCCCTCGCCGTCGCCGTCGCCGTCGAAGAGGTCGCCCGCTACGACGGCTCGCTCGCCCTCACCGTCGCGTCGCACAACGGCCTGGGCACGAGCCACATTCGCGTCTTCGGCAACGCCGAGCAGAAGAAGAAGTACCTGCCGAAGCTCGCGACCGCCGAGTTTCTCGGAGCGTGGGGCCTCACCGAGCCCGGCAGCGGCAGCGACGCCGCCGGCATGAAGACGACCGCCGTGAAGCGCGGCGACACCTGGGTGCTCAACGGCGCGAAGATGTTCATCACGCAGGGCACGGTCGGCGACGTCTTCGTGATCCTCGCGGTCACCGAGGCGGCGAAGAAGCAGAAGGGCATCACCGCGTTCATCGTCGACAAGGGCCAGAAGGGGTTCAGCCAGCGCCCGATTCACGGGAAGCTCGGCATGCGCTCCTCCGACACGGCCGAGCTCTTGCTCGAGAACGTCGAGGTGCCCGACTCGCAGCGGCTCGGCGAGGTGAACCAGGGCTTCATCAACACGCTGCAGATTCTCGACGGCGGCCGCATCACCATCGGAGCGCTGAGCGTGGGCCTCGGCCGCGGCGCCATCGAAGAGTCGCGCCGCTATGCGCTCGAGCGCACGGCGTTCGGGCAGCCGATCGCCGAGTTCCAGGCGCTCAAGTGGATGTTCGCGGACATGAAGACCGAGGTCGACGCCGCGCGGCTGCTCGTGTGGCGGGCCGCGGCGATCGCCGACGCGGGGCGGCCGTACACGCGCGAGGCCTCGATGGCGAAGCTGTACGCCTCGGAAGCCGCGACGCGCGCCTGCAACAAGGCCGTGCAGATTCACGGCGGCTACGGCTACACGCACGAGTTCCCCGTCGAGCGCTACCTGCGCGACGCGAAGCTGTGCGAGATCGGCGAGGGCACCAGCGAGGTGCAGCGCTCGATCATCGCGCGAGAGATCTTCAAGGTGGCGTAGTGTTCCGCCCGGGGTGAGGTGATGGCACCGAGACGAGCGAGATCGATGCGAACCGGCGCACGCGACGATCGCGGAGCGCGGGTTGGCGTCGCCGGCCTCCCTTCACTGACGTCCGAGCGCTGAGTGGATCGTCACGTCCTCGAGCAGCTGGGCCTCTCTGTCAAAGACGCCGAGGGCGTCATCGAGGCAGAGCTCGAGCTGACGTCCGGCCAGTGCATGAACCCGCTGACGCGCCAGTTCATCTCGAAGGCGCACTTCACCGTCGTCGGCGATCGGCTCATCACGATCTACCCGGCCGAGCTGGTCGGCATGCCGCCCATCACGCTCTCGCACGTCTCGCGCGCGGCGGCCCTCGAGGACATTCTCGTGAAGAGCCTCAACGAGGCGATCATGCACGTGCAGCGGCGCTCGGAGCAGCTCACGGCGCTCGGCTTCGCGCCGCGCGTCGACCCGAACAGCCTGCAGCTGTCGGCCGAGGTGAGAAACGGCGGCTTCGAGTTCACCATCGGCACCGACCGGCTGGGCAACTTCCGCGTCTCGCGCGCGGTGGTCGACGGCGTCGAGATGACGACCACCTCGGCGCACGGCTTCGAGCTGTCGGAGTTCCGCGAGAAGGGCGCGCTCGAGTCGTATCTCGCCGCCATGTTCGGCGACGGCCGGCCACCGCCGCCGCCGAGGCCGAAGACTCCGGCGCCGGTGAAGGGCCGCAGCGAGACCGACGTCGACACCGAGCCCGTCTCTTCGTCGGCGGCGCCGCCCGACGTGCCGCTGTACTTCAAAGATCTCGTCGCCGCGTTCGGGCCGGGCGCCAGCGTGCCGGGCCGGAGCCAGGTCGAGGTGCTCATCGAGCTCCAGGTCGGCGGCGAGCACTACCGGTTCGCCGCGGCGCGCGTGTCGGGCCGCACCTTCCGCGGGCTGCTCGCCGGAGCCCAGGGCAAGCTGTGGGCCGACCGCTTCGAGCTGCAAGACTTCCCCGGCATCAAGGCGCTGCTCGCGAGGCTCCTGGGCGTGCCCGAGACCCGGGTCGAGGTGCTGTGATGTCGGTTCATGGGCAGGCTGCGACCGCCGACGCCGTGCGCGCAGGTGACGTGCGGGCCGCGTCGCGCCTCATGCGGCAGATCGACGACCGCGACCCGAGGGCGACCGCCACCCTGCGCGAGCTCTTCGTGCACACGGGCAGGGCCTACGTCATCGGCATCACCGGAGCCCCCGGCTCGGGCAAGTCGACCCTGACCGACCGCCTCATCGCGTGGCACCGCAAGCAGGGCAAGACCGTGGGCGTGATCGCCGTCGACCCGACGAGCCCGTTCACGGGCGGCGCCATCTTGGGCGACCGCATTCGCATGCAGGGGCACGCGACCGACCCGGGCGTGTTCATTCGCTCGCTCGCCACCCGCGGCAACCTCGGCGGCCTCTCGCGCGCGACCGGAGACTGCTTGAAGGTGATGGATGCGATGGGCCGCGACGTCGTGATCGTCGAGACCGTCGGGGTGGGGCAAGACGAGATCGACATCGCCCAGCTCGCGCACACGACCTGCGTCGTGCTCGTGCCGGGCATGGGCGACGACATTCAGGCGATCAAGGCGGGCATTCTCGAGATCGCCGACGTCTTCGTCGTGAACAAGTCGGACCTCGACGGCAGCGACCGCGTCGTGCGCGAGCTGCGCGCGATGCTCGAGCTGCGCCACGCCGTGAAGGCGCCCCCGATGGACCACGACGCCCACCACCGCATGAAGGGCGGCACGCGCCTCGCGCCCCCGCCCGACGACGAGTGGGAGCCTCCGATCGTGAAGACCGTGGCGGCGCGCGACGAGGGCCTCGAGGAGCTCGCGAAGAGCATCGCCGCGCACGCCACGTGGCTGCAGTCGACGGGCAAGAAGGCCGAGCGCGAGCGCCACCGGGCCGAGACCGAGCTCGTGTCGCTGTTGCGCGACCGGCTGCTCGAGGCGGGGCTCGTGCGGCTGAAGCGCGAGAGGGGTAGTCTCGCCGACGTGGCCGCGCAGATCGCCGCCCTGAAGCTCGACCCCTACGCGCTCGCCGACGAGCTCGCTGGAGTCTTGAGGTGACCCCGGCCGTGAAGCTCACCGCGACCGAGCGCATTCAGGCGCTCGAGACCAAGCTGCTCATCGCGCTGCCGAACCTCGACACCGCGATGTCGGCGCTCACGCACAAGAGCTACTGCAACGAGCACCGCGATCAGAGCAACGCCGACAACGAGCGCCTCGAGTTCCTCGGCGACGCGGTCGTCGACCTCGCGATCTCGCACCGCCTGATGGAGCGCTTCCCCCAGGCCGACGAGGGCGAGCTCTCGAAGCTGCGCGCGCTGATCGTCAACGAAGAGGGCCTCGCGCGCATCGCGCGGAAGATCGGCCTCGGCGAGCTCTTGCAGCTCGGGCGCGGCGAAGATCTCACCGGCGGCCGCGAGAAGAGCTCGGTGCTCGCTGACGCCCTCGAGGCCGTCATCGGAGCCGTCTACCTCGGCGGCGGCATGACCAAGGTGATGGAGCTCGTCGACCGCTTCTTCGGCGAGGCGCTCGAGGGCGTGGCGCTCGGCCGCAGCGGCTTCGACTACAAGACGCTCTTGCAGGAAGACGCGCAGGTGCGCCTCAAGCAGAGCCCGCGCTACCGCGTCGTCAGCGAGAAGGGCCCCGACCACGAGAAGATCTTCGAGGTCGAGGTGCTCATCGGCACCGACGTCTACGCGCGCTCGTCGGGCCGCTCGAAGAAAGAGGCCGAGCAGTCGGCGGCCCGCGAGACGCTCGCGATGCTGTCTCAAAAAAGTGTTGGGAATCAGAACGGCGGCGCGTAGTTTGCGCGCGCCATGAAAACTCTCGTTCTCGCGCTCACCCTGATGATCCCGGCGGCCGCTTTGGCCGACGGCAAGATGATGAAGGCCGCGACGGAGGGCAAAGACCTCTACGCGACGTTCAATACCTCCGAGGGCAGCTTCGTCGTGAAGCTCTTCTCGAAAGACGCGCCGAAGACGGTCGCGAACTTCGTGGGCCTCGCGACCGGCGAGAAGGAGTGGACGGACCCGCGCGACGGCAAGAAGAAGACGGGCGCGGCGCTGTACAGCAACACGATCTGCCACCGCATCATCCCGGGCTTCATGATCCAGTGCGGCGACCCGACGGGCACCGGCCGCGGCGACCCGGGCTACCGGTTCGAAGACGAGTTCCAGAGCGGGCGCAAGTTCGAGAAGCCGGGTCTGCTCGCGATGGCGAACGCGGGCCCCGGCACGAACGGCTCGCAGTTCTTCGTGACGGTCTCGACGCCGAACTACCTGAACAACAAGCACACGATCTTCGGCGAGGTCGTGACGGGCTACGACCAGGTCGAGAAGATCTCGAAGGTGGCGACGCAGCCGGGCGACAAGCCGGTGAAGGACGTCGTCATCAAGAGCATCGAGATCTCCGAGAAGGCTCCTGCTGCAAAGAAGTGAGGGGAACGACACATGGGCATGATGGAAGAGGCGCGTAACGGAACCGATCTGTTCGCGACGTTCGAGACGACCGAGGGCACGATCGTGGTTCGGCTGTTCCCGAAGGACGCTCCGAAGACGGTCGAGAACTTCGTGGGCCTCGCGACCGGCGAGAAAGAGTGGACGCACCCGGGCACCAACGAGAAGAAGAAGACGCCGCTGTACGACGGCACGATTCTTCACCGGTGCATCAAGGACTTCATGATTCAGGGCGGCGACCCGCTCGGCCGCGGCACGGGCGGCCCCGGCTTCAAGTTCGAAGACGAGTTCCAGAGCGGCCGGCGCTTCGATCGCCCGGGCCTGCTCGCGATGGCGAACGCGGGGCCGAACACGAACGGCTCGCAGTTCTTCATCACGGTCGTGCCGACGAAGTGGCTCGACAACAAGCACACGATCTTCGGCGAGGTCGTCAACGGCATGGACGTCATCGAGCGCGTCGCGAACATCATCCCCAAAGACAGCGGCGATCGCCCGAAGACGGACGTCAAGATCAAGAAGCTCAAGATCACGACGAAGCTGTGAAGGCCGGCTTCGCGGCGCTCATCGGCCGGCCCAACGTCGGCAAGTCGACGCTGCTGAACCGGCTCATCGGCGAGAAGATCGCGATCGTCAGCCCCAAGCCGCAGACGACGCGCAGCCGCATTCTCGGCGTCGTCACGCGGCCCGAGGGCCAGGTCGCGTTCGTCGACACGCCGGGCGTGCACCAGGCGAAGGGCGCGCTCAACCGCATGATGGTCGACGTCGCGCTGACGGCGGCGAACGAGTGCGACGTCGTGCTGTTCATGATCGAGGCCGAGGCGCAGGGCCTGGGCGAGGGCAACCAGCTCGTCGTCTCGCAGCTCAAGCGCGTGAAGAAGCCGGTCATTCTCGTCATCAACAAGATCGACGAGGTGAAGAAGGCGCTGCTGTTGCCCCTCATCGACAAGGTGAAAGACGTGCTGCCGTTCGCCGAGGTGATGCCGATCTCGGCGCGGCAGGGCGACGGCGTCGACGCGCTGTTCCAGCTCGTGCTGAAGCAGCTGCCCGAGACCGAGCAGCTCATGTTCCCCGCCGACGTGTTCACGGACCAGGCCGAGCGGGTGCTGGTGGCCGAGCTCATTCGGGAGCAGCTGCTGCGGCACTGCCGCGAAGAGATCCCCTATTCGTCGGCGGTGGTGGTCGAGATCTTCGACGAGAGCGACCGCGAGACGGGCAAGCAGGGGCTCGTGCGCATCGACGCGTCGATCTACGTCGAGCGGGAAGGGCAGAAGGCGATCGTCATCGGCAAGCGCGCCTCGATGCTGAAGACGATCGGCACCGACGCGCGGAAGGCGATCGAGCGGCTGTTGGGCTGCAAGGTGTTCCTGAGCCTGCGCGTGAAGGTCGAGCCCGGCTGGAGCGAGCAGGTGCGCGGGCTGCGCAAGATGGGCTACGGCGCGTGAAGCCCATCGTGGCGATCGTCGGCAGGCCGAACGTGGGCAAGTCGACGCTCTTCAACAAGCTCATCGGGCGGCGGCAGGCGATCGTCGAAGACGCTCCGGGCGTCACGCGCGACCGGCACTACGCCGAGACCGACGAGGCGATCTTCGTCGACACCGGCGGCTACGGCGTGGGCGACGAGCCGCTGCTCAAGGCGGTGCGAGCCCAGGCGCAGGCGGCGATCGAGACGGCGCACCTGGTGCTGCTGGTGGTCGACGCGCGCACGGGCGTGACGGCGGCCGACGAAGACATCGCGCGCGAGCTGCGCAAGTCGGGGCGCCCGACGCTGATCGTGGTGAACAAGATCGACGAGCCCAAAGAGGGCGCCTCGATGCTCGCCGACTTCCACCGGCTGGGTGAGCTGGTCGGCGTCTCGGCCGAGCACAACCACGGCCTGAACGACCTGCGCGATCAGATCGAGGCGAAGCTGCCCGAGCCCGAGGCCCCGGCCGAGCGAGACGACGAGGGCACCATTCGCCTCGCGATCGTCGGCCGGCCGAACGTCGGCAAGAGCTCGCTCGTCAACGCGCTGCTCGGCGAAGAGCGCGTCATCGTGAGCGAGGTGGCGGGCACGACGCGCGACCCGATCGACACGTACTTCACGCGCGGCGAGCACGACTTCGTCATCACCGACACCGCGGGCATTCGGCGCAAGGCGGCGATCACGCAGAAGGTCGAGGGGTTCAGCGTGATGCAGGCGCTGCGCGTGCTCGGCCAGTGCGACGTCGCGGTGCTGGTGCTCGACGCGACCGAGCCGGCGGTCGAGCAGGACGCGAAGATCGCGGGCATCGCGGAAGAGCAGGGCAGGCCGCTGCTCGTGGTGGTGAACAAGTGGGACCTGAAGCGCGGAGCCGTGAAGGAAGAGGCGTTTCGCGACGAGGTGAAGCGGGCGTTCAGCTGGGCGGCGTGGGCGCCGATCATCTTCGTGTCGGCGAGAGAGGGCGACCGGGTCGGCAAGGTGCTCGAGCTGGCGGCCGAGCTGTACCGGCAGGCGCACGTGCGGGCGGCGACTCCGCTCTTGAACCGCTTGCTGCAGCACGTGACGACCGAGCACCCGCTTCCGACCGAGGGCGGCAAGTCGCTGAAGATCTACTACGTGGCGCAGATCGGCGAGGCGCCGCCGACGTTTCAGTTCATCTGCAACCGCCCCGAGCTCGTGCCGGCCCGCTACAAGCGGTACCTGCTGAACCAGCTGCGCGAGACCTTCGATCTGAAGGTGCCGGTGCGGCTCAAGTTCAAGGAGCGCCCCGGGGCCAAGAACCGCCGCCAGACCCTGGGCCGCTACAAGGCGCTGGAAGCGAAGAAGGCCCGCCGTCGCGGGAACCGGCGGAAGCTCGCGCAAGACGACTGACCGTCGGCAATCGCAAGCGCCGGTAAGCGTTGACAGGGGGGCCTGCCCCTGATGAATGGAGCGCCGCCGATGACGACCGAAAAATTGTCGAGGAAGGAGCTCAAGGCTCCCGACGAGTTCCAGAAGCTCGGCGCGCAGGCCGTGCCCTTTCTGGTGCAGCACCAGAAGACGGTGGTGGGAGCCATCGTCATCTTCGTGGTGGTCGCGGGCGGCGTCGCGCTGATTCAGTACATGAACGAGCGCAGCGAGACGAAGGCGGTCACCGAGCTGGGCGCGGCGCTGAAGCCGATCTCGCGGCAGGTGAGCGCGACGGCTCCGACCGAGCCGAACGCACCGCCGGTCTTCAAGACCGACGCCGAGAAGAACGAGGCGATCATCAAGTCGCTGACCGAGTTCCGGGCGAAGGGCAGCAGCCGGGCGTCGGCGACGGCAGCGCTGCCGCTGGGGCACGCGCTGTTGCGCGACGGCAAGACGCAAGAGGCGCTGGCCGCGTTCGACGACTACCTGAAGGGCTCGCCGGCCGACGATCCGCTGCGGCCGACGGCGCTCGAGGGCAAGGGCTACGCGCTCGAGGCGAAGAAAGACTACGACGCCGCGCTGGCTGCGTTCGACCAGCTCGCGAAAGAGAACACCGCCGAGTTCATGAAGGGCATGGGCCTGTACCACCGCGCGCGCGTGCTGCTGCTCAAGGGCCAGACCGACGAGGGCGTGAAGCAGCTGCAGCAGATCGAGGGGGCGGCGCCGGGCAGCTCGGCGGCGCGGCTCGCGGTCGAGCGGCTGGGCGTGCTCGCAGCGCAGGGCGTGAAGATCCCCGAGGTGGTGAAGCCTCAGCCCTCGCAGTTCGGGTTCGACGCGGGCCTGTGAAGAGGCCGCTGCTCATCGCGGCGCTGTCGCTGTGCGCCGCGTGCCGCACGGTCTCGTTGAACAACGACGCGATGTCGCCGCCGCACGACGAGCACCTGCAGGCGCCGAACTACTTCGACGTCGACTGGTGGACTCCGCTGGTGTCGCCGGCGCTGCTCGAGTACCAGCCGAGCGAGACGGCGAGCCCGGCGATCGACCCCGACACGCTGCGGGTGATCGTCTGCACGCGCGACGGCATGGTGCGGAGCCTGTCGCCGATCGACGGGCACATCGAGTGGGAGAAGACGATTCGCGGTCGCTGCTACGCCGGCGCGACGGTGTACGAGGGCGTCGCGTACGTGCCGGGCGGCGACAGCGTGCTGTACGCGCTGCGGTCGCGCACGGGCGAGGAGCTGTGGCAGTACGCGGCGGGCGAAGAGCTGGTGACGGCTCCGCTGGTGTCGGGCGACGTGCTGTTGGTGGCGTCGCAGAGCGAGACGCTGTTCGCGGTCGATCGGCAGACGGGCAAGTGGAAGTGGCAGTACCGCCGCGACGCGCCCTCGGGGTTCTCGGTGCGCGGCACGTCGAACCCGGTCGTGAACGGCGACGTCGTCTACATGGGCTTCGCCGACGGCGCGGTGGTGGCGCTGAACCTGAGCGACGGCGGCCTCAAGTGGGAGCGCAACCTCTCGACGTCGGGGGGCACGCAGTTCCTCGACGCTGACGCGACGCCGGTGCTCGACGATGCGGGCATGCTGTACGCCGCGAGCTACAAAGACGGCGTGGTCGCGCTGAAGGCCGACACGGGCGAGCTGACGTGGAACACGGTTCGCTCGGGTGTCGTGAACATGCTGCGCAGCGGCGAGGTGCTCTTGACGGGCGGCGACGGCAAGGTGTCGGCGCTGCACACGGGCACGGGCCGCGAGCTGTGGTCGCTCGACGTGGCGAAGGGCATCGGGAAGAAGACGACGTCGGGGCGGCCGCCGGTGCTGCTGCGCGGGCTGCTCGTGGTGCCGACGTCGGGCGCGCTCGTGTTCATCGACCCGCTGAAGGGCCGCGCGAAGGTGGCGTGGAACCCGGGCAAGGGCGTCACGGCGTCTCCGACGGTGTTCGGCGGGCGCATGTACGTGCTGTCGAACCTGGGCACGGTGTTCGCGCTGTCGCTGCGAACCGGCGGGTCGTGAGCTCCCGACAGATTCGGGTCGTCGCGGCGCTGATCCCGGCTCCGGGCGATGGGCTGCGCTTCCTGGTGCAGCAGCGGCTGCCCGGCAAGGCGCGCGCGAACCTGTGGGAGTTCCCGGGCGGCAAGGTCGAGGCAGGCGAGGGTGATGAGGCGGCGCTGGCCCGCGAGTGCCGCGAGGAGCTCGACGTCGAGCTGCGCGTCGGGCGGCGCCTGTGGGGCACGACGCACGCGTATGCCGATCTGACGGTGACGCTCGAGCTGTTCGCGGCGCAGATCATGCGCGGCGAGCCGAAGGCGCTGGGCGCCCAGGCCTTGCGGTTCTGCACGTTCGCCGAGATGCAGGCGTTGCCGTTCTGCGAGGCCGACCTCCCGTTGCTCGAGGCGCTGGCGACGGGGCAGATTCCGCCCCGGTGATCGAGCGGACGTTTCAGCTGGTGAAGGGCGTCGGGCCCTGGCGCGAGAAGGACATCTGGGCCCGGGGCTTCCCCGACTGGGCGGCGTTCGAGAAGGCCGGCGAGATCGTGGCGAGCGAGGGCATCGACGCCGAGCTGAAGGCGGCGATCGCGAAGGCGCGCGGAGCGTCGCTGGCCGAGCTGGCCGAGATGATCCCCGAGCGGGAGCACTGGCGGCTGTACCCGCACTACGTCGAGCAGGCGGCGTTTCTCGACCTCGAGGCCGACGGCGACGAGCAGATCACGGTCGGGGGCGTGATGGACGGCGCCGGCGTCGCCACGTTCATTCGCGACTTCGAGGGGCCGCGCGCGCTGCAACAGCTCGCTACGCGGCTGGCGCAGAGCCCGGTCTGGGTGACGTTCAACGGCGGCACGTTCGACATTCCCGTGCTGCGCCGGCACTTTCCCGAGTTGAAGCCGCCGCTCGTGCACATCGACCTGAGGTTCTTGGTGCGGCGGGTGCGGCTGAAAGGGGGCCTCAAGGAGGTCGAAGAGAACCTCGGGCTCCACCGGCCGCCGCACCTGAAGGGCATTCGGGGCTTCGACGCGATTCGGCTGTGGCGCGAGTGGCTGACGACGAAGAACCCCGACGCGCTGCGGATCCTCGTCGAGTACAACCTGTACGACGCGATCAACCTGAGGGCGCTCGTCGATCTGTGCATCGCGCGCGCGGCCGAGCAGCTCGCGTGGGACGAGCCGTTTCGGGCGCCGTTCGAGCGCGGCGACGTGCTGTACGACGTCTCGAAGCTGCTGCTCGAGCTGTGACGACGGCTTGATCGCGGCCGCACGCTCCGTCGGTGAACGACGGCCGCCGGTCAGCGTTTCTTCCTCTTCGCCGGCTTCTTGTCGGGCTCGAGCTGGCCGCGGACCTTCATCATGACCTCGGCGTCTTTGAAGCCGTCGAGGGCCGAGCCGAGCTGGGCCTCGACCGTCAGCCGGTAGGTGCGGCCGCTCCTGAGCGGCTCGACAAAAGAGATCGTGTAGTCGATGCCGCCGTCGGTCTCTCGCGCCTGATCGTCAGACGGCACGACCTTGTCGGACTCGTCGAACACGCGCAGCCGGTAGTCGGGGAGCACCACCGGGATCCACACGTCGAGCGACTTCACCGGGTCGACCTCGGAGCTCACCACCTCGACGCCGCCGTCGCCGAGCTGCGCTGTGACGATGAGCCCGAGCTCCGCCGGCTGCGGAGGCCCCGCGTCGACCGGCTCCGAGGCCGCGCCGGCATCGGCGATCGGCGCGCCGGCGTCGGCGACCGAGGCATCAGGCCCGGTCTTCGAGGGACACCCGCTGAGTCCGATAATGAGCGTTATGTAAACTGAGCCCCGATGCACCCGAGAGGCGCTGCCTCGGGTTCGTGCGTGCTCGTTCGCTCGGTCTCTGCGGATCATGGCGTCGAGGCGCGGACCATATCTGCCCGGGAATGCCTTGACGCACGACCTTTTCGAGAGGCATCTAGCCCGCCATGAAACGTCTCGCGATTGCCCTTCTCTCTCTGTGCTCCGCGGCCGCTTTCGCCGACGAGGGCATGTGGACGTTCAACGGCTTTCCTGCCGAGGCCATGAAGAAGAAGTACGGCTGGGCGCCGGATCAGCAGTGGCTCGACCACGTGCGCCTGTCGTCGGTGCGGCTCGCCCGCGGCTGCTCGGCCAGCCTCGTGTCGCCCGACGGCCTGGTGATGACGAACCACCACTGCTCGCGCGACTGCATCGATCAGCTCTCGAGCAAGCAGAAGGATCTCGTCAAGAACGGCTTCTTCGCCAAGACCGCGAAGGACGAGCTCAAGTGCCCCGACATGGAGGCCAACATCCTCGTCGACATCAGCGACGTCACGAAGCGCGTACAGGACGCCACGAAGACGACGCCGGTCGAGAAGTTCAACGACGTTCAGAAGGCCGAGATCGCCACCATCGAAAAAGAGTGCTCGCAGGGCGACGAGACCGTGCGCTGCGAGGTCGTGAACCTCTTCCGCGGCGGCAAGTTCGACCTCTACAAGTACAAGCGGTACCAGGAGGTGAAGCTCGTCTTCGCCCCCGAAGAGGCCATCGCGTTCTTCGGCGGCGACCCCGACAACTTCAACTTCCCCCGCTACGATCTCGACCTCTCGTTCATCCGCATCTACGGCAAAGACGGCGCCCCCGCGAAGTTCGAGAACTCGCTCAAGTGGTCGGCCACGAACGCCAAAGACGGCGACCTCTCGTTCGTCTCGGGTCACCCCGGCGGCACGTCGCGCCTGCTCACCCTCGCCCAGCTCGAGTACGACCGCGACATCAAGTGGCCGGTCGCGATGGCGCGCCTGTCCGAGTGGCGCGGCTTCCTCGTCGAGTTCGGCAAGAAGAACCCCGAGGCCGAGCGCACCTCGAAGGACGATCGCTTCGGCATCGAGAACGCGCTCAAGGCCTTCAAGGGCCGCCACGCCGCCCTCGCCGACCGCAAGTTCTTCCAGTCGCGCATCGACGCCGAGAAAGACTTCCGCGCCAAGGTCGAGAAGGACGCGAAGCTCAAGAAGGAGTTCGGCGGCGCGTGGGATGGCATCTCGGCCGCGATGGACAAGCAGCGCATCTACCGCAAGGAGCTCGAGCTCGAGCGCGGCCCGCAGAGCGACGTCTTCTCGTGGGCCCGCACGCTCGTGCGGTGGGTTGACGAGTCGGCCAAGCCCAACGGCGAGCGCCTCACCGAGTTCACCGAGGCCCGCCTGCCGCAGCTCAAGCAGGGCCTGTTCGCGAAGCGCCCCGTCTACGATCAGTACGAGACCGCGAAGCTCGCGTTCAGCCTCGACAAGATGCGCGAGGAGCTCGGCGCCGACCACCCGGTCATCAAGAAGGTCTACGGCAAGAAGTCGCCCGAGCAGCTCGCGAACGAGCTCCTCAAGGGCACGAAGCTGAAGGACGAGAAGCTCCGCAAAGATCTGTTCGAGGGCGGCGCCGCCAAGATCACGGCCAGCAAAGACCCCATGCTCGAGTTCGTTCGTGCGTTCGACGCCGAGGCCCGCGCCGCGCGCAAGCGCATGGAGGACGAGGTCGACGGCCCCGTGAAGAAGAACGGCGAGCTGCTCGCGAAGGCCTACTTCGCCGTGTACGGCCAGAACACGTACCCCGACGCCACGTTCACGCTGCGCCTCTCGTACGGCCAGGTGAAGGGCTGGAAGGAAGGCGACCGCGAGATCCCTGCGCTGACCACCATCGCCGGCGCCTTCGACCGCCACACCGGAGCCGACCCGTTCGCCCTGCCGAAGTCGTGGCTCGACTCGAAGGCCAAGCTCGGCCTCGACACGCCGTTCGACATGGTGACGACGAACGACATCATCGGCGGCAACTCGGGCTCGCCCGTCGTGAACAAAGACGGCGAGGTCATCGGCCTCATCTTCGACGGCAACCTGCCCTCACTCGGCGGCAACTACGGGTTCGACGAGACGGCGAACCGGGCCGTCGCGGTGCACAGCGCGGCGATCGTCGAGGCGCTCGACAAGATCTACGGCGCGAAGCGCATCGTCGACGAGCTCAAGGGCAACGGCGGCGGCGCCAAGGCCGGAGCGCCGTAGCCGTCAGTCGCTCGGGTCGCCGCCGAAAAGAACGTCGACTTCGAGCTCGACGGCGTCGAATGGCTCTGCCCGAATCTTCTGCACGAGCGTTCCCCGAATCAGCTCGACACGCTCGGACTCCGAGCGCGCCAGCGCGTCGGCGAGGGTCGCGAGAGTACGTTTCGGCTCCAGAGGCACGTACGAACTCTAGCGCCGGCCCGCGCCCTACTCCCACTCGATGGTCGAAGGCGGCTTCGACGAGATGTCGTAGACCACGCGGTTGAAGCCGCGCACCTCGTTGATGATGCGGCTCGAGATCACGGCGAGCACCTCGTAGGGCAGCCGGGTCCAGTCGGCGGTCATGCCGTCGACGCTGTTCACGGCGCGCACGGCGCACGCGTTCTCGTACGTGCGCTCGTCGCCCATGACGCCGACGCTCTGCACCGGCAACAGCACCGCGAACGCCTGCCAGATCTGGTTGTAGAGGCCGGCCTTCGTGATCTCGTCTTGCACGATCACGTCGGCCTTGCGCACGAGGTCGCAGCGCTCTTGCGTGACCTCGCCGAGAATGCGCACGGCGAGGCCCGGCCCGGGAAACGGCTGCCGGTTCACCATCTCGTCGGGCAAGCCCAGCTCGCGGCCGAGCACCCTCACCTCGTCTTTGAACAGCTCGCGCAGCGGCTCGACGAGCTTCAGCTTCATCTTCTCGGGCAGCCCGCCGACGTTGTGGTGGCTCTTGATGGTGGCCGAAGGGCCCTTCGTCGACACCGACTCGATCACGTCGGGGTACAGCGTGCCCTGCGCGAGGAAGTCGGCGTTCTTGATCTCGCGCGCGGCCTCTTCGAACACCGCGATGAACTCGTAGCCGATCGCCTTGCGCTTCTTCTCGGGGTCGATGACGCCGCGCAGCTTCTCGAGAAATCGCGCCCGCGCGTCGACGACCTTGAGCGGTATGTGGAAGCGGCCCGCGAACGTCGCCTCGACCTGCTCGCGCTCGTTCGCGCGCAACAGCCCGTTGTCGACGAAGATGCACTGCAGCCGGTCGCCGAGCGCCTTGTGCAGCAGCATCGCCGCCACCGACGAGTCGACGCCGCCCGACAAGCCGCAGATGACGCGCCCCTCGCCGCCGACCTTCGCGCGAATCGCCTCGACCGACTCGTCGATGAAGCCCTTCATGCTCCACGTGCCGTGCAGCTTGCACGCGTCGAACAAGAACGCCCGCAGCATCAGCTTGCCGTCTTTGCTGTGCACGACCTCGGGGTGGAACTGCAGGCCGAACTGCGGCTTCGACTCGTGCGCGATCGCCGTCAGCGCCGAAGACGCCGTCGAGCCGATCGCCCGGAAGCCCTTCGGCAGCGCCTCGACGCGATCGCCGTGGCTCATCCACACGTCGGTCGTCGCGCCCTTCGCCAGCGTCGAGAACGGCCCCACCGCCTCGAGCACGTCGACGCGCGCCGGCCCGAACTCGCGGTGCGAGCTCGGAGCCACCCTGCCCCCGAGCAGCTTCGCCATCAGCTGCAGGCCGTAGCAGATGCCGAGCACGGGCACTCCGAGCTCGAAGAGCGCCGGGTCGCACATGGGCGCACCCTTCGCTTCGACGCTGGCGGGGCCTCCCGAGAGAATGATGCCCTTCGGGCCCCAGGCCTTGATGTCGGCGGCGCTCAAGTCGGGCCGGTGAATCTCGCAGTAGACGTTGAGCTCGCGAACGCGGCGGGCGATCAGCTGCGTGTACTGGCTGCCGAAATCGAGGATGAGAACACGCTCTTCGTGAATCGCGGAGCGACTCTCGGGGCCCCGCGAAGCTGGGGTGTTGTTCGACATGGCGCCGCTTTAGCAGGGATCTCCCGCGTTGACTTGGGACACAGCGGCTACGACACTTGGTGCCCATGCGGACTCTGATTGTGGCCGGCGCCGTCGTCATGTCGTTCTCGTGCGTGAAAGAGATCTCTTCGGACGAGCGCCTCGAGCGCGCGACGCAGAAGGCCGACGTGAAGGGCTCCGACACCGCAGCCGATCTCGCCAAGATCAAGTGCGACGACACGAACAGCGAGCTCAACAAGGCTCGCAACGACTCCCGCCCCGAGACCGACCGCGTCGTCTCGTACAAGGAGCTCTTCGCCTCGCTCAAAGAGCGCGTCGCCCGCTTCGACGAGGCGATGTCGCGCAACCCCGACCTGCAGTTCCAAGAAGGCTCGCAGACGATCGTGAACGCGAAAGAGACGTGCGTTCAGAACATGGCCGACGTGAAGGTCGAGTTCGAGACCTACGTGCGCGAGCTCGTGAACGTGCCGACGGTGCAAGAGATCAAGGGCGGCAGCACCGTCGTCGTCGCCCGCCTCGACTTCGGCGTGCTCCGCGAGGCCATTGAGGCGCTGAACCCCGACGACCGCGACTCACTGCTCAACAAGGTCTCGAACGCCGAGAAGAAGGTCGAAGTGAAAGCCGAGCCGCGCAAGAAGAGCGGCGGCGGCGGCGCGAAGTAGCTTCAGTCGCCGACGCGATAGTTCGGCGCCTCTTCGGTGATGATCACGTCGTGCACGTGGCTCTCTTTCAGGCCCGCGCTCGTGATCTGCACGAAGGTCGCCTTCTTCTGCAGCTCGTCGATGCTCTTCGAGCCGGTGTAGCCCATGCCGCTGCGCAGGCCGCCGATGAGCTGGAAGACGTTCATGCCCACCGAGCCCTTGTACGGCACGCGGCCCTCGATGCCCTCGGGCACGAGCTTGCCGGGGTCCTGCACGCCGCCCTGGAAGTAGCGGTCTTTCGAGCCCTGCCGCATCGCGCCGAGCGACCCCATGCCGCGGTACAGCTTGTAGCTGCGGCCCTGGTACAGAATCGTGTCTCCAGGCGCCTCTTCGGTACCGGCGAACAGCGACCCGATCATCACGGTCGAGGCCCCGGCGGCGATCGCCTTCACGATGTCGCCCGAGTGCTTGATGCCGCCGTCGGCGATGATCGGCACGCCCGTGCCCTCGGCCGCCTTCGCGCAGTCGTCGATGGCGGTGATCTGCGGCACGCCGACGCCGGCGACGATGCGCGTGGTGCAGATCGAGCCGGGGCCGATGCCGACCTTCACGGCGTCGACGCCGGCGCCGATGAGCGCCATCGTCGCCTCGGCCGTCGCCACGTTGCCCGCGACGAGCTCGAAGCCCTGGCGGAAGTTCTTTCGCGTGTCCTTGATCGCGTCGATGACGCCGCGCGAGTGGCCGTGCGCGGTGTCGATCACGATGACGTCGCAGCCGGCCTTCAAGAGGGCGTCGACCCGGGCCTCGCGGTCGCCGCTGACTCCGACGGCGGCGCCGACGAGCAGCCGCTCGCGGGCGTCTTTCGCGGCGTTCGGGTGCGTCTTGCGCTTCTCGACGTCCTTCACGGTCATGAGGCCCTTGAGCTCGAAGGCCTCGTTGACGACCAGCAGCTTCTCGATGCGGTTCTTGTGGAGCAGATCGATCGCCTCGGCCTGCTGCACGCCTTCGCGCGCCGTGACGAGCTTCTTCGTCATCATCTGCTCGACGCGCTGCGAGACGTTCTTCTCGAAGCGCACGTCGCGCGACGTCACGATGCCGACGAGCTTCTTGCCGTCGACCACGGGGATGCCGTTGATGCCGTGCTGCTTCATCAGCTCGAGGGCCTTCGACAGCGGAGCGTCGGGCGCGATGGTGACGGGCTCGGTCACCATGCCGCTCTCGTGCTTCTTCACGCGGGCGACCTCGCGCGCCTGCTGCTCGGGGGGGAAGTTCTTGTGGATGATGCCGATGCCGCCCTCCTGGGCCATGGCGATCGCCATGCGGGCCTCGGTGACGGTGTCCATCGCCGACGAGAGCAGCGGTGTCGGGACTTTCAGGTTTCGCGTGAGCTTCGACGAGATGTCGACCTGGTGCGGGAGCACGTGGCTCTCGGCCGGCTGAAGCAGAACGTCGTCGAAGGTCAGCGCCAGACGGATGTTCGGGGGCAGCATGCACGGCTCTTACTCATTCCACGTCCGCTGGTAAATAGCGCCACACGTGGCGGCAGAACCGATCAAGCTGGTGGTGAAGCTGCCCTTCCAGAGCGAGGCCGAGTTCCTCGGGCGCTACGGCGGCAACATGTCGCGGGGCGGCATCTACTTGCGCACGAAGCCGCTGCACCCGCCCGGCACCTTCATCACGCTGGACGTGAAGATCCTCACGGGGCAGGTGGTGATCCACGCGACGTGCGAGGTCGCCTGGGTGACGGGCTCGAAGGCCGGAGCCGGCGCCGAGGGCATGGGGCTCAAGTTCATCGCCGTCGACGCCGGCACGCAGCGGCTGCTCGACACGATGTCGGTGGCGATGCCGCACGCACGGTCGCTCGAGATCCCGCTGCCGAAGGGCGTCGGCGAGCGCGACGCGCGGCCCGACGCGGTGCCGAAGCCGGCGCGGCCGTCGGCGCCGCCGCCTCCGTCGCAGGCGCTGCCCAACCTGCCCTCGATGCAGAAGGGCACGCTCCACGTGGGAGGCGACCCGGCGCAGCTGACGGCTCCGGCGTTCGAGGCGCCGGCGAGCCCGCCGCCGCAGACGGGGCCGATCATCGGCATCGACCTCGGCACGACGTACTCGTGCGCGGCGTTCGTGCGCGACGGCAAGCCGCAGGTGCTGCCGAGCCGCGCGGGGCACCGCACCGTGCCGTCGATCATCGCGCTGTCGTCGCGTGGCAAGCTGCTCGTCGGCCACCCGGCGAAGGGGCAGCTGATCACGAACCCGAAGCTGACCGTCTGGGGTGCGAAGCGGCTGATCGGCCGCGCCTACGACTCGCAGGTCGTGCAGCACATCAAGGGCCGCTTCAGCTACGAGATCTGCGCGGGCGAGCACGGGGAGGCGGCCGTGCGGCTGGCCGACAAGGTGTTCTCGCTGCAGCAGATCTCGGCGCTGATCCTGCGCGAGCTCAAAGAGTCGGCCGAGGCGAAGCTCGGCGAGAGCGTGCACCGCGCCGTCATCACGGTGCCGGCGTACTACAACGACAACCAGCGGCAGGCCGTACGCGAGGCCGGGCGGCTGGCCGGGCTGCACGTCGAGCGCATCGTGAACGAGCCGACAGCGGCGGCGCTCGCCTACGGCTACGGCCGGCAGTTCAACAAGCGCGTGCTCGTCTACGACCTCGGCGGCGGCACGTTCGACGCCTCGATCCTCGAGCTGAACGACACGGTGTACGAGGTGGTCTCGACGGGCGGCGACACCTTCCTCGGCGGCATCGACTTCGACGACGCGATCGTGAAGTGGCTGTCGGAGCAGTTCGAGAAGACGCACGGCAAGAAGTTCGTGACCGACCGCGTCGGGCTGCAGCGCGTGTTCGACGCGGCCGAGCGGGCGAAGATCTCGCTGTCCGATCAGCTCACGGCGCGCATTCACGTGCCGTTCGTGACGATGATCGACAACAAGCCGTACGACATCGACGCGACGCTGACCCGCGATCAGCTCGTCGAGCTGACCCGCCCGCTGGTCGAGCGCACCATCGCCGTCTGCGCCGAGGTGCTCAACGCGCGGAAGCTGCGCCTGGCGGACGTCTCGGAGGTGCTGCTCGTCGGTGGCCAGAGCCGGGCTCCCGTGGTGCGCGACTACGTCGAGGCCTTCTTCGGGCGGCCTCCGGCGAAGTCGGTGCACCCCGACGAGGCCGTCGCGACCGGAGCGTCGCTGCTCGCTCACGCCCTGACGATGAAAGAGGGCCTCGTGCTGATCGACGTGCTGCCGATGTCGATCGGCGTCGGGCTCCCCGGCGGGCGCTTCAAGCCCGTGATCGAGCGGAACACGGCCCTGCCGGCGACGAAGCACTACGTGCTCTTGACGACCCGCGACGATCAGCGCGAGCTCGAGGTGAACGTGTTTCAGGGCGAAGACGCGCTGGCCGCCCGCGGCGAGTACCTGGGCACGCTGAAGCTCGGCGGCCTGCCGAAGGGGCCGAAGGGCTCGGTGAAGGTGACCGTGAGCTTCGAGGTCTCTGCCGAGGGGCTGCTCAAGCTCAAGGCCCGCGAAGAGAGCACCGGGCGACAGGTCGAGGCGACGTTCAGCACGCAGGGAACTCCGGCCGACGTGCGCGCGAAGCTCGAAGAGGAGGCCGCTGTCGCCGCCTCCGCCCTCGCGCCGCAGCGGTCGGGCTTCATCGGGTGGTTGAAGGGGCTGTTCGGGTGAGGCTGCTGGCCCTGGTGCTGTCGCTGGCTGCGTGCGGGCCGCGGAATCCGGCGGCCGCCGAGCAGTGCAAGGCGGCGGGAGGCCACTGTGAGATCGCGTACTGTCGCGACGGCGGGACCCGGCTCGACGTCGACTGCAACCCGGATCACAACCCCGGTGGCGCCGTGTGTTGCCCGAACTGACCTCGCCTGGCTCGCGGCGTGGCACGGCGCCTGGCTGGTTCAGCTCCAGGGCCTGCGTCGTTGGCCTCGGCCTCGCGCGGTCTGCAGCGGCGAACGGAGATGCGGCGGCGCTTCTCCCCCGCGGCGCCAACGAGATCCGCCTCGCCGGCCCATTGCGACGCTGCGGAGCGGTCGCCCGGTCAGGGGTGACAGCTCGCTCCTAATGGACCACGGATCTCGACTTTTTCTGCTCCAAATTGGTGCAGTGGCCTCGCCCAATGGCGCGAGATCCTTGGGCCGAAAAAGCCGCTCTTTTGAGATCCGTGGTCCGTTATGAGCGCACCGTCACCCCCGTCACCCCGGAGGTCGCGATGAGGGCGGAGGACGCAGTCCAAACGCCGCGATCTGGGGTCGCCCGCTGTCGGCAACGAGAGGCTCGCCATCGCGGCGCCCACGAGCGCGTGACCCACGAAGTGAGTCGCTCGACGCGACGGCGCCTGTCCCACGCCCGACCGCGAGCACCTCGGAGCGACGTTCCGGCGGTACGTGTTGGGCGCGGGCGGCGACCCTCCGTACCGACCCGGAGCTACGAGCTCGGCGCCAGCGCCGGGGAAAGCCGGCCGTCTCTCTGTCGGCCGTCGATCAGCGCTGGAGCGTGCGGTCGTCGCCGGGTCTCTCTGGCTCGGCCGCTGCGTGGCTCACGGCCCGCGCAGCTCGAGCCCGTTGCCCTCGGTGTCCTGCACGCCGGCGATCGTCATGCCGCCGCCGAGGTCCGTCGGTCGATCAGCGCTGGAGCGAGCGGTCGTCGCCGGCTCTCTCTGGCTCGGCATGCGCCGTCGGCTCACGGCCCGCGCAGCTTGAGCTCGTTGCCCTCGGAGTCCCGCACGCCGGCGATCGTCACCCCGCCGCCCAGGTCCGTCGGAGCCATCGTCATCGCACCACCCGCCCCCGTCACCTGATCGATCGTCGCCCGAAGGTTCTGCACCGCGAAGTGCAGCCCGGTCGGGCCGGGTTCGCCGCCCAGCGACAGGCCCACGCGCACGCCGGCGATGCGCAGCGAAGTCCACCGCGGAGTCGTCGCGTTCTCCTGCGCACCGAACGCCGCCGCGTAGAACCTCCGCGCGCGCTCCATGTCGCGCACGTGCAGCGCGAAGAACGTCTCGGTGACGCTCAACTCTGCGCCCGGATCTTCGCCGCCCGCTTCTCGCGGGTCCCGATCGCCGCCTGCAGGTACTTGCCGGTCAGCTTCCGCCCGACCAGGTTCTGCGCGAGCTCGCCCGCCGCCACCAGCGCGTCGAGATCGATGCCCGTCTCGATGCCCATGCCGTGCAGCATGTAGACGAGATCTTCCGACGCCAGGTTGCCCGCCGCGCCCGGCGCGTACGGGCAGCCGCCCAGCCCACCCACGCTCGAGTCGAGCGACGTGATGCCCTGCTGAACTCCGACCAGCGCGTTCGCGAGCGCGGTGCCGCGCGTGTCGTGGAAGTGCAGCCCGATCTTCTCTCTCGGGTAGTGCTCGAACAGCGCCTGCAGAATCTCGACGGTCTGCGACGGCACGCCCACGCCGATCGTGTCGCCCAGCGCCAGCTGGTACATGTCGATCTCCAGCAGCTGCTTCGCGACCGCGACCACCTGCTTCGTCGTCACCACGCCGTCGTACGGGCAGCCCCACACGCACGACAGGTACGCGCGCACGCGCATGCCGGCCTTCCGCGCCGCCGCCGCCGTCTCGATCGCCGTCTTCACCGCCTCGGCCACCGACTTGTTGATGTTCTTCTTCGAGTGCCCCTCGGTCACCGAGAGGAACACGCAGGCCTCCTGCAGCCCCGCCGCCATCGCCCGCTCGAGCCCCTTCAGGTTCGGCACCAGCGCCGAGAACACCACGCCCGGCCGCCGCTCGACCTTCTTCATCACCTCGTCGGCGTCGGCGACCTGGGGGATCCACTTCGGCGAGACGAACGACGTCGCCTCGATGCGCTTGAGCCCCGAGTCCATCAGCGCGTGAATCAGCTGCACCTTCTCTGAGGTCGACAGCGTCTTGACCTCGTTCTGGAGGCCATCGCGCGGACCGACCTCGTACACGCTGACGGGCGCCGCTACGCGCTTGCCGGAATGTGCTGCTTGATCCACGCGACGATGTCCTGTGTCGAGCTGCCGGGAGTGAAGATCTCGGCGACGCCCTTCTCTTTCAGCTTCGGGATGTCGTCGTCGGGGATGATGCCGCCGCCGAAGACGCGAATGTCGGCCGCCTTCTGCGCCTTCAAGAGGTCGATCACCGCCGGGAACAGCGTCATGTGCGCGCCCGACATGATCGACATGCCGATCGCGTCGACGTCTTCTTGAATCGCCGCGCTCACGATCATCTCGGGCGTCTGGTGCAGGCCCGTGTAGATGACCTCCATGCCGGCGTCGCGCAGCGCGCGCGCGATGATCTTCGCGCCGCGGTCGTGGCCGTCGAGGCCCGGCTTCGCCACCAGGATTCTCAGCTTCTTCTCAGGCACACGTTGTTCAGGCACGCATCGCTCCGACGATCAGGTCCATCGACTGGGGGCCGTGCGGGCTCTCGTCGACGCCGCCGTGCACCCACTGCACCGTAAACCCTGCCTGCTCGAGGAGCGCAACCATCTCGTCGCGGAAATAGTAACGAATGAAGTACCGCGCGACCATCGTGCGTCCCTCGGGCGTGATGAGGCGCCGCTCGGCCACGTCGCGCCCCGTCGCCGGGTCGAAGTGCGACGTCTCGATGAGCCGGCTCCCGTCGGGGATCACGTCGTCGTACGCCGCGTGCGGCCGCGCCTCGATGTACTGCCGCGCGAGGCCCTGGCAGATGAACAGCGCTCCGGGCTTCATCGTCCGCGCGATCTCGCGCAGCAGCGCCTTCTGCTCCTCGTCCTCGAAGATGAACAGCGTGTTGTACCAGCACCACCCGCCCGCGAGCCGCGCCGTGCCGATGGGCAGCTTGAAGAAGTTCGCCCGCACCACCGGAGCGTGCGCCTTCGCCTCTCCCAGCGACAGCGGGTCGAAGTCGACGCCCACCACCAGCCGGCCGGTGCGCAGGCTCTTCAGGTGCCGGCCATGCCCACAGCCCACGTCGAGCAAGGGGCCGCCCACCTCGACGCGGTGAAACGCCCGGGTCAGGTAGTCGCCCTCGACGTTCGTGACGTCGTCGGGAAGAAACGGGCGCGTGCTCCGCAGGTACAGCTCACCGAAGAACGGGCCGACCGAAGAGCTCACTTCGACCGAACAAACAGAAATTGCCCGCTCTTGGGAAGGGCTTCGTCGAAGCGGAAGAACTGAGGCGTCTGCTCGGCCCGCTTCTCCGAGCGCACCGCCTGCGGCACCTTCGCCCTGAGGTACGCCGCCAGCTCCTCGTCGGTGATGACCCCGTCGTCGTTCGAGTCGCCCTTCTCGAACGCCTCGAGCAGGTACGCCGTGAACACCGAGTGGCCCTGCCACTTCTGCGCCTCGGGGTCGTCCTCCCAGGCGCGCTGCCCCTTCGTGCCCGCCGTCAGCACCACCTCGGCCCGCTCGGCCCACATCGAGCGCACGTCGCTCGACAGCGCGGCGTCGCCCTTCGCTCCGACCGCCCACCCGCTGTAGCAGGCGTCGAGCACCAGCATCACGTGCTTGCTGGGGATGCCCTTACGCAGATCGTCGAGCAGCTCCTGCATGTCCCAGCCGCGCGTCGCCATCGGCGCCTCGGGCTGCTCGAAGTACCCCGCCGGCTGCAAGAGGCCGAAGTCCTTCCGCGCGCCCTTCTCGTAGCCGCCGTGCCCCGAGTAATAAAAGAGGAAGCTGCTGTTCGCCGACGCCTTCGGGAAGCGCTCGCGAAACCGCTCGACCGCCAGCTTCAGCGACGGAGCGTCGGGCTTCGGCCCCTCGCCCGCATCGTCGACGAACAGCAGCACGTTCTCGGGCTTGTACCCGAACCGCTTCACCAGCGCGTCGCGCATCGCCCGCGCGTCGCTGCACGGCGCCTCGAGCTTCCGCTCGCCGCTGTAGCTGCACACGCCCGCGATCAGCGCGTAGCTCTCGAACGATGAGGGGCCGTCGGGCCGCTCGAGCAGGCTCAAGACCTGCTCCCGCGGCAGCGGCTCGCCCTTCGCGCCCCCGACGCAACGACCATCGGGAGTGGAGTCGCATTCGGGGCCCCGCGCAGCGGGGAAGAGCGCGGGCTCTTTCGTCGGCGCCGCCGGCTTGAGCAGCGCGATCGCCGTCGCGATCAGCGCGGCCAGCACCGGCACCGCGAGCAGGCCCTTCGACGTCGGCAGGCGGGCTCCGAGCGCGCGCCGCACGTCGTCGAACGAGAGCCGCGTGCCCTCGCGCGACGAGGCGATCAGCGTGCCGTGGTGCCGCTCGCCCGCGTACCAGGGGTGCGCGTCGAGCTTCGACAGCACCGGCGCCGCCCAGTCGACCTTCAGCTTCGACGACGGGTCGGCGCTCAAGACGAGCAGGCCGTCGGCCTGGCGAACCAGCAGCAGCGCGCAGTCGTCGACGCGCCGGGCCCACAGCTTGAACTGCGTCGAGCGCGGCTTGTCGAGCGCGAGCAGCTTCACGTGCCGGTCGCCCAGCCGCAGGCGCCACGTCTGCGCGCGCAGCAGATCTTCCTTGTAGAGGCGCCGGTCGTCGACGAGCGCCGCGATGTGCTTCTGGAAGCGCGGCTCGTTCGCGAAGAGCGGCGTCGACGTGAGGCCGGCGGGGTTGCGGCTCACGACGTCGAAGAACGCCTCGAGCTCCGAGAGGAAGCCGGCGCGATCGCCCGGCAGGTGCGCCTGCGCGAGCGCGAGGTACAGCGCCTGGGCCGCCTGCTCGGGCTCGACGCGATCGACCCACCGGCCCTGCCGCACGTCCTCGGCGTAGTGACAGACCGCCTCGAGCGCCGGCGCCGGCGCTTCGAGCGACAGCAGGTAGAGCAGCCACGCCTCGCTGAAGGTCGGCAGCTCGTCGAGCTGGTACCGCTCGGCGGTCTCGCGCGTCTTCCACCACTGCAGCGGAGTGAGCGCGCGCAGGCGCAGGTGGCCGGGCAGCTCGGCGGCGTCGGCCTCGGTGAAGCTCACGCGCGCCGCGTCGATCACGGCTCGATCACGTCGGGGTTGAAGAACACCTTCGCGAGCTGCACGAACGTGTCGCGCTGCTTCGCGTCGCCGAACAGCGCCGGCCGCACCGGCCTCGAGCCGTCGAGCTCGGGCGCCCGCTCGATCGCGCCCTTCACCCGGCGAAAGCCCTCGATCGGCGCCCGCGGGGCCTTGAACAGCATCACGTCGAACGCGCCGTCGCGATCGGTGTCGTACAAGAACCACTCGCACGCGCTGCGCTGCACCCACGCCATGTCGGTGCCCTGCCCGGCCCGGGCGCGGCGCTCCATGTCGCGGGCCGAGCCGCCCACGTGCTCGCGGTCGAGCTCGAACATCAGCGACGAGCGGCCTTCGCCTCCGGCCGCCGACACCACGGCCCACTCGAGGCCCTTCACGCCGCTCTCTTCTGCGAGCAGGTCGGCGCCGACGTCGGCGACCGGGTGCGGCCACGGCGAGCCTTCGCTGACGAGCGCCGCGTTGTGCTGCCGCATCGCCCCGCGCACGCGCTTGCGCTCGGTCGCGTCGAGCCCCGAGAAGATGAGCGACATCGCGAGCTGGCCCTTCGCCGCGCCCTCGGTGATCGCGCCCGAGCGAAAGTCCGACGTCGCGTGTGTCTCGCCGTTCACGACGTACCAGCCTGACTCCTCGAAGCGCATGATCGCCACGGGAGCCGACTTCACCGGCGCCGCGAGCCGCTGCTTCGGGTCGATCACCACCGCCGCCCGCGAGTAGCCCGACTCGAACTTGCCGTCGCGGTCGTAGTCCTCCAGCTCCCAGTCGTTCGCCGCGTACGGGTCGGGCACGTGGTCGAGGGGCTGCGCGATGCCCAGGCCGCACGGCAGCAGCGCCTCGCGATCGACCCAGTCGAAGCGCACCGCCGCCTCGGCCGGCAGCTGCGACCGATCGAGCAGCAGCTCGTCGTCAGCCAGCTTCGCCGGCCGGCCGTCGGTCATCGCCCATCGCGCGCCGCGGCCGGAGCCGGGCTTCGACTCCATCGTGAGCACGTCGCCGCGCCACACCAGCTTGCGCCCGCTCTGCGACGTCACCGCGATCTCGACGTCGGGCGACAGCTTCGCCGTGACGACCCACGCGCCGCCCAGGTCGTAGATCGACGTCTCGATCTTCCCGTCGCCGTCGGCGTCGACCTGCTGGGGCTGCTTGTCCTTCACCAGCTCCCGCGGGCTCGGCAGCGCGACGACCGGCTCTGAGGGCACCTGCTCGAGAAACCCGCGCACCTCGCTCACGTGCACGTGGAAGAACGACGACACCGGAGCCCCGGAGTCCGACTGCAGAAACGCGTTCACGCCGACCAGCTGGCCGGCCCGGTTCACGAGCGGCCCGCCCGAGTCCCCCGGAGCGAGCTGGCAGCTCGACTGAATCACCAGCGCCGGCACGCGGTCGGCCAGGCGCTTGCGGCCCTCTTCGGCGGCCTTCTTGCCCGCGAGGCACTCGGCGTCGCCGCTGCAGTCGGAGTCGGCCACCGCGTACACCGCCATCTGCTTCGCCAGCTTGCCGATGCCCATCACCTCGCCGTCGCGAATCGCCCAGAGCAGGCCGATGCCGCCGTGGCCCACCGCCGCGACCGGCTCGCCCGGCACCGGGTCGTCTTTCGACACCTCGATCGACGGAAGATTCGCCGGAGCCCCCTCGATCTTCAGCACCGCGAGATCGAGCGCCGGGTCGCTCTTCAGCACCCACGCCGTGTAGGCCTGAGGCTGCTTCTCCATGTAGCCCTGGGCGTTCAGCGCGCCGAGCTCGATGTGCGCCCGGCGCTTGAAGTCGATCTGCTCGGCGTCGGCGATCACGTGGTGGTTCGTGAGCACGAAGCCGCGCGCGTCGATCACGATGCCCGTGCCGTAGCCGTGGCTCGTGCGCACCACCACCACCGCGGGCGCGACCTTCTTGTAGAGCTCGCGGACGTCGCCCTTCGCGCCGCTGCCGATCGAGGCCGTGCGCTCGCGCAGCGTCGGCGCGCTCGAGCTCAGCGCCGGCCGCTGGGCTGCGCAGCCGCACAGCACGAGCAGGGCGACCGCGAGCCTCACGGGATCCCGGGAAACGAATCGACGTACTTGATCTTCACGTCGGGGAACGAGTCGACCAGCTGCACCTTCGTGTCGGGGAACGCGTCGACCAGCTGCCACTCGCCGCAGTCGTCGGGAAACGCGTCGACCTTCTTCACCTTGACGTCGGGGAACGAGTCGACCACCTGCACCTTCACGTCGGGGAACGACTCGACGATCTGGATCTTGCCGTACAGCTTCTTGCCGTTGAACGTGCACTGCTTCTTGTTGAACGAGCCGCCCGCCTGCGCGCCGAGCGCCGCCGCGAGAGCCACCGCAAAGAGCACCTTCTTCATCGCCGTTGCCTCCAGTACCACAGACCGCACACGAGCCCGGCGCCGGCCACGTCGGCGAGGGCGTCGTAGACGCTCGACGATCGGCCCGAGACGAAGCGCTGGTGCACCTCATCGCTGACCCCGTAGAGGCCCGCGATGAGCAAGGAAAGTGCCGGCCGGCGGGTCGCCCGGAGCAGCAGCGCTCCGAGCACGCCGTACTCGGCCATGTGAATGACCTTGTCGAAGTCCCAGAGGCCCGGCGGCGCGAAGTCGAAGTGGCTCTGCGCCGAGAGGAAGAAGATGAGGCCGCAGTACGCGACCACCGGGCCCCACAGGCTCAGCCGCCCAAGCGGGCCCTCAGGCGACGCAGAGCTCGGCTTCAAGCGGCTTCTCGGGCACCGGCACCACCGGCGCGCTCAGCACCCGCCCCTGCTTGCCGCCGAGCGACGACGCGCTCGAGCGCTCGACGTGCACCTCGACGAGCGCTCCGGCGGGGGCGTCGCCGTCGAAGTTCACCGTGCGGTTCTGCGGAGTGCGCCCGAAGCGCCGCGTCTCGTCGGTCTTCGAGCGGCCCTCGACGAGCACCTCGACCGTGCGGCCGACGTTCTGCGCGTTGAGCTCCTGGCTGATGCGCTTCTGGAGCGCCTGCAGCCGATCGAGCCGGTCGACCTTCACCTCGTGCGGCACCACGCCCCACTCGTCTTCCTTCAGCAGCGCAGCCGTCTTCGGCCGCGCCGAGTACACGAACGAGAACTGGCCGTCGTAGCGAACGGCCTCGGTGAGCTCGAGCGTCTTCGCGAAGTCGTCTTCGGTCTCGCCCGGGAAGCCCACGATGATGTCGGTCGTGACCGCGATGTCGGGGCGCGCCGCGCGGAGCTTGCCGAGCCGCTCGAGGTACTCGGCCACCGTGTAGTCGCGGCGCATGCGCTTGAGCACCGGGTCGGAGCCGCTCTGCACCGGCAGATGAAAGTGCGGCGCGATCTTCGGCTGCACGCGGAAGGCCTCGACGAGCTCGTCGGACAGATCGTGCGGGTGGCTCGTGGTGAAGCGCACCCGCTCGACGCCCGGCACCTCGCACGTGCGCAGCAGCATCTGCGCGAACGAGATGCCTCCGCGGTACGAGTTCACGTTCTGGCCGATCAGCGTCACCTCGCGCACGCCGACCTTCACCAGCTCGGCGGTCTCGGCGAGCACGTCGATGAACGGCCGGCTCACCTCGCGGCCGCGCGTGTGCGGCACCACGCAGAAGGCGCAGACGTTGTCGCAGCCCTTCATGATGGTGACGAACTCGGTCACCTTGCCGCGCGACGTCTCGGGGTCGGCGCGCGGGAACACGTACTCTTCCGAGTCGACCCACGCGGTGTCGACGACGCGCACGCGGTCTTTGCCGACCCGGTCGAGAATCGTCGGCAGGTTCTGAATCGCGTCGGGCCCGAACACGAAGTCGACCCACGGCGAGCGCTCGAGCAGCTTCGCCTTCTCTTGCTGCGCGACGCAGCCGCCGACGCCGATCAGCGCGCCCCGCTGCAGCTTCACCTGGCGGTAGCGGCCGAGCGCCGAGTGCATCTTGTCTTCGGCCTTCTCGCGAATCGCGCACGTGTTCAGCACGATCAGATCGGCGTGCTCGTAGTCGGGCGTCGCGCGGTAGCCCGACTTCGCCAGCGCCTCGCTCATGCGCAAGGTGTCGTTGACGTTCATCTGACAGCCGAACGTGTGAATGAAGTACCGCTTCATGGGCCGGCGCGTGTTTGCGTCAGACTCCCGACGAAATCAATGGGCGGCCCCGAAGCCCGCGCGACATTCGCAAGGCCGCGGCCCTTCTCCCCATGAGAACGCTCTGGACCCTGGGATTCGTCGTGATTCTGGCCGCTTGCGGCGGCACTGGCCTGGGCGGCACGGCAGGAGGAGGCTCAAATGGCGCGGCGGGAGGAAGCGCGGGCGGCAAGGCGGGCGGCGAAGCTGGCGGAGCAGCTGCGGGAGGTGCTGCAGGCAGCGGCTCGGCCGGTGGAAACACCGCCGGTGGGAACGCGACGGCTGGTGGCACGGGCACCGCGGGAGGCAGCGCCTCCGCGGGCGGCAGCACTGCGGGCGGAGGCGCCGCCGGCGGAGCGGCAGGAGGCTCCCCCTCGGCCCTCGCGGCCCAGGTCGTCACCGGGCGGCTCCACACCTGCGCGAGAACCACGGCGGGCGCGGTGAAGTGCTGGGGCTACGCCGAGTACGGCCAGCTCGGCAACGGCGCGGCGATGACGGCGACGGCGTACCCGCTGCCGCAGCAGGTCAGCGGCATCACCTCGGGCGCGACGTTCATCTCGAGCAACTTCGATCACACGTGCGCCGTCGTCTCGGGCGCGGCGCGCTGCTGGGGCGAGAACACCGACGGCCAGCTCGGCAACAACAGCGCGGCGAGGTCGTCGACGCCGGTCGCGGTGATGGGCCTCGGCTCGGGCGTCGTGCAGGTCGCGGCGGGCGCGACGCACTCGTGCGCGCTGCTGTCGAGCGGCGCGGTGCGCTGCTGGGGGCTCAACGACGTCGGCCAGCTCGGCGACGGCACCCAGACCCACTCGCCGGTGCCGGTGCAGGTCACGGCCATCACGTCGGGCGCGACTGCGATCTCGGCCGGCCTCTACCACTCGTGCGCCGTCGTCTCGGGCGCGCTCCAATGCTGGGGTGGCAACCTCTACGGCGAGCTGGGCATCAACTCGAACTCGGCGTCGCTCGTACCGGTGACGGTCATGGGGCTCAGCTCGGGCGTCACCGCGGTCAGCGCGGGCGACAGCACGACGTGCGCGATTCAGAGCGGCGCCGCGAAGTGCTGGGGCAAGAACGGCGTCGGCCAGCTCGGCAACGGCATGGGCGGCACGCTCGTCGAGAGCACGACCCCGCAGCAGGTGGTGGGGCTCACGTCGGGCGTGACGTCGATCGCGTCGGGCTGGCTCTTCGGGTGCGCCGTGCACTCGGGCGCGGCGAAGTGCTGGGGCACGAACTACGACTACTCGCTCGGCAACGGCATGAGCGCGGGCTTCGATTCGAACGTGCCGGTCAACGTGACGGGCCTCGGCTCGGGCACCGCGGCCGTCGCGGGCGGCGCCGGCCACACCTGCGCCCTGCTCACGTCGGGGGGCCTGCGCTGCTGGGGCGTGGGCGGCGCCGGCGCGCTCGGCGACGGCCTCACCGACGACTCGAACGTGCCGGTCGTCGTGCAGTTCCCCTGAGGGGCAGGTCACTGCTTGGGGTGCACGTGGCCGCGGCCCTCGGCCGACGCCACCGCGCGGTGCAGCTCGAGCAGCTCGACCTCGCGCGCGCGGAAAGAGGCCATCGTCACCGCCCCCAGCGTGGCCTCGAGCTCCGAGAGATCTTCGAGGCGGGCGAGCTCTTCGGGGGCCCGCTCGAGCATCGCGGCCTCGCGGGCGTTCAGGTTCGGCCGGTGGGCCTGCAGCTCGCGAATGCGCGCCTTCACCTCGGAGACCGCCGACCTGCGCCCACAGAAGCTCGCCGCGGCGGCCGCGATGCGCTTCTGGTCGAGCGGGTCGAGCCCCGACTGCTTCAGCGCCTTGGCGTGCCCGAACGCGAAGCGGCCCGCCCAGTCTTCACCGCTCGCGTCCATCAGCGAGCGCAGGAGCGTGCGCTGGTACACCACGAAGGCCTCGACCTTCTCGGGCGAGATGTCGGGGTGAGCGAGCCGCAAGGTTCGGGCGTCGGACATGGCGGCCCCTCTTATACACTCACCGGCCGTGCCCGAGGGGTGCCCCAGCAACGCCCTGCTCGACGCCTTCGCCCAGGGTCAGGGCACCACCGCCGAGCGCGAGCGGATCGCGAGCCACGTCGCCAGCTGCAGCCACTGCGCCTCGCGCATCGGCCAGGTCGTCGCCAAGGTCAGCCTGCTCAACCCGACGCAGTATGACTCACCGGGCGCCGGCCGCCGCCGCGTCTCCGCGCAGAGCCACCCCGCGCTCGACGAGGTCTCGGGCGACGGCGACACCCACATCTCGGGCGAGAAGAAGGAGCCCCGCGAGCAGCTCGGCAAGGGCAGCACGCTCTCGCGGTACGTGATCCTCGAGCGGCTCGCCGAGGGCGGCATGGGCGAGGTCTACGCCGCGTATGATCCCGATCTCGATCGCAAGGTCGCTGTGAAGCTGCTCCGGTCGGACTTCGCGGGCTCCGACACCGCCGACGAGCTGCGCATGCGCATGCTCCGCGAGGCGCAGGCCATGGCGAAGCTCGCGCACCCGAACGTCGTGACCGTGCACGACGTCGGCCTCATCGAAGACCAGGTCTTCATCGCCATGGAGTTCGTCGAGGGCGTCACCGCCGCCGACTGGCTGCAGGCGAAGCCGCGCACGTGGCCGCAGGTGCTCGACGTCTACATTCAGGCCGGCAAGGGCCTCGCGGCCGCCCACGCCGCCGGCATCACGCACCGCGACTTCAAGCCCGAGAACGTCGTGGTCAGCAAGAGCGGCCGCGTGCGCGTCGTCGACTTCGGGCTCGCCCACGCGCAGGCGCCGCGGCCGCAGACCGACTCGAGCCCGCCGCCCGAGCTGCAGGTGAGCTCCGAGTCGTCGGGCCACATGAAGCGGCGCATCACGCAGCCCGGCACCGTGCTCGGCACGCCCGCATACATGGCTCCGGAGCAGCTGCTCGGCCGGGCGACCGACCACCGGTCGGACCAGTTCAGCTTCTGCGTCGCGCTCTACGAGTCGCTGTACGGCGAGCGGCCGTTCGACGGCGCGACCGCCCCTGCCCTGCTCGCCGAGATCCAGTGGAACCGGGTGAAGCCCCCGCCGCGCGACACCCTGGTGCCGGCGCGCATTCGCAAGCTGCTCCTGCGCGGGCTGCGCGCCACGCCCGACGAGCGGTTCCGATCGCTCAACGCGCTGCTCGTGGGGCTCGAGCGCCGCCGCACCGCGGTGGTCCGCCAGTGGATCTCGGCGGCCGCCGTGCTCGTCGTCGCGCTCGTCGCCGTCGCGTTCTGGGTGCAGCACCTGCGGGCCGAGGCGCGGTGCTCCGAGGCCGCCGACCGGTTCCGCGGCGTGTGGGACGACGGCGCGCGCGACCAGGCCCGCAAGGCGTTTCTCGCCACCGGCATGCCGTGGGCGAAGAAGGCGTACGAGGGCGCGAGCCACGTGCTCGACGCCTACACCGCCCGCTGGAGCCTCATGCGCCGCGCCGCCTGCGAAGAGCAGACCGCCGGCGACGAGCACCTCGGCCAGACGCTCTTGTGCCTCTCGCGCGCGCACTCGGAGGCCGCCGCCGTCGCCCGCCTCTTCACGCGCGCCGATCACGACGTCGTCGAGCGCGCCACGACGACGGTGCTGGGCCTGCCGCCGCTCGACGCGTGCGCGGCGCGCCCCGAGGCGCAGGCCGCCGCCGTCGAGACCGAGAGCGCTCAGCTCGCGCTCGCCGAGGCCCGCGCGCTGCTCGACGCCGGCAAGTACGAGCAGGCTCGCAAGGCGCTGCTGCCGCTGGTGGCCGGCTCTGCGCGCGCGGCGCTGCTCGACGCGATCGCGCTGTCGAGGCTCGGCGAGCTCCAGGCCGCCGACAACCGGCTCGAAGAGGCCATCCTCTCGGCCGAGGCCGCGCGCGCCGACGAGACCCTCGCCCGCGCGTGGACCGAGCGGGTCGGCGTCGCGGCCCTGCGCCGGCAGACGCAAGACGCCGAGCGCTGGGCGCGGTTCGCCCGCGCCGCCCTCGACCGCGCGCGCGCCGGCGACGAGCTCGAGGCCGGCTACCTCAACAACCTGGGCGTGCTCGCGTGGGCCAAGGGCGACTGGGAGGGCGCCATCGACGCGCACACGCGCGCGCTCGTCGTGCGGCAGCGCGCCTTCGGGCCCGACCACCCGGTGCTCGCCCGCTCGCTGTCGAACCTCGGCATCGCGCTCAAGGCCGCCGGCCGGCTGCCCGAGGCCATCGATCGCTACAAAGAGGCCCAGGCGCTCGAGGAGCGCGTGCTCGACCCCTCACACCCCGCCGTCGCCGAGACGCTGAACAACCTCGGCAACGCGCTCGCCGAGTCGGGCGATCGCACCGCGGCCATCGCCGCGCTCGAGCGCTCGCTCGACCTCAAGGAGCGCGCCTTCGGCGCCGACTCGCTCGCCGCCGCCGTCGGCCTCACGAACCTCGGCGTACAGCTCATGCACGACGGGCAGCTCGACGAGGCCGCGAGGCGCCTGCGCCGCTCGCTCGAGATCAAAGAGAAGCGCTCGCCCGGCACCCTGAGCACCGCGCTGACGCTGTCGAATCTGGGCCTGCTCGAAGAGAAGCGCGGCCACCACGCCGAGGCGCTGGCGGCGGCCGAGGGGGCGCTCGAGCTCCGCCGCACGAAGCTCGGCGCCGATCACGTCGAGCTCGGCAACGATCTGCTCACGCGCGCCCAGGCCCTCGTCGGCCTCGGCCGCAAGACCGAAGCGGCCCAGTGCGTCGCCGAGCTCACGGGCCTCAAGGGCGTCGATGACGGGCTGCTCGCCGAGGCCCGCGCCCTGCTCGGGCCCCGGCGCTGACCGGCTACGGCATGAACGTGATCGGGTACGTGATGCGGGCCTCGCGATCAGGGGACTCGAACGCGTAGCCGCGGAGCGCCTCTTCGACGCACGTGCCCATCGTGAGCTGCGCCTTCTCATCGCCGCCTGCCACCTGCACGGTCGCCATCTGGCCGTCGGAGCTTCGGCCCGGGTGGAGCACGACCACCAGCTCAACGCGGGTCGGCACCGCCACCGCGCTCGCGCGCCACTCGGCGTAGCACTCGTCGATGCGCGGACGCACGGTGGTGAGCGCGTTGTAGACGGCGCCCTCGGACGCCGGGTTCAGCGGCCCGGTCACCCCCGTCGCCGCGAGCGCCGGGCCCCCCTGGCGCTCCGAGGGCGACTCGAGCTCTTCGCCCCCGCCGGCCTCGCTCGCCCCGTCCGGCGGCGAGCGCTCGCTGGGCAGCGGCCCGCGCGCGGCGGCCCTCGGGCTCGCCGGCGCCTCTTCGACCACCCTCTGAGGTCGAGGCGGAGCGTCGCCCTCGCGCTCGGGCACGGCAGCCGGGCGTGTCTCGCCTCCCGCGGCCGAGAAGCAGATCGCGCCCACGAGGGCGGCCGCCGCCAATGTCACCCACAGCCAGCGCTTCACGTGAGCCCCAAGGTGGAGGAGAGCGGTGGGCATAGTCGGCGCTGCCTCGAGCCTCAAGGTCGCACGTCAGCCCGCGCTCGGCGCGTCTGCGACCGTCCGTCGCGACGCGGCGGTGCTCGGCCTCGCCCTGCTCCACGCTCTTCGCGGCCTCGTCGGGCTCGCGAGCCTCGCGAGAGAGGCGCTCGCAGGACGTGGCGCAGCTCGAGGGCACGAGCACGATCGTGTCGCCGCCGAGGCGGCCCGCCTGCCGCGCGAGGAACCCTTCGCCCACCGCGACGCGTGAGGCCGCTCGAGGCGGCGTCGCCCCCCGCCGGTTGTCGCTCAGCCTCGTGTCGCGCCGCCGGCGGCGAGGGGGCCGCGGCGAGCGCCTTGAGCGAGATCAAGGTTCGCGAGGCTCCTCTGGGCTGGGCTCTGGCTCCGTGGCTGCGCGAATCATGCTCGTCGCCGGCGCGCTCTCGCTTTGCGCCTGCGTGGCTGTCGTCGGCGCTCCTGGAGAGCCTCCGATCGTGCCCGAACCTGCGGGCGGCGCCGGCGGCGCGGCGGCGGGCGGCCTCGCGACCGGCGGTGGCGCTGCGGGCGGTACGGCGGGGGGCTCCACTGGCGCGGCGGGCGCGGTGGGCGCGGCGCTCCGCGTGAACCACCTCGGGTGGCGCGGCCCCGATCGCAAGCTCGCCGTGCTGCTCGGCGGCGGCGGCGCCACGGTTCAGGTGCGCCGCGCGGATCATTCGGTCGCGGCGACCGTCACCGCCGGCCCGGCGACGACCGACGAAGACAGCCAGGACTCGGCGGCGCCCGTCGACTTCTCGAGCGTGACGGCGCCCGGCGATTACTACCTGTTCGCCCCCGCGCTCGGGCTGCGCTCGTACGGGTTCCGCATCGCGGCCGACGTCTACGACGTCGCGGGCGCTGCGGCGATGAAGGCCTACTACTTCCAGCGCTGCAATCACTCGAAGGCGCTGCCCTGGGCGAGCGACGCGCTGCCCGGCTTCACCGGCCGCGGCGGCCAGTGGGTCGACGGCGCCTGTCACGCGGGCGACACAGCGCTCTCGCCAGGGCCCGGCTCGGCGGCGAGCGGCACGCTCGACCTGCACGGCGGCTGGCACGACGCCGGCGACTATCAGAAGACCCTGTGGGGTCGCGGCGTGCCTGAGCTCTTGTTCGCGTACGAGCTCAACCCCGGAGCGTGGCGCGACGGCCAGCTCGGCCTGCCCGAGAGCGGCAACGGCGTGCCCGACCTGCTCGACGAGGTGCGCTGGGAGCTCGACTTCTACGTGCGCATGCAGCGGCCCGACGGTCACTTCCTGAGCTCCGCGAAGGGCCGCGACGGCACGGTGGCGTCGCCGCCCAGCGCCTCGAACGAGCAGCGCGTGTACTTCGACTCGACGTCGCCCGACGGCAACGGCTGGTCGGGCGGCGGCGTGACCCTGACGCGCGCGACCGGCAACGCGGTGCTCTCGCTCGCGCACGCGGCCCTCGTGTTTCGAGCCGCGGGCCAGTCACAAGACGGCGACCGCTACGCGGCTGCGGCGGCGCAGGGCTGGGCATGGCTTCAGGCGCGCGCGGTGCCGGCGGCCGAGGCGGCGCTCAAGGTCGCCGCGGCGTCGGCGGTGTTCCGAATGGATCCGTCGATCGCCAGCGCGCGCGCGGCCGCCGACGCCTTCGCCTGGCAGACGTGGAACGGGACGGCCGGCTCGAGCGCGTCGCCCGGCGACGGGGTCATCGCCCTCGGCGCCTGGCACTACCTCGCGAACGCGAGCGGCACGGCGTCAGTGAAGGCGCAGGTGCGTGCGGGCGTCGCGCAGGCGATCGTCGAGACGGCGTTTCGCGAGGCGGGCGTCTACGGCGGCATGCTCGGCGGCCCCGGCAACGGGTGGGACTGGAGCTGGGGCAGCAACCGCAACCAGGCGGCCTACGGCGCGAACCTCATGCTCGCCGACGCGTTCGGCGCGATCGGCAGCCGCTCGAGCGCCGAGGTGCGCTTCCTCGCGCAGAAGCACCTGCACTACCTGCTCGGGCTGAACCCGCTCAACATGCTGTACCTCACGAACATGGCCGCCTACGGCGGCGAGCACAGCGCGTTTCAGATCTACCACGCGTGGTTCAGCTACACCGGCGGCGACGGCGATCACGGCAACGCGCAGTACAACGGCAAGCCGACCGGCGTCGACGAGCCGCTCTACCCCTACTACCCGGGCGACGCGCAGGCGTCGGTGCACGGCCCGCCGCCCGGCTTCGTGCCCGGCGGCCCGAACCCGTACTACAGCGGAGCGTACGCCCTGCCCGATCGCGCGGCCCGACCGGCCTACGCCTACCGCGACTTCTCGGTCGGCTGCGACTGGAGCGGCTCGGCCTGCCGCGCCTCTTCGTGGGAGATCACCGAGCCCATGCAGGCGTACCAGGGCCCGTTCGTGCTGCTCGTCTCGTTCTTCATGAGCCGCTGAACAAGCACCCCTCGCGTTGACAGCGACCCCGCCCTCATGCCAATACAGTGACTGAATGGTCACCACAACGCCCGCCGAGTTCTTTCACGAGACGCTGCCCCGCCTGGCCGAGGAGGCGCGGCCGAGGCTCGACGGGCTGCCGAAGGGCACCATCGCGTTCGACGTCGAGGGCGCGGGCCAGTGGAGCCTGAAGCTGAGCGCCGACGACGCCGCGCTGACGCCCGGGATCGCGGGCGACGCCGCGGTGAAGCTGAAGTTCAAGGCGGGGGCGTTCGACCAGTACCGGCGCGGCTGGCTCGACGTCGTCGACGCGGTGCTCGCGGGCGAGCTCGAGATCGAGGGCGACCTCTTGTTCGAGCGCATGTTCGTGCGCGCGGTGCTCTGCCACTGAGCCCGTCGGTCACTTCGGCACGAGCTGCTGCGCGACCTTCTCGAGGTCCGCGAGCGTCTGCACCGTGACCACCTGGTGGCAGGCCTTCGCGTACTGCAGCATCTCGGAGTCGCCGAAGCCCCACGACGTGCGCGGCTCGGTCGAGATCCACACCAGGCGGCGCGCCTTGCGCTTCACGTCTTCGAGCGCCCAGACGTTCGCCGGGTTGTAGTTGTTGCGGCCGTCGCCGATCACCAGCACGGTCGTTCGCCGCGACACACTGCCCAGCCACTGCCGCGCGAACGTCGCGAGCGCGTAGCCGTAGTTCGAGTTCGACGCGACCGAGATGGTCTCGCCGCTCACCGCGAGATCGATCGCCTTCTCGGGCTCGGTGTCCTTGAACAGGTCGGTGACCTCGCCGATCTCGGACACGAACACGAAGCTGCGCACCCGCGCGAACAGGGTCTGCAGCGTCCACGTGAAGAGCAGCATCATGCGCGAGGCGTTGCGCACCGAGTCGCTGACGTCGCAGAGCACCATCACGTCGGGCCGCTCGGGCCGCCGCTCGCGGAACTGCGGCTCCATCGGCACGCCGCCGGCCGAGAGGTTCTTTCGCAGCGTGCGAATCGGGTTCAGGGTGCCGCGCTTGCGGCTGCGCTGCCGCCGCACCAGCCGCGCCTTCAGCTTCTCGGCCATCGCGCGCACCGCCCGCTGCATGCGGTCGACCTCGGCCCTCGACAGCGTGTGAAACGGCCGGTCGCTCAGGCCCCCGGTCGGGCGGCGCAGGCGGGCGCGCGCCTGGCGCTCGACCTCGGCGCGAGCGGCCTCTTCGACGCGGCGCAGGGCGTCGCCCAGCTGCCGCGACACGATCTCGATGCCGCGGGGGCTCACGCCGCGCGCCTGCAGCTCGGTCGCGATGGCCTGCAGGTCGCCGCGCATGCCCTCGACGCCGGCGCCGACCATCATGCGGCGGCTGAAGAAGCCGGTCTGCAGCGTGCTCTGCATGCGCGAGAAGTCGAGCTGCAGCGCGGCGTTGCGGAGGATGTTCGCGAGCGCCGCCGGGTCGCCGCGCACCGCCGCCTGCGTCAGCGGGCTGAGCCGCATTTGCTCGAGCCACGCCACGATCATCTTGAGCTCGTCGCCCTCGAGCAGGCCCTCTTCGGCGATGCGGGCCGCGAGCGAGGCGTCGAGGGCCTCCATCGTCTTCGCCGTGCCGCTGAAGAAGAAGTCGAACGCGCGCTCGAACGTCTCGACGTCGGTGGCCCGCTTGCACAGCGTCGCCTGCAGCGCCGCGCGGAAGAGCCCGCGATCGGCGAGGCCCACCTCGGCGGCGGCCCGCGCGGCGTCTACCGTCTCGGACACGCCGACCCGAAGGCCGTTCTGCCTCAGCACCTCCGAGAACTCGGCGAGCCGCGCGTCCATCTTCCGCGCAGCGTAACCCGCGTCAGGGCGCTGCGCCGTACACTCCGACGCCGAGCTGGCCGACCAGCGACCCGCCGCGCAGATCGTCGGCCCGCGCCGCGGCGCCGAGCGCGACCGTGTACGAGGCCGCGCCGCTCGACGGCAGGAGCCCCAGCGCCGCGGCCGGCACCCTCACCGTCGGCGCCAGCGCGAAGTCGCAGTCGATCGCGGCCGGGCCGCGCCGCACCTTCACGAACACGTGGCCGCCGTCGCAGCCGGTGCAGTCGACGTGCAGCGTGCCCGGCAGCCCCGAGAGATCTTCCTGCACGGTGAGCCGGCCGGCGGCGCGCGGCACCCGGACGAAGGCCGCTCCGACGCTCGCGCCGCCCCCCGTGGCGAACGCGACCGGGCCCGCGCCGATCGGGTCGAGCGGGGCCTGCCCGGCAGCCCCGAGAGATCTTCCTGCACGGTGAGCCGGCCGGCGGCGCGCGGCACCCGGACGAAGGCCGCTCCGACGCTCGCGCCGCCCCCCGTGGCGAACGCGACCGGGCCCGCGCCGATCGGGTCGAGCGGGGCCGCGAACTCGACAGACGCTGGAGCCGTCAGGTCGACGCCCGAGGGAAACCGGCAGACGTAGCCCGCGTCCTCGTCGGTGCAGAGAATGGGCTGCCCCGGGGCCGTGTACCCGCTGATGCGCAGCCACGCGGCGTCGCCGTCTCGCCGGCGCACGCGGTCGGCGGTGCAGACGCCGTCGTCGAAGTCGTGCGCGACGCCTCCGTTCACCTCGATGAACGCCTGGAGCCGCGTGCCGGCGTCGGTCTCAGTCGCAAACAGGCCCATGATCGCGATCGGCGCCGGAGGGCCCGCGTCGGCGGGCCCGGTGCCCGCGTCGGTTCCGGCGTCGAACCCCGCGTCGGCGGTGGTCTGCGGGCCCGAACAAGCCGTGAGTGCCACGAGGATCGCCCCGAGAGGCTTCTGCATCGCGGCAGCCCCACGCAAGGCGCGGGCCGGACCACCGTCGACGCGTTCGAGCGGGCGCGGGCGGCTTCGCGCAGGGGCGACCTGCGTGCCGCCGCTGTGCCGCCGCGCGACGAGCGCACCCAACGCGTGCACGCGTTGCGCGCCGGCCGCTGCGCGCGCGCAGTCGTTGCGCCGTCAGCGCCGCTCGAAGGTCATGAGCGCCTCGACGTGGTGCGTCTGAGGGAACATGTCGAACAGCTGCAGCTCGCGCGGCGGGTACCCGGCCCGCTTCAGCTCGGCGGCGTCGCGCGCCAGCGAGGCGGGGTCGCACGCGACGTAGACCAGGCGTGTCACGCCGAAGCCGGCCGCCCAGCGCGCGACGCTCGGCGCTCCGGCGCGCGGCGGGTCGAGCAGCAGCCGCGAGAACCGGGCCTGTTCGGCGAGCAGACCGCGCACGACCTTCTCGACGGCCCCGCGAATCCACCGGGTCTCTCGCAGCGGCGCGTCGAGGCCCGACACCTCGACCGCGGTCACCGGGCCGGCGAGCGCCCGCGTGAAGTTGCCGCTGCCGGCGTAGAGCTCGAGCGCGG
>JBGALX010000057.1:0-42775 GCA_044223505.1 Myxococcaceae bacterium
TCACCTCGAGCCCGTCTTTGAGCCCGAACTTCAGCTTCGCCGCCGTCGTCGCCCACACCCGCGCGTCGATCTGCGCCCAGGCGTCTTTCAGCCCGAAGTAGAGGTGGCCGCGCGTGTTGGCCCCCTTGAAGCCCGAGATCTCGCCGCGAACCAGCACCCGGCTGAATGACGGCTCGAGCGTCTCTTTGATCTGCTTCGTGAGCTCGGAGACGCTCAAGATGCGCGGCACAGCCCGCACCTTCGGCGCCGGAGCCGCGGCCGCCGGTGCCGGCGCAGGTGCAGGTGCAGGTGCAGGAGGCGGCGGTGGCGGCCTCGCGACCCCAGAGTTGGGTGCAGGAGGCTTGGGCTGGGCTGGCTTGGACTCGGGCGCTTTGGGCGCTTCGCCCTTCCCGAACAGATCGGCCTGCTTCAAGGCTCCGCCGCGACGTGCTCGTCGAGCCGCAGGGCGAGCTCGCGCCAGCGCGACTCGACCGAGGTCATCTTCGTCACCCGCTCCAAGAGAGCGCGCACGGCCTTCGGGTCTTTGCTGCGCATCGAGTAGGCGCGGGTGACGGTCTCTTTCGCCCAGCCGTTGAGATCGTCTTCGAACGAGTCGTCGATCGAGATGTCCTGGTCCATGGCCTTCGCGATCTGGCGGTCGACACACCCCCAATCACCGGCCGCCCTGCACTTCTGGGCGACGGTATCGACGCGGTCGGTGAGCAATTCGTCGATGGCGGGCTCGAGGCCCTCGCCCGTGCTCGAGACGCCGCGCGCGAGCTCCCGCAGCTCGAGCAGCCGGACGACGCCGAGCGCCTTCAGCTTGGGCTGGGCGGCCGCGAGCTTCGAGAGGGGCGTCACGAGCTCTTCGCAGAGCGTCGAGGCCTTGGCGCACGCCTTCGCCTTCTTGAGCGCGAGAGCGACGTCGCCGTCGTCGTAGGCGCGGCGCACGACGAGCTCGGGGGTGTCGATCTCTTCGAGGGCCGCGGCGGCGAGCTCCGACAGCTCGGTGGCGGCGGTGAGGTCGGGCTCGAGCTCTTCGAGCTCGCGCGCCTTCTGCTGCAGCTCGATCATCTTGTCGCGATCGTCGCGATGGCGTGAGAGCGCCTGGGCCTCGAGGAGCAGGCGACCGGCGACCGCGCGCAGCTCGGCCTCGAGCTTCCGGCGGCCGTCGGCCTTCGTCGACTCGAGCGAGACGCGGTTGAGCGCCCCGCGCACGGCACCGTAGAGGTGGCTGTCGAGGAGGCGCCGGGCCCGGGCGAGGGCCTGCTCCGACTCGATCTCTCGCGCACAGGTTCGGAACGCGTCGAGAGCCTCGCCGTTCGAGGCACCTTCGGGCAGGGCCGCGAGGCGGCGGCGGGCCGCCTCCCAGTCGCCGGCCTTCATCAGCGCGCGAACGGCGTGCATCTGATGCTCGAACGCCTGCTCCGGTGCGACCTCGGGGCCCGCAGGCATCCGACCATGGGGCACGCTGGTGAACGAGGTCTCGAGTGCGAAGAACAGGACACCGCCGGCGAGCGCAGACGCGACCACTCCGATGAGGGGCCGCGGGCTCGACATCAGTTGTCGCCCTTCTTCAGCTGGTTCTGGGCCTTCGTGTGGTACTCGTTGTCGGGCGACGTCATGCCGATGACCTGCTTGAAGCACGTCATGGCCTCATCGGGGTCGGTCGCCTTCTTCGCGTAGCAGCTCATGTAGAGGTCTTTCGCGTGGGCGTTCGCCTGCCTCAAGATGTCGGAGGCCTCGGGGTTCGACGGGTCGGCCTCGGTCGCGATCTTCGCGTTCTCGGCCGCGCACGCCCAGTCGCCCTTCGCCTTGCACGAGGACGCCTTGCGCACGAAGTGGGCGACGATGCGCACGCCGATGGGCTTCGCGTTCGTCGACGGCCCGCCGGCGATCTTCTTGTCGAGGGTGAGCAGCGCCCGCAGCTCCTGCGGCGACAGGTTCTCGATCTTCCGGAACTTGTCCATGTAGTCCTTGATCTGCTCCTGGAGCACCTTGCACTGGCTGGCCTTCGACGCGCACTGCTGCGCGAGCGCGAAGGCGCCCGACTGGTCGCCGTTCTTGAAGCGCTCCTGAACCGCCGTCCACGGCGTGGGGGCCGGGCAGCACTTGCCGCCGCAGGTGCCGTACTGGCACTTCACCGGGTGGTCGATGCGGTCGATCGCCTCATCGGCCGTCTTCTTGAACTCGAGGCCCTCGCGGTGCTCGGCCTGCACGACGAGCAGGTCTTCGGCCATCTCTTTGAGCTGCACCATCTTCGCGCGGTCGTCGGTCGCGCTGAGCAGCATCTGAGCGTCCTTCACCTTCTTGTCCATCGCCTTGTCGAGCGCCTCTTTCAGCTTGTCGCGGCGCTCGTACTGCTGCGTGTCGGCGTGGACCTTCTCGAGCTCCTTGAACGCGACGCCGAGCTTGCTCGCCTTGATCGCCTCTTCGGCTGCGTCGAGCGCCTGCTGCGTGGGGATCTCTTTGGCCGCGCGCTCGATGTACGGCTGAATCGTGCCGTTGCCGAAGTCGGGGCTCGCCGCGAGCACCTCCTCGAACTTGGCCTTCGCCTCGATCCACTTGCCCTCGCGGATGAGGTTCTTGCCCTCCTGGGCCAGCGCGCGCAGCTCGTCGAGCGCCTTCGCCTGCTTGGCGGCCTTCTGCTGCTGGTCGCGCTCGCCCTGCGCCTTCTTCAGCTGCCACCCGACGACCCCGAGCAGCACGAGCACGAGGCCCGCGCTCGCGCGGATGATGAGCTTCTTTCGCTTCGCCGACGCCTCGGGGTCGACCACCGGCATGCGGCCCCGGCTCGAGCGCACCGGGGCGCGGCTCGACCGCACCGGTATGTCGCGGTTCCTCCGCGCGAGCGGAGCAGACCCGCCGGCGTCGCCCGTGTCCGACGGGCCCTCGCTCTCGTCGCCGCCCTCGATCACGATCTTGAGCTCGGTGTCGCCCAGCGTGATGACGTCGCCGTTGCCGAGCGGAGTCTCTTCGGCGATCGCGCTCGAGTTGATGAGCGTGCCGTTGCCGCTCCCCATGTCGCTGGCCGCCCAGCCGCTGCCCGTGTTTCGCAAGAGCACGTGCTTGCGAGAGACCGACGTATCGGGAATCGAGATGGCGTTGTCGGCCGCCCGGCCGATCACCATCTCGTCGCCCTCGAGCACGTACTCGCTGCCCGCCTGCGGCCCGGCGAGGCACACCAGCTTGATGACGGCCGCCTCGACGGGCTTCGGCTTCGCCGCGGGCTGCGCGGTCGTCGACGGTCGGCGTGCTCTGACAGCAGGCGCCTGACCGGTTCCGGCGCTGGTGGGACGGCGGCGTGGAGCGCCGCTGGGGGGAGGAGCCATGTTTGTGTGACCTCGACCTACAGCAATACGACGAGCGGACGAGATTGTAGCGAGTGCCTCTAAACGCTTCAAAGGCCCAGCGAGTTACCGTGCGTTTTAGAGATCGTACTCGCGGAGCTTGTCTTCGGCCTGGGCGGGGCACGAGTGCTCGCGGGTGGGGAAGAAGCGCGACACCCCCTCGAGGATGTCGCGGGCGGCGTCGGGGTTCTTGAGCTCCATCTGCTTCTTGGCCTCGAGCATGATCGTGCCGCACTGCACGTCGAGCTCTCCGCGGGTGACGTCAGCGCGGTGCTTGAGCTCGGCGAACAGCCAGGTGCGCTTGTTCTCTTCGAGCGGGAGCAGCGCGATCCACCCGGTGCGGTAGGTGCGCCAGAGGCGGAACAGGGTGTCGTCGCCGGCCGCGCGCTGCTTCTCGAGCAGCTCGGCGCGGGTGTACGCGTCTTTGGCGGCGGCGAGCGCCTGCTCGGGCGTGAAGTCGGGCACCGGGACGAGCTCCATCCACAGGTGAGAGATGCGCCAGGGCTCCTTGCCGGGCGGGTTCTTCACGTTGTCGAAGAGCACCGTGTTGGTCTCGTTGCGCTTGAGCACGAACTGGCTGAGCAGCGCCTCGAGCTCGCGCTCGGGCATGCCCGTGTCGGCGGGCACGAAGCCGACGTCGTGGCCGTTCACCGAGACGGCGACCTCTTCATGGCCGATGGCGCGCGCGCGGTAGTGCACCACCACCGCGACGGCGGTCGCGGCGGCGACGTCGAAGCGCAGCTCCTTGAAGTCGACGTGCTCGTAGTCGACGCCGTCGCCCAAGCCGTAGCTGTAGGGCGCGAGCTGCACCGTGAGCACGCTCGGCTCCGAGGGCAGCGCGACGCCAGGGGGCGAGCGGAAGACGCGCCACAGCGCGAAGACGCCCCCGAGCAGCACGAGGCCGGCCACGCCGGCGATCAAGATGCGGGCCCTGAGCGAGAGCTCGCCCCAGTACCACCCGAGCTGGCCACCGAGCGTGGCGAAGGCCTGGCGCTTGCGCCGGGCGCGGTCGCTCGCGCGCTCCTCTTCGGAGGATCCGCCCGCGCGCCCCGCGGGACTCGGCGCCGGCAGCTCGGGGCGCGCGAGCCCCGAGGGGCTGGTCGGGTCATCGAGGCCCTGCGGCGCCACGAGCTGGGTCGCCTCGCGCACGGTGGTGGGGATCGCGGCCTGGTCGGGCTTGCGCTTGAGCACGACGGAGGCGGGCACGAGCACCGAGGCGACGCTCGGGCCCTGGTGATCGGGCACCGGCGGCGGCAGCGGCTCGTGCACCGTCGGGGCGTCGATGCGCGTCAAGACCTCGGCGGCGGCCGGGAGCGGCGGCACCATCTCGGTGGCCTTGGTGTGGCGGTGGGGGTCTGAGGTGTCGTGCTCTGAGGGGGCCTCGGCGGTCGCCCGCTCGCGCTCGGGCGCCTCGGGGAACTGTGCCTGCGCCTGCTGCGTGGGGAGCTCGAGGAGCGGCCGGTCGGGGCGCGTGGGGAGCTGCACGGGCTCGACCGCGATCGGCGAGCCGATGGGAGTCGTCTTGTCGGTGTCGGCCTCGTAGCGGCTGCGATCGACGGGCCCCTCGCGCGGGAGCGGCTTGCCGACGGGCAGCGTCGTCTCGTCGTCTTCGACGTGGCGCGCCGCGGCGCGCTTCTTCGCGTTCGAGGGCTCGGCGTCGGCCGCCTGCAGCTGCACGACGGCGGTGCCGACCCCGAGCGAGTCGCCTCGGGTGATCTCGGTCTCGACCGCGACGCGGCTGCCGTTCACGAGCGTGCCGTTGGCGCTCTGCAGGTCAAAGACGAAGAAGCGGCCGTCGCGCTCGCTGAGGCGCAGGTGGCGGCCCGAGACGCCGGGGTCGGTCAGCACGAGGTCGCAGGAGCTCTCGCGCCCGATGACGACGACAGGCTGCTGCGAGGTGAACGACTGACCTTCTGAGATGCCTCGGGCGATGAACAGCCGGAAGGCCAAAGAACGCCTTTAGCTGCCGACGTTCCCGAACATGAAGGCGAACACGATGGGGCCGAAGAGCACCATGAACACCGTGGGGAAGATGCACGCGATGAGCGGGAACAGCATCTTCACCGGGGCCTCGTTGGCGAGCTTCTCGGCGCGCTGCGTGCGATCGATGCGCATCTGGGTCGACTGAATGCGCAAGACCTTGCCGAGCGAGGTGCCCATCTTGTCGGCCTGAACGAGCGCGGTGACGAACTGAGAGAGCGCGGGCAGGTCGACGCGGGCGATCATCGCCTTGAGCGCCTCTTCGCGGGTCTTGCCCATCTTGAGCTGCTTCAAGACGATCTGCAGCTCGTCGCGCAGCGGGCCGGGCTTGCCCTTCTCGACGACCTTGGCGAGCGCCGCGGTGAAGTCGAGGCCGGCTTCGACCGAGAGCGTGAGCAGGTCGAGGTTGAACGGCAGGGCGCGGCTGATCTGCAGGTGGCGCTTCTTGACCTGATCGTTCAGCCAGATGAGCGGGTAGAACATGCCGAGCAGCGCGCCCAGCAGCGACCAGGCGAAGTTCGCCTGCAGCGAGTTGCAGAGCACGAGGCCGAAGAGCAGACCGACGACGAAGCCGATCTCTTGCAGCGCCATGATGTCTTCGGGCTTGTAGCCCTTCGGCTCGCCGCTCTTGATGAGGGCCCGGCGGCGCTTGTCTTCGTAGCCCGGCCACATGAAGCGGCGGTTGGCGGTGCCGAGCTTGCGAATGACGACCGAGCCGGCGCCGGCCATGCCGCCGGCCGACTCCTCCTTCACCTCGGTGAGGAAGCGCTCGAAGACGTTCGTGTAGAGGCCGACGGCGAGGAAGCCGATCGCGGCGGCGCAGAAGACCGCTGCGCCCACCATCAGAATGTTCGTCAGTACCTCATGCATCGAAGGACCTCGCTAGATGTCGATGTTGACGATTCGGCGAATGATGAAGATGCCCATGATCTCCATGATGCCGATGGCGGCGACGAGGATGTAGCCGAAGATGTGATCGAGCATCGGCTGCATGAGGTCGGGCCGCATGTAGTTGAGCACCATGCCGAGGATCAGCGGCATCGCGGCGACGACCCAGCCCTGCAGCTTGCCCTGGCTGGTGAGCGCGTCGATCTTGCCCTCGAGGCGGAACCGCTCGCGGATGGTGCCCGACAGCGTCTCGAACATCTCGGCCATGTTGCCGCCGAGCTGACGAGAGATGTTGGTGGCGGTCACGACGAGCTCGAGATCGTCAGAGCCGACGCGCTTGCCCATGTTGACGAGCGCCTCTTCGATCGGCACGCCGAGCTTGGCCTCTTTCACGAACAGGCCGAACTCCTGGCTGAGCGGCGGCATCGACTCTTTGGCGACGTGCTCGATGGCCTGCTGGAAGGTGAGACCGGCCTTGAACGCGTTCGCCATCGCCTGGAGGGCGTCGACGAGCTGCGTGTTGAACTTCTTGATGCGGCGCACGCGGTAGTGCTTCACCGCCATCATCGGCAGGAAGAAGCCGAAGATGGTGGCGCCGACGGCGACGAGGGGGTTGAAGACGACGTAGCTGAAGAGGCCGAGCAAGCACATCGAGGCCACGTTCAGAATCAGCATCTGACGCGGGTCGATGAAGAGGAACATGTCGCTCAAGTCGTTCATCGACTTGACGACGTAGCGCTCCTGGTACTGCTCGTACGCCTTCGACAGAACCCCGGCGATCACCAGGCTGAAAAAGAAAACCGAGCCGGTGACCAGCAGTAAGACGATGCCTGCGAGAATGCCCGCCATGGGGGTCTAGGCCTCGACTCGAACGTTACGGGGTAGTGGGCGCCTTCTGCTCGCCCGCGCCACGGATGACTTGAATCGTGTTGAAGCGCTTCTGCTGCAGCACGCGGGTGCGCTCGCCCGAGAGCAGGGTGTTGATGGTGGCGCGGCCGCGCTCTTCGATGACGTCGACGTCATCTTCGTTGCGCAGCGACATCGTGAGGCCGCCGAGCTCAGCGGCGAGCACGAGGATCTCGGCCTCTTCGGGGATGACGAGGAGCGAGACGTTCGAGTACTCGCGCTGCGACTCGGGGATGAGGTTCACGTTCGTGGTGCCCGTGATCTTGCCGGTGGCGAGCACGATGACGTTCTGGAGCAGCGTGACGGCGACCGACTCGTTGGTCTGCGGGTCTTTGAAGGTGCCGATGACGTCGACGTGATCGTTGGGGCGAACCCAGCCGCCGACGGCGACGGTCTTCGCGGCCTCGATGGTGATCGCGCGGGCCTTCTTCTGAACCTTCGTCGAGAGGCGCTCGGCGGCCTTCGTGGTCTCGAACTGTGACCAGAGCAGCGGGTCACCGGCCTGAACGGGCACGAGGACCTTCTGGTTCACGACGTAGCTCGCGGAGTCGGGCTTCACCACCGACGACGTGATGAACTGCTCGGGCACGGAGCGCTGCGAGATCATGTCGAAGGTGACGACGGTGCCTTCGGAGATGTCGACCGCGGCCACGACGACGGGCACGAGGTTCCACCCGCGGCGGACGTCAGCTTCCTTCTTCTTGATCGCGGAGTACGCGACGATGCCTGCGAAGAGGCCCAACACCAGCGCCACGATGAGTGGAGTCTTGCCCTTGAGCATGTCCGACGTTCTCCGGTCCGGTAGTGAAGAGAAGAGACGAACCGTGATGGTACTTGCCCGAAAACCCAAGTGTCAAAAGGAGAAAGGCCCCCTCGACGAACTGTCACTGCGCCATGTCGGGGTTGTACGCCCCCCGGTACTCGATGGGCTTGCCTTCGGTGAGCAGCAGTGCTGGCCCCCCGGCGTCGTCGATGCCGACCGCGGTCATGACGAAGGCGGCGTGAGACGGGTCGACTTCCAGCAGAAACCAGCCGGGCTGAGCGCCAGCGGGCAGCACGTCGGTGCGGCTCACCTTCTCGAGGTGCCACGGGAGCGCGCGGAACGGTCGCTGATAGAACGGCGAGGAGCCGTCGAGAACGCCCTGCAGGGCCTCGTCGGGGTCGTCGATGCCGCCGTGGTCCTGGAGCTTCCGGTTGAGGCGCTCGTGGAGCTTCGCAGCGAGCGAGAGGCAGGCGAGGTTGGCGCCGGGCACCGAGCGCTGCTTCTGCTCGTGCGTGAGCATGATGAGGCTGCCGACGAACGCGAGCATGACGAGCATCGAGACCGAGAGCTGCACGGCGCGGCCGAGGGCGACGCGCGCCGCGATCGCGACGGCCATGGCGGCAGCGAGCAGCCCCGAGGCGCAGGCGATCGGGTTGGGCGGAGTGCCGGAGCTGTAGCTGCGGGTGAGCGCGCGCCAGAGGTGCAGCAGCTCGGGGTGCGTGCCGGCGAGCGCGATGGCGGCGAAGCCGAGAAAGACGATCGCGTAGATGACGCGAAGCCCCGGCGGAGAGGCACCCTTCAAGGAAAGGGCAGGTTCAGCACGAAGTAATACGAGTCGTAATAGACCTGGTACGCCTCGAGGAACATCTCGATGACGTTGCGGTACGGGTCACCGGAGTTGCGGCCGCGGAAGATGGGGGCGGTCGCGGTGAGGCAGAGCGCCATGATGAGGAAGAAGTTGATGACCGAGTACTCGACCATCGCTTGCCCGCGAGAGCGGGGCTTGCCGTGTCGCAGCTTCTTGCGAGAGTTCAAGGTCGCCTCCTTCCGCACAGTGAGACCCTAGCGCAGGTCACTTTACGCCCTCCATCCGTATTGTGGCCGCGGAAGGATCGGGTGACGCCATCTCGGGTCTGGCGTCGAGGCCCCAGTCGCGGGCCTCCATCGAGTGCTGCACGGCGGGGAACTCGATCTTCGCCAGGTGAAGAATGGGAATGGCGTCGGACATCCAGAAGCGCTTGAGGACGGTGCCGCGGATGCGAACCTCGAGCGGGGTGGCGGTGACGGTTCCCCCGAGCGTGATGAGGCGGGTGGGCTCGCCCTTGTGAGAGGTGACCTCGGGCCCGGGCCGGGGCGCGGCCTTGCTCTCGCCGTCGGCGCCGAGCACGCGCGGCAGCTCGGAGGGGTCGACCTCGCGCGGGCGATCGAGGCCGAAGGCCGAGAACATTCGGGTGACGCCTTTGGGCGACATGCCCTGGGCGCGAGAGGCGAGCACCTTCATCTGAGCGATGGGGGCCTTCATGGCGTGGTGGGTGCCGACGTCGAGCTCGACCCAGACGGCGGGGCGGCCGAGCGCGTCGGTCTGCTCGCCGACGATTGCGATGCGCCAGTAGTACTCGCGGCCGGCGCCGTCGTCGAAGCGGTAGGTGACCCACTCGCCGACCTTCGCGGTCTCGAGCACGTTGGGGAGCTGGGCATGCAGCTCGGCGCCACCGGGCAGCGGAGCCACCGCGAGCACGAAGAGCAGGCAGGCGCCGATCACGCGCGCGCCCCAAACGTGGACGCGCTCGCGGCGACGAACGTGGACGCGCTCGCGGCGACGAACGTGGACGCGCTCGCGGCGACGAACGTGGACGCGCTCGCGCACGTGAACGTGGTCGTAGGCGTGATCGTGATCGTGATCGTGATCGTGATCGTGATCGGTCGGGCGTGGCGCGGCTCGATCACAGCGACGACCACGTTCCGTTGCGCGAGCGCGTCCACGATCAGCGTCTGCCCTTCCCCACCCACGTCTCGTCGATGGCGGTCGTCTTCTCATCGACCTCGACGAGCGTGACGACACCCTGCTCTGCCTTGCGCGAGAATTCGAGCACGCGCTGGGCTCGGCCGTCGTCGGGGCGCTTGACCTGGGTCTCTCGGGTGCGCTCCCAGCCGCCTCGCGTCCACGCGGCGTCGCGGGCGTCGCGCGCGGCCTGCAGCGGCTGCTCGACCACGGCGCTGCGATGCTGGGTCGAGCCTTCTTCGCCGCGGGCGACGAGGTCGCTCGCGTAGAGCGCGCCTTCGAGCTTCGGCAGCGGGTCGGGGCCGACAGCGGCGGCCTTCACCCACGTGTCTTTGAGCACCGAGAAGCCGAGCGTCTTGTCCCCGTGGCGGCGGAGGACGATCGAGCGCACGAGGCCCTGGCGCGTGAAGAACGCAGAGACCACACCCTCGTCGGCGAAGTCGCCGTCGGCGGTCACCGGGTAGCCCGCCTCGGCCCACGTCTTCTTGAAGTGGGCGGCGACCTTCGGCAGCGGGTCGGCCGTCACGAAGTACGCGATGCGGTACAGCTCGCCGCCGATCACCAGATCGTTGCCGATGCGCGTGCTCGGAGCGCCCGGGTACGTCGCGAGCGGCTGCTCGGCGGCGGCGAGCGCCGGGACCACGAGACACAGCGCCGCGAGCCTCAGGGCTTTCACGTTCGGGCTCCGCTGCTCATCAGGCCGTCGAACGGCACGGCTGTTCGCCAGCCACATTCGCAGGCGCTGCGCCCTCACGGCCCGTCGCCTCCACAATCGACCTTCCGGCGGTTGAAGTCGAAGGCGAGAAACGGGCTGCGCCCGGCGTGTGAGGGGTCATCGGCCTCGGCGTTGATGCAGCCCATGAAGTGCTCGCCCCGGTTCGTGTACTGCCGGATGGACAGCGACTCGTCGTAAGCGGCCGTGTCGCGGAACGGCATCGTGTCGTAGCACTTGCGCCAGGGGCTATCGATCTCAGAGAAGACGTCGAGGTTGTTCATGCCCGAGGGGTACGGGTGGCCCGGGTCCGAGTTGCCGCGCCCGTCGTTGCACCGCCGGTCGAGCGGGCTCGGCAGCCCGTAGTTGTGCGCCGTGACGAACGTCGAGCTGTACGGGTGCGGCAGCACGAAGCTCGCGACGTCGATCGCCTGCAGCCCGACCAGGTCGCTCTCGGCCTGCCGCGTGCCGAGGTGGGCCATGCGGTTCACCTGCGTCCACATTCCGTGCGTCGAGTGCCCACGGTGCAGCCCGGCCACCCGGCCGCCGTTGCCCTCGTCTTTCTCCATCACGGCGTCGGCGCCATCGGAGAGCTGCCAGCCGCTCGCGATCATCGTGAAGCGGCTCTTGAGCAGCACCGACTGCAGGCTGCTGCCGCCCCACTGGTTCACCTGGAAGAAGCCGCGATCGTCGTTCATGAAGTCGCGCGGCAAGATGCGGTTGTCGAGGCGCACGCTCACGTCGGCTTGCAGCTTGCCGCTCTGGTTGAAGCCGAACAGCTGGTGCACCTCGGAGGCCGAGCCGTTGAGGGTGCGCGGCGGCAGCGGCATGTTGCGCCCCTGCACCGTCGAGAACGTGCCGTTGAGCTCGACCCGCTGGTTCTCGAGCTTCGCGTCGAAGCCCGAGAAGCCGGCGATGATCCCCGTGTTGCCGCGATCGGCCACCGAGTCGAGATCGCGGAACTTCTGGAGGCTGTCGCCGAGCGTGTGCCCCTTCGCCTCGTCGAACGCGCGCCCGTGCTGCGCGTTGCCGTAGTCGTCGAGCACGTAGCTCGTCATCTCGAACACCGTGAACCGCGACGCCTCGAGCAGCTTCAGCTTCGCGCGCGCGAGCTCCGAGAAGTACATGCCGAACAGCGTCATCGTGATGAGCAGCGGCACGACGAGCGCGAGCTCGAGGGTGGCGGCGCCCCTCTTTCTCGGGTCGGCCACCGGCCAGTTCCGGGTCTGTCGCCCGCTGTGACGCTTTCGCGTCACCGCTGAGCGGCGGCCGACCGTCTTTCTCGGGTCGGCCACCGGCCAGTTCCGGGTCTGTCGCCCGCTGTGACGCTTTCGCGTCACCGCTGATCGGCGGCCGACCGTGTTCGCGAGCGAACGCATCAGTGGGTCAGCGCTTTCTGGGGCAGCTGCTTGAGCGGCGCCGGCAGCTCGGAGGTGAAGTCGAGCACGCGCGGGTTCGCGTAGCGGCCCTGCAGCACCGAGGCGAGGCGCGGCTTCCAGTACGGGTTGAAGAAGTTCGGCTGCTCGTGCCAGTTCCCGGGCCGGTGGTAGTAGGTCTGCCCGCGCGAGATCACATGCAGGCCGGGCGTGCCGAGGAAGTTGGCGCGGGTGTTGTCGAGCACGAGCCGGCCTCCGGCGCGCGAGAACGCGACGCTCTGCGAGCCCTGCAGCTGCGAGGGTCGTGCGTTGCCGGCGCCGGTCGTGTCGCCTGCGTTCTGCATCTGGTCGGCGTTCTTCGTCAGCATCGCGAACGTCGAGGGCTGGTTGAACTCGTCTTCGCGGCGCGCCTCGCTCTGGGCCGATGGCGTGCCGGTGCCGTTCGGGTCGTTCGTGCACTCGCGCGCGTACTGGCCGGGCTCGAAGTGCGGAAACGGAGCGACGCCATACCAGACGTGGTTCCCGTCGAGCACGCCGCGCACGTTCGCGACGAACTTGTGCAGCGTGATGTCGGTCGCGAGCGGGCCCCAGCCGAAGCTGACGCGAATCTGCACGTCAGACAGGCCGAACTCGGACCACTCTTCGCCGGTTCGCCAGTTGATCGGGCGCTGGGCGCCGGGCGCGTTGGGGAACATGCGCGGGCTGCCGTTGACCATGTGCACGAGCCGGTAGTGAATCGACGGCAGCACGGCGCCCTGGTGAATCGCCCAGATGCTGGTCTTCAGCATGCGCTGGGTGGGCAGGCGGTTGCCGTTCAGAGGGTCGTAGCGGGCGTCGCCCCAGCACTCTTCGGGAGGGTCGACGGGGCGGCAGGCGAACCAGTGCCTGTTGTTGATGCCGGCGCCGAGAAAGTCCATGCGCTGGTTCCAGTCGCCGATGTTGATTCGATAGAGGTCGTCGGCGCCGAGGTCGTCGCCCTGGGCCATCTCGCCGAACGGAGAGCCCGGCGGGTCCTCCCAGTCGCGGATCTTGTTGCCGCCCGAGAAGCCCGAGTTGCGGCCCTGCAGCATCGAGTGCGTGAGCAGCTTCGTCTGGCCCCACTTGCCGAGGTGCACGGGCCCTGGCGCGTCGGGGTCGTCGACGTAGCGCACGAGCAGCTCGTGGAGCTGGCGGTACTCGGGCGGGAAGTCGACGAGGTCGGCGAGCTTACGGCTGGTCGTCCAACCGGGGCCGGCGATGCCGCTCGCGCCGTTGTTGTTGCGGTCGAGGGCGAAGCGCGTGGCGTTGCTGACGGCTCCCATGGCGCGCTTGGCGCGAGAGATCTTGTCGTTGTCGCGGCGGGCGTCGGGGTCGAGCGGCCGGAAGTGATTCACGCCGTACGGCGTGGGCGCGTTCACGGTGTGCCAGGCCTCGCGCATGCTCGTGCGCGACATGATGCAGGCCGACAACAGGCCCATCGCGAAGCGCGAGTCGGTCATGTCGACGCGCCGGTCGTTGTCAGCGACGATGTTGCTCGAGCTCGACTGCACCTGCTGCAGCGCCGCCTGCATCGTGGCCTCGGCCGAGCCGGTGAGCAGCGCGTTCATCACGTAGTACGTGGGGATGATGGTGCGGCCGATGGCGCGGTCGGGGTCGTTCTGCCGCAGGTACGCGAGCAGGCCGCGCACGAGCTGTTTGTAGCCCTCGAAGACGTTGCTGATGAAGTTGTAGACGCGGGCCACCTCCGAATTGAAGAGGGGGATCACCCGGCACGCGGCGGCGATCACCGGGTTCGGGTCTTGATCGCAGCGGATGGTCTTCATCACGCCGAGCACGTCGACCACCATCGCCTCGACGAAGTAGACGAACGAGAGAATCGACTGCCAGACCATCGCGCTCACGTAGTGCGAGACGTGCGTGCGGTTGACGAAGGCGTAGAAGTTGAAGGCGCGGGCCTCGAGCGCGGCCATCGAGTAGGCGGCGGCGTCGGCGGTGTTCTGCAGGCGCTGCCGCTCGTAGATGCCGTGGCCGAGGTTGACGGTCGAGAGCACGGCGATCGACAGGATGAGGATCATCAGGCACGCGAGCACGAGCGCCTGCCCCTCTTCGCGCTTCGCGGCCTGGCGGATCGCGCGGGTGATCATTGGTGCACGATCCACTTCTTGTAGAAGCTCGACTGCATGCGCATCGACTGCGTCGCGTGCAGGGGGATGAAGAAGCGGCGGTCGGCGCCGAGCAGGGGAATCTGCCCCGTCGCGATGTCCCAGAGGACCATCATCTCGTTCGCGGTCACGGGGGGGTAGCCCTTGCCCGACGGGTCCCAGATGCCCTTGGCGCGCGGGCGCAGGCCGCGGGAGTCGCCGCTGCGACCGAGCATGTTCTGCTTCTCGAGCGTCGAGCGATCGATGGCGCCGTAGAGCGCGACGTCGGCGTTCGCTGCGTACCAGGCGAGGAAGATGACCTGGTTCGCGAAGGGGATCTTCATCTCGTACCAGTAGCGCAGGCGGATCTGCAGGAGCGTGTCGCGGCGGAAGTCCTCCTCGTCGCGGTCTTGAACGTTGAGGTTGAAGAACTTGCGGACGTAGGCCTCGAGGACGGGCGACTCGGGGTAGGTCTCGACTCCGTCGAAGTCGAGCTCCGACCAGTTGTTGCCGCCCGAGACCTGCTTCCACAGACCGTAGCGATCGGTGACGAGGTTCGGAGTGATCGTGTCGATGCGAACCGAGCCGGTGAGGAACTGACCGTTGACGTGGAGCCGCGGCGCGCCCCACGGCAGGCCGCGCAGCGCGGCGTCGTAGCGCCAGTGCTTGAGCCAGGTCTCGGCGAGCTTGCCGCTGTTCGACGTGTTGCCCATCGTGGGCAACAGCGCCATCACGGCGGCGTCGTGCATGCGCTCGTTGCTGCCGTTCCACACGATGCCGGCGCGCGCCGCCTGGTACGTCGCGTACTCGGTCATGAGCCGCGCCTGCTGCAGCATCGTGAGCTGCACGAGCCCGAGGGTGAAGAACACCATCAGCGGCATCACCAGCGCCGCTTCGATGGCCGTCTGTCCCCTTTTGAGCCTCACCACGAAGACGATTATCTGCGCGGCGCGAGGGCGACGCATCGGTCATCGGGCCCCAAAGTGGCCAAATTCAGGAGGAAATCGGGCTCTAATTCGTCGAGCCTGTCACGGCCGCTGACAAATCAGTACGCCTGAGCAGGCACAGGCTCGGACTGACGCTCGGCAGGAGAGGCCGGCGCGGGCTTCGCCGCATCTTCCATGTCGTAGTTGTTCTGCGAGGCCTTGCGCTTGGCGGCCGGGCGCGCGCGGTTGCGGCTCTCGGCGTAGCGCGCCGCCTCGGCGCTCGACGGGTACTCGCGGAGCATCATCTGGCAGTACGGCTCGGCCTTGCTGGGCTCTTCGAGCGCGTAGAAGCCGGAGCAGATCGAGCTGAGCGCCTGCAGCCGCTGGCCGCTCTTCGACGGCGCGCTGCGGAGGATGTCGAGCGCGATCTCGAGCTCCGACTGCGTGTCGCGAGCCGTGCGCGCGCGCTTCATGTCTTCGACGCGCGCGTTCAGGTCGGCGACGACGTCGGCGCCGCGTGACGCCGACGCGACCGCGGGCGCCTGCTTCTGCCGTTCGTCGCGCTCCAGCTCGCGCTCGCCAAGGCTGCCCTCCTGGTTCATGACCCTGCGCTGCTGCTGCGCGTTGCCGCCACTGTTGCTCCGAAGACCGAAGTCGTTCGAGGTGCGGCCGTTCTCGCTGGGCGGCATCTGGGCCTGCATCGGAGGAGGAGGCGGAGCCACCGGCTTCGCCTGCTCGGCCTGCGGAGCCGCGCGCTGCTGTGCGCCGCCCGAGACACCATACGAAGAGCTCTCCCGGGACTGCGAGCCTTCGTCGGCCTTCTTGTCGGCGAGGGCGACCTTGTTGCTGCTCTCTTTCGGCTTCTCTTCGGCGGTCTTCGCGGGAGCGTCGTCTTTCGCGACGTAGCCCTGCTTGCCGCCGCGGGCCATCGCGTTGCTGGAGTCGTTGTCGAGCGCGAGCTTCTGGCTCTTGGCGAGGCTGTCGCCGAGCTCGTCTGCGGAGCCAGCGCCCGGCCCGGCCATCTTCTTCGCCGGAGCGGGGACCGGGGGCTTCGCGGCGACGGCCTTGGTGGCGGCCTGCTGCTTCAGCTCTTTCGCGCGGGCCTTCTCGGCCTCGGCGGCGTTCCAGACGTCGCCCTGGAGCTCGGGCTCCGGCGCGGGAGCGGCGGCGGCAACGGGCGCAGCGGCAGGCGGTGCCTCTTGCGCCTCTTGCCCGACGGACTCGGCCTTGAGCGTGTCCTTGCGCTTGTACTCTTCGGCGATCTGGGCGCGGCTCGGGAGCGGGTCGCCCTCTTTCGACGACTGGTAGGCGACGATGCCGATGACGCTGAGGGCTCCGGCGGCCATCAGCGGGGCCATGAGCTTGCGCCACCACGTGGCGGTCGGCGCGGGGCCGGCGGCGTTTCGGCGGGCGGCCTGATCGGCGTAGGCGAAGAGCGACTCGAGGCCGGTGTCGGGAACCGGCTCCATGGGAAGTTGTCCCATGGTCGAGCGGACGGCGCGGATCTCGGACAGAGCCTCGGTGCATCGGGCGCACGTGCGGACGTGCGACTCGACGGCGCTCGCCTCGCCAGGCGGCAGCTCGCCGTATGCGAGCTCGAGGAGCTTGTCCTCGTATTGATGCACCGCGGGTTTCATGACGCTCTCAGGCCACAGTCCTTCCGTCCGTCACCAGTTCTCCGTCGACTCCCAGCTCACTCAATCTCTTGCGCAGACCTTCGAGCGCGTACCGCATGCGGCTCTTCACCGTGTTCTCGTTCACTCCGGTCACGTCGGCGATCTCTTTGAACGAGATGCCGTGGTACTCGCGCAGCAAGAAGACCTCGCGCTGCTCTTCGGGCAGCCCTGCGAGCGCCTTCGACAAGAGCGGGCGGATGCGCGAGTTGTGCGCGGCGCGCTCGGGGCCCGCCCCGACCTCGTCGCCGACGGACTCGCCCATCGGCCGCTCGCCCTCGTCGCTGCCGATCGGCGCGTCGAGCGAGTCGGTCTGGCGGTACGTCTCTTTGCGCGCGCTGTCCACGCAGAGGTTCCTCGCAATCGTGTAGACCCACGTCGTGAAGCGGGCCTTGGGCTCGTATTCGCTGCTGCTCCGAACGACTTTCAACCACGTCTCCTGCAAGAGGTCCTCGGCACGCGCCTTGTGACCCGTGTAACGCAAGATGAAGTTGAAGACCGGACCCCGGTGGCGCTGCACGAGCACACGGAATGCCCGGGCATCGCCCGACTTGAACGCCAGCATGAGCTGTTCGTCCGAAGTCTCCGTTCCCAACTACAAACTCCGCTTTCTGTCCCTTCGCTGTTGTCTCTTCGAACCCTTGTTCGAACGCGCGAGGGACCTCGAGGATCTACCCGCCGCGCCGGCGGCGATAAGTCGCGAGAATGACAGGGCCGGCGACGGCTGTCACGAGGCCCAGCTGCAGCAGAAGCATCAGGGGAAGAGGCCTCTGAACGTGGACGAACAGGGTTCTGCCCAGCGCCAATCCCAGCAATACGCCGGTCGACGTACGCAGCGCGTTGGTGCCCGCCTGGGGTCTGAAGCGGCCGTAGGCCCAGTCGGCGAGCGCGGGCAAGGTGAGCGCGAGCGTGAGCGGCACGTCGAGCGGGTGGCTGAGCGGAGCCTTGAGCGCGATCTGCACGGCCATCGCGGCGAAGAGCACGGGGTACGTGCCGAGGCAGCGCGCGCAGACGTGCAGCGGGCCGACGCGATAGCAGCGGTTGAGCTCGTCGTCGTGGTGATGCGACAGCCAGAACGGGCCGCTCACAGCGCGAGCCTCGCGGCGGCGTCGAGCAGCGTCTTCGTGTACGCGTGCTGCGGGGTCACGATGACCTGCTCCGCGGGGCCGAGCTCGACGATGCGGCCCTCTTGCATGACGGCGATGCGGCTCGCGACGTGAGAGACGACGGCGAGGTCGTGCGAGATGAAGAGGTACGTGAGCCCCCTGCTCTTCTGAAGCTCGGTGAGGAGGTTCAGGACCTGCGCCTGAACGCTGACGTCGAGCGCGCTGACCGGCTCGTCCAGGATGAGGAGCGTCGGCTCGACGGCGAGCGCGCGGGCGATGTTGATGCGCTGGCGCTGGCCGGCGCTGAGCTCGTGCGGCCGCCGAGGCAGCAGCTCGGCCCCGAGGCCGACCGCCTCGAGCAGGCTCGGCACGCGGCCCTTGTCGAGGCGCGCGATCGCGAGCGGCTCCTCGAGGGTCTCGTGCACGGTCATGCGCGGGTCGAGCGCGGCCTGCGGGTCTTGAAAGACGAGCTGCATCTTGCGCTGGGCGTCTTCGAAGCGCACGGCGCCCTTCGAGGGCTTCACGAGCTGAACGAGCGCGCGTGCGATCGAGCTCTTGCCGCAGCCCGACTCGCCGACCAGGCCGAGGGTCTCGCCGCGCGCGATCTCGAAGCTGACGCCCCGAACGGCGTGCACCTGGCCGTGGTGTACCTCGAGGGCGTCGACGCGCAGCAGCACGCCGTGACCTTAGTCGCTGTTTGCGGTACTGCACGCCCGTGCTCAGCCTCTGCCTCGCGCTCGCGGTGGCTCACCCCGGCCTGCTGGCCGACGTCGACCGGCTGACGCGCGAGCTCGAGCGGGCTCCCTCGGCCGAGCTGTACCTCAAGCGCGCGACGAAGCAGCGCCAGCTCGAGCGCTTCGGCGAGGCGCTGGCCGACGTCGAGCGCGCCGAGGCGCGCGGAGCGATTGCGCTCGACCTCGCCTACGAGCGCGGGCTGACGCTGGCCGCGAGCGGCAAGCCGGCCGAGGCGCTCGTGCAGCTCGACCGCTACCTCGAGCTCGGAGGGCGATCGTTCGAGGCGCACCGCGTGCGCTCGCGGGCCCTCGTGACGCTGGGAAGACCGGCGGAGGCGCGGCTCGGGTTCGAGCGGGCGTTCGAGCTCGCGCCGGACCCCGACACGTGCCTCGAGCTCGCCGGCTTCCTCGAGCAGAACGGGTGGCCGGCCGACGCGCGCCGAGCGCTCGAGGCGGGGCTCGCGAAGCTGGGCGGCGCGGTGACGGTGCGCCAGGCGCTGATCGCCCTGCTCCGCCGCACGGGCCAGACCCGGGACGCGCTCGCGCAGGCTCGGGCGGCGGCAGCGGGTCAGGCGCCGATGGCGCAGGTCGAGTGGCGGGTGCTGGCGGCCGAGATCCTCATCGACCGCAGAGAGCTGCCGGCCGCGCGCAGAGAGCTGGCCGCGGTGCGCGCCGAGCTGGACGCAGCGCTCGAGCGCCGGCCCAACGGCATGCACGTCGAGGCGCGCGACAGAGTGGTGGCCCTGCTGGCCTCGATCTCGAAGGAGCAGCGATGAAGCGGATGATCCTCTTGTTGTGTCTGAGCGGTTCGACGACGGCGTTCGCGCAGCTGGTGCGTGCGCCATACCTGCAGCGCACGACGCCGACGGCCATCACGGTCGCGTGGCGAACGCTGGCGGCGGAAGAGAGCGTCGTGAAGTACGGCGCGAGCCCGACGGCGCTGACGAGCACGGCGATGGGCTCGACCGGCACGGACCACTTCGTCCGCATCACGGGGCTGCAGCCGGACAAGGTCTACTACTACAGCGTCGGCACGGTGACGACGGTGCGGGCTCCGACGAGCGCGGCCGAGGCGGCCGAGTACCAGTTCCGCACGCACCCGATGCCGGGGCCGGCGCGACCGGTACGCTTCTGGGTGATCGGCGACGACGGCGACGGCGACCTCACGCAGGCAACCGTCGTGAGCGCGATGAAGACGTTCGTGGGCCAGGCGGGCCAGCGCTGGCCGGATCTGTTCCTGCACATGGGCGACATGGCGTACTCCGACGGCACGGATCTGGAGTTCACGACGAAGCACTTCGCGCCGCACGCGACGGTGATGCGCCGGGTGCCCTTGTGGCCGACGATGGGCAACCACGAAGGTCACACCAGCAACGGCGCGACGCAGGTGGGACCGTACTTTCAGGGCTACGAGCTGCCGACCGCGGGCGAGTCGGGCGGCGTGGCGTCGGGCACCGAGGCGTACTACGCGTTCGACTACGCGAACGTGCACTTCATCGTGCTCGACTCGTACGACCTGTCGCGCTCGGCCACCGGCACGATGGCGACGTGGCTGAAGAGCGACCTCATGGCGACGACGCAAGAGTGGGTCGTCGTCTACTTTCACCACCCGCCGTACACCGCGGGGACGCACGTCGACACCGAGATCGAGCTGCAGGAGATGCGGCAGAACATCCTGCCGATCCTCGAGCGCGCGGGGGTCGACCTGGTGATGTCGGGGCACTCGCACATCTACGAGCGCTCGTACCTGGTGAGTGGCGCGTACTACGGCAGCACGGTCGACGTGGCGGGCAAGATCATCGACATGGGCGGCGGCCGCGAAGATGCGGGCACCGGCCCGTACCGGAAGCCCGCGGGGAGAACTCCGGATGCAGGCACCGTCTACATCGTGGCCGGTCACGGGAGCGCCGCCCTCGGAGGGCCCGCGAATCACCCGATCATGTTCTTCTCGGAGAAGCAGTACGGCTCGGTGCTGATCGACATCAGCGGCAGCCGGCTGCAGGGCATGAACCTGCGCATCGACGGCGTCGTGTCGGACCGGTTCACCCTGCTGCGAGGCGCGGGCGGGGCCGCGGGCGGCATCGGCAGCGGCACGGCGGGCGGAGCCGGGACGGCAGGTGGAAGCACCGCGGGCGGCGCAGGGACTGCGGGCGGCGCTGCGACGGCGGGCGGCGCTGCGACGGCGGGCGGCGCGGCGACAGCGGGCGGCGCGGCGACAGCGGGCGGTGGTGCTGCGGGTGGCAGTGGAGGCAGCAGCGCCGGAGGCACGGCGGGCACGGCGGGCGGCGCTGCGACGGCCGGCGCGGGCGGCGGCACCGACGTGATGACGGCCCCGGGCTGCGGGTGCGCGACGGTCGACCCGGCGGGAGCGCTGGCGGTGCTGGCGCTGGTGCTGCGCCGCAGGCGTCAGAGCGGGTTGTGACACTCGAAGCGCCGCTCACCCTCGGCGGCGTGGGGGACCTTCGTCGCGCACGGCTCGACGGCGCGAGAGCAGCGTGAGCGGAAGCGGCAGCCTTCGATCTGCGCCCCGGGGGGCAGCACCTGTCCCGGGAGGGCCTCGAGCGGAGCTCCGCGGCTGGCCAGCGAGGGGCGCGCCTTGAGCAGGGCTGCGGTGTACGGGTGGCGGGGGCTCTGGAACACGGGGCTCACGGGGCCCTGCTCGACGATGCGCCCGGAGTACATCACGGCGACCTCGTCGCACGCCGCCGAGACCGCGCCGAGGTCGTGCGTGATGATGAGCAGGCCCAGGCCGCGCTCTTTCTTGAGCGCCGTGAGCAGCGCGAGGATCTGGGCCTGCACCGTGACGTCGAGCGCGGTGGTCGGTTCGTCCGCGATGAGCACCTTCGGCTCGCAAGCGAGGGCCGCGGCGATCAGGGCGCGCTGGCGCATGCCGCCCGAGAGCTGATGCGGGTACGCCCTCGCCTTCTCGGCGGCGTTCGCGATGCCGACGCTCTCGAGCAGCTCGACCGAGCGCTGCCACGCGGCGGCGGGCTTCAGGCGCGCGTGCACCTCGAGGCCTTCGGCGATCTGGCTGCCGACGGTGAGGACGGGGTTGAGGGCGCTCAAGGGCTCCTGAAAGACCATCGCGATGCGGCTGCCGCGCAGCTCGTTGAGGCGCGCCTCGGGCGCCTCGAGGAGCGACTCACCGGCGAGCTTGACGCTGCCGCGGACGACGGCTCCGGGGGGCAGCAGGCGCATGATGGCGAGCGCGGCGCTCGTCTTGCCGCAGCCCGACTCGCCGACGAGGCCGAGCGAGCGACCGGGGCTGAGCGTGAAGCTGACGTCGTCGACGACCCGGGCGCCGTCGGCCAGCTCGGCTGAGAGCCGGTCGACTTCGAGGAGGTACGTCACCGCTTCTTCAGCTCCTCGATGAGCTCTTCCTCAGTGAGGAGGCCACGCTTGATGAGGACGCGAAGGACGCGTGCGAGCCCGGTGGTGGCACCGGCCTCGGCGATCGCCGCGACGAGCGGGTCGGCGATCGGGGCGGCCGGAGCGGAGTCGCGCATCCAATCGGGGAGCTCGGAGACGGCGAGATCGACCGGAGCGGGCGTGAGCGTAGGGGCAGCCGGCGCCGCCGCGGGTGCGGGCTCGACGGGGGCCGCGGTGAGGAGGCCCTGGCCGGGGAGCACGTCTTCTTCCGGCGGGCTCAACGTCACGGGGGCGACGGCGGCGGACGAGACGAGGTTCTCGGCGGCGACGGCGCGGCGAACCTCGGGGGGCGTGGCGGGCGGCGGGGCCACGACGGCGGGAGTTCCTTCTGGCGGGGTCGCAGCAGAGGCCTCATCGAGGGCCGGCCGCGCGACGGGAGTTCCCCCGGGTGGGGTCGCGGCGCGCTCGGCAGTAGGCGGAACGAACTCGAGAGAGTCGGTGCGAGCGGCGCGGCGCTGAACGGGCCGGCGCGGGCTGGCCTCGACGGGAGGAATGAACTCGAGCGACTCGGTTCGGCGCTGTCGAACGCTGGGAATGTCGGGATGCGTGGAAACCTCAGCGCTCGAACCCGCGTCCCCTCTCCCCTCGTAGGGGAGAGGGACAGGGTGAGGGGCTGGAGGCTCCGATGAGCGCTGCTGACGTTCGGCCTGCTCGCGGGCAGCTTGCTCGGCCGCTTCGCGCTCGAGGCGTTCGAGGCGTTCGCGCTCGGCCTGCTCGGCTGCTTCGCGCTCGAGGCGTTCGCGTTCGGCCTGCTCGGCTGCTTCGCGTTCGAGGCGTTCGCGTTCGGCCTGCTCGGCTGCTTCGCGCTCGAGGCGTTCGCGTTCGGCCTGTTCGGCTGCTTCGCGTTCGAGGCGTTCGCGTTCGACGCGTTCACGCTCGGCCTGTTCGGCCAGCTCGCGCTCGAGGCGCTCACGCTCGGCCTTTTCCCGAGCGGCCTTCTCCCGCGCAGCCTTTTCGCGTTCAGCCTTTTCGCGTTCAGCCTTCTCGCGTTCAGCCTTTTCGCGCTCAGCCTTCTCTCGAGCCCGTGCCCCGGAGTCCGGCGCCTGGGCCTTCGCGACGGGCTCCTCCTCGGGAGGATCCGGCATCATCGTCTCGGCCGTGAACAGCTCTGCCTCGAGGGCCTCGTTGAAGACGGGCTCTGGAGGCGCTCCGGCCCACTGCGGCGTCGTACTCACGTCACCGCGCAGAGACCCGATGACGGCGGCGACCTTGGCGGCGGCCCCCATGTTCATCGGGTCGGTCTTCATCATGTCGTTCGGCCAGGCGGGATCCGTCTTCACCTGGGCGCGCACCGAGACCACGGGAGGGTTGAACTCGAGCCGGGTCTCGACGCGTCGGTCGCGTCCCGAAGGCACGGGGGCAGGCGCGGGCACGGTCGCCGTCCGCGCCGGGACCTGCATCGTCACCTCCATCAGATCCGGGGCCGGCGTCGCCACCGGCGGCGGCGGAAGCTCGGCGTTCGCCGTCACCGGCTTCGCGACCGGCGCGGCCTTGCGCCGCCCCTGCGGAGGCGTCAGCGCCAGCGGCCCGGGATCAATCGCGATCTTCGACGGCGCCGACCGCTTCGCCGGAGCCGGCGCCTCGGTGCCCAGCAGCGTCTCGCGCACGTCGGGGTCCGCCTCGAGCGCCGACAGCGGCGCGGGCACGTACTCGCGAGGGCCGGCGATCTCCTCGGTGGGCATCACCGAGAGCGGGTCCATCGACGCTCCGGGCCGGGGAATCGCGGCGCCCGCGGGTCGCACCGCCCACTCGTCGTGCTGGCGCGGCGCCGACGGCGTTGGAGTCAGCACCGGTGGCGAGGCCGCGACCGGCCTCGGCCGTGACACAGCGCGCGGCGGAAGCGCCTGCGGCGAGGCCACGGGGGGCGGAGGCACCGCCGCGACCGCTTCGACGACGGGGAGCTCATCCGCGATCGCGTGGCTCACCGGCGCCGCCTCGGTCACCACCCCGCTCGCAGAGACGGCCACGCGCTTCAGCGCGACGCGGCCGAGCGCCTGCGGCTTCGACGGCGCCGCCGGAGCCGGCACGTCGTCCTCGATGATCGCCCCTTCGAGCACGTCGCCCTGCAGAGCCGCGTGCACCGCCTCGATCTCGTCGCGCGCGGCCACCGAGATCTTCAACGACCGGCCGACCTGGAACTCGAGATCCGCCAGCACATCGCTCGTAGTCGGGTCGGCGACGGCCACGTGAATCGCGCGGCGAGGCCCGTCTTCTTTGAACGGCACGAGGCAGTGCTCGCGCTGCAGCGTCATCGGCACGAGCGCGGCGACCTGCGGCGACACCTGCTCGAGCTGGACGAACGGCAGGCCGCTCTGAAGGCTGAGCGCCTTGGCGAGCTGCACCGGGGTCACCTTGCCGCCGGCGATCAGCAGATCACCGATGCGGGCGGGGTCGCCCATGCTCTGCTGCTCGAGAGCGGCGGCGACGTCCTCCGGACGCACGGCGCCCTGCTCCACGAGGATCTCGCCGAGCTTCATCCTCATCGCTTGAGGCGCGCGAGGTACTCCTCACGCGTGAACACACCCTTTTCGATCAGCATCTCGACCATGGCCTTCAGCGCCGCGACCTCTTTGCGCTGAGCGTTCTCGATGGCGTTGATCATGTCCGTCGGGCTCTGCGCGGCCGAGGCCACCGGGGCCGGCACCGCCGGCGCCGGCACGTCCGTCAGTGACGACCTCCCGAAAGGCTGGGTGCCACGCGGCACGCCCGCCGGCGGAGGCGCCGGCTTCTTCACGTCGTCAGCGCTGCGGATCACGGTGTTGCCCGCCGCGTCGACCACCTTGAAGCTGCCCTCGAGGTCCGACGCGTCGCCTTCGCCCTCGTAGAAGCGCCCGTACGCGCGCGCGATCGCCGTGCGACCCGCGACCTGCACCACGATGCGGCATCTCGCCACCGACCGAATCGTGTCGACGTGCTCGATGTTCTGCGGCTCGGCCATGGCGACGACGAGCGTCTTGCCGTCGTCTCGCAGCTGCACCGGCACGGTCACGAAGTCTTTCGCCATCTGCGCCGGCAGCTTCGACCGGACGTGCGGCGGCACGCCCTGAATCGAGTCGAGGTTCACGGCTGGCACCGCGAGCTGCTTCGACAGCGCCCTCACCAGCATGTCCTCGGTGAGAATGTTCATCCGCACGAGGATCTCACCCAGGCGGCCGCCCCACTTGTTCTGCTCCGACAGGGCGGCCTTGAGCTGCAGCTCGGTGATCGCCCGCGCCTTCAGCAGCAGATCACCGAGTTTGATGGGTGGCATGTGGGGTCGCCGATTGTAGGTCCTGGAGCGCCTCCCCGACCAGATTCATGGTGAGCACCGTGCCGGCGACCGCGAGGCCGGGGAAGACAGCCAGCCACCAGGCCCCGGGGTGCACGAGGTACCGGTGCGCCTGGATCAAGAGCTCGCCCCAGCTCGCCGTCGGCGGCGGCACCCCGATGCCGAGAAATGACAGCGCGCTCTCGAGCAGAATCGCCGTGGCGACGCCGAACGTGGCGGCGACGAGCACCGGGGGCAGCGCGTTCGGCACGATGTGCTTGAGCACGATGCGCGCGTCGGAGGCTCCGAGCACGCGCACGGCGAGCACGAAGTCGAGCTCCTTGAGCTTGAGCGTCTCGGCGCGAACGAGGCGGGCGATGTCCGTCCAGCGGGTGAGGCCGATGACCAGCACCAGCGGCAGCGCGCTCGCGAAGCGGAACATGCCGGCCAGCGCGACGAAGAAGAAAAACGAAGGGAACGTGAAGGTCACCTCGGTGAGGCGCGAGATCGCCGCGTCGACGAGCCCGCCGTAGTAGCCGGCGACGACGCCGAGGAAGAGACCGACGAGCACCGCGACGAGCACGGCTCCGAAGCCGATCAGCAGCGAGACCCGAGCGCCGTGAATGAGCCGGGCGAGCACGTCGCGGCCGACCTCGTCGGTTCCGAGCAGGTGCTCGGCGTCGGGAGCCCAGGGCGGCGCGTCGGTGCGGACGATGGCTGAGGCGTAGGTGCGGTTCGGGCCGAACGGCACCGGGGTGCCGAGCATCCACTCGGCGTCGGGTCTCAGCGCCATCTGCGTCGCCTCGCTCAGCGCGGCCGGGCGGGTCAGCGCAGGCAGCACGTAGGTGACGCCGCCGGTGCGCACCGCCAGCGGAAGATCGCTCGCGAGCAGATCGGCGAAGACGGCGGTGCCGAGCAGGAGCCCGAGCAGCGAGAAGGCGAGCCGGGCGCGCACCCTGCGGCGGCGCCGTCGAGCGTCGCTCGCGCTCACCGAGCACCTCCCAGGCGAATGCGGGGGTCAGCGACCGCGTAGAGCAGGTCCGCCGCCAGCACGGCGAACATCGTCACGATCGCGCTCAGGGTCGCGACCGCCATCACCACCGGGTAGTCGCGCGCGCCGATCGCGTCGAAGGCCAGCGAGCCCATGCCCGGGATGCCGAACGCGCGCTCGACGATGATGCTGCCGCCGATGAGGTACGGCAGCGACAGCGACAGCATCGTGATGACCGGCAGCAGCGAGTTCCTCAGCGCGTGGCGGAAGAGAATCGACCTGCGCCCGATGCCGCGAGCGCGAGCGGCCTTCACGTAGTCTTGCGCCAGCGCCTCGAGCATCGACGCCCTCACCTGCCGGCTGACGACGGCCAGCGTCGCGTAGGCGAGGCACGTCACCGGCAGCACGAGGTGCCACGCCGTATCTGCGGCGCGGGCGAGCAGGCCCATCGAGGCGGCGTCTTTCGAGTGCAGGCCCTCGAACGGGAACAGCTCGAGGCCGCGGCCGCCGGTGAAGAACAACAGCATCATCACGGCCACCCAGAACGACGGCACCGAGTACGCGACGAAGAGCAGCGTGCCGATGAGGCGCGAGACGAGCGAGCGAGGCCGAGCGGCCTGGTAGACGCCGAGCGGAATCGCGAGCGAGTACGCGACGAGCAGCGCGAGAAACGACAGCAGCAGCGTTCGCGGCAGCGCCTCGGCGAGCTTGTCGGCGACCGGCCGCTGGTCGGCGAGCGATCGGCCGAAGTCGAACGTCATCACCCGGGAGAGCCACCGCAGGTACTGCACGGGCAGCGGCTCGTCGGGGCGCACGGCTCGAACCGCGAACGACCGCGCCGACTCGAGGTCGAGCTGCAGCGGGTCGCCCGGCGCGAGGTGCGCGATCGCGAACGTCAGCACCGTGATCCCCAGAAAGGTGGGGATCATCTGCAACAGCCGCCGGAGCACGTACTGCTTCATTGCTTCGGAGGCGGGGCCTTGAAGACCTTGCGCAGGTCGTACCACGCGAGCGACGGCTTCATGCCGATGACACCGACCTTCACGGCGTCGAGCGTCGGGCGGTTCGTGAGCCAGAGGTAGACCTGATCGTCGAACAGCGCGCGGTGCACGGCGCGCTCGAGCTCGACACGCTTGCCGTCATCGGCCTCGCCGCGGATCTGCTCGAGCAGCCGGTCGACCTCGGGGCTCTTGTAGCCGACCCAGTTCGACCCGTTCTTGCCCGTCTGGCTCGAGTGGAAGATGGCGTAGTTGTCTTGAATCGGGTCGGGGTTGCTCCAGTTGAGGGTGCAGGCGTCGTAGTCCTGCTCGCGCAGGCGCTTGATGTACGTGGCGGCCTCGACCTTCTCGATGTCCATCTCGATGCCGGCCTTGCGCAGCTCTTCCTGCAGCAGGGGGAGCAGCTTGCCGAACTTCACCGAGTAGGCGCTCGAGGCGAACGTGAACTTGAAGGGCACGCCGTCTTTGTCGCGCACGCCGTCGCCGTTCGTGTCTTTCCACCCGGCCTCGTCGAGCAGGCGGGCGGCGGCCTTGGGGTCGTACGGAATCGGCTTCACGGTGGGGTCGCACGAGGGGCCCTCGGAGTAATAGGGGCACGTCGTCGGCGTCTCGAGATCGAGGTCGATGTTCCGAGCGACCTTCTCGGCCGGGTAGAGATGCGCGAGCGCGCGGCGCACCTTCTTGTCGGCGAAGAAGGGGCGCGCCTCGTTCCACCCGACCCAGCCGTAGGCGTTCTCGCTCGAGCGCACGCGGTGGTAGCCGCGAATCGCCCAGGCGTTCGACGCCTCGGGCTTCTCGATCGAGCGCCACACGGTCGGCGTGATGCGCGTCATCAGATCGAACTCGCCCTTCTCCCAGAGCTGGGCGGCGACCGTCTCGTCTTTCACGAACCTGACGACGATCTGATCGAGCCACGCGGGCGCACCCCAGTAGCCGTCGAAGCGGGTGTAGGTGATGGCGCGGCCGGTCTCCCACGAGACGAACTTCCACGGGCCGGTGCCGATCGGCGCGCGGTTGATCGCGAGCGTGTCGAAGTCGCCCTCGAGCGCCTTGGCCGGCATCATGGGCAGCGTGGTGAGCAGGTTGCGGTTGGCGAGGTAGTACGGCTTCTTCCACTTCACGAGGACGGTGAGCTCGTCGGGCGTCGTCACCGAGTCGAGATCTTCGAAGTTGGCGGCGACCGAGCGCGTCGCGTTCTTCGGGTTGCGAACGACGTCGACGACGGCCTTCACGTCTCTGCTCGAGAACGCGCTGCCGTCGTGAAAGCGCACGCCCCTGCGCAGGTGAACGGTGAGCGTCTTGTGGTCGTCGCTCTCTTCCCAGCGCTCGGCGAGCAGCGGCTTCAGGTCGTACTTCGGGTGCGTCTCGCGATCGAGCTCGGCGAGGGTCTCGTAGAGCGGGCCGATCGTGTACCGGGTCATGGTGCCCTCGGCCATCTGGTCGTGGAGCCGGTTGAGGCCGCCCGGCTCGACGTGCACGCGAATCGTGAGCGTGCCGCCCTTCCCGGGCGTGCCCTCGAGGGCCGAGGCGGGCAGCGTGCCGTCGAGCCACTCTCTCGTCGGGGCCAGCGCCTGCTGCGCCTGCGCCGAAGCGATCGCGCCGGCGTCGGCGGCGTCCTTCTTCGGGCACCCGGCGAGCACCAGCAGCGCGATGGCCAGACGTCTCATGGGTGCCGGCAACGTATGTTATGCGCCGCGCATGATCGACGCGAAGATCCTGCGCGCGTGGTGGTGGCAGCGGCAGCGCCTCGCCGGCGGGCTCGAAGGCGCGAGCCCCGCTGAGGTGCTCGAGCAGACCGGGTGGGCGCGCTCGGTCGGCGGCGCGGGCCCGTACCTCACGCTGTTCAGCCGCGCGCGCCTCTCGCGCGAAGCGGTCGACACGGCGCTGGAAGAGCAGCAGCTCCACGAGCTGCCGTCGGCGCGCGGCTGCACGTACGTGGTGCCGAAGAGCGACTACGCGCTCGCGCTCACGGTCGCCCAGGGCTACGCCGACGCGCCGCTGAAGCAGGCGATGAAGTTCGGCGTGACCGCGAAAGAGATGGAGAGGCTGAAGGCCGCCGTCGTGAAGGCGCTGAAGGGCGGCCCGCTCGACCCCGACGGGATTCGCGAAGCGGTCGGCCCGGCGGCGCGGTCGCTCGGCCCCGAGGCGCAGAAGAAAGGCATCGGCACGACGCTGCCGATCGCGCTGGGGCTGTTGCAGACCGACGGCGAGATCCGCCGCATCCCGATGAACGGGCGGCTCGATCAGCAGCGCTACCGCTACGCGAGCTGGGGCATGACGAAGAAGCTCGACCCGGGCGAGGCGTTCGTCGAGCTCGCGCGGCGGTACTTCACGTGGGTCGGGCCCGCGACGCTGCAGCAGTTCGCGTGGTTCTCGGGGCTCGGCGTGAAGGCCGCGAGAGAGGCGGTCGCGCCGCTGAACCTCGCCGAGCTCGACGGCCGGCTGATGTTCCCGAAGGACCTCGAGGCCCTGCGCTCGCTCAAGGTGCCGAAGGCGCCCGAGTACGCGCTCATCAGCACGCTCGACTCGATCACCGCGCACCGTCGCAGCGTCACCGAGCTCGTCGACGAGGCCGACCTGAAGAACAAGGTCACGCAAGACACGAAGCCCGTGGCGCTCGGGCTGCTCGCCGATCTGCCGAGCCACGGCATCCTCGACCGCGGCCGGCTGATCGGCCTGTGGGAGTTCGACCTCGAGGCGAACGGCATCGCCTGGGCGGTGTGGACGAAGGCAGACCGGGCGCTCGAGGCCGCGGTGGCCCAGACCGAGGCGTTCGTGCGCGGTCAGCTGGGCGATGCGCGATCGTTCAGCCTCGACAGCCCGAAGAGCCGGGCTCCGCGAATCGCGTCGCTGCGCAAGCTCGCCGCGTGAGCGATCGCTTCACGGGGAGCACGCGGCGAGAGCGTCGCCCGCGGCCGCGTCAGCCCCCGAAGCACGGCGTCGCCGAGGTCGAGGCGCTTCATCGGGCGCCCGTCACCTCGTAGCCCATCGCGTCGACCTCGACGACCGGCACGCCCTCGGGCGGGGCCATGTCGAACAACTCGGCCTCGGGCGTGACGTTCAGCTCGACGTCCTTCCACTTGAGCTCCATGCGCGAGCCGTTGGCCGAGAGGCTGGCGGTCGAGGGGAAGGTCACCCCGCCCTTCTCTTCGATGCCGCCCATCTCGACCTCGTAGCCGCTCGGCGTGGTGCTGAAGACGACGCGGTACGAGGGCGGCTCGATCTCGACGCGCTGCCGGCCGTAGTCGGCGACGTAGCGGCCGCGCTCGCGATCGAGCGAGACGGACGGCTCGGCGTCGACGCGGGGCACGCGGCCGAGAAACAGGGCGGCGAGCTCGGCGGGCGGCACCACCACGGGCAGCACGCGCCTGAGGTTCGCGGCGCTGGCGGGGCCCTTGAAGTACTTGCCGGCCTGCGCATCGTAGAGCCCGAACACCGAGCCATCGGTCACGAGCTGCGCGAGGGGCCGGCCGAAGAAGTCGAGCGCCTGCAGGTGAATGAAGGCGGGCTCCTTGACGGCGACGAAGAGCCCCGCGGTGCCGCTGCCCTGCTGGGTGGCCGCCTTCAGCTTCGCCTCGCCCTTGAGGCTCGTGACCGAAAGCTCGGCGGCGCGCACGCGGGCGAGCAGGTCGGCGTCCGACCTGGGCTCACCCTCTTTCCCGAAGTCGATTGGCCGCCTTGGGCAGGCCGTGAACGTCAGGAAGGCAACGGCCAGTGCGGCGGTTCTCACACCCTGCTATTACCCGAGGTCTAGGGACGGATGGGATTCGACGAGCTCATGCACCTGGTGCGGCAGGGTGGTCTGACCACCGCTGTCATTCTTCTCGCCTCGGTGTTTGCGCTGGGGGTCGGCATCGAGCGGCTCCTCGCGCTCTGGGGAGTGCGCTCGCAGACGCGCGCCCTCGGCGAGACCATCGCGCGGCACCTGCTGCGCGGCGACGTGGCGGCGGCCCGGGTCGCGGCCGAGCGCAGCCAGGTGGTGGCGGCCGACATCTTCCTCGCGGGGTTCGAGCGGGCGGCGAAGACGACTGGCCCCGGGCTCGACGCGGCGGTCGATCGCGAGCGCATGCAGACGATGCTGAAGCTCCGCAGCAAGCTGTGGATCCTCGGCACCATCGGCGCCTCGACGCCGTTCGTGGGCCTGTTCGGCACCGTCGTGGGCATTCTGAAGAGCTTTCGCGACCTCGGCCTCGACGTGCAGAGCGGCGGCACGGGCGGCCCGGGCGCGGTCATGACGGGCATCTCTGAGGCGCTCGTGGCGACCGCGGCCGGCATCATCGTCGCGGTCGAGGCGGTCATCTTCTACAACTACTTCCAGTCGCGCATGGCGCGGCTCGCGGTCGAGCTGAAGCTCATCTCGGACGAGTTCGTCGAGCTGTTGCGCGAGCGTGCGGTGAACGGCGTCGTGGTGTCGGCCGGCAGCTCGGGCGACAGCGCGGCGGCAGCGCCGGTGACGACTCCGGCGCCCGGAGGCGCTTAGAGCCATGGCGCTGGGTCAGGTGCCCGGCATGGGCGGCGACGACGATGGCGGCGGCAGCGAGGGCGTGTTCGCCGAGATCAACATCACGCCGCTGACCGACATCTTCCTCGTGCTGCTCATCATCTTCATGGTGACGAGCTCGGTGATCGTGAACGCCGGCAACTACGGCGCGAAGACCGGCCTCAAGGTGAACCTGCCGAAGGGCGGCGCGGCCGACGTCAACGTTCAGCAGCAGGATCTGTCGGTCGCGATTCTGGCCGACGGCCGCCTGCTCGTGTCGGGCTCGGTCGTGACGATGGAAGAGCTGAAGAAGGCGCTCGACGAGACGAAGGCGAAGAACCCCGAGACGCTCGTCGTGGTTCAGGCCGACGAGGGCGTCAGCCACGGCAAGGTGGTCGAGGTGATGGAGATGGCCAAGTCGGCCGGGCTGTCTCAGCTCGCCATCGGCGTGCGCGAGTCTCCGAAGTAGCGCTTCACCACGGCGCGGGCTTGAGGTCGGCGCCCGACTTCTTGGCCGGAGCCTTCTTCACGGCGGGGGCCGGGGTCGCAGGCGGCTCGGCGGCGGCCGGGGCCTGAGCCGCCCCGGTCTCGGCGAGGGCGATCTTGACGATGCGCTCCTCGTCCATCGAGACCTTGCGGGTCTCGGCGCGGTAGCCGCGGTGCACGAACTTGAGCTCGACCACGTCGCCCTTGTTGCGCGTGAGCGTGGCGGGCGTGGTGCCGACGAGCACCTCGCCGTCGTAGACCTCGGCGCCGGCGGGGGCCGTCTCGAGGGTGACGGTCACGCGATCGACGGCGACGGGAGCCTGCGGCGGCGGCGGCGCGGTCGGCGGAGCCAGGATCACGATGGGCTGCGGGTCGGCGGCGCCATTGTCGCCGAAGACGCTCATGGCGCCGAAGGCGGCGACGGCGCCGATGGCGATCGAGAGCGCGGCTCCGGCGACGGTGGGCAAAAGGCTCTTGCGCTGGGGCGCGGGCTCGACGCGGGGCTTCGTGTCGGCGGCCCGGCGCGAGCGCGACGGCGTCGAGGCAGGCTGCGCGCGCGGCGGCGTCTGCGGGCGGGCAGGCGTCTGTGCCCGCGGGGGCGTCGGCGTGCGCACCTGAGCCGGAAGGTCCGCGGTGATCGACGGGGGAATCGTCGGGGGCGGCTTGAAGGTGCCTGAGCCCGGCTTGAGGGCGGGCGCGAGGCGGGTGGCCGACGGCGTGTAGCCGGTCTTCGGCCGCAGCGCCTCGATCACCTGGAGCACCTCGTCGAGCGAGGCCGGCCGCTGCTCGGGGCGCTTCGCGAGCATCTGGAAGAGCACCGCCTCGAGCTGCGGGTGCATGTCCCCCGCGCCGTCGGGGAGCACGAGGGGCGGAGGCGGCTCGGTCATCTGGAGCGCCATGAGCAGCGACGGCGTCTCGCCCTGGAAGACGGGGCGGCCCGCGAGCAGCTCGTAGAGCATGAGGCCCAGCGAGTAGATGTCGCTGCGGTGATCGACGGCGAGGCCGGCGGCCTGCTCGGGCGACATGTACTGCGGCGTGCCCATCACCATGCCGATCGCCGTCTGCCCACCCTGGCCGAACGCCTGCGAGACCTTCGCGACGCCGAAGTCGACGACCTTGACGTGGTCGGGCTCGCCCGAGCGCTTGAGCACCATCACGTTCTCGGGCTTCAAGTCGCGGTGCACGATGCCGAGGTGGTGCGCGGCGCTCAGCGCGCGGCAGATCTGCGCGCCGATGTGCAGCACCTCGCTCACCTTGAGGGCGCCGGAGCGGCGCAGCCGCTGGGTCAGCGTCTCGCCGTCGAGGTGCTCCATCACGAAGTAGAAGCGGCCGTTCGGCGTGCGGCCGAAGTCGGTGACGTCGACGATGTTCTGGTGGCCGATCTTGCTGGCGGCCGTCGCCTCGCGCTTGAAGCGCGAGACGAACTCGCCGTCTTGCGAGAGCTCGCGCTTCATGACCTTCATGGCCAGAGCGCGGCCGAGCGCGATGTGCTCGACCTTGTAGACCTCGCCCATGCCGCCTTCGGCGATGCGCGCAACGATGCGATACCGGTCGGCGATGATCGAGTCAGGCTCCAGCTCGCCATCGTGTTTGTGCGCCGGTCTGAGGGACGTCGCTTCGAGTTCCATGTTTGAAGCGCTACACAGCAACTGCCGCGCCGCACCGTAAACCTTTGGAATCGTGAAACAAACTGGCCCTCTGTCACACGACACGATGGGCTGGTGTAAGGGAGGTAGACGTATGGATGCCGCCTACCTCGAGAAGACGACGCAACAGTTCATCGACAGCCTGTTGGGGTCGAAGAACCGGCACACGCTGTGTCTCAACATCGCGGAGCCGGGGTTTGCCGCCGAGACGGTCGTGAAGACGCACCTCGAGGGGAAGCGGCCGATGGAGCTGCACGCGGAGCTGGACGAGGGGAAGTTCCGAGAGGTGCTGGCCGGCCTCGCGGGCAAGGTGACCGTGGTGACCTACTCGGATCTCGACCACCACCCCAAAGTGCTGACCGCCCTGCTGGAGCACGTGAAGAAACCGGACCCGGGCGGCAAGCTCGTGATCGTGAGCAAGCACTGGAACTCGGACGCGTCGGAGCGCGATCGCGAGCTGAGGAAGAGCTGCCTGTTCTACCAGCAGAACCTCCCGAAGCCGCCCAAAGAGGGCCGTTAGTACGACAGCCCGGAAGGCCCACCTCCGCTGCTCGCTTCTGGGGCGCCCGCCTCGGTCTCGACCGGCGGCCACCTCGCTACGGCGCGGTACGCGGTTCGGCCAGCTCGAGAAAGCCGCGGATCTTCGCCACGACCGAAGGGTCGCTCCACAGCGCGTTGTGCGTGCCGCCGGGCACCGTGAACAGCTCGGCGTGCGGGAAGAGCGGCGCCAGCCTCGCGCCGAGCGCGTAGGGGATCACCTCGTCGCGATCGCCGTGCACGATCAGCACCGGCGCCGCGATGCCTGGCGCCTTCGCCGCCGAGTCGAAGCGATCGAGCGTCAGCCACCGCGCCGGCAGCCAGGGGAAGTGCGACTGCGCCACCTCGGGCAGCGACGTGAACGGCGTGACGAGCACGAGCTTGCTGCCCCACCCGCGCTTCGCCATCTCGACCGCCGGCCCCGTGCCGATCGACTGCCCCAAGAGCACGACGCGCTCGTTCGGAAGCCCCAGCGCCGTGAGCTGGGCCTCGGCCGCGGCGTCGATCGAGGCCTCGGTGGGCTCGCCCGGCAGCGCGCCGTAGCCCGGAAACTCGATGGCGACGAAGCCGTAGTCGCCGAAGAGGTCTGCGAGCCAGCCCATCTCGCCCGCCGCCATCGCGTTGCCGTGGAAGTACACGATGACCGGCCCTTGCGCCGGAACACGGCTCACCGCGGGAGCCTTCGACGCGGGCGGCAGGTACAGCAGGCGCCGCTGCTGGGTGAACACCAGCACGCAGACCACCGCGTAGCCGCTCACGAGGGTGATGAGCGCGATCGTCAGCAACCGCTTCAGAGCGTCGCGCCGAAGGCGGCGGCCTCGCGCTCTTCGAGAGGGTCGAGAGGCATGACCTGGGGGCTCAGGTCGCCGTCGAGAAGGCCGCGTCCGACAGGTCGACCGGGCTGGTGTCTTCGAGCTGCGCCATGCGGCCGAGGTTCTCGACCTGGGGCACCACGTTGCGCCCGTACCACTTCGCGCTGGCGACCTTGCCCTCGTAGAACGCGGTGTCTTTGCCCTTGGCGAGCGCGGCGTTCGCCTTGAGGCCGGCGTCGAGCGAGAGCCACCCCACCGCGAGCATCGACATCATGGTGAGGAAGCGGTTGGCGTTCAGCGGCACGAGGTGGGTCTTGTCGCTCTGGCTCCAGGCGAGCATGCCCATGGCCTGCTGCATGACCGCCTCCGAGGCGAGCCCGAGCAGCTCGACCTCTTTCGCGAACACGGGGTGCGAGCGGTTGGCCTCGACGAACGACGAGACGTCGCTCATGAAGGCCTGGAAGTTCGCGCCGCCGTTCTGGCCGAGCTTGCGGCCGACGAGGTCCATCGCCTGAATGTGGCTCGTGCCCTCGTAGATCGAGAAGATCTTCGCGTCGCGCGTGTACTGCTCGGCGGGCCAGTCTTTGAGGAAGCCGGCGCCTCCGTAGATCTGAATCGCCTGGGCGCAGAGGCGAAACGCCTCGTCGGCGCCGTACGACTTCACGAGCGGCGTGAGCAGGTCGACCTGGCCGCGGTGGTACGCCGACTTCTCGTCGTCTTTGCCGGCGTACAGCTCGGCGAAGTCGTGGTGCATCGCGAGCTTCACGACGAGCGAGCGAATGCCCTCGGTCACCGACTTGAGCTCGAGCAGCATGCGGCGCACGTCGGGGTGCTCGATGATCGGCACGCGCGGCTTGGCGGGGTCCTTCCAGAACTTGAAGCTCGCGCCCTGCTTGCGGTCTTTCGCGTAGTCGAGGGCGTTCTGGTACGCGCTCGAGGCGACCGACAGCGACTGCAGGCCGACCGCGATGCGCGCGCCGTTCATCATGCGGAACATCTGGCTCATGCCGATGTTCTCGGTGGTGCCGACCAGCTCGCCGTAGCACTCGCCGGCCTCGCCGAACGACAGCGCGCAGGTCGCAGAGCCGTTGATGCCCATCTTGTGCTCGACGCCGGTGACCTGAACGTCGTTGGGCTTGCCGTCTTCGAGGCGCAGCTTCGGCACGATGAACAGCGAGAGGCCCTTCGTGCCCGCCGGAGCGCCTTCGACGCGCGCGAGCACGAGGTGAATGATGTTCTCGGCCATGTCGTGGTCGCCGCCGCTGATGAAGATCTTGTTGCCCGAGATCTTGTAGCGGCCGTCGGCCTGCTTCACGGCCTTGCTCTTCGCGCTGCCGACGTCGGAGCCGGCGTGCGGCTCGGTGAGGCACATCGTGCCGCCCCACGTGCCGTTCAGCATCTTCTCGACGTACTTCTTGCGCTGGCCTTCGGTGCCGCACTCGACGATGAGCTCGGCCGCGCCGCGCGCCAGCCCCGCGTAGATGTTGAAGGCGGTGTTCGCGCCGCTCAGCATCTCTTCGATGAGCACGAAGAGCATGTGCGGTGCGCCCTGGCCGCCGTGCTCGGTCTTCAGCGAGACGCTCTGAAAGCCGTTCTCGGCGAGGCCCCGCCACGCCTCTTTGAAGCCCTTCGGCGTCGTCACCTTGCCGTCGACGAGCTTCGCGCCCTCGCGATCGCCGACCGCGTTCGTCGGGCCGAGCACGTCGCGACAGAAGCGGTACGTGGCGTCGAGCACGGCCTTGGCCTCTTCGGCGCCCCACCCTTGATACCGTTCGGTAGCAACGAGGTCGGCGAAGGGGTACTGCTCGAGCAGCACGAACTGCAGCTCGCGAAGATCCGTCTTGTAGCGGTTGATGCCAGCAGTCATGACGCCGAGCATAACGCCCTGCGTCATGAATTGCAGCTACCGCTTCTTCTTCTTCGGTTTCGGCTTGGGTTTCGAAGGCTTGGCCTTCTTGGCGGGCTTCGGGGCCTTCTTGGGCTTGGCGGCGGGCTTCGCGGGCTTGCCGCTCTTCTTGGCGGCCTTGGCGCTCTTCGGAGGCTCGATGGGCACGAGAATGCTCTCGCGGGGCACGTTGACGACGACCGGAGCCTGGCCGGCCTTCTGCCGGTTCTCGTCTTCGGACGAGTAGAAGACCGAGAGGGTCGCGGCGCCCTTGAGCACGAGCTCGCCCTTCTGGTTCTCGGCCCAGACGTCGAGCTCGATGGCGTACCTGCCGTTCTCGCCGTGGCGATCGCTCACGCGGCCTTTGCAGACGAGGGTGTCGCCGGGCCAGATGAGGCGAATGAACTTGGTCGAGAAGCGCTTGATCTGGGCGCCGCGGGCCCAGTCGGTGATGAGCTGGCCCAAGAAGCCCTGCCCGAGCGGCGACGGAGCGTAGACGCTCGGCATGCCGAGCGACTTCGCGTAGGCCTCGTCGACGTGGAGCGGGTGAAAGTCACCGGTCGCGCCGGCGTAGCGCGCGAGCTGAACGCGATCGACGGGCGCCTTCGCCATCGCGGGGATCTCGTCTCCCACGCGCACGTTCTCGAAGTAGAGCTTGCGCGGGGGCATCAGCCGTTCTCCTTCGTGCCGCGTACGACGAGCGTGCGCTTCATGCGGTAGACGAGCCGGCCCTCTTCGTCGCGGCCCTCGTCTTCGATGACGGCGACCTCGATCTTGCCGGTGCCGCCGGCGCGCTCGCTCACCTCGGAGATCTTCGACGTCACGAGCAGCCGGTCGCCGGCGCAGATGGGCCGCTCGTACTCGAACGAGCACTCGGCGTTGATGAGCGAGCGCAGGGGCACGCCGAGCGCCTCGCGCAGGTCGGAGCCCGTGTGAAACGAGAGCGGAAACGACGGCGGAGCGACGACGCTGGGCAGGCCACTCGCCCGCGCATAGTCGGCGTCGAAGTAGACCGGGTTGCCGTCGCCCAGCGCCTCGGCGAAGCGGCGAATCGCCCCCCGCTCGACCTCATTGAGCGTTGGAGCCGAGGTCTTTCCCAGAGCGGAGCGATCGAGCATCACGAGAGTGTTCCCCCTATCTGCCAGCCGGTAGCTCGAGCACGGTGAGCAGGCCCGGCTCGGCCGCGCTCACCCTCGGTGCTGCGTTGACCATCAGGTTCGCGGTGGCGCGGTCTCCCGCGACGCCGCCTTCGATGCGGAGCCTGAGCTTCGGCTCGCCCTCGATCTCGATGACGTCGGCGGGGTCTTCGGCGCCGAGCGCGATGGTGAGCTCGAGGCGGACCTTCTCTTGCCCCTCGGCGAGCCCCACCGCGCTCTGGAAGATGCCGGCGACCTGCCCCTTCTTCACGGTGAAGGCGCCGGTGATGTCTTCCTCGGCGAGCACGGGGAGGATCTCTTCTTCGAAGTCGTCGCAGTCGATGCCGCAGCCGAGGGCGGCGAGCGCGCACGACTCCATGAGGCCGACGTGGCCGAGCTTCTCTTCGTCGACGAGCTTCAAGAACTCGTCTTCGCTGAGGCCTCCGCCGACCTTGCGCTGCAGGGCCTCGCGGCGGGTTCTCGCGTCGACGACGCGGGTCGCCTTCACGCGGTGCACGGGGCCCGTGGCCTGGGCGATGGTGGCGACCAGGCGGTCGAGCACGAAGCCGGGGTTCACGCCCGTGCCCAGCACGCTGACCTTGGCCTTCGTCGCGGCCTTGTCGAGCTTCTCGGCGAGCGCCGCGTGCTTGAGCCAGGGAAACGAGAGCTCCTCGCACGACGAGACGATCGAGAGGCCAAGGCCCATCGCGTGCTGGAGCTGCTCCATCACCTGCGGCAGCCGCGAGCCCGTCGCGTGCAGCAGCACGACGCCTTCGCGGGAGCCGATCGCCTCTTCGAGCTTCTTCTTGATCGCGAACGTGCCGGCGGGCGCCTTGAGCAGCTCGGACAACTTCTTGCCGGCGAGGTGCGGGCTCACGTCGACCGCGCCGATGAGCTCGACTTCCTCCGATGAGAGGGCGGCGCGGGCCACCTCCTGGCCGATGAAACCCAGGCCCATGACCACGACGGGAACTGGCGCGCCCTTCGGGGCCTTTGCCATTCGCGTTGAGACCTTAGACGAGGCGCGGCCCGACGCCAGATAAATACAGTCTCGAGCCCCAATCTGTGCTGGAGTTCTCGGGGCAATGGCTTTGATTCTCGTGGTCGACGATGACGCCTTGATCTGCCAGGCCCTCTCGAAAGTCCTGGAGATGGAGGGTCACACGGTTCTCTCCCACACGGACCCGCGCAAGGCCTTGGAAGAAAAGGACTTTGCGGTCGTCATCACGGACTTCATGATGCCGCACGTCAACGGCATCGAGCTGCTCCAGGAGGTGCGCAAGGCGCAGCCTCGGGCGGTGCGGCTGCTGCTCACGGCGGCGGCCGACTTCAAGGTGGCGGTCGACGCGGTGAACCGGGGCGAGGTGTTCCGGCTGGTGTCGAAGCCGTGGTCGTTGGCCGAGTTGCAGGCGGTGATCCGGCAGGCGGTCGAGCACTACCACCTGGTCGAAGACAACCGGCGGCTGACCGAGGCGCTGAAGTCGACGAACGAAGAGCTGAAGGTGGTGAACGCCGAGCTCGAGCTCAAGGTGGTCGAGCGCACGAACGGGCTGCTCGAGGGCATGGTGGCGGCGCTCGACTACCGCGACACCGAGACGCAGTGGCACAGCCGGCGGGTGTCGCTCTACTCGCGGGCGATCGCCGAGGCCGCGGGCATCGTCGGCACCGAGCTCAAGAGCATCGAGCAGGGCGCGCTCTTGCACGACATCGGGAAGATCGGGGTGCGCGACTCGATCTTGCTGAAGCCCGGGCCGCTGACGCCCGACGAGTGGGTCGAGATGAAGATGCACCCCGACATCGGGTTCCGCATGCTCTCGAACATCCCCTACCTGCGAGACGCGTCGAAGATCGTTCACCAGCACCAGGAGAAGTTCAACGGCGAGGGCTACCCGAACCGCGTCGGCGGCCAGAACATCGTGCTCGGCGCGCGCATCTTCGTGATCGCCGACACGCTCGACGCGATCACGTCTGATCGCCCGTACCGCAAGGGCCGGCCGCTCGAGGTCGCGAAGAGCGAGATCGATCGCTGCACCGGCACGCAGTTCGACCCCGAGCTGGTGAAGCTCTTCCTCTCGCTGCCCGACGAGACCTGGCTGTCGATTCGCCGCCACGTCGAGCACCTCGAAGAGGAAGAGACGAAGCGCTGGGAGGGTAAGCCGATCTTGAACATCGCGAGACCGGCGCCTTCTTCCTGAGGCTCGCGGCGGTAACGCCGAAGGCGCGTGTTGGCGGCACCGATTACGAAGTCTCATGGGCCAACACTTGTCTGCGAACGACGTCGTGCCGGCGCTGAAGCCGGGCATCGACGCGACTCCTCCACCCGGCACCGGCGAAGACCTCGTGACCGTCGGGTCGCTGAGGCTGCGCGGCTTCGAGCTGCAGCTCGGGCGCATGCTCGACGGCCGGCGCACGGCGGCCGAGGTGATCGACAACGCGCGCGAGCTGGGGCTGCCGCTGAGCCTCGACGCGCTGGAGGACTTCATCGCGCGGCTGCAGGGCGCGGGGCTCTTGGTGAGGGGGCAGCGGCCGCCGCGGCTCACAGACGCGTGGCAGGGCGCGGCCCGCGATCTGTACCGCGACGCGGTGAGATCGGTGCGCGAGGGCGAGTTCGACCAGGCGCGCGTCTACCTCGACTCGATGCTGCGGCTGCAGCCGGCGACGAACGAGGCCGTGCAGCTCAGGCGGTGGATCGACTCGCACCCCGACCCGAACGTGGTGGGCCGCACCTTCGTCGACGTGTACCTGCGCACGGTGAACGGCTGGGCGAACGACCGGCCGACGCACCTCGCGGCCGAGCTGCGCGACACATTGCGCGGGTCATGGTGGCTGCCGCTGGGCGTGCTGACCGCGCTGGGCTTTCTCGTCGTCTACGCGCTGCTGCCGGTGTCGCACCGGATCTTCGCGGCGGCCGAGCTGACCCCGACCGACGGTCTGCTGATCGCAGCGCCGGCGGCCGGCACGGTCGACGAGATCCTCGTGAGAGACGGCGACCGCGTGGCGGCCGGGGCCCCGCTCGCCCTGCTGGACGTGAAGGACCTGCGGGCGATGCGCGCGGACCTCGCGGCGAAGCTGGAGGCGCTGCGCGCTCCACTGAGGGTCGAGGTGGGCAAGACGGCCGACGGAACTTCTCTGGGCGACAGCATCTCTCGCGCAGAGACCGGGCTGCGCGACGCGAAGGCCCCCGACCGCCCCGCGGCCGAGCGACAGCTGGAGCTCGCCGAGGCGGAGCTCGACAAGCGGATCCCGCCCGATGCCCCCGGCGCCAAGGAGGCCTCGGGCATCGCCCAGGAGCTCGCGGTGCTGGACGACCAGCTCGCGCAGAAGACGGTGCGGTCGCAGTACCCGGGCGTCGTGAAGCGGGTCGAGGTCGAGCCGGGACAGTCGGTGCGCCAGGGCGACACGCTGCTCGAGCTCGAGGGGCGCGGCCGCATGCGCGTCGAGATTCGGCTGCCGAAGAAGCACGCCCAGGCGGTGGCGGTGGGCACCCCGGTGACGGTGCACATCGCGGGGCAGGCGCACTCGACGCGCGTCGACGCGGTGAACGGGCAGCAGATCGTGGTGGAGATCGCGAACGCCGACGGCCGGGTCGCTCCGGGGCCCATCGGGGTGCAGGTCGATCTGCCGCCGTCGTCGTTGATCCAGCGCGTGCGTCACTGAGCGCGACGCGCGTCGACGCGGTGAACGGGCAGCAGATCGTGGTGGAGATCGCGAACGCCGACGGCCGGGTCGCTCCGGGGCCCATCGGGGTGCAGGTCGATCTGCCGCCGTCGTCGTTGATCCAGCGCGTGCGTCACTGAGCGCGCGCTCCCAGGTCGAGCACGGCGTCGGGGTCGAGCGGGTGCCGTTCGGTACACGCTGCCGCCAGCGGCTCCGGCTCGGGCAACTTCACGCTGCGGCGGCAGCACCTGCCCGTGGCGTTCGGCGCGTACTTCGAGGGCCACATCCGCGGCAGCGGCTCGGCGTCGACGTATTTCGACGCTCGAGCCTCGGGCACGTCGGTCTTCGCGGCCGGGCTCGTGGTCGTGCCATGCCGACGCCGAGCGCCGTCTCGCACCGGGGGGCGCCTTGGAATTCGAGGTTCTGACCGGGCGCGTCGAACGGCAGGTGCCGGGCCCCGCTGCGCACGCGCGCTGAGGTCGGCGGGGGTCGTCGCGCGGTGTCACCCTCGCCCCGAATCAGGGCAGCGCTTCGACGCGCACGATGCGATCGCCCTCGAGGAGCGCGTCGACGATCTCCATGCCCTTCGTGACCTGCCCGAAGGCGGTGTACCTGCCGTCGAGGTGAGGCGTGGCCGTGTGCGTGATGAAGAACTGGCTGCCGCCGGTGTCCTTGCCCGAGAGGGCCATGCCGACGGTGCCGCGCACGTAGGGGCGGTGGCCGATCTCGCAGCGGATCATGTAGCCGGGGCCGCCCTCGCCGTCTCCGCGCGGGTCGCCGCCCTGGGCGACGAAGTCGGGCACGATGCGGTGAAAGGTGAGCCCGTCGAAGTAGCCCTTCTTCGCGAGCGACCAGAGGTTGCCGGCGGTGCGCGGGTGCTCGTCGTTCCACAGCGTGATCTCGAGCTCGCCGCGCTCGGTGACGACCTTGAGCGCCGAGCCGGTGTCGGGCAGCGG
>JBGALX010000058.1:0-39098 GCA_044223505.1 Myxococcaceae bacterium
GTCGAGTCGCTGCCGGCGCCGGTGCGCGGGGTCGAAGAGAAGCCCGACGCCGCGACGCCGAGCATCGGCCCCGGCTTCGGGCTCGAGCGCCACCTCGACGAGATCGAGCGCGCGTACCTGCGCGAGGCGATCAAGAAGGCGGGGAGCAAGGTGAAGGCCGCCGAGCTGCTCGGGCTCACGTTTCGGTCGTTCAGGTACCGGCTCGCGAAGCACGGGCTCGAGTAGTGCGCTCGCCAGCGCTCGCCGCGGCCCTCGTCCTCGCCGCCGCCGCCGCGCTCTGGTTCTCATCGGGGCCCGAGCCTTCGGCTGCACCTGCGGGTTCGCCTCTCACCGCGCAGGAGGAGCTCGCGCCCCAACCGGGCCCACAGCTCCCCGACAGGCCCGCACCGCCTGCGGATGAGGGCGAGAGCCCGAAGGCGCCCGTCGACGTCGAGGTGGAGCTGCGCACCGACGGCGGTCACGAGGCGGCGGCGCGGCTCGTCTTTCGACGCTTTGGCAACCAGGGTTGGCGCGAGTCGGTCTCGACGAGCACCAACGTGATGGGCTTCGCGCACGTCGAGTTGGTGCCTGGGGAGTACGCCGTCACGCGCACGGGCTCCGACGAAGGGGTGAGGCCGCGAACCGTCACCATTCTGCCGACGACCCGAGAGGTGCTGCTCCAAATGAGGGCGCCGCGGTGGGTGAGCGGGGTCGTCGTCGACGAGGCCGGCGAGCCCGTCGAGGGCGCGGAGGTGTTCTTCGCCTGGGGGGGCGCGCGCTCGAAGGCCATTGCGCGCTCCGACATCGGGGGGCACTTCTCGATCACGATCGACGCGAGCGACGACGCCGAGCTCGTGCGCCTCTTCGCGACTCATGAGGGCCGCCGGTCGAGATCGGTGCGCGTGGCGGTCGCGTCGACCGCTGCGAAGCTCCGGCTGCTTCGCGACTTCGGCACCGTGCGCTTCGTGCCGAGCCGAGCCGGCCAGACGTTCGTGCAGCTCGAGGTCGAAGGCGCGACAGAGGAGCTGTTCGCGTACAAGGTGCCCACCCTGTTGCCGGTCGGTCGCTACGAGGCGCGCGCTCGGGGCGGGCAGGGCGGCGTCGGAGAAGCGAGGGCCAGGTTCGAGGTGTTGAAGGACCAGCAGGTCGACGTCGTGCTCGATCTTCAACCGTCGAAGCCGCTGCGGGTGATCGTCGAAGATGCGCACGGCACGCGGCTGCGCGGGGTCGAGGTCTCGCTCATCGATGAGCATGGCTGCTGGAACAGCGTGGTCTCGACGGACTCCGACGGAGTCGCCGAGCACGTGCCCTTCGGCGTGTGTCGCTTCGACCCGACGTACCGGATCGAGGTGGGCGGCAGCTGGCACCTCGAGGCGCCAGCGCAGATCAAGCTGGGCTCCGAGCCCGTCCGGGTGACGGTGGGTCGGTGACGTCGGCTACTTGAAGTCGACGCGATCGAAGACCATCACCGCGGCGACGAGCAGCGCTCCTGAATAGACCAGGGCGTAGGCGGTCGAGACCCCGAAGCGACCCCAGTCGATGGGTTGTTGGTACGCCGCAGCCAGCCGGTAGTCGAGGCGATCGAGCTGCGGAATCACCCAGTAGATGGCCTTGCCGATCTGCTGTGCGACCTCGGACTTCGACCGTGAGGCGATCTCCCAGAGGTCGGTCGCTCCATGGCCGATGAGATAGACGCCGATCGACGACAGGGACGACACCAGCGGGCCGGAGACGGAGCTCAAAAGCGCTCCCATCGAGGCGAGGAAGACGAGCTCGATCGCCAGGCCGCCCACGGCTGCGTACTGTGCAGGGTAGATGTCGAGGTGAAGGTAGTTGGCCTGCAAGAAGAAGAGTGCCGCCATGCCGCCGAGCATTGCCCACAGCGTCACGATCGTGCCGAGCGTTCGACCGATGACGAATTGTGCGCGCGACACTGGCCGACTCAAGACGAGGAAGATGGTCCTCCGATCGATCTCGCGGCTGAGCTGATTCGAGCTCAAGAAGATCGCGAGGCCGACGGACAGCAGTGACATGATCCCCAGGCCGAAATCCGTGGCGACCCGGTCGAGGGTGAAGACCGTCATGTTGATGACCAGCGTCGTGGACAGCAGCATCACGAGGGCGAAGGCCACCACGATGAGCGTGACCCGATTTCGGCGCGCCTCGGTAAAGCCTGCGAGCGCGACGATGAGGATGCTCCTCATTCGATCATGCCTCCGACTGTGTTGCGCCCCGACTTCTCGAGGGCTTCCATGAAGACGTCTTCGAGCGAGTAGCGAGACGGCACGACCCGGAGGATCTGCCCTTGCTTGGCCAGCACGGCCTGAATGAACGGTGTCAGCTCGCTCTCGAGCAGCCGAACCATCGAGCGCGTGCCGACCGTAGAGACGATCTCGACTGCACCGAGCGCCTCGGGTGCGATGCCGTCGACCGTGACCTCCATTTTCGGAGACTGGCCCGAGAGCAGCTCGGACACCGTACCCTCGCGCACGCATTGGCCGGAGATGAGCACCGAGAGCCGATCGCAGACGGCCTCGACGTCGGAGATGATGTGCGTGCAGAACAAGATCGTGGTGCCCTTCTTGCGCTCCTCGAAGAGGAGATCGCGGACGAGCCGCCTCCCGACCGGGTCGAGCCCCGAGGTCGGCTCGTCGAGCACCATGAGCTTCGGCCTGCAGACGAGCGCCGCGGCGAGAACGATGCGCTGGGTCATGCCTTTCGAGTACCGGCGGATTCTCAGGCCGCTCGCGCGCGTCATGTTGACGCGCTCGAGCGCCTCGCTCGTGTTCCGACGCGCCTCTGCGCCGCCGAGGCCCCCCAGCTTCGCGCAGAGCTCGACGAACTCGGCGCCCGTGAGGTACTCGTACGGCGCGGGGTTCTCTGGCACGAAGCCGAGATCGCTGCGTGACTCGCGCTTCGAGCTCTCGACACCGAAGAGCCGCGCTCGGCCCTTCGACGCCTTCACCAGATTGAGCAGGATCTTGATCGCCGTCGATTTGCCTGCGCCGTTCGGGCCGATGAGGCCATAGACTTGGCCCGGCGCGACCCCGAGCGTCAGCCCGCGCAGCGCGCGAACGGTCTGCGTCTTGAAGAACCCGATGCGGTACGACTTCTCGAGGCCCTCCATCTCAATGGCGGTCAAAGTCGTGCACCTCCAGGCGTTTTTCTACTGCGGTGGAGAAGGCGCGGCCCGACTTGAGGACGATGACTCCGCCGAACGGGTCGTAGGGCTCGGCCGGCAGGTAGCCCGCTTCGACCAGGTCCCGGGTCGTGACCGCTGGGACGCCGCGCTCAGCCAGGTATTTCTTCGCCGCCGCGTCGACCGCCGAGAGAATCTCTTCGAGATCGATCAGCTTGAGTCGCTCGCGGAACATGTCTCGGGTGGGTTCGTCTTGCGCGGAGTCGAGCATCGCCTGAGCGAGCTCGCGGCTGGCGTCGAACTCACCGCTCTCGGCGAGCAGGCGGGTCGCCAAGGGGGCGAAGTGGGGGAGCGCGCCAGGGTAACGGGCTCGCTCCTCGAGAACGCGCGCTGCTCCGACGCGGTCGTGCAGGTTCACCATGAGGGTCGCCACCAGCACGACCACGAGCTTGTTGTCGGTGGGTGCGACGCTCAGGCCGCGGCGCAGCAGGTTGGCCGCCTCCCGTGCGTTCGGCCACTCGACCTGTTCGCCGGAGGGCGGAAACGGCGCGTTGATGCCGACCATCCAATAGTTCGCCACGAAGGCGGGGTCGAGGTCAGCGATGAGCTCGCCCAGTGCGAGCAGCGCGGCGCCCTCGTCGGCGTTCGCAATAATGAGGGAGCGGTTGAGTGCGCGCAGCCAGTAATAGTCGGTCACGAGCTGAACGTGGCTGCGCCCGAGCGCCCTCAACAGGCCCGGCCGCGGCAGCACGAGCCGGGCATCTCGCGGTCCGACTGCGGTAGGGGCACGGCCCAGCATGCCCACTGCGAGGATAAATGCCGCGAGGAGAGCGACTCGAGTGACAGCGCCCATAGGAAAGGAAAAGCCGGTCGGGCGACTGAAGCACCCGACCGGCCGTTTGTCAGCTTTCGTTCGTTGCTGTCGCGAGCTTACGGGCAGGAGACGTCGTTGTACTCGTTGATCGGCTGACCCGACGGAGCTTCCTGCTTGTCCCAGCAGGTACCCTGCGCGGGGATCGTGAGGTTCACGGACACGCCGACCGACCACGTGTCGTTCTCTGTGTCGTTGTCGACCGTACCGATCGCCTGGGCAATGACCGAGCCGCTGGAGCCGAGCGAAACGCCAGGCCCCGGCTGCGCGGCCGGCAGCACGCCGGAAGCCTGAGCTTCGTGAACGGCCGCGAGCGCGCCGCCGGCGGTCGCCAGAGGCTGAGGGACGCAGGTGCCGGTGAGGTTCGGGTCGAGCTTGAAGCAGTCGACGCTGATGTTGTCGAACGGAGGCGCGCCGAGCGGAATGACAGCCGTGCGGAGCTCTTCGTTGCCGATGCCAACGACCGGCGAGGTGTAGCGGTAGCGGTTGCCGCGCTCGGGCTTCCAGCCGATGGTGGTCCAGTTGTCGAAGGTGTCCTTCTCACCGAACCACGATTTTTGAGCCTGCCACATGCCCTTGAGGTTGGTCTTCGCCTCAGATTGCTTGGAGCGGGCCTGGAACTTGATGAACTGCGGGATCGCGACTGCGGCGAGAATGCCGATGATGGCGACGACGATCATCAGCTCGATGAGCGTGAAGCCCTTCTTGAGAAGTTTACGCATGAAGCCTCCAGACAAGGTGATGAAGCGGGAAGGGCCTGAGCATGCCCCGTGCCGACCACCCGTCAACATCCAGTTCCCCGAATTCACGCAACGTGGTCGGATGGCGAGCGCCGCGAGTGACGAGAATCGTCACCCGCTTCTGCCGCGTTTCGTCAGCGCGATGGAGTAGCAGGTCACCCAGTGTACGATTCGACCCTCTTCGAAGCCTCGTTCATCGCCGCGCTCGGGGTGTGCTTCGGCAGCTTCTTCAACGTTCTCATCGTCCGCCTGCCGAACGACGAGTCGATCATGCGGCCGGGCTCGAAGTGCCCCAAGTGCGGTCACGCGCTGCGCTGGTACGAGAACATCCCCGTGCTGTCGTGGCTCGCGCTCAGGGGCCGCTGCAGTGCGTGCAAGACCTCCATCTCGCCCCGGTACCTCGTGGTCGAGGTGATGACCGGTGTGCTCTTCGTCGCGCTCTACTTCCGCTTCGGGCTGACCTGGGCGCTGCTGCTCGCGCTGACGATGGCGGTCTTCGTCGTGCCTCTGGCGTTCATCGACGCCCAGCACTGGATCCTGCCGTTCGAGCTGACGCTGCCCGGCATCGCCGCGGGCATCCTGCTCGCGATCCCCGTGGGGTGGGAGGCCACGAAGACCGCCCTCGTCGGAGCTGCGATCGGCTTCTGCGCGTTTCGCGCCGTCGAGTACTTCGGCTGGCTCGCCTTCCGGAAGGAAGCGATGGGGGCGGGCGACAAGTTCCTCGCCGCGCTGCTCTGCGCGTACCTCGGCGCGCGTGCGCTGCCCGGGATCTTCCTCTTGTCGGCGCTGCAGGGCTCGATCGTGGGCCTGCTCGGCATCGCGATGTCTGGGCGCGCGGGGCCCGAGACGGCGCCGGCCGACCCGAGCGAGAAGGAGCCTGCGCCGCCGACGATGACCTGGGAGTTCACCAAGCCCGGCCTCAGCGTCTGGCGCCGAATCGCTCTCGTGCCCTGGTGCATCTTCCTGCAGCCGATTCCCGACGAGCCGATCGACGACGCCGGCAACGAGGTCGAGTGGAAGCCGGGGCCGACGAACCTGCCGTTCGGCCCGTGGATGGTGCTCGCCGCGCTCGAGCTGATCCTCGTGGGGCCATTGCTCGCGCGGTACGTGCCCTACGTCGGCTGGGTCTTCTCGTGGCAGACGGCGTGACCCGGCGGCAGGCCCTCGTCGCCCTCGGCGCCAGCTGGGCGTTGTTCTTCGCCGACGCGCTGCTCCACCCGTCGCTCGTGCCGTACTACCGCGATCACGTCGTCACGAACGTGCCCGTGCGCGACTACGTTCGCGAGCGGCTGCTCGCCGGCGAGCTGCCGCAGTGGTTTCCCTTCGAGGGCCTCGGAGTGCCGCTCATCGGGCAGATCGCCCTGGGCACGTTTCACCCGCTGAACCTGCTGCTCACGCCACTGACTGCGGTGCAGGGCGAGAAGTGGGCGTTGCTGCTCGCGTACCTGCTCGGGCTGTGTGGCGCCTATCGCGCCGGCCGCGCGCTCGGCGCGAGCCGCGAAGCGTCGGTGCTCGGCGCGTGGACCTGGGGCTTCGGCGGCTATGTGCTCGGCGTGTCGAGCATCATCGCGTACGCGATGAGCACGGCCGCGCTGCCCTGGGTGGTCTGGGCCTCGACCCGGCTCACCGAGAAGCAGCGGCTCAAAGACGCGGCCGCGCTCGCCGCGAGCGCAGCGCTCGTGTTCCTCGCGGGCGATGCGCTCGGCTACGCGATGAGCGTCGTGTTCGGCGCGGTCGCGTTCACGCGACGCGCTCGGCTATGCGATGAGCGTCGTCTTCGGCGCGATCGCCTTCACGGCGAAGCCGGCGCGAAAGACGGCGCTGCTCTTCGGTGTCGCGGGCGCGTGGTCTGTGCTGCTCGTCGGCGTCGAGCTGCTGCCGGCGACCGTGCTCGGCGCCGACTCGGTGCGCAACGTCGGTCAGGCACCGCCGTCGCTAGCGTTCAGCTGGGCGACGCACCCGCTGCGGCTGCTCGAGCTCGCTCACGCGGGGCTCATTCCCGACGTGGTGCGGCCGCAGGTGCTGGGCCAGCTGCTCGGCGGCGGCACGGCCGTCTTCGCGACGACCCTCTACTTCGGCGTCGTGGCGTTCGGCGCGCTCGCGGCGGGGCTCTCGGGGCTTCCCCGGCCGTCTCGTGTCGCGCTCGGGCTCGGCGCCATCGCGGTGCTGCTCGCGCTGGGCGGTCACCTCGGGCTGCTTGGAGCCGTGCAAAGCGTGCTGCCGATGCTCGGCAAGTTCCGCTACCCCGAGCGCTACCTGGCGTTCTTCTGGGTCGCGATGCTCTGGATCGTGCCGCTCGGCTTCGACCGCGCGATGGCCGAGGGCCGGCGCGCGTTCACGCTGGGCGTCGCGGTCGCCGGCGCGCTGAATCTCTCGCTCGCGGCCCCGGGCGCCGTCACGCTCTTGTGGGCCGTGCGCGGCAACACGCCGGGCGACGACGTCGCCGGCCCTGTTGCGGCAGCGTGGCGCGCCAGCGGGCTCGTTGCCCTCGTGGTGGCGATCGCTGCTGTCGGCGCGCTCGCCTTGAAGTCGCCGCGCGCGCGCTGGCTGGCCGTGGGCGCGCTGCTGTTCGCCGATCTCTGGCGCGCGAACGCTTCGCACCTGCCGCTCGTCGACGAGACGGTGTTTCAGCCGTCGCCGCTCGCCGAGGCCGCGAGGGGCCACCGCGTCGCATCGCTGGCACAGCGGCAGTGGTCGTCGGGCGTGACGCTGCCCGGGCGAGAAGAGTGGGCGATGGGCACGATCGGGCGTCTGCGGCCGACCTGCGCGGCGCTGAGCCGCGTCGAGACGCTGGGCTCGAACCTCGGAGCGACGCAGCGCCGGCACGCCCTCGCGTTCGGCGGCCACGACGCGCGGCTCGAGAAGCTCATGGGGCTCTTCGACGGGTGCTCGGCCGTGGTCGACGACGTCGGCCCTGCGCCCGAGGGCGCGGCTCGCGCCGAAGCGCTCGGCATGAGGCTCGAGCCTCGGGCCTGCTGGCCCCGGGTGTTTCTCGCGCGCGCGGTGCGAGCCCCGCTCGAGGTCAGCGTCGGCGCCCTCGAGCAGCTCAGGCTCGACGAGCGCCGGGTGCCGTGGGAGGGCCCTGCGAGCCTCGACTCGGACGAGGGCACGGTGAGCTGGAAGCTGACCCGGCCCGAGGAGCTGCGCGTCGCCGTCGAGGTGCCCCGGCCCACGGCGCTCATCGTCACGAACGACTGGGTGCCCGGCTGGAGCGCGACGATCGACGGCGCCGAGGCGGCGCTTCACCCCGCGCTGGTGACGGCGCTCGCCGTCGAGGTCCCTTCCGGGGCGCACGAGGTGGTGCTCACGTATCGAACGCCGAGGCTCGCTGCCGGCGCCGCGATGAGCCTGCTGGGGCTTTCGCTGCTCGTCACGGTGCTGGTGGCGCGCGGTCGAGCTGCTCGAGCAGCGCCTTCGCCTTCTGTGCCATGAAACCGTGGGTCGCGGCCTCGAGGTGCGCTCGCGCCTCGGTGAGCTCGCCCCGCTGCACGAGGAGCAGCGCGAGGTTGATGCGCGCCTGGCCGTGCTCGGGCATGCGCTCCACGGTCGCGCGGTACGCCTGCTCGGCCTCGTCGCGGCGGCCCTGCGCTTGCAGCGCGACGGCGAGGTTGTACCGGAGCTCGGCGTCGCCCGGCGCGAGCTCGACGGCGCGCCTCAGCTGACGCTCGGCCTCGTCGAGCCGGCCCTGCTCGAGCCAGCTCACGCCGATGAGGTCGTGGCAGTGCGCGCGCTGCGGCGCCGAGTACTCAGCCTGGGTCAACGTGACGTGGGTGAGCGGCAGCGCGAGCGCGAGACCGAGCAGCGCCCAGCGAGCCTGTCTCCAGGTGCCCGCGCGCATGCGAACGAACAGCTCGCTGAGACCGTGGCCCGCGAGCGCGGCGAGGGCGGGCAGCAGCGGCACGCGGTAGCGCGCGAGCACGAAGAAGATGACCAGCGTCGAGGCGAAGCCCGCCGCGAACACGGCGAGCCAGCGGGCGCGCCTGTCGCTCAGCAGCGCGCAGCCGGCGATCGCCAGCCCGACGAGCACGCCGAAGTCGATGAAGCCGACCCACAGCGAAGGCATGAGCTCGTCGCGCGCGCAGCGAAACGAGTAGTTGTCGGGCACCTCCTCGGCGTTGACGGCGAGCAGGGCCTTCGTGGCCCAGAGCTTCACGGCCCAGCCCGGCCGCTCGGCCAGCTCGCGCAGGCCCTCGCGGAACCAGAAGCGCGACGACTCGGCCGGCGTCACCGGCCGGCCGAGGCGCCGGCCCGCCTCAGCCTCGAAGTCGGTGATCTCGAACTGCGGAGTGCGGCGGATGAACGGCAGCGCGCGGTTCGTGCCCGAGGCGCCAGGCCCGTTGCCGATGAAGAAGTTCATGCCGCCCGAAGCCGTGGTGACCACCCACTCGCCGCCGACGGCGCGGTTGCGAAGCGTGACCGGGGCGAGCACGACGGCCACGCCACAGAGCGCGACGGCGCCCGCACGCCACCCGCCGCGCCACATGATCCACCCGGCGAGAGGGAAGAGCAGCGGCACGAAGTTGCCGCGCAGCAGCATGGCGGCACCGTAGGCGGCCCCGACGGCGAGCCACGCGCGGGCCCGCGGGCGCTCGAGAGCGCGCGCGACGAGCCAGAGGAATAGCGCCGAGACGAGCATCGTGAGCGACGCCTTCTCGAGCTCGGCGACCGACAGGTAGAGCGGCCCGTAGAGCGCGAGCAGCGCCGCGGCGGCGAGGGCGGCGCGGGGGCCGAACAGCCGCTTCGCGAGCGCCCAGGTGAGCAGCGTCGTGAGGAGCGCGAACAGCGCCTGCAGCACGCGCGCCGAGGCCAGCGACCCGCCGGTGACGAGGAACGTGACGGCGAGCGTGTAGGGGTAGAGCGGGTCTTGCCCGAACGTTCGCGAGCCCAGCCAGTCGCCGGCGGCGATCTGTCGGGCCCACGTCACGTAGCTCTCTTCGTCGAGCACCGGGGCGGCGCCGAAGGCAGACGCCTGCATGTCGAAGATCGCCTGGGCGCTGAGCACGAGCTGCAGCCCGAGGATCAGCGCGAGCAGCACGCGATCGCGCCGCGACTCGGCGCCGGGTGTGACGTTCGGGGCGCTCACGTCGGGGCGGGCCGCGACCGGGAAGGGAGGAGACGATCGCGCAGCGTGAGGAGCGGCTGCTCGAAGAAGTACGAGAGCACGATGCCGACGACGAGGCTGCCAGCGACGTACGCGGCCATGCCGAGCGGGTGGCTCGTGCGGCGCCCGATGAGGCCGTCGGCGACGGCCCAGACGGGCATGTGCCACAGATAGATCGAGTACGAGCAGTAGCCAATGCGGGCGAGCGGGGTGAGCCACTTGCGCGGAGCGGGCGCTGCAGCGGCGGCGAGGAGCGTGAACCCTCCGAACCCGAGGTAGTTCGTGGTGAGGCCGATCGTGTTGACGACGACGTCGTCTTTCAGCGGGCGCAGGAGACTGGGCAGCAGCAGCGCGCACGACACGAGGAAGATCGACGAGCCGTACTTCGCGACGAAGGCCTGAAGCCTCTCGCGGTGCCATGTCCACGCGTAGGACAAGAGCACTCCGAAGAGCAGCGCGTCGATGCGCAGGTGTGTGGGCAGGAGCAGGTAGCCCTTCGGGTTCGAGAGGAACGTGGCCGTGCGCATGCCGAGCACAGCGAGGCCGACGACGAGCGTGAAGGCGGGCAGCCATCGGAAAGGGTCGGGCGGGCGCCTGAGTCGGACCGCGAGCCAGAAGAGCAGGGTGAGGCCGAAGTAGAAGTGCTCTTCGATGGCGAGCGACCACGTGTGGTTCCACGTCCGGCCGAAGTAGTTCTGGATGAAGACGGCCTCGTAGAAGAACTTCTCTGCGGGCAGCGTGTCGCCGCGCCAGAACCAGGTCACCGCGAGCAAGAGGTAGAAGCCGGGGTAGATCTTGAAGCCGCGGCGGCCGAGGAAGTGCCACGGCCGCAGGGTCTCGTGCTGCCGGTACTCGGCGAACAGCAGGCCCGAGACGAGAAAGCCGCTGAGCACGAAGAACAGGTCGACGCCCATCCACCCGATCTCGCGCCACGCGGTCAGCACGGGCACGACCCAGTCGGGCATGCCGGTCTTCGTGTCGAGAATGTGCCGCCCGAGCACGAGCAGCACGGCGATCGCGCGCAGCACGTCGAAGAGGGTCGAGCGTGATGGGGAGTTCACCGGGTGCCGGGCACATTCCTTAACGCAGGTCGGTGTTCGTGGTCTGCTTCGCGATCAGTGCGGCTCCGGGTTTTCAGCATCGCCTTTCTGCTCGCCGTCGTCTCGACAGGTGCGAGCTGGCTGACCCTGCAGCCGTCGCTGGCCGCCCTGATGGACTTCGCGCGGCGCGAGCGGCCCCTCGAGTCGGTCGAGCTCATCACCCGCATCAAGATTCTGCTGCCGTTCACGCTCGGCCTGGTCGTCAGCGCCGTCACGGGGCTCGCCTTTCTCATCATTCACTTCACGGTCGGCCGCCCGCTCGCGCGAACCGAGGCCGCCATCGATCGCCTGTCGCGCCTCGAGCTCGACGTGCCGCTCGACACCGGGGGCCCGCTGCTCTCGCGGCTGCAGAGCGCCCTCTCTCGCATGGCCGATGCGGTGCAGACCGAGCGCGCCATCACGAAGCGCCACGTCGACGAGCTGAGAGATGCGAACACCCGGCTCGTGCGCGCGCAGGCCGAGCTCCTCGCTTCTGACCGGCTCGTCACCGTCGGCAAGCTCGCCGCTGGCGTCGCGCACGAGGTCGGCAACCCGCTGTCGGGCATTCTCGGCTACCTCTCGGTGATCCAGTCGCGGGCGAAGGCGCAGCCCGAGCTCGTCGAGCTGGCGAAGGCGATCGAGGCCGAGGTCACACGCATCGACCAGATCGTGCGCTCGCTGCTCGACCTCGGCCGACCGAGCCGCGGCAAGCCGATGCCGCTCGAGCTCGCCGAGGTCGTGCACTCGGCGGCGAAGCTCGTCGCGAAGGGCCACGAGATGAGAGAGGTCGTGCTGAACGAAGAGCACGCGCCGGGGCTGGTGGTGCTCGCCGAGAGCGGGCCGCTGTCGCAGGTCATCATCAACCTCGTGCTGAACGCAGCGCAGGCGATGGAGGGGAAGGGGACGATCACGCTGCGTTCTCGCCGTGAAGACAGAGCTGCCCTCATCGAGGTGCAGGACACCGGCCCAGGCCTCAGCCCCGAAGTCCAGGCCCGCATGTTCGAGCCGTTCTTCACGACCAAGGCGGCAGGCAAGGGCACGGGCCTCGGGCTCGCCGTTTCCCAGCATCTGATCACGGCGATGGGCGGTAAGCTCCGCGCCGCCAACGCGCCTGAGAGGGGCGCGATCTTCACGGTGCAGCTCCCGGTCGCCTAGATGCCACTCTTTCGCAGCGTGTTGGTGGTCGACGACGAAGCCTCGATTCGCCACGTGCTCTCGCTCGTGCTGTCGGATCACGGCTACGAGGTCCGCGCCGTGTCTGATGGGGAAGAGGCGCTGCGCGAGATGCAGGCGCGGCCGTACGACGTCGTGATCTCGGACGTGCGCATGCCGAAGGTCGACGGCATGACGCTGCTCAAGTCGGCGGTCGAGCGCTGGCCCGAGGTCACGTTCCTCGTGATGAGCGCGTACGGCAGCCAGGAGCAGGCGCTCGCGGCCGTGCAGGCCGGCGCCTACGACTACGTCCAGAAGCCGTTCAAGCCCGAAGAGGTCGTGCTCGTGCTGCGCAAGGCGGAAGAGCGCACGCGCCTCGTGCGCGAGAACCGGCGCCTGAAAGAGCAGCGCGGCGTCTCGAGCCCGCTGCAGCGCATTCTGGGCGTGAGCGACGCCATCAACACGCTCTCGAAGCAGATTCAGAAGGTCGCGCCCGTCTCGACGACGGTGCTCATCGCCGGCGAGTCGGGCACCGGCAAAGAGCTCGTTGCCCGCGCGCTGCACGAGCTCAGCCCCCGCGCGGCGATGCCGTTCGTCACCGTGAACTGCGGCGCGATTCCCGCGGGGCTCATCGAGTCCGAGCTCTTCGGCCACGCGCGCGGCGCCTTCACCGACGCGCGGGTCGCGAAGCGTGGGCTCTTCGCCGAGGCCGACGGGGGCACGCTCTTCCTCGACGAGATCGGCGAGCTGCCGCACCCCCTACAGGTGAAGCTCCTGCGCTTCCTTCAAGAGGGCGAGATTCGCCCCGTCGGTGAGAACCGCTCCGAGAAGGTCGACGTGCGCGTCGTCGCGGCGACGCTGCGAGATCTCGCGAAGCTCGTCGAGAAGGGCGAGTTCCGCGAAGACCTCTACTTCCGCCTCAACGTCGTGCAGCTCAAGGTGCCGCCGCTGCGCGCGAGACGAGACGACATCATGCCGCTCGCCCGCGCCTTTCTCGGCCGCTTCAACCGAGAGCTGAACCGCGAGCCGCCCGTGACCGGCTTTTCGCCCGAGGCCGAGGGCATGATGGGCAGCTACGCGTGGCCGGGCAACGTGCGCGAGCTCGAGAACGCGATCGAGCGCGCCGTGCTGCTCGCCGAGGGCGCCGTCATCACGCCCGACGCGCTGCCCGAGCGGCTGTGGGCGAAAGAAGAGCCCGCGCGCCCGCCCGCCGCGTCGACGACGCTGGGGCCCGGCGCCGCGCCCGCGCTGCCGACCCCCGACGCGATGGCGCTCTCGCTCAAGCGGGCGATGCGCGAGCTCGAAGAGACGTTCATTCGCGCGGCGCTGCGCAAGACGCGCGGCAACCGCACGCGCGCCGCCGAGCTGCTCGAGATCAGCCACCGCGCGCTGCTCTACAAGATCAAGGACTACGGCATCGACCCCGACGCCGAGGGCGAGAAGGGCCCCTGAGCCGTTCGCGGCTCGCCGCGGGTCTCTTGAAGAGACGCGTTCCCCACACCAACTCCTGGGGGTGAGAGCGGAGGTCACCCACAAGCAGTAGCTTAATTATGTGTCTATGATGCATAATTAAGCCCTCAAAGAGAGATCTCGCCATTTGACAGGGGCTGATCGGGGGCGCAGAATCCGCGACCGCTGCTTCACTGAAGAAGCAAGGGCCCCATGAGCAACAAGAAGCCGTCGAACAACGTGCAGGTGCTGCGCGAAGATCGTCTGCTGTCGAAGGCGGAGCTCGCGCGGCGTGCAGGCGTCTCGGTGTTGACCATCGACCGTGTCGAGAAAGGAGCCCCCTGCCGGCTCGACACGAAGCGGAAGATCATTCTCGCGCTGGGGCTGAAGGTGACCGATCGAAGCCAGGTGTTCGACGACTGAGCGGCAGTTTTTTTCGCGACGCGCTGATCCGGCCTTACGCTGAATCGACGCAGCCGACATGAAGTGAAGAAGGAGCAGCAATGGCGAAGGGAAAACTGGCGCTCGGGCTCGACATCGGTTCGACCGGTGTGAAGCTCATTCTGCTGAAGGAGCAGCGGCGCCGCGGCCAGGTCGGCTACTCGCTGCAGAGCTTTGGCATGAAGCCGCTGCCGCCCGAGGCGATCGTCGACGGCGCGCTGATGAACTCGACGGCGATCGTGCAGGCGATTCAGGAGCTGCTCGGCGAGCTCAAGGTGAAGCAGAAAGAGGTCGCCATCGGCGTCAGCGGACACTCGGTGATCATCAAGAAGATCTCGATGCCGCGCATGACGCAAGAAGAGCTCGAAGAGGCGATTCAGTGGGAGGCCGAGCAGCACATCCCCTTCGACATCAAAGACGTGAACATCGACACTCAGATCCTGAAGCCCGACGCGAACGACGCGACCGGGCAGATGGACGTGCTGCTCGTCGCCGCGAAGAAGGACATGATCAACGACTACACGACGGTGGTGGCCGAGGCCGGCCTCTCGCCTTCGGTGGTCGACGTCGACGCCTTCGCGGTGCAGAACTGCTTCAGCGCGAACTACGACGTGCCCGAGAAAGAGACCGTGGTTCTGATCAACGCGGGCGCGGCAGTCGTGAACATCAACATCATCTCGGGCGGCGTGACGACGTTCACGCGCGACGTGACGATCGGCGGCAACCAGTTCACGGAAGAGATTCAGAAGCAGCTGAACGTCAGCTACGAAGAGGCCGAGGCGCTGAAGATCGGCGGCGGGCGGGGCGACTCGGACGCCGTCGTGCCGCAAGAGGTCGAGCGCGTGATGGGCTCGGTCGCAGAGCAAGTGGCGGGTGAGATTCAGCGGTCGCTCGACTTCTACGCGGGCACGGCGGCCGACGCGACCTTCACGAAGGTCTATCTTTCGGGCGGCACCGCGAAGATCCCCGCGCTGTTCAAGACGATCGAGAGCCGCGTCGGCGTGCCGGTCGAGATTCTGAACCCGTTCAAGGCCATCGAGATCGACAACCGGCGGTTCGACCCGGCCTTCATCATGGATGTGGCGCCCCTCGCAGCGGTCGCGGTGGGGCTCGGACTCCGCAAAGCAGGAGACAAGTTCTCTTAAGCCATGATGATCCGCATCAACCTCCTGCCGGTCAGGCAGGTCAAGAAGCGCGAGTTGGGGCGACAGTTCCTCGTCGTCGCCGTCGGCCTGACGATCATCGCGCTGTTCGGGAACTGGCTTTGGTACAACCAGCTGGCGACGCAGCGCGACAAGAACCAAGAGCGCATCAACGAGACGAAGCGTCGCATCGCCGAGCTCGAGAAGGTGATCGGCGAGGTCAACAACATCAACAAGCGGCGCAAGGAAGTCGAAGAGAAGCTGTCGGTGCTGGACAAGCTGCGCAAGGGGCGCACGGGCCCGGTGCGCATGCTCGACGCGCTCTCGACCGCGACGCCGAAGAAGGTCGCGCTGACCGACTTCGAAGAGAAGTCATCGGCCGTGAAGCTGATCGGCAAGGCGGCGAGCCACGAAGACGTCGCCGACTTCATGCGCAGCCTCGCGGCGATGGTGTGGACGCCGAAGGGCATGGGTCGGGTCGTCGAGCGCAAGCGCGAGGCGGCGACGGTGCGGGTCGAGCTCCTTCAGACCGAAGGCGCGATGCAGGACTTCGCGGTCAACGAGGTAGCTCCGTTCTTCAGCAACATCGATCTGAAGAAGGCGGAGTCGAAGACGGGCGACAAGGCGACCGGGGCGATTTCTGGGTCTGTGACTTTCGAGATCGCGATGTCCGCGAACTACGCAATCTGACGAGCGAACGATGGACAAGTTGATCGAAACACTCAACAAGGCATCGAACCCCGTGAAGTGGGGCGGTCTCGCGGCCGTGATCGTGGTGATCACGCTGGTGAACTTCTTCTTCTTCGTGCAAGAGGCCGCCGATCGCATCGCGCAGCAGGCGGGCGAGCAGCGCACGCTCGAGGGGCAGCTCGCCGAGAAGAAGGCGATCGCCGACAACCTGACCGAGCGCCGCCGCGAGATGGATCAGCTCGATCAGAAGCTGCAGGAGGCGCTGACCGAGCTGCCCGAGCGCAAAGACATCGACGAGCTGCTCGCGCAGCTGAACGACGTCGGCAAGAAGTCGGGCCTCGAGATCGCGAAGGTCGAGCCGGCGGCCGAGAGCAGCGAGAGCTTCTTCGCCCGCATCCCCGTCAAGATGACGGTCTCGGGCAACTACCACGAGATCGCGCTCTTCCTTCAGGAAGTGGCGAACATGCGGCGCATCGTCAATGTGAACAACATCAAGCTCACCATCAACGGGCAGGCGTCGAAGCCCGAGAAGGTCGTGCTGAACTCGGACTTCATGGCGACGACCTTTCGCTTCGTCGATCCGGCGGAGCAGAAGAGGAACGCCGACAAGAACAAGAAGCCAGGAGGCGCGAAGTGAGGGCAGCGCTCGCGATCACCTTGGCTGGGCTCTCAATGGTGGCCGCCTGCGGCGACTCGCCGCCGGCTCAGCAGGCTCCCGCGGCGGCTGCGAAGCCCAAGGCCTCTGCGACGAACACCGCAGATGCCGGCATCAATATCGTCTCGACGGTGCCGTACCTCTACAACCCCGTCGCGAAGCGCGACCCCTTCCGCAACCTGATGGAAGAGCCTCGCGCGGCATCGACCGAGCAGGGCGGCTCGGGGATCTGCAATGAGCCGTTGTGCAATTTCGACCTCGACCAACTGACCCTCGTGGCGGTGGTGAGCGGTGACGCGAACCCCGTGGGCATGCTCGAGGACCCGACGAAGATCGGGCACCTCGTGCACCGGAACACCCGAGTCGGCAAGCAGGGTGGGAAGGTGACGCAGATCCAGCGCGATTGCGTCGTCGTGACCGAGTACTTCCAATCGCCGGACGGCAAGGTGAACCCGAACCGGGTGAACCTGTGCATCAAGACGGACAAACGCAGCGCGCCGATTCTCGACCTTCTGCAGAACAAGCTCTTCGAAGCGCAGTGAAGCAAGGAGACTCAACTTCATGACCTGGTCCCTACTCCTCGCGTGCACGCTCGGCGCGGCCGATCTCAACGCGCTCAAAGGCGTGGAGGTGATCGCGACGCCCGGCGGCGGTCAGGTGATCGTCTCTGGCACCAAGGCGCCGATCTTCACCGTGTTCCGGCTCGGCGAGCCCGACCGCCTCGTGGTCGACTTGAGCTCAGCCGACGCGGCCGCGGTCGTCGGCCACCGCGACGGCACCGGGCCGATCGCGGGCGTCGTCGCCTCGCAGTTCAGCAACGACCGGTCGAACGTCGGGCGAGTGCTCATCACCCTCGACGGCGCGACGAAGTATGACGTGAAGGCCGACGGCAATCGGCTGCTCATCAACGTCGAGGGCGGCAAGCCCGCTCCGGTGATCGCGCCGAAGGCGGCGCCGCAGCCGGCGAAGGCAGAGCCTCCGCCCGCGCCCGAGGCGAAGGCGCCGGCCCCCGAGACTGCGCCGAGCGCGAGGCCGTCGGCCGCCGCGACCGAGAAGGGGGTGGTCGCCGCGCGGATGGACGAGGCGACGGTGAAGAACCCGGCGAAGACGCTGAAGGCGGTGCGGCTCAAGGGCGAGCAGCTCGTGATCGACACCGACGGTGACGTCGCGAGCTTCGAGCTCATCGAGCTGGAAGACCCGCCGCGCCTGGCGATCGACCTCCACGACATGTCGAGCGCGATCAAGTCGGCGAAGGCGTCGGGCGGGGCGCTCAAGGGCGTTCGCATCGGGCTGAACCCCGGCAAGGTGCGGCTGGTGCTCGACATGAAAGAGAAGATGCCGGCCTACAAGGCGAGCCGGACGTCAAAGGGGCTCGTGGTGACGCTGAGCGAAGGCGCGGCGCCGCCGGAGCAGAAGGCCGAGGCCCAGACGCCGCAGGAAGCCCAGATGGAGATCGACGGCAAGCCCGTGCAGCTCGAGAGCGAGAGCGAGAAGGCCGCCGCCGTGGTCGACGTCCAGTTCCACGAGAGCGCGACGGGCGGGCGCCTCGATCTCAAGCTGGAAGGCGCGACGGGGTGGGCGACCGAGCGACCGGATCACCGCAGCGCGGTGCTGACGCTGAAGTCGGCGTCGATTCCGCGCCGGCTCGAGCGCAGCCTCGACACGTCGGACCTGCAGACGCCCATCAAGATGGTTAGCGCGTTCAAGGCGCCGGGTCACGATGACAGGGTGCGGGTCGTGGTGGCGGCCGACGCGGCGATCGAAGAGCAGGTCGTGAAGTCGAAGGACGGGCTCTCGTGGCGAATTCGGCTCAAGGGCGCGAAGACCGAGGAGGTCGCGACGGCTCCCCAGACGGCGGGCTTCTCGGACGAAGCCGAGAAGTACTCCGAAGAGGGTGCTCCGCAGAAGGCGCGGTATGTCGGCAAGCGCGTGACCTTCGAGTTCAAGGACATCGACATTCACAACCTGCTCCGCATCATCGCGGAGATCTCGAAGAAGAACATCGTCGTGTCGGACGACGTGAGCGGCAAGGTGACGATTCGCCTGCGCAACGTGCCCTGGGATCAGGCGCTCGAGCTGATCCTGCGCTCGAAGGGGCTCGGCAAAGAAGAGTTCGGCAACATCATCCGCGTCGCTCCGCTCAAGACGCTCGAAGACGAAGCGCGCAGCCGAGAGACGCGCCAGGCGACGCTGCGCCGCGCGGAGCCGCTCACGGTGCGCCTCGTGCCGGTCAACTACGCCGTCGCCGGCGAAATGAAGGATCGCGTGAAGGAAGTGCTCAGCGAGCGCGGCGTCGTCACGGTCGACACCCGCACGAACACCCTCATCGTTCGCGACATCGAGTCGAACATGGGTCGCATTCAGGCGCTCGTCTCGAACCTCGACCTGCAGACGCCGCAGGTGCTCATCGAGGGGCGCATCGTCGAGGCCCGTACGCAGCTCGCGCGTGAAGTCGGCATCCAGTGGGGCGGCACTGCCGCTGCGGCGCCGGCGTTCGGCAACCAGACCGGCCTCGCGTTCCCCAACACCATCTCGGGGGCCGGCGCCGCGGGCGATCAGATCAGCGCGGGCACGAGCGCGACGCCGAACTGGGCGGTCAACCTGCCTGCGGCGATCGGTACGAACAGCGGCGGTGGCTTGGGGTTCATTTTCGGCTCGGCTGGCGGCGCGGTGCAGCTGAACCTGCGCTTGAGCGCACTCGAGGCGCAGGGCCTCGTGAAGGTGGTGTCGGCGCCGAAGGTCACCACGCTCGACAATCAGACGGCGAAGATCAGCCAGGGCACATCGATTCCCTTCAGCCAGGTGTCTGCCGCCGGCGTGAACACGCTGTTCGTCGAAGCGCGGCTCTCGCTCGAGGTGACGCCGCACATCACGTCGGACGGCAGCGTGCTGCTGCACATCACGGCCGACAAGAGCGAGCCCGACCCCGGCACCACAGGCGCCAACGGCCAGCCCGCCATCTTGCGCAAGCAGGCGAACACCAACGTGCTGGTGAAGGACGGCGACACGACGGTCATCGGCGGCATCTACGTGAAGACGACGGCCGACCGCACCGCAGGCGTGCCGTTGCTCAGCAAGATTCCCGTGCTGGGCTTCTTCTTCAAGAAGACGCAGACGACCGAAGATCGGCAGGAGCTGTTGATCTTCATCACGCCCAGAATCTTGAATCGCCAGCAGATGGCGCAGTCTCTGTGAGGTCAATCATGCGCACTACGATCTTGAGCTTTTGTCTCGTCGCCTCGGCCGGCTGCGTGCCTGGCACGAGCCCGATTCGCATCGTGAACATCTTCCCGATCAACACGGGCAGCGGAGGCACGGAGTGCAAGCTCGACTCCACGATCACTCAGGGCCGTGGTCGGCTCGACGCCTCTGGCGGAGGGGATTACGTGGTCGTGCTCGGGGTCGTCTCGGAGCTCGACGACAGCACCCAGATCGTGAGCAACCGCGGCGTAGCGCTCACGGGCCCCCAGAAGCGCAATTTCGTGGTCGACACGGTGGGGCTGACCTACAAGTCGAACCCGGTCATTCAGTTCGAGGCGGAGCAGCTCCAGCAGTACTTCGAGGTGCTCCCCGGCAGCGACGACAACCGCATGTCGGTCGACATCATCGGTGACAAGGCCGCAGATCGCCTGCGCACGATGGTCACCGACACCACGACCACGACCCAGCTCACGGTGACGATTCAGCTGAAGGGGCACCTCGCCTCCGGTGAGTCCGTCAGCAGCAACCCGATCAACTTCCCCATCGAGGTGTTCACGAGCGACGCGAACTGCCCCGAGCCGGGCAACGTGGCGCACACGGGCCCGTGCGGCGTGCGGGGCGGGCAAGACACGACCGTCGTTACCTGTTGCCCCGCGGGAACCGGCGCAGGAGGATGCTAGCCCTCCATGGGCTTTCTCCCGCACCTCGAGTCGGTCGTCACCCAGGTCGACGGAGCCATCGCGTGCAGCGTGATGGGCTTCGACGGCATCGCGGTCGAGACGTTTCAAGCGCCGCACTCGTCTGACTTCGCCTCGCAGATCGAGCTGTCGTCGGCGTGGGTCGAGTACGGCAACACGCTCTCACAGCTGAAGACCGGGGCCGAGCTGCTCAAGGTGGGCGCCGTCTCGGAGGTCAGCGTCAACACCGAGAAGCTCATCACGCTCATGCGCATGGTGACGCCCGAGTACTTCGTGGTGCTCGCCCTTCGCCCCGAGGGCAACTACGGCAAGGGCCGCTACGTGCTGCGCGTCACCGCCCCGAAGCTCAAAGCCGAGCTGTAATCACCTTGCTCCCGTGTGTGGGGAGGGCTAGTAAGCCCGCCCACCATGGCCGGCGTCATCGACACCTCCGAATTCCGCAAGGGTCTCAAGATCGAGATCGACGGTGAGCCTTACGAGATCACCGACTTCCAGCACGTGAAGCCCGGCAAGGGCGCCGCGTTCGTTCGCACGACCTACCGCAGCATGATCAGCGGGCGCGTGCTGCAGAACAACTTCCGCTCTGGCGACAAGTTCACCCGCCCCGACATCGAAGAGAAAGAGATGCAGTACCTCTACCTTCAGGGCGAGGACTACTACTTCATGGAGAACAAGACCTTCGAGCAGACGTTCATCAGCGAGAAGGTGCTGGGCGAGAGCAAGAACTTCCTCAAAGAGAACATCAACGCCTCGATTCTGTTCTTCAACGGCAAGGCGATCGGCGTCTCGCTGCCGAACTCGGTCGACCTGAAGGTCACGAAGTGCGACCCGGGCGTGCGCGGCGACACCGTCAGCGGCGCGATGAAGCCGGCGACGCTCGAGACCGGCTACACGGTCAACGTGCCGCTGTTCATCAACGAGGGCGACGTTCTCAAGATCGACACGCGCGACGGCAAGTACCTCACGCGCGTCGCCACCGGCTGAAAACCCCACCCCACACCGCCATGGCCGACAAGAAGAAGTCGAACGGGACGTACGTTTTCGGGAAGACGTCGCTCGACGTCGAGGCGCTGCGGCAGATCGTCGAGGTCGTCGAGGCCTCCGAGATCTCGCGGCTCGTCTGGCAGAACGGCGACGAGAAGCTCATCATTCGTCGCGGCAACCCCGTGACCCACGTGGTGCACGCGGCGGCTCCGGCTCCGGCGACCGCGGGGGTGCACGTCATGCCCGCAGCGCCGCCGCCGGCTTCGGCTGCGGCGCCCGAGGCTCCGCGGCCGTCGATCGGCAACCGCCCGACGTCGCCGGCCGCGCCGGTCGAGAAGAAGGGCCACGTCATCACGTCGCCGTTCGTCGGCACGTTCTATCGAAACCCGTCGCCCGACCAGCCGCCGTACGTCGAGGTCGGCAGCTCGGTGCGCAAGGGGCAGACGCTCTGCATCATCGAGGCGATGAAGCTCATGAACGAGATCGAGAGCGAGGTGGCCGGCAAGGTCGCCGAGGTGCTCGTCGAGAACGCCCAGCCGGTCGAGTTCGGCCAGGCGCTGTTCCGCATCGAACCGGCCTGACCGTGTTCAAGAAAGTCCTCATCGCCAACCGCGGAGAGATCGCGCTGCGAATCATTCGCGCGTGCCGCGAGCTCGGCATCTCGACGGTGGCCGTTCACTCGACGGCCGACGCCAATGCGCTGCACGTGCGGTTCGCCGACGAGGCGGTCTGCATCGGCCCGCCGGCCTCGAAAGAGAGCTATCTCAACATCCCCGCGCTGCTCAGCGCCGCCGAGATCACGCGCGCCGACGCCATTCACCCCGGCTACGGCTTCCTGTCGGAGAACGCCGAGTTCGCCGAGGTCTGCGAGAAGTGCAAGATCAAGTTCATCGGCCCCAGCCCGCGCGTCATCAAGCTGATGGGCAACAAGGTGCGGGCGCGCGAGGCCGCGACGGCTGCGGGGCTGCCGCTGCTCCCCGGCAGCAAGGGCGTGCTGAAAGACGCGGTCGAGGCGGAAGAGGTCGCGAACGAGATCGGCTTCCCCGTCATCTTGAAGGCGGCGGCGGGCGGCGGCGGGCGCGGCATGAAGATCGTGCGCGAGGCGCGGGCGATTCGCGCGGCCTTCGCGACCGCGAGCGCCGAGGCCGCGAACGCGTTCGCGAACGGCGACATGTACTGCGAGCGCTACGTCGAGCGGCCGCGGCACATCGAGATTCAGATCGTCGCCGACGAGCACGGCAACGTCGTGCACCTCGGCGAGCGCGAGTGCAGCGTGCAGCGCAGGCATCAGAAGCTCATCGAAGAGTCGCCGTCGCCGGGCGTCTCGAAGGAGCTGCGCGAAGAGATGGGGCGGGTCTCGGTCAAGGCGATGCAAGAGATCCGCTACAACAACCTCGGCACCATCGAGTTCCTGATGGACGAGCAGAACCGCTTCTATTTCATGGAGATGAACACGCGGGTGCAGGTCGAGCACCCCGTGACGGAGCAGGTCACCGGCGTCGACCTCGTGCGCACGCAGATTCGCCTGTCGGCCGGCGAGCCGCTCTGGTTCCAGCAGTCGGACGTGAAGATGACCGGCGCGGCCATCGAGTGCCGCGTGAACGCCGAAGACCCGACGACGTTCGCCCCGTGGCCGGGGAAGATCACGGCCTACAGCGTGCCGGGCGGCCTGGGCGTGCGCGTCGACTCGGCGGCCTACCAGGACTACGTCGTGCTGCCGCACTACGACTCGATGATCGCGAAGCTCATCACCTTCGCCGAGAACCGCGACATCGCGCTCAAGCGCATGCGCCGCGCCCTCGCCGAGTACGTCGTGCAGGGCATCCGCACGAACATCCCCTTCCACCGGGCGGCGCTCGATGAAGACGCCTTCGTGCGGGGGGAATACGACACCCGATTCGTCGAACGGCTGCACGCCTCCGAGGCGGGGACGCAGCGTTTGAAGAGAGCGATCGAAGAGACGCCGTGAGGGAAGTCTGTTAGCGTGCTCTTCCGCGCGAAGGGCGCGTTCTCATTGGATAAAAACAAGATTATCGAGGCTGCCGCGAAGCTCGTCGCGAAGGGCGCCTACGACAAAGCCATCAAGGAGTATCAGAAGATTCTGGATGCCGATCCGAAGGACGTTCGGATCCTCCAGAAGATGGGGGAGCTGTACCAGAAGAAGAACGACAACGCCCAGGCCGCCCACTACTTCACGAAGGTCGCAGAGAACTACGCGAGCGATGGCTTCTTCCTGAAGGCCGTCGCGCTCTACAAGCAGGTCCTCAAGCTCGACCCGTCGCTCATCGACGTCAACCTGAAGCTCGCCGAGCTGCACCAGCAGCTGCAGCTCATGAGCGAGGCGATGGCCTACTACCAGGTCGTCGCGAACCACTACGACAAGGCCGGCGACACCCGCGCGTCGCTCGACACCTTGAAGAAGATGGTCGACTTGGACCCCGACAACGTCGCGTCGAGGATCAAGCTGGCCGAGCTGTACGCGCGCGAGAACATGAACGACGAGGCGCTGGGCGAGTTTCGCCGCGCCGCCGAGCACCTCAAGCGCAACAACCGCATCGACGACTACCTGCGCGTCGCCGAGCGCATCAGCGGCCTCGAGCCGCAGAACTTCCAGCTCGCCCGCGAGCTCGCCGACGTCTACCTCTCGCGCGGCGATCAGAAGCGCGCCCTCGCGAAGCTGCAGATCTGCTTCAAGGCCGACTCGCGCGACGTCGAGACGCTCAAGCTGCTCGCCGTCGCCTTTCAGGGCCTCGGCCAGACCTCGAAGACCATCTCGGTCTACAAAGAGCTCGCCCGCGTCTACTCCGACAAGGGGCGCCGCGAAGACTCCGAGTCGATCTGGCGGCAGGTCGAGACCCTCGACCCCAACGACCCCGACGTGCAGGCGCGCAAGCCGGCGGCGCCAGTGGCGGTCGCTCCGGCGAGGCCCGCGACGAACGTGCAGCCCGCGGCCCAGCCGCAGCGCGTGGCGCAGCCGATGGCCTTCGGCGGCAGCACCGGGTCGGGGTTCGGCAGCAACACCATGACGGCGCCCCAGCCGGCGCACGTGCCCGCCGGGCGAACGACGCAGTCGCCGGCGTTCACTCCGTCTGCGCCGGCGCCGACGGCCCCCCCGGCTGCGCCTGCGGCCGGCGGGGCCCCGAAAGAGAGCCTCGGCAAGCTGCTGACCGAGACCGACGTCTACGTGAAGTACGGGCTGCACGACAAAGCGCTCGAGCACCTGCGCAAGGTCTTCAACGCCGACCCCGAGAACATCGACGCGCACGAGAAGGCGTACGCCATCTACGTCGCGTCGAACAACCACGCGCAGGCGAGCGAGCAGCTGCTCAACGTGCTGCGGCTGCACACGCGGCGCGGCGACTCGGCGAGGGCGCAGCCGTACCTGCAGACGATCTTGCAGTCGAACCCGTCGCACCCCGAAGTGCCGGTGTTTCTCGCGGCGCTGAAGTCAGGCGTCGCGGGGGGGAGCAGCGCGGCCGCCGAGCAAGACCTGCCGGACGATGCGATTCTCGTCGACTCGTCGGACGAAGAGATCATCGTCGCCGACGCGCCCGAAGACGCGCTCGCGGGCGGCGACGACGATCTCGCCCTGCGCACCGCCGAGCAGACCTCGAGCGCCGACGTCGTCACCGACGACCCGATGGCGATGGAGCCCGACGCCGCCGACGAGGCGGCCCGCTTCGAGGTCGAGCCACCTCCGGTGGCCGACGAGCAGCCCGAGGCGCAGGCCTTCGTGTCCGACGCGTACGAAGAGCCGGTGGGCGACCCCATCACCGGCGAGCCCGACGTCGCCGAGGAGTCTCCGACGTCGACGTCGGAGCTGCCCGACGAGGGCCTCGCCGCGATGGCCCCCGACGGCGAGCTGCGCGAGAGCTACGAGGTCACCGGCGAGATGCCGGCGTACGTGCCCGGCGGCTACGAAGAGGAGCCGGTCGAGGCGCCTCCGGAGCTCGGCGGTGACGACGAGCCGATGCCGACGAGCCAGTCGGCTGCGCTCGTGCAAGAGGTGCCGCCCGAGGAGGAGGCCGTCGAGGCGCCTCCCGAGGAAGAGCAGCCCGCGCAGGAAGAGTGCGACGAGGCGACGTTCTTCATGGAGCAGAACCTCTTCGACGAGGCCTCCGAGATCCTCGAGACCGTGCTCATCGCGTACCCGGGCCACACGCGGGCGACCGAGCTGATGGCGAAGCTCGAGGCGGCGCGCTCGGGCAGCAACGGCGTCTCGGCAGGCGATCACGAAGCTCCTTCACACAGCAACGGCGTCGACGACCCGCCGACGGGCGAGCGCGACGCGTTCGATCTCGCGGCCGAGCTCGCGAGCGAGCTGGGTGACGCCGAAGCGTCGCCCGACATGCCGTCGGGCGAGGTGCCGTCGGCCGACTACCAGGTGTCGGTCGAAGAGGTGTTCAGCGAGTTCAAGAAGGGCCTCGAGAAGGTCGTGAAGCCCGAAGACGTCGACACGCACTACGACCTCGGCATCGCGTACAAAGAGATGGGGCTCCTCGACGACGCGATCGGCGAGTTCAACGTCGCGCGGCAGGGCTGCCTCGGGAAGAAGAAAGAGATCGACTGCCTCGCGATGCAGGCGGCGCTGCAGGGCATGAAGGGCGACTTCAGCGCGGCGGTCGAGTCGCTGAAGACGGCGCTCCAGAGCGAGCACGCGAGCGGCGAGACCGAGAAGGCCGTGCGGTACGAGCTGGGCGCGATGTACGAGCAGGCCGGCGAGCAGGGCAAGGCGCTCTCGCAGTTCATGAAGGTGAGCGACCTCGACGGCGCGTACCGCGACGTCGCGGCGATGGTCGAGCGCCTGTCGCAGGTGGCGAGCCCCGAAGAAGACGACCCGCCTCCGCCGCCGCGCGGAGGAGGCGGTGCCAAGGGCAAGGGCGGCTCGCGGAAGGTGGGCTACCTGTGACCTACCTCGAGTACTTCGAGCTGACGCAGGAGCCGTTCTCGAACGCGCCGGTCAGCCGCTTCTATTACAACAGCACGCAGCACTCTCAGGCGCTGACCCGGCTGCTCCACACGGTCAGCTACATGAAGGGCCTGTCGGTGCTCATCGGCGACATCGGCGCGGGCAAGACGACGCTCGCGCGGCGCATGCTCGATTCGCTGCCCGAAGACGAGTACGAGGCCGCGCTGCTCGTCATCATTCACTCGGGCATCACGGCGAACTGGCTGCTCAAGCGCATCGCGCTGCAGCTCGGCGTCGAGAACCCGGCGCAAGAGAAGCTCGCGCTGCTGTCGCAGCTCTACCAGCGGCTGTTGCAGATCTACGAGCAGGGCAAGAAGGCCGTCGTGCTGATCGACGAGGCGCAGATGCTCGAGACCCGCGAGCTGATGGAGGAGTTTCGTGGGCTCTTGAACCTCGAGGTGCCCGAGCGAAAGCTCATCTCGTTCGTGTTCTTCGGCCTGCCCGAGATCGAGAAGCACCTGAAGCTCGACCCGCCGCTCGCGCAGCGGGTGGCGATGCGCTACCGGCTCGAGCCGTTCAGCGCCGACTCGACCGAGGCGTACATCAAGCATCGCCTGCGCCTCGCGGGCTGCCCGCGCATGCCCTTCATGCCTGAGGCGATCGAGGCGCTGCACCGGCGCTCGGGGGGCACGCCGCGCGTCATCAACACGCTGTGCGACAACGCGCTGTTCGAGGCCTTTCTCGCGCGCACGCCCGACATCGGCGCGCCGCTGGTCGACCAGATCGCCGACAACCTGGGCCTCGAGACGGGCCTGCACGGGAAGAGAGAGGCGCCGGCCCCGGTTGCTGAAAAGGTGCCTCAGAAGCCCGTGGGGTTGGCTCCGGTCTCGGTGAAGCTCGAGTCGTCGAGGCCGACGCCGCCGGCTCCCGTGGCGACGCAGGTCGCGCTGGCGGCCGAGGCCGTGGCGGCGCAGGCGGTCTCGGCGTCGCAGGCGGCCGACGACGAGGTCGAGATCGTCACGCGAGAGAATGATCTGCCGCTGCCGCCCGAGGCAACGAACGGTGAGGCCGTGAATCCCGAGGTACCACCTCCATCTGCGAAGCCGGCGCGCGGCGTCGACCTCGCCGAGATCGATCGCTACCTCGAAGGCCTGAACAAGCTCTGAACCCGGGTCACCCTTGAAGCAGAACCAGATCGCCAGACTGCGTTGGGCCCCACGGTGCCTGCTCCCGGTCGAGTCTCCCCTTCACGCTGACGCCGATTGCCGTTGAGGTAACCCCAGAGTGCAGAAGCGAAGCCTGGCGCGCCGAGTGTTGCTGGTCGCGGCGTTGTTCGCCACGGCACTCGTGTTCGTTCTGCGCACCGAGGCGGCCGGCGACGCGCTGTGCTCGACGCTGCGCAAAGAGATCCCCGAGCGGCTCGGCTACGAGGTGGGCATCGCGAAGTGTCGCATCGACCCGCTGTCGCAGACGGTGCGCCTGACGGGCGTCTCGGTGTTCGAGCCGGGCCGCGAGGAGCCGATGGTCGCGGCCGAGCAGGCCGAGGTCTCGCTGCGCAACGTGCTGCCCGGCTCGGTCACGCTCGACTGGGTGAAGCTGCAGCGGCCGAGGGTCTCGCTGCACGTGAGCGCTCCGACCGATGACGCGAAGGGGCCGCGCCAGGGCTGCGCGCTCTCGCTGCTCGACAAGCTGAGGGTGCAGCAGCTCGAGGTGACGCAGGCCGAGCTCGAGCTCGAGGTGAAGGGCAAGGCGAAGGCGCAGATCGACGGCCTCGACGTCGAGTGGCACCAGAAGCGCGGTGTGGTGACGGCGCGCGTCGAGCTGAAGGGTGGGGCGGTCGAGCTCGCCGATGGCCGGCATGGCCGCCTGTCGAGGTCGCTGTTCGAGGCCGAGCTCGACGTCGACGACGAGGCGCTCTCGATTCAGCGCGCCGAAGGAGGCGTCGACGGCGTGACGCTGACGACCACCGGTACGATCGAAGCGCTGTGCGACGCCGAGCCGAAGCTGGGGCTGAACGCGCAGCTCTTCCTGCCGGTGGCGACGGCGGTGAAGCTCTCGGGCTCGCAGCTGCCGAACGCCGGAGGCACGCTGTGGTCGCGGCTGCAGGTGAACGGGCGGCCGAGCGCGCTCTCGGTGAAGGCCGAGCTGCAGGGCAGCGGCATCACGGTCGACAAGTTCACGCCGGGCGACTTCACGGCGCGCATCGCGTGGTCGGGCAAGGAGCTCGCGATCGAAGACTTCTTCTCGAAGGCGGGCAGCGGCACGGTGCGGGTGAGCGGGCACGTGAAGCTCGAGAGCGGGTACCCGGCGCGATTCAAGGTCGAGACCGAGGGCGCAGGGCTCGCGAAGATTCTCGAGCGGGCGAGCATCACCGGCGCGTGGGCCGATCTGAACGCGTCGGTGAAGGGCACGCTGTCGGGCACGCTGGCGCCGAAGCCGAACCTGCAGGGCGACTTCGAGGCGCACGCGACGAAGTTCACGCTGGCGGCGCGGCCTTACGACGCTCCGGTCAGCGAGGGCCCGACGATTCTCGAGTTCCCGCGCGGCGACGCGACGCTGCACCTGAGCGTGCTGCCCGACCGGGTCGAGATGAGCAGCATCAAGGCGTCGCTCGGCGAGGGGCTGCACACGCACGCGCAGGGCGTCGTGGCGCTCTACTACGACATGGCGAAGGGCATCGAGGTGCACGTGACGGCCGACCCGGCGGTGCTGTCGGACTTCGGGCACATCGTGGGCCTGCCGTGGGCGGGCGTGGGCACGGCGCGCGTGGACATCGGGGGGCCGTACGCCGACGTGTCGATCGTGGGGCAGGTGGCGCTGCGCGACTTCAAGTTCGCGAACTACTCGCTGGGCGTGGTGCAGACGCCGCTCAAGTTCCGCGGCGAGCTGCTGCACTTCGAGGCGATCTCGGGCCAGAAGGGCAAGACGCAGTTCTTCGGCGATCTGGGGCTGACGTTTCGGTCGGGCTCGGATCTGTGGGTGCGCGCGAAGCTGAACATCCCCAAGGGGCGCAGCGAAGACATCGCCGACGTGCTGGCCGACCTCTCGCCGGTGATGACGAGCTTCCAGGGCGGGGTGCTGACGGGCGATCTCACCGGCTCGGGGAAGATCGACAGCCCCGCGAGAAAGCTCACCGGCAACATCGACCTGCAGCTGTCTGACACGCGGTACTGGGGCCGCGTGATGGGCGCGGGCGCGGGCCACCTGCGGTTCGACGACGGGGTTGCGCTGGTGGTCGACAGCGCCGAGCTCAAGGGGCCGCTCGGGCTCACGAAGGCGAGGGGCCGGTGGGAGTTCGCCGGGCCGCTGTCGTTCACGGGCTCGATCGAGGGCGGCTCGCTGCAGGAGCTCTTCGCAGACGCGTACGGCGTGGGCGGGGCGTTCACCGCCGAGGCCGTGGTGAGCGGCGACACCGAGATCCCCGTCGTCGACGGCTCGCTCAGGTCGGCCGACGTGCGGCAGTCGGGCAGCTCGCTGGGCGAGGCGCGGCTCGAGGCGCACCTCGTCGGCAAGGAGCTCAAGGTGACGGGCGCTCCGTTCGCAGACGCGCGGGGTGAGGTGACGATGAACACGCGCGCGCCGTACCCGTGGGCGGGCGCGCTGAACGTGGCGGTCGACGACCTGAAGGCGTGGCTGCCCGAGGCGGCGGCGAAGCAGGGCCTGGGCGGCGCGTTCAAGGGCAAGCTGACCGGCGCGGGCGACCTCGAGTCGATGGACGGGCTGTCGGTGCGGGCCGAGCTCGACCGCATGACGCTGTCGCGGGGCGACTTCTCGGTGTCGAGCGTGGGCCCGGTGGTGCTCGGCTACGCGAAGCGGCAGCTGCGAATCGACCCGGTCTTCGTGAAGGGCACGAACACCGAGCTCGCGGCCGAGGGCACGTGGGGCCCGACGACGAGCGACATCAAGCTGCACGGCAACGTCGACCTGCGGCTGCTCGAGTCGTTCACGACGTCGGTCGAGCGCACGACGGGGCAGCTCGAGCTGACGGCGGCCATCGTGGGCTCGACACGAGACCCGGCGGTGGTCGGCAGCGCCGACGTGAAGGACGCGCGGTTCTCGGTGCGCGACCAGGCGGTCTCGGTGCGCTCGCTCAACGGGCACCTCGAGTTCACGAAGTCGCGGGTGCTGCTGCAGGGCTTCGAGGGCTTCATGAACGACGGCCGGCTGTCGGCGCGCGGCGACGTGCGGCTCGAGGGCACCGAGCTCAAGTCGATGGAGGTCGCGGTCGACGTCGAGCAGGTGATGCTGCAGGTGCGGCCCGACCTGCCGGCGACGCTGACGGGCTCGCTGCTGGTGTTCGGCAAGCCGGGGGCGTACCAGCTGACCGGCGGCGTCGACGTGGTGAAGCTGCGCTACGCGCAGAACCTCGAGCTCGACCAGCTGCTCAAGAACGTTCGGAACTCGAGCATTCTCATTCAAGAGGAGCAGAAGCCGGTCGAGTGGCTGCGCTTCGACGTCGACATCAACCTGGGGCAAGACGTGCGCATCGACAACAACCTCGCGCGCGCGGTGCTGGCGGGGCGGCTCAAGCTGGTCGGCACGAACCTGAAGCCGATGTTCGTGGGCACGATCGAGGCGGGCGAGGGCTCGCAGGCGATCTGGCGCGGCAACGTGATGAACGTCGGCAAGGGCGTCTTGACGTTCAACGGGCTCGTGCCGACGTTCGACTTCAACGCGCAGGCGCAGGTGCGCGAGTACCTCGTGAGCATCAAGGCGTTCGGGCGCCTCGACGACCCGAAGGTGAGCTTGACGGCGCAGCCCCCGCTCGCCGAGGCCGAGGTGCTGACGCTGCTGACGCTCGGCATCACGTCGAAAGACCAGATCACGCGTGAAGGCAGCGCGTCGCTCGCGGGTGAGGTGCTGTTCAACGCGTCGGGGCTCGACGCGCACCTGCAGCGCTTCCTGTCGAAGAGCGTGGGCCTGAAAGACCAGCAGATTCACCTGTCGACGTCGTTCAACCCGGCGACGGGGCAGGCCGAGCCGTCGGTGAGCTGGGAGTCGACGGTGCTGACCGACAACCTGAAGGTGGGCGTGACGCAGCCGGTGACGGGGCGAGGCACGAAGGCGAAAGCGGAGTACAAGTTCAACGACAAGGTGTCTGCGCGGGCGCAGTGGGACAACCAGACGCAGGAGTCGTCGGTCGGTAACCCCGGAGTGGACTTGAAGGTTCGCTTCGAGTGGGAGTGATCGGCCTCGCGGTCGTCTTCAGTCTGCTCGGTCAGGCGCCTGAGGCAGCGGCGGCGATACCGATCGTGACGAGCGTCGAGCTGCGGCTGCCGCCCGGCACCGACCCGTCGCTGGTCGGCGAGGCGCCGGGGCTGGTGGCGGTGCGCAAGGGCCAGGAGCTGTCGCAGCGCTCGGTGCAGCGCACGATTCAGCTGCTGATGGGCACGGGGCGGTTCGCCGACGTGGTGGTGTACGGCGAAGAGGCCGAGGGCGGCGTCGCGATCGTGATCGAGGCGTCGCCGAAGCGCAGGGTGGGCGAGGTGTTCGTCGAGAAGCGCACGTTCGCGCTGTCGAGCGACGCGGTGATCGCGGCGTCGAGGCTCGAGCAGGGCTCGGAGTACTCGCCCGAGTCGATGGCCGAGGCGATCGAGAACGTGCGCCAGGCGTACCGGCGCAAGGGCTACCTGCACGCGGGGGTCGACCCGCAGGCGACCGAAGGGGGGCGCGGCGTCGACGTGGTCCTGGTGGTGAGCGAGGGCGAGCCGACGCGGCTGTCGAGCGTGTCGTTCGCGGGCGAGACGGGGCTGCCGCTGCAGCGGATGCTGCAGACGCTCGATCTGCAGGTCGGCGAGGTGGTCGATCAGGATCTCGTCGAGAAGGGCGCCGAGCGGCTGAGGACGCTGCTGCGCGCCGAGCGGTATTTCCGGGCGCGGGTCGAGGCGCCGGTGCTCGACGACGACGGGCGGCTGTCGGTGCCGCTGAGATCGGGCCCGCGCTACACGGTGCAGTTTCGCGGCAACCGCCGCTTCCCGGACTCGGTGCTCGAGTCGGTGAACGCCTACGACGGCACCGAGGCGCTCGACCGCGGGGTGGTCGAGCGCATGGCGAGCAAGCTGGCGGCGTTCTACCGGTACCGTGGGTTTCACGACGTGCGGGTGCTGGGGCGCGAGTCGGTGAGCCCCGAGGGGCGCGAGGCGCTCTTGATCTTCGAGATCGACGAGGGCGAGCTGCTCGTGGTGAGCGAGATCGACTTCGGCGGGAACCGGGCGCTGACGAACGACGACCTGAGGGCCGTGGTGGTCGAGGTGATGAAGGCGACGGCGCCGCAGCCGGCGAAGGTGATCTCGAACGTGCTCGACGGGCTCGAGGCGCACGGGCGGGTGCTCGAGCCGATGCTGTTCGACATGCCGTCGCCTGCGCCCGAGACGGTGCTGGTCGAGGCGGCCTACCGCGAGGCGGCGAGCGCGATGGGCGCGGTGTATCGAGATCGCGGCTACGTCGAGGCGAAGGTCGAGCTCGAGCCGATCGTGATCGAGAAGCGGCGAGCGAGCGTGCGCTACGTCGTGTCCGAGGGCTCGCGGGTGCTCGTTGAAGAGGTGAAGTACGAGGGGGGGCCGAAGGGCTTCCCTCCGGCGGATCGCTCGAAGAGCCTGGTGGGTGAGCCGTTCAGCCCGCGTGCGGTCGAGCGGGCGGCGCAGGGGCTCGCGACGGATCTGGCGCGGCGCGGCTACGTGTACGCGAAGGTCGACGGCGAGTGGACGATCGAGCGCCACACGCAGGCGCGATTGTTGTTCCGCATCGAGCTGGGGCCGGAGGTGACGGTGGGCAAGGTGCTGGTGCGGGGGCTCAAGCGCACCGACGAGGCGGTCGCGCGCGGGCAGCTGCTCATCGAGGAGGGGAAGCTGCTCAACCCCGACGAGCTGCTCGACAGCCAGCGGAACCTGATCGCGCTGGGCATCTTCCGTACGGCCGAGGTGCGGCTGTTGTCGCCCGAGACGGCGGAGCCGGTGAAGGACGTGCTGGTCGAGCTGGTCGAAGCGCCGCGGCTGCAGTTCGAGGGCTCGTTCGGCTACTACCTCGCCGAGGGCGTGCGGGTCGCGGGCGACGTGCAGGTGCCGAACCTCGGCGGGCAGGCGCTCAGCCTGCAGGCGAACCTGCAGGCGTACTACTTCGGGGCGAGCGCTCCCGCGACGACGGGCCGCGTGGATGTGAGCAACATCCCCCAGTACTTCCAGGTCGGCGGGCGGGCGAACGTGAGCCTGCAGAACCGGGGGCTGTTGGCGCGGGGGCTGTCGTTTCTGACGGGAGGCGACACGCGGGTGGCGAAGGCGATTCGCGGAGCGGACATCGGCACGCGGCTCGACACGGTCGCGGAGCGCGTGTTCCGGCAGTCGTACCAGTTCAACCGCATCGCGATCGTGCCGGGCGTCGACTGGTCGGGCCGGTTCAACGTGGGGGTGAAGTGGGCGCGGCTGAAGCTGACGCTGCTCTTGCAGTACGAGTTCGACGTGTCGGACGTGCGGCCGGTGCGCAGCTTCACGGGGGCGCAGCTGCCGCTGTTGCGCACCGACCAGGAGCGCCTGCGCTTCTTGTTCGGCACGTTCGCGCTGTCGACGCTGCGGTTCGCTCCGACGTTGGATCTTCGGGACGACCCGGTGCTGCCGCACCGCGGGTTCGTGTTGTCGACGCCGATCGAGACGACGGGGGCACAGTACGCGGTCGACAACCTGGGCAACCCGGTGAAGGTGCAGTTCGTGAAGGTGTCGGGGCAGCTGACGACGTACTTCCCGCTGGGGCCGGTGGTGGTGCTGGCGATCTCGGCGCGCATGGGGAACATCTTCCCGTTTCCGGACTCGATCACGCCTCCGGTGAAGCGCTTCTTCCTCGGGGGGCGGCGAACCTGCGGGGCTTCCCAGAAGACAGCATGCTGCCCGAGGACGTGCGGGCCGACTACCGGGGCGACGTGCGGCAGTGCCAGGCGCTGGTGAACCCGTACGCGTGCAGCGAGGTGGCGCAGAACATTCGTGACGGGCGGTACCAGCCGTCTCCGGGCGGTGAGTTCTTCGCGCTCGGCAAGGCCGAGCTGCGCTTCCCGTTCGTGGGCGATCTGAACCTGGGCTTGTTCTTCGAGGCGGGGAACCTGTGGCTCGACCCGCGGAAGATCAGCGCGACCCTGCGGCCGGTCGCGGGTTGGGGCCTGCGTTACCTGTCGCCGATCGGGCCGCTCGCGCTCGACGTCGGCTTCAACCTGCAGCCGGACACGCTCGTGAACGAGTCGCTGTTCAACGTGCACTTCAACGTGGGCGTGTTCTGAGCACACCCAGGCGACTCGAGTGAGCGCGTGAATTTAGTTACAGACACGCGCATAGACCTGACTTGGTCCAATTGCAAAGACCCAATAGTCTGTTCCATCTGTCGCCACCTCAACGTCCGATGCGCCAAACCCCGTGGGGCTCCCGCAGGACGAAAACCCGCTCCAAGAGCCATTGGTGTATGTATTGCATTGAATGTTAAAGTCCGATCCAATAATGCACATTTTCATCCCTGTGGCAGATTTTGATGCTACGGACGGACTTGAGTATGAGTAGCCTCCAAGGCCAAGCCAGCCGCCCCAAGTCAGAATACCCAAGGACATTGTGACTGTACGGGCATAGACGGTGCTGTCCGTGCCGACTACGAAAATGTCGGCGCGATTTGGGGTAATAGAGATCGCGTCCGGGCTATAATCAGGTTTCAGGGCACCATCAGTGCGTTCGGTCCAAGCAGCAAAGCTGCCACCGGTCGCGTTGGCGTGTGAATATGTGGTGAACTGCAGGCAGGTTCCGGCGTTGGGGCAGTTGCCGCTGTTTTTTGCGGCGACCGCTAGGTAAATCTGATTGAGCCCGTTCTCCCACGAGGCAATGGCAGGCGCTCCATAGATTGCACCGGAGACTTGCGCGGCGGCGGAAAGGCCTGCGTTCAATTCACAATAGCTACCAATTCCACCGGTCTCGACCTGCCAGACCATTTGTGAATTTGTGGAGTTCCTCCATGCGACCAGATCGCAAAACGCCCCTCCTCCACTCGGAACTTTCGTTTGCGTCACGGCTGGCCGGCCGAGCTGGGTGCCTGGCGACGGTGTGAGCCCAGTCGTCCACGTGGCGTTATCGTCGTAGTACTTGTGCGAGCCCTGCAGAGTGGCGTTCATCGTATTGTAGAGCCAGTTGCCGCCCACGGTTCCACGGGTGCCGACAACCCCCGAAACACCCTGAGCGTTTGAGCCCCATGGACCAGTCCAGCTGGTTCCGAGTGCTTGGCGCGCTTGCGTGACTTCACGCCATTCGCTCCGTGTATCGATCAGCTTTTCTTCGTCAGCACCGCTATCGCAAGCTTGGGCGAGTAACGCCACGAACAGAACAAAAATGATTTGCGAGAGGAACGATGAGATAGTCATATAGTGTAGTCTCACTTTTGTTGACACATTTCGCTGAAAGACCGCGAAACCTATTTTAAGAAGGATTTGTGAGTTCCGAAAAGTCTGGCCGCCCCCGTTCCGGAAAATCTGGCCGGTCGTAAGGCCGGGCGTTCCGGCAGAAGGCGGGGATGTACGGGATGGCGAAGCGACACAGCGTGAAGACGCTGCGTGAGGCGGGGCACACGCAGCAGAGCGTAGCGAGGCAGACGAACGTGGCTGAGCGGACGATCCGACGGATCGACGCCGAGCCGCCGGTGACGGTGTTCGACGACGCAGCTGAGCGCGAGCGTCGAGGCGTGGGCCGGCCGTCGAAGGTCGGACCGTTCAGCGAGCGGATCGAGGCGATCCTCAAGGCCGAGCCCGAGTTGCCTACGCTCGAGTTGCTGCGGCGCGTGCGCGAGGACGGCTACCTGGGCGGCAAGAGCGCGCTCTACGAGCTCGTACAGTCGGTCCGACCGAAGCCGGTGCGGCCGCCGGTGGTGCGCTTCGAAGCCGTCGCCGGCGAGTTCAGCCAACATGACTTCGGCCAGGTCGACGTGCGTTTTCTCGATGGCAGCGTAAAGCGGGTGCACTTCTTCGCCTCGCGGCTCAAGTACTCACGCACTGTGGGCGTCACCCTCGTGCCCAACGAGCGCGTCGAGTCCCTCGTGCGCGCGCTCATAGGGCACTACGAGTACTTCGGGGGCATCCCGCTGGTGTCGGTCTTCGACAGGCCGAAGACCGTCGCACTCGAGTGGCGCAAGGACGGCACGGTCACGAAGTGGAACCCCACCTTCATGAGCGTCATCGGCGAGCTCGGGGTCGGCGTCGAGCTGTGCTGGCCGTACCAGCCGCAGCAGAAGGGCTCGGTCGAGAACCTGGTCGGCTGGGTGAAGGGCAGCTTCTTCAAGCCCCGACGCTTCGTCGATGAGGACGACCTTCACCGCCAGCTCGAGACTTGGCACCGCGAGGTGAACTTCGAGCGGCCCTCGCGCGCGACGAAGGAAGTGCCGGCAGAACGAATGAAGACTGAGCGCCCCCGTTTGCGACCTCTCAAGGTGAAGAGCGCTCAGCTCGAGCTGCGCTACCCGGTGCACGTGGGCCCGACCGCGATGGTGAACTTCGAGACCTGCAAGTACTCGATGCCGCCGCAGGCGATGGGGCTGCCAGGCACGCTGTTCCTCGGAAGCACCGCTGTGCGCATCATCGCCGGCCGCTGGGAAGCGATTCACCCACGCCTTACCGAGCCGAACTCGACGTCGGTGCTGCCAGAGCATCGCGCCGCGATCCTCTCGTCCGTCTCGTCCCAGCGCGGCCGCGACTACCTCAAGCGCGAGCACCTCTTCGCCCTCGGGAACGACGCCGTCGACTTCATCACCGAGCTCGTCCACCGCCGCGAGCAGCGCTGGAAGCGCGACATCAACGTGATGCATGAGCTGCTCGACCTTCATGGCGAGCACGCGATGCGCGCGGCGATCTCGACGGCCCTGAAGGGTGAGACCTACGGCGCCGAGTACGTCGCGCACCATCTCGGCGAACAGCAGCGTGCGGCGTCGATGAGCTTCGCGGGCGAGGCGGTGACCCAATGAGCGCCGCACCACAGCTCATCGAGCTCGATGCTCAGCTCAAGCGCCTGCACCTCGCCAGCTCGCGTCGCATCTGGCGAGAGCTCTGCGCTCGCGCCGAGAAGGAAGAGTGGACCTACCAGCACCTGCTCGAGGTGCTCTTCTCGGAAGAGGTCGCTCAACGCAAACAGACGCGGCTCACCAAGCTGACTCGCTGGGCCGACTTCCCCTTCCTCAAGACCATCGACGACTACGACTTCACTCACCAGTCGACGTTGCGCCTGTCGATGATCGGCAGCCTGCTCTCGCCTGACTTCGTCACGCAGGGTCAGAACGTCATCTTCTGGGGCAAGCCCGGCCGCGGGAAGACGCACCTGGCGATCGCGCTCGCGTACCGGGCCATCCAGAACGGCTTCGACGCTCGCTTCACCACCGCTGCAGCGCTCATCGAAGAGCTCGCCGAGGCAGGCAGCAGGAACCAACTGCAGGGCCTGCTGAACAAGTACATCGCGCCGCACGTGCTTGTGGTCGACGAGGTGGGCTACCTCACCTACGGCTCGAACGCGGCGAACGTGCTCTTCCACGTGGTCAACGCACGCCACCTCGGCCGCCGCGCGATGATCTTCACGACCAACAAGGCGCCCCAGCAGTGGGGCCGAGTGCTTCACGACGAGGACCTTGGCGACGCGATCGTCGACCGCATCCTCGAGCGGGGCCGCGTCATCAAGCTCGACGGACCATCGATCCGGAGCAAGCACGTCGACCCTTCAGACCTTCAAGACAGCGATGCGGTACCCTCTAACCAACCGGCCATAATTTCCGGAACGGACCGGCCACAATTTCCGGAACCCACACTTGAGCACGCCCATTCAGCCAGCGTGCTTCGTGACGAGCGCACCGCGGCGAGGCACCACCGTGCGTCCTGCTCATTGGAGATTCTTCGGCCGGCCATGCGCCCTCACCGGCACGACACGATCATCCCAATGTCGCTGATGGGTCACGTGGCAACGTCGAACGCACCTGCAAGAGCCTCATCGGTCAGCGACTAGCGCGAACCGGGGCGCGCTGGAAGGAGGACACCGGGCAAACGTCATCAACCTCCGCGCGCTCGCGCTCAGCGTCCGCCTCGACCCCGCGCTCGACTTCACCCTCGTCCGCTCGTCCGTCACGTCAGCAGGGCTGCATGATCAGTATCGGAGCCACACCGCTGCCGCGCCGAAACCGGGGCGCTCCCGGCCGCTTCTGGTACTTCGCGCGCTCAGACCAACTTGATCCCCGACAGGCCCTAACCCTAGTGAGTGGGCGTCAGAGACTCGAGGTGCCGTGCAAGATTCGCCATTGGACTCGCCTTGAGAGCTTGGTTTGCAGGCAGAGTGCCTACCGTTTCGATTTCGCCCAAAAGCGCTAGCCGCCTTCTCTCCCCGACTATTCCGTCGAGGAGTACAACCGCAGCAGCATACCGAGCATCGTCGTCGACGGAGTGGAGGTTGTTCTGCTCGATGACGACGTCGAAAGTGCGATCGGGATACTTAAATAGAACATATCGCCACGGACGAGCATCGATCTCGAAATGGACCCCATCCCGACCCTCAATCGTGAACTGCATGTCCCAGTCGCGCGGTTGTCTAGCGCTGTGAAACTCCCAATTGGAAATCGTCGGTGCTAACTTGACGATACGTTCAGTGACTGGAAGCAGCTCTTTCGAGCCATCGGGCGTGATGGTGAGTGCGTTTGACGCTGTCGTCCCTGGCCCAAGTTCCCACAACACGTCTCCTAGTTCGGAGACTCGCTGGTCGAGTTCCTTGAGCAGCATCTCGTTCTCAAAGTTGACGGCGAGCTCGCTGGCGATCGCCTGAAACCACCGCCAGAACTCAACGATCTTGGCGTCCGACAACGTCTTACTTGTCGTGCGCCACGGTTGTTG
>JBGALX010000059.1:0-35069 GCA_044223505.1 Myxococcaceae bacterium
CACTGCCGAGTCTTGCGTCGCGTCTTCGCGGGGCCCGAGCATCACCCGGTTCGGGTCGGTGGGCTTCTGCGAGGTGTCGTCGCTCAGTGGAGTCGCCGCCGCGGCGCGGCCGTCGGGCTCGGTGGTGACCTTGGGCTTCGAGGCCTCGTACTCCTCGCGGCTCATCAACACCGTGGCGTTGCCGGCGGCGTGCTCGCGCGGCAACGGCTGGCTCGCGTCGGGCGAGACCTCGATGACAGGAGACTCCATGAGCACGGTCTTCACCTCGCCGCGCTGCACACCAGAGCCGCGCGGCTCGGTCGTCGGAGCCCGCACCTTGGTCTCGATGTCTTCGCGGATCTCGATCTTCGAGTACGCGACCTCGGTCTTCAGCACGACGCCGCGCAGGCTGCCGACCTTCGACAGCGCCTCGGCCAGCGCGGCCGCGCTCTGCCAGCGATCGTCGCGGTCTTTCGCGAGGCCCTTGTCGATCGCCGCGCACAGCGGGTCGGGCAGCATCGGGGCGACCTGCTTGATCGGCAGCGGAGTCTCTTTCTCGACCTTCATGACGAGCTCGCCGTAGCTCGACGCCGTGAACGGCCGCTGGCGCGAGAGCAGCTCGTAGAGAATCGCCGCCACCGAGTAGACGTCGGCCCGGCCGTCGACCGAGCGGGCGTCGAAGAACTGCTCGTACGCCATGTACGCGGGCGTGCCCATCGTCGTGCCCGCGAGCGTCAGCGCGCGCTCGCCGGTCGCCTGCATCTTCGAGATGCCGAAGTCGAGCAGCTTCACGAAGTCGCGCTCGACGCCGTTCGCGTCTTTGCGCTTCGTGATGAAGACGTTCGCGGGCTTCATGTCGCGATGCACGATGCCCTTGTCGTGCGCGGCCTGCAGCGCCGAGCACGCCTGGATCATGATGTTCACGAGCCGCTCGGGGTGAATCGGGCCCTTCTTCTTGTCGAGCTCCGACAGGTCGGTGCCCTCGAGCAGCTCCATGGCGATGAAGGGCACGCCCTCGTCGGTCACCTCGGCGTCGAGCACGCGGCAGATGTGATCGCTGCCGAGCATGGCGGCGGCGCGGGCCTCGCGCATGAAGCGCTCGACGGCGCCGGCGTCGTCTGCGCGATCGCGCCGCAGCACCTTGAGCGCGACCTTCGCGTCGGTGCGCGTGTGCACGGCCTCGTAGACGGCGCCGAACCCGCCGACGCCCAGGAGCCTCTTGACGAGGTACCGATCGATCCTCGTGCCGCACGGCCCGGCGTCGCCCATCGACTCGTTGGTCTTGGGGCAACGGCGCACGTCGGCCTCGTGCTCCTCACCACAGTGCTGACACGAGACGGTCGAGACCATCGCCTGATGGCCTATTTATCTGCCGCGCCCCCCTACTTCGAGCCCTACTTCTCGGAGCTCGAGAGACCCATGAACTCCTGGAGCATGTCGTTCACCTCCAGGCCCTTCTCCAGGCGGTCTTTCATGAGCTCGAGCGTCTCTTCGGTGAGGTGGCCCCCGAGCTGCTTCGCCACCGCCCCGCCGAAGCGGTCGGTGATCTTGCCGATCAGGTAGTCCTTCAGCCCGTCGGTGCCCATGGCCACCAGCCGCTCTTTCACGCTGCCCTCGCGCGACAGGAAGTCGGCGGCCACGTCGACCCCCGCGAGCGGCAACGCCAGCGGCGGGCAGAACCACGTCGCGGTCTGGGCCGCCGTGCTCAGCCACCACTTACCGACCTGCAGCAGGTCGCGGTTCAGGTTCTTCTCGTTGGTGATGAAGTTCTGCAGGTTCCGGGCGGGCGCGCGCATCGAGTAGAGCGACGCCTCGATCTCGTACGGGTTCTTCGCCGCGGCGAGCTCCTTGCGCGCGTAGGCGATCTGCTCGAGGTACCGCTCGGCCGCGTGGGCGACGGTGTTGCCGCGGCTGCCCGTGCGCAAGAGCTCCTGCGCCATCCACTGCTCCTTGTCGAGCCGCAGCCCCACCTCGGCCTTCGCGAGCCCGAGCTTGAACCGCTCGGCGGCGCCGGTCGTGTTCAGCTTCGGCGGCGCCGTCAGCGGAGCCGCCACCGTCACCACGTCGCGCTCGGCGCCCAGCGCCTGCACCGTCGCGCCGTCGAGCACGCCCGTCACCTTCAGCCCGTTCTCCTTCTGAAACTGGCGCAGCGCGGCCTCGGTCTTCGCGCCCATGACGCCGTCGGCCTTCACGTCGAGCCCGACGCTGCGGAGGGCGTTCTGCAGCTCCTTCACCTGCTGCGAGGGCTTCGGCTTCGCCGGCGTGGCGGCCTGCTGCAGCGACGTGCCGCGCACCGACGGCGCGAGCGCCGCGATGCCGATGAGCGACCGCGCCTCGAGCGGCGCCGGGCCGCTCACGTCGGTGCCCGTCACGGCCGGAGCGAGCTGCGCGACCCCCGCGAGCGACCGCGCCTGCAGCGGCTGCGGCTGTTTCGAGACGAGCTGGCGGGCGGCCTGCCCGAGCGAGGCGACCTCCTGGGCGGCGAGCGCCCAGTCGCCCGACTTCTGCGCGAGCTGCGCCGCGCGCACGCCCGAGAGCAGGCGGCTCGCCTCCTCGAGCTTGCCGTTCTTCGTGAAGTCGGCCGCGAGCGCCGTGCCGGCCTGCAGGGCCGCCGTCCAGTCGCCGCGGGCTCCGGCCGCCGCCGCCGAGGTCGCGCCGACGATGCGCTCGACGAGCTTCGAGCGCGCCGCGTTGCCGCCGGCCCCGAGCGAGAGGGCCGCGCCGGCAGCGCCGGTGAGGTTGCCGCGCGCAGCCGACTCGGCGACGGCGGCGCCCTGCGCGGTGCGCGTGGTCGCGTTCACGGCGCGCGTGAGCCCGGCGCTGTTCGGAGCGAACGACGACGCCGCCCCGAGGCCCTCGGCTGCGGCGCCGAGCATGCCGGCGACGCTGCGGGTCTTCACCGCGACGACCGCGCCCTGGGCCGCGCTGGCTCCGCGGGCGACCGAGGTGGCGACGCGGGTGGCGGTGCTGGCGGCTCCGGTGGCGGCGGCCGTACCTCCGGCGAACGCTCCGGCGAACCCGGTGACGGCGCCCATCCAGTCGCCCTTCGCCGCGCTCTTGATGCCGTTGTAGGCCGCCATGCCGAGCTGCACGGCCTTGACGGCGACGAGCGCGGCGCCGCCGGTGAACGCGGCCGCCACGCCGAGGCCGACGTTGAGCGCGATCTTGCCGACGAGCTTCCACTTGCTCGGCTTCTTCGTGCTGCTGTCGGTGACGGCGCCGGTGCCGTCGACGGCGACCTTCACGTCGTACTTCTCGATCTTGAGCTGGTGCTGGCCGGGCGTGTCGAGGGCGCCGGCGAGCGTCTGGTAGGCCTTCGCCTGGCGATCTGCGGGCAGCTTGTCGATGGCGTGACCGGGGATGCGCGCGGCGTCCCACATGAGCTCGACGAACTCCTTCTCGGGCAGCTTGGGAGCGCCGATGGTGTCGAGCACCGCGAGGTTGTCGAGCGCCTTGGCGAGGCGGCCCTGCTGATCTTCGGGCGAGGTCGCGCGGCCGACGTAGGCGGCGGCGGCGGCGAGCTGGTTCGGGTCTTGCCGCTCGGCGGCGATGCCGGCCTCGGCCGCGATGAGCGACAGCACCTGGGCGTCGACCTGCACCGCGGGGTCGAGCTGGCTCGCGAGCGAGCGGTTCGTCTCGGCCTGCTCCGGCGAGAGGCCGCCCTGCTCCTGCCCGTGGTTCCGCTGAGCCTCGACGGCGGCGTCCGTCCACAGGAGCTTGCCGCCAGGAGTGGGCTTGGAGGCGGGCGTTGTCACGGGGTCGAACGCATCGCCGACGGGCTTCGGGGCCGGCGCTTCGACGCGCGTCTGAGCCTCGACGGGTGCCTGCTCGAGGTATTTCGCGCGGATACGGGTGACGTCCGAGCGCTGAATGACGGTCATGCAGCTTCGTGACGCTGCCGACCGAAGCGATCTGGGGTCAGCCGGGCTGGCGGTCGAGCAACAGCACGTTCGAATTCAGGCGGGCCTGGAGCTGCAGCATCGAGGCGCTCCTGGTCGAGCCCGCGTTCCGGTTCTGGTTGAGGTACGCGACGATGTGGTCGCCGTTCTCGATGCCAAACGGGTGGCCGTAGTACCTGCCGCCCCCGAGGGAGATGACGTTCTCGCCCTGCCAGCCGGCGGCGCGGCCGGTGTCCGAGACCTCCCAGTTCTTGAAGTACGTGTAGTCGCCGGCGCGGAGCTGGCTCTGGCGTGCGGCGTCGGCCTCGACCGAGCCGCTGCCGTCGATGTTCCAGTTCTGGGCCATCGTCGACTCGTACACCCACGGGCCCATGCGGAGGCTGGCGCAGGCGGCGTCGAAGTCCTTCGGGCCGAGCAGGTCGAGCATCGCCTTGTAGTGGACGATGACGAGCGCGGTGGCGCACTCGAACTTGTACTTCGACGGGTTCGCGAAGATGTCGGCGACGGCGTCGGAGGGCTTCACCCCCGGCTTGAGCGCGAACGCTCCGTTGCCCGACGGGGTCCAGCAGTCGGCGCTGAACGTCTGATCCTTGATGAGCGCGAACGAGTGGCCGGCGCGATCCATGTCTTCGCAGGCGCCGACCATGGCGGCCCCGATGCGCATGCGGTCGCGCAGCGCGGCCCCGACGCTCTGCACGTCGATCTTGCCCGAGGCGTCGACGGTGAAGATCTTGTCGTTCTCGTCGAGCTTTCCGTCGAAGTTCGCGTCGAGCAGCTTCGCGTCCTTCAGGTGCGTCTCGAGCACCTGCTGGAAGCGGTTGATCTGGCCCTCCATGCTGCCGTGCTTCTGCTGGAGCCAGGTCACCCCGTCGACGGTCAGCTCGCCGGTGCGGGCACCGAGCGCGGCCTCGAGCGTCTGCTTCGCGACCGCGTCGCCGTACCTTGCGGCGATCGCGCGCTCGGCGTCGTTCAGCTCGCTGCCCGTGAAGCCGCCCGCCTTGAACGCCTCGAGCTGCTCGGTGAGCAGCTGCTCCGCGGTCTGCGCGGGAGGAGGCGGCGGCGGAGGCGGCGGCCCGCCGAGCAGGAACGCCGACAGCTTCGCCTTCGCCGGGGCCTCGAACATGCTGGCCGCCGAGGTCAGCACGCCGCTCAGCTGCTTGCGCTCGGCCTTGCTGACCACGCCGCCCCGCTTCACTTCGGCGAGCATGCCGTCGACTTCGGCGTCGGTGATCTTCGAGTCCAACTTCGCTGCGGTGATGATGCGTTCCAGACGTACGCCCATGGTGCGACCATTGTCGCGAGGGACGTGCGGAAGATGCCTACATCATCACACCAACACCCAAGTGGCTGATTTCAAAAGCCTGTCAGCACGAAGAGGCCAGCCTGGCCGTTGACGGCGTAAATGATCTTTTTGCCGTCCTTCGACACGTCGATGCCGGTCGAGGCGAACGCGTCGGAGTAGATGACAGAGTGCCCGCCATCGAGCCCCACGATCTCGATGCCCGCCTTGCTGGTCGCGGCGAAGCTCAGGCCATCGGGCAGCCAGCTCACGCTCGCGAGGTACGTGTCGGCGAGGCCGAGGTCGGTCGCCATGCCGTCGGAGAACCGGTACACGAAGAAGTGCTCCGTGCTCATGACGTCGCCGACGAAGGCGACCAGGGTGCCGTCGGGTGAGAAGCGCCCGGCGCCCCCGGCGTGGAGCGAGCGGGTGCCACCGTCGGCCTCGCGCAGCTCGACGTTGTTGGTGCCGTTGCGGGTGAAGAGGAGGCGGTTGCCGTCGGCGCTGACGTCGAGATCCATCGCGGCGAACGGGGTCGCGATGCGGGTGGCGGCGCCGCCCGCCGCGGGCACCTGCGAGATGCCGCCGTTCTCCGTGAAGTAGATCGTCGTGCCGTTCGGCCCCCAGGCCGGGTTCGCGAGGTAGGTGCCGGCGTCGGCCAGCACCACGAGGTTCATGCCGGCCGAGTCGAGGGTGCCGATGAGGTCGGCGCCGTTCGCGCCGGTGCCAGAGACGTGCACCGCGATCTTGGTGCCGTCGGGCGACCAGCGGGGGTTGCCGTACTGGCCGCCCGAGGGAGCGGGGATCGTGGTGCGCATGACGCCCATGCCTCCGCCGGTGCCGCCGCCGTCGGGGGTGCCCCCGCCCGGACAACCGGCCAACAGTGCCACTGTGATGCCTGCCACGAGAAGTCGAGTCATGTGCCCTCCTGAGGTGCCGAACCGAACGATGTCAGACCCACCTGCTACGACTTCTATTCATGAGACGCAGCTACTCATTGACGGAAGTTGCCGCCCTGCTCGGGCTGTCGACCGAGCACATTCTCTCGCTGTCGCAGAGCCTGCTCGGCGGGCCGCGCGATCTCTTCACCTTCCACGAGGTCGTGCTGATGCGCACGAACGCCTCGAGGCGGCCTGCACGCGCGCCCTCGGCCGAGAGCTCGTTCGAGCAGGCGTGCTCGCTCGAAGACAAGAACCCGAACCAGGCGATCGATCGGTACCTCGAGGCCGTCGCGCAGAACCCGCAGCACGCCGACGCCCACGTGAACCTCGGCCGCCTGCTGCACACCAGCGGCCGGCTGCGCGAGGCCGAGGCCCACTACATCGCCGCCCTCGTCGCGAGGCCCCAAGACGCCACCGCGACCTTCAACCTCGCCGTCGTCCTCGAAGACCTCGGCCGCCACGACGACGCCATCACGCGCTACCAGGAGGCGCTGACCCTCGACCCCGGCTGCGTCGACGCGTACTTCAACATCGCGCGGCTCTACGAGAAGAAGGGCGAGAAGCTCGCCGCGATCCGCCACCTGAAAGACTACCGGCGCCTCCGCGGAGGTTAAGTTCGTCGCCGCACGTGCGGCAGCAGCTCCTCAAGTGGTTCGACCGGCACAAGCGTGACCTGCCGTGGCGCGGCCAGACCGATCCGTACGCGGTGTGGATCTCGGAGGTCATGCTCCAGCAGACCCAGGTCTCGACCGTCATCCCGTACTACGGCCGGTTCCTGAAGCGCTTCCCGACGGTGCGCGCGCTCGCGAAGGCCGCGCTGCCCGACGTGCTCGGGCTGTGGAAGGGGCTGGGCTACTACTCGCGGGCGAGAAACCTCCACCGGGCGGCGCAGCAGATCGCGACCGAGCACGGCGGCCAGCTCCCCCGCACGGCCGCGGCCCTGCGCGAGCTGCCCGGCTTCGGGCGCTACACGGCCGGAGCGGTGGCGTCGATCGCGTTCGGCGAAGAGGCTCCGATCGTCGACGGCAACGTGGCCCGGGTCTTCTCGCGCGTGCACGCCATCGACGGCCTGCCCGGCGACAAGGCGCGCGAGCAGCGGCTGTGGGCCGAGGCCGAGGCCCTCGTCAAAGGCCCGCGCCCCGGCACCTTGAACGAGGCGCTCATGGAGCTCGGCGCGACCGTTTGCCTTCCGAAGGGGCCGCTGTGTCTGTTGTGCCCGGTGAGCGCGCACTGCCAGGCGCTGAAGACCGGGCGCATCGACGAGCTGCCGCCGGCGAAGGTGCGGGCGGCGCGGAAGCGGCTCGAGCTGGCGGTCGCGATCTGCCGGCGCAAAGACCGCGTGCTCCTGGCGCGGCGGCCCGAGAAGGGGCTGTTCGGCGGCCTGTGGGAGCTGCCGACGGCGCCGACGCCCGAGGCGCTCGCCGAGCTCTTGGGCGGCACGGTGGGCGAGCGGCTCGCGACCGTCGAGCGCACCCTCACCCACCGCGACCTGGTGCTCCAGCTGTACCCGCTGCAATCGCGCGGGCGGCTCGAGCGTGTTCAGGGCTACAGCGAGTGCCGCTGGGTGACCGAAGGCGAGACCGGGCCGCTGGGTCTGTCGAAGGCCATGCAGGAGGTGCTGGAGCACGCATGGACAAGCTGATCGGCATGGGCGTGGTCGCCGCGATCTTCGTGCCGCTCGAGCGGCGCTTCGGCCTGCGGCCGGCGAAGATCCTCCGGCGCGGCTGGCGCACCGACGCCGTGCACTTCTTCGTGAGCCACACCTTGTCGGAGCTGCTGACGGTGATCCCGGTCGGGCTGGCGATCGCGGTGACGAACCCGCTGGTGAGCGAGCGGGCCGAAGACTTCGTGGCGAGCTGGCCGAAGGCGCTGCAGTGGGCGGCGGCGCTGCTCATCGTCGAGGTGACGGGCTACTGGGCGCACCGGGCGATGCACCGGGTGCCGCTGCTGTGGCGCATTCACGCGGTGCACCACTCGAGCGAGCACCTCGACTGGCTGGCGGCGGTGCGGGTGCACCCGCTCGATCAGGTGCTGGGGCGTACGCTCGGGTTCGCGGCGCTGCGGCTGTTGGGCTTCTCGCCGCTCATCACGGGCGGAGCGCTGGTCGTCGTCGTGCTGTGGGCGATCTTCCTGCACGCGAACGTGCGCTTCCGACTGCGGTGGCTGCAGCGCGTGGTCTCGACGCCGTTCTTCCACCACTGGCACCATGCGGGCGGCGCCGACTGCAACTTCGCGGGGCTCTTCCCGTTCGTCGATCGCCTGTTCGGAACGCTGCGGCTGCCGCAAGACTGGCCGAGCGCGTACGGCTCGACCGAGCCGGTGCCCGAGGGCTACCTGGCCCAGCTGAAGAGCCCGCTGGTCAGAGCTTCACGGCGAGCGTCGCCGAGCGACCGCCCTTCAACGTCACCACCACGCGAGCGGTGACCCGGTCGAGCTGCTTTTCGGGTCCAAGCTCGAAGTCGAGCCCGGCTTCCGTGGCGTGCGACGGGCGGGCGACCTCGGGAGCGTCGGGGAGGAAGACTGCTGCAGCGGCGAGGGCTCCGTCTCGCAGGGGCTGAACGACGAGGTGTACGTTCGATGATCTCCGAAAGAGGAGGACTCGAAACTCTCGCCGCTCTTCGACGACCTGCCCAGAGCCCTTGGAGGGAGCGGAAGCGGTGGAGCCTTGACCTGCAGCCCTCCGGAGCTGGCGGACGTTGTCCGGGGTCGAGGGACCTGCGCCGGTGAGCTCGAGGATGGCGCGCTCGCCTTCCTCCATCGCGGCGAGGGCACGGGCGAGCTCGGGGTTCGACTTCTTCTGGGCGGCGATGAAGGCCTCTTCGGCGTCGGTGGCGAGGCCGAGATCGAAGCGGAACAGCTCGTCGAACGAGACGGGGCGCTTGCGAGGCTTGAGCACGTCTGAGGCGGCCGAGGCTTCGGCGCCGGTGAGCTTGGCGTCTTCGGAGCCGAGGGCCTTCACGAGGCCGTCGTCGGCGGCGTCCGCGCGGTGGCTGAACCACCAGGCTGCGGCTCTGAAATCGGGGTCGAGGAGATCTCGTTCGGTGCGGCGCGAGGCGTTGAGTGCCGTCAGAGCTGCCGCGAGGGACTTCGTGTTCGCATCGAGCTTCGTGAGCGCGGCCTGGAGCCGCGTGTGAATCGAGGTCGCCTCGGGGCGACCCAACTTCGAGAGGTGCTGCAGGGCGCAGACGGCCGACTCGGCGCGATCTCGGGCGAGCAGGCCTTGCATGGCCCAGGCTGTCCACGTGCTGGAGTCTTCGTCGCTGTCGGGGAGCGCGGCCTCGACGGCCTCGTCGGCACAGCGCTGCACGCGGGAGCGAAGCTCGTCGACGTTGAGCCCGTCGGCGTACGACTTGAGCCCCTCGCCGGTGAGCGCCTTGAGGGCCGCCTCGATGAGGGCGCCGTCACAGGGTACGCGCAGCCTTCGGCGCAACAGATCTCCCGCGGCTTCGAGCACGCGCTGGGCGACGGGGCCGGGGTCTCCCTTGCGCTGCTGATTCTCGAGCTCGCCCTTGAGTGCCTCGAGCTCGTCTTTGCGTGCCTGATAACGGGTGATCGGTTCCATCTTCACTGCTCCTTGTTCCTCGTCTCGAGGAGGTAAAGCTTGAGCCAGGCCTGAGCGCGACTGACGCGCTTGTAGGAGTTGGCGACGCTGATGTTGAGGAGCCGCGCGCACTCGGCGTGATCCTCGACGTCCTGGTGGTGGTACAGGTCCCAGGCGGCGGCTTCGTTGGGGTGCTCGACCTGAAGCCGGCGATACGCGGCCCAGTACTCTTCCTGGGCTTCGCTCTTGTCTTCCTTCGCCTGGGACTCTTTGACGGCCCGGGCGGCCTCGTGCCGCGAGACCTCGGGCACGTCGTCTTCGCTGTCGTAGCCCCGGTGGTCTTCGAGGTCTTCGCGCTGCCGGCGGTACCGGTCGATCGCGCAGTGCTTCACGATGCGGAGAAAGAACGTCTTGGGAGAGGCAGCCTTACCGGGGACCTGCTCCGAGACTCCGCGAAACTGTTCGAGGCCCCGCGACATGAACTTCACGACGGCATCTTGGAAGATCTCGTCGGCGTCGTCGGGGGAGCCTCTCATGAACGCTCCCTGCACCCGGCGAACGACCGTGGTGGAAGCGTCTCTCCACCGCCCGACGAGCTCCCCGAGGGGGCGGGTGAAGTCTTTGCCTTCGATGCGACTGCGGGAGATTTCGGCGAACAGCTCGTCGTCGGTGAGCATGGGCTGAAGGCTTGCACCATACATGGGGCCTGACGGCCCCCGCCTCAGATTCCTGACCGGGCCACCGGGCTCAAAATGCCCGGGAAAATGCCGGTCAGGACTGTGCCGGGCTCACGTCTTTGAGTGCGTATCGATGGCGAGCCGATGAGGTTCGCCGCACTGGCTGGAGTATCCGGCCGCGAGTTGTCCCTACACGCTCATGACTTCGGTCTGAAACCTGTGGACCCCGCACTCGGATGCCCGAGCCAGTGCCCGCCCGGTAAGGCCTTACACGCCTGATCCTTGGTTCGAATCCAGGGGTTCCCCACTTTTATGGGGAACTTGGTCAATGGCTGACCTCTCGTCTCATAAACGAGCTTTTCGACGGCTTTCCCACTCGGGCACTTTTTTCTTCGCGGCGAGCTTCGCCGCACCTCTTTTGACGCTCGGCCGGTGAGGCCGTACACGCACACTGCCCTTCCACGGCAGAGACGCGGGTTCGAATCCCGCTTCCCGCTCTCGTATGCGGGAATCGTCTAGCGGCCCAGGACACTACTCTTGTGGCTTCACCACTCGAGCGTCACACTTTTTTTCCCAAGGTAACCTGGGAGATGCCGGTTCGAGTCCGGCGCGCGCGCCCGTGTGGCGCGGCTAGCTCAAGGGTAGAGCGCCCGGTCTCTTCGCCATGAACCGCACCATCGTCATCGGAGATCTGCACGGCTGCTACGACGAGGCCCTGGCGCTTCTGTCGAAGCTGGCGGTGCAGGCATCCGACCGCGTGATCTTCGCGGGCGATCTGGTCGACCGTGGCCCCAAACCGCGCGAGTGCGTCGAGCTCGCGATGCAGCACGAGTGCATCCTCGGCAACCACGAAGAGAAGCACCTGCAGCAGAGAAAGCGGGCGGCCGAGAAGCTGTCGCCGGATCATCTGCGCACGCGCGACGCGCTCGAAGATCGGCACTACGCGTACCTGGCGAAGCTGCCGGCGCTGATTCGGCTGCCCGAGCACGGGGCGGCGGTCGTGCATGCCGGCGCGTACCCGGGCGTGCCGCTGGATGCGCAGGACACGCACCACTTCCTCCACATTCAGAGCATCAAGCCGCCGGCGAAGAAGAGCTACTGGCCGTCGAAGGCGCCCGAGGATCACCAGTTCTGGACGAACTACTGGTCGGGGCCCGAGCGGCTGATCTTCGGGCACTCGGTGCTGACGAAGCCGCTGGTCACCGAGCACGCCGTCGGCATCGACACGGGAGCGGTCTACGGCGGCGGGCTGACCGCGGTGGTGCTGCCGTCGTGGGAGCTCGTGACGGTGCCGAGCGTCGACCACACGGGCGGGCGCAAGAGCGGCATCGCAAAGTACGTCGCGCACGGCGATGTCCGCACCTTCAGCTGAAGCCCGAAACGAGTCCCCTCTCCCCTCGTAGGGGAGAGGGACAGGGTGAGGGGCGCGGTGGCCGTGAACATGCAGAGCGCCGATTCGACCGCGGACGACCGCGGCGAAAAGGAGCCAGCATGAGAAGCGCTGCAGTCATCACGTGCCTCATCTGCGGCGCAGCAGCCGCAGAGCCGTGCGAGACCCTCACCTCGATCGGAGCCGTGACCGTCTTCAAGTCACCGAACGGCGCGTTCATCTACGCCAGCGGCCTGGCGATCGACGCCGACGGAGCGCCGAACGCGTACGGCCCCGACGGCAAGGGCCTCGACCACCTCGCGAACGCAGGCAAGCCGGGGAACTGGTGGGGCGTGGTGACGAGAGACGGAGCACCGGTGGTTCAAACCGCCGCGGACCCGTATCCGGGCTACTACGTCTCGACGACGTCGCTGGAAGACAAGCGGTACGAGGCGACGGACCCGCGCCGCTACGTGGACTCGGGCAAGGTGCCGTACGTGGTGCTGCCGCCGCAGCTGCTCAAGCAGGGCGCGAGGCTGGGCGACTTCGCGGCGGTCGTGAACGAGAAGAACGGCCGCGTCGTCTACGCGCAGGTGGCGGACATCGGGCCGAAGGACAAGCTGGGCGAAGGCTCGATCGCGCTGGCGGCGGGGCTCGACGTGAAGAGCGACCCGAAGCGCGGGGGCACGAGCGCGGGCATTCGGTACCTCGTGTTCCCGAAGTCGGGCGACGGGAAGCCGCGCACGCTCGAAGAGATCGCTCGCGAGGGAGCGCGCCTGCACGCTTCGGTGACCGACGGCTGCAGTGGCGCAAAGTAGCGCTCAACTGCCCCCTCACCCTGTCCCTCTCCCCTACAAGGGGAGAGGGGACTCGTCATCGCAGCGCGATCGGCGCCACCCAGCCGGCAACGAGCAGCACGGGCAGCACCGCTCGCGCGGCGCGCTGCAGCTTCACCGCGCGCTCGGCCTGCTCGGACGACGACCAGCGGTAGCCGGCGGTGAACAGGCCGAGCATGACGAGCAGCATCGCGTACGCGTGCAGGAAGAACCAATCGCTCATCACGAGGTACCCGACGTTCGGCAGCGACGTGGCCTGCGCGAGGTGGAGCGCCACGGCCGCGAGCAGGCAGGTCACGAGCAGCGACGTCACGGCGTCGACGTCGTCTGGCTTGAACCACCAGGTCAGGTAGGCGACCGCGAGGATCAGGAAGAGCGGGAACAACACCTTCAAGAGGTACGGCGCGACGATGCGCTCGGCGACGATGTCGATGCTCAGCCGCGCGTACGACTGCGCCTTGATCGTCGGGTCGTGAATGCCGAAGCGGGTCTCGTAGGCGTGCACCTCGGCTGCGGGCAGCACCTCGGTGATGGTCCACTCCGAGAGCTGCACCGAGTCGTCGATGCAGCACTTCGGCCGGCGCACCATCGCGGGGTCGTCGTCGAGCGTGAACGTGATGTTGTCGACCGACAAGCGCGACGACTCGAGATCGATGAACACCTTCTGCAGATCGAAGGGGTACTTCCGCAGATCCTGAGCGACGCGCAGGGTCGCGCGGATGCGCTCGTACCGGTAGAGCCGGTCGTCGATGTCGTCTTCGTAGAGATCGTCGCGCACCTCGTTCGAGGCGCCGACGACAGCGAGCTTCATCGCCTCTTTGTCGGTGCCCTTGGGGCACGACACCCAGACGTAGAGGTCGACGTCGACGGTCTGGGCCGCGACGTTGAACTGCGAGAGGCCGTAGACGAACGCGCCGACCCGGCACTCGGCGGGCGCGGCCGCGAGCACCAGGGCGAGCGCCGAGATCATCGCGACGACGACTTCGGGCCGAGAATCTCGAGAGACAGATCCATCGCGCGCGCCGAGTGCGTCAGCGCGCCGAGCGAGACGTAGTCGACGCCGAGCTTCGCGAGCGCGGGCAGCCGCTCGAGGGTGACGCCGCCCGAGACCTCGAGCTCCACCCTGCCCTTCGCCTTCTTCACGGCCTGGGCGATGAGCTGATCGCTCATGTTGTCGAGCAGCACGACGTGAGCGCCCCCGTCGATGGCGTCGTCGAGCTGCTCGAGCCGCGTGATCTCGACCTCGATCTTCACGAGCCGCGGCGCCTTCGCGTGAGCGCGCTTGAGCGCCTCGGTGACCGAGCCGCCGACCGCTGCGATGTGGTTGTCCTTGATGAGGATGCCGTCGAACAGGCCGAAGCGGTGGTTCCACGCGCCGCCGTGGCGCACGGCGAGCTTCGACAGCGAGCGCATGCCGGGCGACGTCTTGCGGGTGTCGAGGACCTTGAGCTTGGTGCCCTTGACCGCCTCGGCGGCGCGGGCGGCCATGGTGGCGATGCCCGACATGCGCTGAACGATGTTGAGGGCGGTGCGCTCGGCGATGAGCAGCGAGCGCAGGGGGCCGAACAGGCGGGCGACGCGGCGCTTGCGCAGAATCCACTCGCCATCTTCGTCGTCGAGGGTGACCTCGACGGTGGGGTCGAAGCGCTCGAAGACGCGCTGGAAGGCGTGGAGGCCCGAGAGGACCATCTGCTCCTTGGCCCAGAGCTCGCCGCGGCCCTGGGCCTTGGGGTCGATCAAGGCGTCGGTGGTGACGTCGCCGGCGGCGCCGAGATCTTCGTCGAGCGCGAGATCAATCAGACGATCGAGGTAGGCGTCAGCGTTCATCGAGAGTCCCCTCTCCCCTCGTAGGGGAGAGGGACAGGGTGAGGGGCGTCAGCGCTTCTTCTTCGCCTTGGCGGGCTTCTTCTTCGCCTTCGCCGGCTTCTTCTTGGCGACGACCTTCTTCTTTGCTGCGGGCTTCGCCTTCTTCTTCGGCGCGGCCTTCTTCTTGGCCGCCGTCGCCTTCTTCTTCTTGGCGGCAGGCTTCTTCTCACCGTCGGTGGCGGCGCTGAACTCGCGGACGGCGTCATCCACCAGGCCCATGTTCATGTACGCGACGCCGAGGTCGCGGTGGTCCTGGGGCGAGAGGCCCTCTTTGGTGCCTTCGCGGAGCTTGGCGAGGGCGTCCTTCACCTGGGGATCCACCTCAGGCGGAGGCTTCACGTCTTGGAGCTCTTCCTTCAGCTCGGCGCGCAGATCGACGGGTCCCGCGACCGGGGCGGCGATGCGGACCTCGGCGTCGGGCGACAGGCGCTCGAGGTTCTCTTCGAGGCGGGCGACGCGGTCGCCGAGCTCACCGACGCGAGCCTTGTCTTTCTCGACGACCTCGGCGGGAGCGTTCTGCACGAAGTTGGGGTTCTCGAGCTTTTTGTTCACGGCGGCGAGCTCTCCTTGAGCGCGGACGATCTCTTTCTTGAGGCGGTCGCGCTCGGCGTCCAGGTTCACGACTCCGGCGAGGGGAACATACACTTCCATCTCGGCGCGGATGTCGGCGGCGGACTGCGACGGCTTGCGGCCCGGCGCGCCGACCTCGAGCGACGAGAGGCCCGCGAGCGGCATCACGTACGAGCGCCACTTCTCGAGCGTCGAGCGCACGTCGGACGACGGGCTCTGCACCTGCGCCTGAAGCTTGGTGCTGAACGGAATGCCGCTCTCACCGCGGATCGCGCGAATGCCCTCGATCACCTCGATGAGGGGCTTCATCTCGGTCTCCGCGGCCGGGTCGTCGAGCCGCCGGTCGCCCGAGGGGTACTCGGCGATGGTGATCGACTCGGTCTTGCGATCCATCGGGAGCCGCTGCCACAGCTCCTCGGTGATGAACGGCATGAACGGGTGCAAGAGCCGGTAGACGGTGTCGAGCGCGAACACGAGCACGGCGCGCGTGGTCTCTTTCGCCTTCTCGTCGGTGCCGTACAGCGGGCCCTTCGCGAGCTCGATGTACCAGTCGCAGAGCTCGCGCCAGAGGAACTGGTAGATGGCGTTGGCGGCGTCGCTGATCTGAAAGCCGCTGAGCGCGGTCTGCACCTGGCCGACGGTGCGGTTGAGGCGCGAGAGAATCCACCGGTCGGCGAGCGAGAGCGGGCGGTCTTTGATCCACGTGCTGCCGGCGTGGAACGACTCCATGCGCATCAGCGCGAAGCGCGACGCGTTCCAGATCTTGTTCGCGAAGTTCTTGTTGCCCTCGATGCGCTGAAACGCGAGGCGGATCTCGCGACCCTGCTGCGTGAGCTGCGCGAGCGTGAAGCGCAGGGCGTCGGCGCCGTACGCGGGCAGGCCGTCTTTGTACTTCTTCTGGTACATCGCGCCGAGCTCGTCGACCTTGGCGCCGCGCACGACGTGCAGCGGGTCGATCACGTTGCCCTGCGTCTTCGACATCTTCTTGCCGTTCTCGTCACGCACCATCGCGTGCAGGAACACCGTTCTGAACGGCACGTCCTTCAGGAAGTGGATGCCCAGCATCATCATGCGGGCGACCCAGAAGAAGATGATGTCGTGGCCGGTCTCCATGACCGACGTCGGGTAGAAGGTCTTGAGCTCGGCGGTCTGCTCGGGCCAGCCGAGCGTCGAGAACGCCCAGAGGCCCGAGCTGAACCACGTGTCGAGCACGTCGGGGTCTTGCGCCCAGTCGCCGTCGGGCTTCGTGCGCGACACCTTCGGCTCTCCGTCGGTGTCGGGCTTGCCGTCTTTCACCGGGTACCACGCGGGGATCTGGTGACCCCACCAGAGCTGGCGGCTGATGCACCAGGGCTGAATGTTGTTCATCCAGTGGAAGAACGTGTTCTCCCACGACTGCGGCACGAACTTGGTGTCGCCGCGCTTCACGGCGTCGACGCTGGCCTTCGCCATGCCCTCGACGTTCATGAACCACTGGCGCGAGAGGCGCGGCTCGACCGGCACGCCGCTGCGCTGGCTGACCGGCAGCGAGAGCTTGTAGGGCTCTTCCTTCACGAGCAGGCCCTGGGCGGTGAGATCTTCGACCACCTTCTTGCGGGCGGCGAAGCGCTCGAGCCCGGCGTACGGCCCGCCCTCGGCGTTCACGTGGCCTCGCTCGTCGAAGATCGAGATCATCGGCAGCTTGTGGCGCTGGCCGGTCGCGTAGTCGTTGAAGTCGTGCGCGGGCGTCACCTTCACGGCGCCGGTGCCGAACTCCATGCTGACGAGCTGGGCGTCGCCGATGATGTCGATCTCGCGGCCGACGAGCGGCAGCACGGCCTTCTTGCCGATGAGGTGCTTGAAGCGCGGGTCGTCGGGGTGCACCGCTACGGCGGTGTCGCCGAGCATCGTCTCGGGGCGGGTCGTCGCGACGGTGAGCTTCTCGTCGGTGCCCTTCACCGGGTACGCGATGTGCCAGAGCGTGCCGTTCTTCTCTTCGTTCTCGACCTCGAGATCCGACACGGCGGTCTGGAGCTTCGGGTCCCAGTTGATGAGGCGCTGGGCGCGGTAGATGAGGCCCTCTTCGTGCAACTTCACGAAGACCTCGATCACGGCCTTCGACACGCCGGGGTCGAGCGTGAAGCGCTCGCGGCTCCAGTCGAGCGAGGCGCCGAGCACCTTGTGCTGCTCGCCGATGCGGGCGCCGTACTGCTCTTTCCACTCCCAGACGCGCTTCACGAAGGCCTCGCGGCCCAGCTCGCGGCGCTTGAGGCCCTGCTTCTCGAGCTCGCGCTCGACCACCATCTGTGTCGCGATGCCGGCGTGATCGGTGCCGGGCAGCCAGAGCACGTTGAAGCCGGACATGCGCTTCCACCGGCTCAGCACGTCTTGAACCGTCGCTGTCAGCGCGTGGCCGAGGTGCAGGCTGCCGGTGACGTTCGGCGGCGGCAGCACGATGGAGTACGGCGGCTTCGTCGACGTCGGCTCGGCGCGGAAGTAGCCCTTCTCCATCCAGAAGGGGTACCAACGCTTCTCGACGTCGGTGGGATCGTATGAAGGTGACAGCTCGCTCACGTAGAGCGCGACTGTCTACTTGAGCCGGTTCTGACGTCCAGGGAAAAGCCCCGCTACCTCAGTGCTTCGTCTCGCGGTCCTTGATCAGCCGATCGAGCTCTTCCCGGATGATCGTCTCCGCCAGCTGCGGCACGACCTCCCACGCGATCTTCTCGATGACCTCTTTCGAGGCCTTCGACAGCGCCGCGCGCAAGGCCGCCTCGCCGCCGTCGGCGGGTCGATCGTCGAGCGAGAGCGACTCGGTGCGCTGCTGGTGCTGCTGGGGCGGAGGGCCACCCGGCATCGGCCGGCCGGGCTGAGGCCCCACAGGCCCGCCCAGCCCGAACGGATCGCGGCGCGGAGGCACCCCGGCGCCCGGCATCGGCCCACCCGGCGGGCGGGGGAAGCCCGGCGCTCCACCCGGAGGCGGCATGCCCGGCATGCCCGGCGGCCGCGCCATCGGCTGGCCCGGCCCCTGCGGCATCATCGGGTTGCGCATGCCCGGCACGGTGCCCGGAGGAATCGAGCCCGGAGGCCCCGGCGGCCGCATCGGCATGCCCGGCGCGCCCGGCATCATCGGGTTGCGCATGCCCGGGACCGTGCCCGGCGGGACTCCGGGGCGCATCGGCATGCCCTGCCCCGGCGGCATCCCGGGACCCGGAGGCCGCGCCATCGGCTGACCCGGCATGCCCTGCGGGCCCGGCATCGGCCGGGGCTGCATCGGCTGACCCGGCGGCGGCCCACCGGGAGCCGCCGGCCGCGCGGCGACCGGCCCGCTGGTCGAGACCGGCGCGTACGTCGGAGACATCGCGACGCCGGGCGCCATGCCGACGAGGCCGCGCACCTTGTCGATGAACGCCTGGCTCTCGAACGGCTTCACGATGTGCGCGTCGGCGCCGGCGGCGCGCGCTCGGTTCTCGTCGAACGGCTCGAACGTGCCGGCCAGCAGCATGACGGGAATGTGGCTGGTGCTCGGATCCTGCTTGAGGAGCTGGCAGACCTCGTAGCCGGTCTTGCCGGGCATCATCACGTCGGCGAGCACGACGTCGGGGCGCATGTCCTTCGCGCGCTGGATCGCCTCGAGCCCGTTGTCGACCAACGTGAGCTGGAAGTCCTCGTTCGCGAGCACCATGCCGATGACCTTGCGCATGGTGAGCGAGTCGTCGGCGATCAACACATTCTTCGGCATGGAACGAGTGTACGAGTCGCGCAAACGCGCAATCAAGAAAACAAGCGCGGCAGATCGAGCACGTGCGCGCCTTGTAACGCGCCCTTCGCGAGCACTCCGAACGCCTTCGTGGCGAGCAGACCGAGGCCCTCGCCTTCGACCTCGACGAGCACCGCGAGCGGCTCGACCTCGGAGCTGCCTCCGCTCATGCCCGGCACGCTGTACGCGGGCCACAGGTGCTGCTGGTGGAGCACGAGCCCTTTGAGCGGCCCCTCGTGCGGCAGCGCGCAGAGCCGGTCGCCGGCGCTGACGACCTGCGAGACGGACGCGAGCGGCACGGCGAGGCGAATGCCCTGCGACTCGAAGACGAGCGAGCGATCGGGCTCGGGCGCGAACGGCACGCGGCCTCCGTCGAGCAGCTCGGGCGGGTCGGCCTCGAGGCCCTTCGCGGCCTGCTCGGCGTCGAGCTCGAAGTAGAGGGCGCCGCCGACCTCGAGCACGCCGCGCACTGCGGGCTCGAGGCGGCGCACGAGGCGGCTCGGCAACGGGTGGCGGGGAGCCTCGGCGATGTCGGTGACCTCGAAGACCCGGCGCACGCGCACGGCGAGCGTGGGGCTCACGTCGAGTACGACCGCGGTGCCGGGCCGCTGTTCGGGCGGGCCGCCGAGGAGCGCCGAGAGATCTTTGAGCTGCATGTGGCCATGCAGCGACTCGCCCGAGGGGTCGGGCGGAGACACCTCGAGCACGTGGGTCGCGTCGATCGCGTACCGGGCGGAACCGGCTTCGACGAGCAGCGAGAGGCGCTGGCCTTTTTCGAACGCCACTTTGGGCGCGAGACTACGCTAAAGCAGGCTCTGCCATGGCTCAGGTGCTGCTCGTCGACGACGAGAAGGTCGCGCGGATGCTGTACTCCGACTTCCTGACGGGGGCGGGCCACGCCGTGCACGCGGTGAGCAACGCGGCTGAGGCGCGTGAGGCCCTCGAGAAGTACCCGTTCGATCTCGTGGTGACGGACCTGATCTTGCCGAACGGCGACGGCATGGAGCTGTTGCAGTTCGTGAAGGCGAACTACCCGGGCGTCGAGGTGGTGGTGATCACGGCGCTCGACAAGGTCGACCCGGCGGTGCGGGCCATCAAGAGCGGCGCGTCGGACTACCTCGTGAAGCCGATCAACCCCGAGGTGCTCGCGCACTCGGCGACGCGGGCGCTGACGACACGCTCGCTGCTCAAAGAGAACGAAGAGCTTCGCCGGCACGTCGATCTGCTCGAGACGGGGCAGCGCATCGCCACGCTGCTCGACAAAGAACGCATCGCCGAGGTGGCGACGCAGGCCTTTCAGCACGTGTGCGGCTCTTCGGGCGCGATGCTGTTCGTGCGGCAGAGCGACGGCACGCTGAACCTGACGGGCAGCGCGGGGCTCACCGCCGACGAGGTGGCGCTGCTGGCGCCGCTCCTGAAGGAGCCCGTCACGGGCGCGCTGTCGGATGCGGGGCCTGCGGGCCGCAAGCTGAAGCTCGAGGCGCTGCCGTCGCCGTTCAAGTCGGTGTTCGTGGTGCCGGCGACGGACGAAGAGAAGCCGTACGGCGCGGCGGTGCTGACGTTTCACGGCGAGGTGACGGCGGCGACGCACGACTCGGCGCCGTTTCTCGCGAGGCACCTCGCGCTCGCGCTGCGGAACCTGGGCCGGTTCGCTGCGGTGGAAGACCTCGTCTACCTCGACGACCTCACGCACCTGTTCAACCGGCGCTACCTCGAGCTGGTGCTCGACAAAGAGCTGAAGAACGCGACGACGTCGTCGAAGCCGTTCTCGCTGCTGTTCTGCGACCTCGACTACTTCAAGAGCATCAACGACACGCACGGTCACGTGGTCGGCTCGAAGCTGCTCGCCGAGGTCGCGCGCATCGTGAAGGCGTGCGTGCGCGACAACGACGTGGTGTGCCGGTGGGGCGGCGACGAGTACGTGATGCTGCTGCGCGGCACCGACTCGGGCGGAGCGCTGAAGGTCGCCGAGCGCATTCGGCGCACGGTCGAGGGGCACCGGTTCCTCGCGCGTGAGGGCTTCTCGCTGTCGGTGACGACCTGCATCGGCGTCGCGAGCTACCCCGAGCACGCCGAAGAGAAAGACGTGCTGGTCGATTTTGCGGATCGCGCGATGTACCGCGGCAAGAAGGGCACGCGGAACATCATTTATATGGCGGCGGAGGGGCTCGAGGCGACGCCCGAGAGCCGGAAGATCGCTCTGGCCGCGGCCGAGAAAAAGGCCGGGTAAGGGCCCGGGCCGGGGTACGGGGCTGGGCTACGGGGCCTGGTACGGGCTTGGGGACGGGCCCGCGATCGTTCAGGGGCCCGTGACCGGGGCGGGTTCTGGGAGCGACAGGTCCACGGCACGCAGTCCCGTCACGCGAGCTCCCTTCCCAGTCGCCCGGCCCTGACCCGGGCCCTTCAACGAACGCGGGCCCCTACCCGTGTGGGGTGTGCCTACGCCGCCTGGCGAAGCGTCGGTCTCACGGTCCTCTGCGTCCGCGCCCCGCCCTTCCACACCGTCAGCGAGAACTCGCTCGCCGAATCAATCGCCATCGTGCGCTGCAGATCTTCGATCGTCGACACCTGCGTGCCGTTCACCTGCAGGCGAGCCGCGGCCGACCTCCATCACGCGAATGCCGCGGTGCTGCCCGACCTCGGCGGCCAGCTCGGGCTTGAGCGACTCGTTGCGCGCCGCGATGCCGAGGTAACGCCTCCGCACCTCGCCGTGGCGCATGAGCAGCGCCGCGACCCAGGCCGCCGTCGCCGCCGGCACCGCGAACCCGATGCCCTGCGCGAACGGCAGCATCGCCGTGTTGATGCCGACCACCTGCCCGCGCACCGAGAGCAGCGGCCCGCCCGAGTTGCCCGGGTTGATCGCCGCGTCCGTCTGAATGAGCCCGTCGAGCACGGCTCCGTCGCGCCCCGGCAAGCGCCGCTCGACCGCGCTCACCACGCCGAGCGTGACGCTGCGCTCGAAGCCGTACGGGTGCCCGAGCGCCACCACCACCTGGCCGACGCGCACCGCTCCAGCCTCGGCGAGCGGCAGCGGAGTGCCCGCCCTGCCCGTCTTCAGCACCGCGAGGTCGGTGACCTCGTCGCGGCCGATGACGTCGGCCGTCGTCTCTTCGCCATCGTTGAAGCGCACGCGCATCGCGCTCTGCCGCTTCGTCACGTGCGCGTTCGTCAGCGCGTAGCCGTCGGGCGTGAAGAGCAGCCCCGTGCCGTGGCCGCGCCGATCTTCGATCGCGAGAACTCCCGGCGCGGCGCGCTGCACGAGCTTCTCGAGCTCGTCGCTGAACAGCTCGAGCGGGCTCACGGCCGCGCTCCGAGCGTCACCTGCACGGTGTCGAGCTTGCCGTTGCGCCAGACCTTCGCGGCGAACGTCTGGCCGACGCGGTCCTGCCGCATCCACAGGTAGAAGTCTTCCAGCGACTTCACGGTGTCGTCGCCGAGGTGCAGCACGGTGTCGCCGTACGCGATGCCCGCCTTCTCGCCCGGGCCGCCCTTCTCGACGCCGACCACGAGCAGGCCGATCTCTTCGCCGGTCTGCTTCTGCACGTCGTCGGGCAGCCGCACCGGCTGCAGCGAGAGGCCGACCCAGCTCCGGCGCACCTGGCCGTGCTGCTCGAGCTGCGCGATCACGCGGCGCACCGTCGGCACCGGAATTGTCAGCGACGAGCCGCGCATCAGCCCTGTCGAGGTGATGCCGAGCACCTTGCCGTCGGCCGCGACGAGCGCCCCGCCCGACCAGCCCGGCTGGTGGGCCGCGTCGGTCTCGAGGTACCGGTCGATCTCACCACCGCGCTGCGTGCGCCACGGCTTGTTGCCCCGCGACTGAATGATGCCGCTCGTCGCGCGCACCGTCTCGCCCGGCCGCGCGAGCAGCAGCGCCGGCTGCCCGACCTTCACGCCCGCGCCGTCGTCGAGCTGCGCCGCCGGCAACACCGCGTCGACCTCGAGCAGCGCCAGATCGGTGCCCCAGTCTTTGCCCTTGAGCTTCGCCTTGTGCTCGACGCCTTCGAGGCCGACGACGAGGTCGCCCTCGCGATCGATCGCGTGCGCGACGGTGACGATGCGGTTGGGGGCCCAGACGACTCCGCTGCTGGGGCGCGTGCGCCGGCCTTCGACGCGAACGATGCTCTTGCCTGTGTTTTCGACGACGGATGAAAAGTCCATGAGCGAAGGGTACGGACCCCCGCCGCCGGACAAATCACCCGATCAGGCAGGGTTGGTCGCGGCGCGGGTGCGCTGGTGGAACACCCGGTGCACCAACATGCCGACCGTCATCGCGGCGACGAAGACGAGCGCGTTCGGTGACACGCCCCCAGCCGAGACGAACGCCGGGCCCGGGCAGTAGCCCGCGAGGCCCCAGCCGGCGCCGAAGATGGCGGCTCCGGCGAGGAGCTGCCCGTCGATCACCTGCGCGGCCCGCGGCTGAAACGTCGGCATGAAGAGCGGCGCGCGCCGGCGCGCGATGAGGCGCACCGCGACCGCGTGCACGCCGATGGCGCCGATCATCACGAACGCGAGGCTCGCGTCCCACTGGCCCGTGATGTCGAGGAAGCCCTGCACCTTCGCGGGCTGGGCCATGCCGCTGACGGCGAGGCCTGCGGCGAACAACGCTCCGGCGGCGAGCGCGACGAGGTTTGACTTCATGACAGGGCCCTCAGGGCGAAGACCGCGATGGCGCCGGTCAGCATGAACGTGATGGTCGCGACGATGCTGCGCACCTCGAGCCGGCTGTTGCCGCAGACGCCGTGGCCACTCGTGCACCCGCCTCCGAGGCGCGTGCCGTAACCGACCAGCAGACCGGCCGCGACCGTGAGGCCGAGCGGAGCGGCGACGCCGGTGCCGAACGCCTGCGGGAAGAAGAAGCGAACGGCGAGGCCGGTCGCGACGAGGCCGGCGAAGAACCAGACGCGAAAGGCGCGATCCTGGCTGGGGCGGAGCACTCCGGCCCACAGGCCCGAGATGCCGGCCGCGCGGCCGTGCGTGAGGAGGACGAGCGAGACGGCGAGCCCGATGAGGATGCCGCCGACGAGTGCTGGAACGGGGGTGAAGTTATGCATGGCGCCTTCATCCGTTATAACGGATGACGCGGCGCGACGTCCAATCGAACGGACGACGGTCAGAGATCGATGATGCCGAGCCGCGCGGCGCGAACGACGGCCTCGACCCGCTTCTGGGCGCCCATCTTCTGCAAGATGGAGTTCACGTGGAACTTGGCGGTGTGGTCCGAGATGTCGAGGCGCGAGGCGATCTCTTTGTTCGAGAGGCCCTCGGCGAGCAGCGCGAGGACCTCCTGCTCGCGCGGGGTGAGGTCGTCGCGCTCCTGCTGGGGAGCGGTGGCGGCCCGGGCCTGGGGCGCGGTCGGCACGAGGCGCTCGACGAACGAGCGGTCGAAGACGGCGAGGCCCTGGTGCAGGGCGCTGGCGGCGGCGAGCACGAGCTCGGCGGGGCTGTCGCGGTGCAGCGCTCCGCTGGCGCCGGCGGCGATGGCGGGCAACAGGTCGTCGGTCGCGGTCAGCGCGAGCACCGGGGTCTCGACGGTGAGCGAGCGAATGGCCTCGTAGGCGAAGGCCGGGCTCTGCGTGGCGTCGACGATGAGCACGTCGGCGCGCCCGACGCGGGCCGCGACGTCGAGGGTCGCCTCGGCGCGCGAGACGAGCGCGACGTCAGGGCGCACGCTCAACGTCTCGGTGAGCTGCTCGCTGCCGCTCACGACGATTCGCAACGGTACTGCCCGAACGGGAAGTCCACGCATGGGAATAATCCGTAACGCGGGGGCCTGAGCGGTCAATGTTAAGAAGCGTGTCGGCTCGGCGTCAGTACCAGTCGGCAGGCAGCCGCGCGAGCGAGCGAATGATGCTCACGTAGCAGGCCGCGGCGATGACGCCCGCGCCCAGCGCTGGCACCACCGCGCCGATGGCGCCGGCGAAGAACCACCCGATCGCTCCCGCGCCGAATGCGACGCCGAGCACCGCGACAGCGGCCGCGACCTTCTGCCCACCTCGATGTGCGAGCAGCGCGAAGAGCCCGCCAAAGATGATCGCCACCGCCGCGAAGCCGACGCAGACGCTGTGCGACGCCAAGCCGACGCCAAGCCCGATCACGACTGAGGCACCGCAGTTGACCAGCGCGAGCAGATCGCCCCCGTGCCCACTGACGCCGTCGCCCCGCAGCAGCCGCGCCATGTTGCGTGCCGTGCTCATGTGTGTGAGTTACGCGCGCTCCCGCCGCCGATTGCGACCATGCCCATCTACCCGTACGCGCTGAAGCCCGACGGCCCCAAGGAGCTCGAGCTCGACGTCTCGCTCACCGAGGTCATCGTCCGCTTCAAGGGCAAGGAGCTCTCGCGCGTCGGCGCCGACCGGCTCAAAGACGGCTTCGACGTGACGCTGCCGGACGGCACGAAGGTCGTCGTGCGCCGCACCACGTTTCCGCCGGCGATCGCGGTGACGAAAGACGGCGTCGCACTCGTGGGCGGAGGCGCCGACCCCGAGGCGGTGCTCGAGCAGGTGTGGAAGCAGACCGCGGGCTGGGGGGTCATGTTCGCGATCTGGGGCGGCTACACGCTCGCGCGCGCCGACTCGAGCAGCGTGGGGCTCGCGGCGTATCTGCCCTTCGCGATCGCGGCGGTGCTCGGAGTGCTCGCCGCGCTCACGCGCAAGCGCTGGTTCCCCGCGATCGCGATCACCGCGGCGGTGTTCACGGGCTACGTCGCGTACTGGGCGGCGAACGGCGGCTCACTGTGCGTAGCGGTCGGCTTCCTGATGTTCCCGCTGTGGCACCTGTGGGCGTGGCGACTGATCAGCCGATCAGCTCCACGTGCAGGCGCTTCGTCAGCTCCTTGAGGCCGGAGCGCGGCACCACGAGCGTGAGCTGCAGCGACGACGCGTGAGCGCCGTGCACCTCGAGGCCGAGCGCCTTCGCGACCGCGAGGGCGCGGCGCATCACCGACCAGTCGGCGTTCAGGCCCGTGCCCACGCAGGTCACCGTGCCGAGATCGTCGCGGCACGTCAGGCCCAGCTTCGACACCTCGGCCTTGAGCGCCTCGGGGCCGTGCACGTCCTGCAGCGGCACCACGATCATCCCGCGCGGGCCATCGAGCACGAGCGTGCGGCCCTTCAGCGCGCGGGCATCGAGCCACTCGAGCGCCGGAGCGACCTCGCCGGCCAACACCCAGACGTCGGCTTCGCTCGTGACGCCGCGCACGCGCCCGCCGCCGGCCGCCACCGAGGCCTTGATGGCGGTGCCGGTGCCCGCGGTGTGCGTGCTCTTCGCATGAATCACGATGCCCTTCTCGCGCGCGTGCTCGACCGCCTGCGCGTTGAGGACCTTGGCGCCGGCGGAGGCGAGCTCCTGCATCTCTTCGTGTGTGAGCTCCTCGAGCTTCTTCGCGCTGGGCACGACGCGCGGGTCGGCGCTGAAGATGCCGTCGACGTCCGAGTAGATCTCGCAGTCGGCGCCGAGCGCCGCGGCCAGCGCGACGGCCGAGGTATCGGAGCCTCCGCGGCCGAGCGTCGTCACCTCTTTCGCGCGCGACACGCCCTGGTAGCCGGCGACGATCACCACCCTGCCCTTCGCGAGCTCCTCTTCGATGCGCATCGGCCGCACCTCGACGATGCGCGCCTGGGCGTGGCTCTCGTCGGTGATGATGCCGCTCTGTGAGCCGGTGAAGCTGATGGCCGAGACGCCGAGCTCCTGGAGGGCCATCGAGAGCAGCGCCATCGAGATGCGCTCGCCGCAGGTGAGCAGCATGTCGAGCTCGCGCCGTGGCGGATCGTGCGACACCTTGCGGGCCAATTGCAGCAGCTCGTCGGTGGTGTCGCCCATGGCGCTGACCACCACCACGACCTCGGCGCCCGACTCGCGCCGCGCCTTCACCCTCGCCGCCACCTTGCGGATCTTCTCGATGTCGGCGACCGAGCTGCCGCCGAACTTCTGCACCACGCGATTCATGCCGGCCTCTCTACCTGCAGCAGGAATGCCAGTCACGCGGGGTTCCGACGCCGCGCGCGCCGACCGAGCAGCAGGCCGAGGGCGATGAGCGGCAGCAGCGGCGAGCTCGAGCAGCCGCAGCCGACCGGCTCGGGGCCGCCCATGCCGCCGTCCGCCGGAGTGCCCGTGCCTGCATCGGCGGTCATGCCCGCGTCGGTGGTGATGCCCGCGTCGGTGGTGATGCCCGCGTCGGCGGTGATGCCCGCGTCGCTGGTGGCGCCCGCGTCGCTGGTGGCGCCCGCGTCGCTGGTGGCTCCGGCGTCGGGCGTGCCGCCATCACACGCGGTGCCGGCGTCGGCGCACTCGGTGCCGGCGTCGGCCGCGACGCACATGTGGCTCGCCAGATCGCACAGCGGCGTCGCTCCCGAACAACCGGAGTTGGACGCGCAACCTGGCAGACAGGTCGGCATACCGGTCCAGACACCCAGCGTGCAGACCGGGTCAGCTCCGCTCGGGTAGTAGCCGAGCATGCAGGTCAGCGGGCACGAAGTACCGGAGCTCGCGCCGACGCAGCTCGGATACGTGCCGTTCATGACCGCAGGCGGCTGACCGACGCAGCTGTTCGGCGCACACGCGGGCGGCGTGCCGGTCCACACGCCCAACGTGCACACCGGGTCTGTGCCCGTCTTCGTGTAGCCGGGGCTGCACGTGAGCGAGCAGCTGCTGCCGGACGTCGCGGGCGCGCACATCGCGTACGTGCCGTTCATGACCGCAGGCGGCTGACCGACGCAGCTGTTCGGCACGCACGCGGGCGGCGTGCCGGTCCACACGCCCAACGTGCACACCGGGTCGGTGCCCGTCTTCGTGTAGCCGGGGCTGCACGTGAGCGAGCAGCTGCTGCCGGACGTCGCGGGCGCGCACATCGCGTACGTGCCGTTCGTGACGGCGGGCGGCTGACCGACGCAGCTGTTCGGCACGCACGCGGGCGGCGTGCCGGTCCACACGCCCAACGTGCACACCGGGTCGGTGCCCGTCTTCGTGTAGCCGGGGCTGCACGTGAGCGAGCAGCTGCTGCCGGACGTCGCGGGCGAGCACATCGCGTACGTGCCGTTCGTGACGGCGGGCGGCTGACCGACGCAGCTGTTCGGCACGCACGCGGGCGGCGTGCCGGTCCACACGCCCAACGTGCACACTGGGTCGGTGCCCGTCTTCGTGTATCCGGGGCTGCACGTGAGCGAGCAGCTGCTGCCGGACGTCGCGGGCGCGCACATCGCGTAGGTGCCGTTCGTGACAGCCGGCGGCTGACCGGAGCAGCTATTCGGCGTGCAGCTCGGAGAGCCGCTGTACGTCGTCCCCCCGACGCACACCGGACTCGCGCCGTTCTGCGTGTAGCCTGGATTGCACGTCAGTGAGCACGTGCCGCCCACGGGCACGTTCGTGCACGCGCCATACAAGCCGTTCGGAGTCGACGCCGGCGGGCCGACGCAGAAGCTCGGCGCGCAGGTCGGCGCCGCCCTCCTCCGCGCCGAGGTTGCACACCTGATCCGCTCCGCTCTTCACGTAGCCGTTCGCGCACGTCAGCGCGCAGGTACTCCCCGACGCCACGACCGGGCAGCTGGCGTACGTGCCGTTCGTGACAGCCGGCGGCTGACCGGAGCAGCTATTCGGCGTGCAGCTCGGAGAGCCGCTGTACGTCGTCCCCCCGACGCACACCGGACTCGCGCCGTTCTGCGTGTAGCCTGGATTGCACGTCAGTGAGCACGTGCCGCCCACGGGCACGTTCGTGCACGCGCCATACAAGCCGTTCGGAGTCGACGCCGGCGGGCCGACGCAGAAGCTCGGCGCGCAGGTCGGCGCCGCCCCGCTCCACGCGCCGAGGTTGCACACCTGATCCGCTCCGCTCTTCACGTAGCCGTTCGCGCACGTCAGAGCGCACGTGCCGCCCGAAGCCACGACGGGGCAGCTCGCGTACGTGCCGTTCACGACGGCCGGCGGAGGGCCCGCGCAGCTGTTCGGCACACAGGTGGGAGCGCCGCTCCAGGTCGTGCCGCCGACGCAGGTCGGGTTTGCGCCACTCTTCGTGTAGCCCGAGTTGCACGTCAGCGAGCACGCGCCGCCGACGGGCACGTTCGTGCAAGCGGCGTACACGCCGTTCGGCGTCGGCGCCGGCCCCTGGGTGCAGACCTGCGCAAGTGAGGGGAGGCTGCCGAACGACACCACGGCCACGAGAACGACGTTCGTCGAGCGCAAGGCGCGTTCGAGTATCACGCGCCTGCGCCACGCGTCGATGCGGTGGGAATGCCTGCCGCGATCCGGCGTTGACTCCGCGATCTCGCTCCCTATAGTCCCGCGCGTTTTCAGATTCCCCGGAGGGGGACCAGCGCATGCCGATGATCGAAGTCACGAACCTCACCAAGCGCTACCGCGACCGCCTCGCGATCGACCACCTCAACTTCACCGTCGAGAAGGGCGAGATCCTCGGCTTTCTGGGCCCGAACGGCGCCGGCAAGTCGACGACGATGAAGATCCTCACGGGCTTTCTGCCGCCCTCCGAGGGCAAGGCGAAGATCGACGGCTACGACGTCTTCGAGCAGCCGCTCGAGGTGAAGAAGCGCATCGGGTACCTGCCCGAGACGCCGCCGCTCTACCCCGAGATGACGGTGCGCTCGTACCTCACGTTCGTCGGCCGCCTGAAGGCGCTCGGCGGCTCGACGCTCAAGACCGAGATCGAGCGCGTCACCAAAGCGACCGGCACGACCGCCGAGCTCGACCGCCTCGTGGGCGCGCTCTCGAAGGGCTACCAGCACCGCGTCGGGCTCGCGCAGGCGATGCTCGGGTCGCCGCCGCTGATGATTCTCGACGAGCCGACCGAGGGCCTCGACCCGAAGCAGCGCGCCGAGGTGCTCGAGCTCATCAAGTCGCTCGCGGGCAAGCAGACGATCGTGCTGTCGACGCACATCCTCCCCGAGGTGAAGGCGATCGCGAACCGCGTGCTCATCATTCACCGCGGCAAGGTCGCGGCCAACGACACCCTCGACAAGCTGTCGCAAGACGGCGGCCTCGAAGAGACGTTCATCAAGCTGACGTCCGCCTGAGGAATCGACATGCGAAACGCACTCGCCATCGCACGCAAAGAGCTCGGCATCTACTTCACCACCCCCCTCGCGTGGATCATCTTCACCGCGATGGGGTTTCTGTCGTCGCTGTTCTTCGTCGGCATCCTCGGCGGGTTCAAGCAGATCCAGGAGCTCGCCCGCGCGATGACCTGGGCCCGCCTGCCGCCCGAGTACGCGATGTTCAAGAACCTCACCGACGGCGTCATCGTGCAGCTGCTCGGCACGGTGCTCATCATCACGCTGTTCGTCGCGCCCTTCCTGTCGATGCGGCTGTTCGCCGAAGAGCGCCGCCAGAAGACGTTCGAGCTGCTCATGACGTGCCCGGTGCGGCCGCTCGAGATCGTGCTCGGCAAGTACCTCGCCGCGCTCGGCATCATCAGCGCGACGCTGGGCATCACGCTCATCTACCCGCTCATCATCGCGGCGTTCGGCTCGTCCGAGTCGGGCAGCGCGCTCGAGTGGTCGACGGTGGGCCTCGGCTACCTCTCGATGCTGCTGCTCGGCGCGACCGTGATGGCGATCGGCATGTTCATCTCGTCGCTGACCGAGTCGCAGATGGTCGCCGCGTTCTTCACGTTCGTCATCGCGCTCGCCTGGTTCGCGCTCGGCATGGTGGCGCAGCAGGTCGACGAGCCCGTGCGCTCGGTCGTGAACTACCTGAGCTTCGAGACCCAGCTGCGCAACATGATGAAGGGCGTCTTCGACCCGAAAGCGCTCGTCTTCTTCCTCACGATCATCATCTTGCAGATCGTGCTCACGCACCGGGCCGTCGACGCCCAGAGGTGGACCTGAGCATGAAGACGCTCGGCAAAGTCCTCGGGGCCATCGGCGTCGTGCTGCTCGTGTCGGCGCCGTTCACCTGGTACGTGCTGCGAAGCGCGCCGTACGCGACGACGTATGCGGGGCTGAAGATCGGTCTCGGCATCGTGATGATCGCGTTCTGGGTGTGGAAGGGGCGCGACGCCGGCGACGAGCGCGCGTTCTTCTTCTACGTGACGTCGGGGCTCATCGGCGTCTCGGTGATCGTGCTCGGCGCGGGCGTGAACTTCATCTCGAACAAGAAGCTCAAGACGTACGACTGGACGGCGAAGAAGATCTACTCGCTCGCTCCGCAGACGGCGCAGACGCTGAAAGACCTGAAGGAGCCCGTGAAGGCCTACGGCTTCATGGACGGCAAGCACCAGGCGTACGACGCGCTGAAGAACCTCTTCGATCGCTTCGCGGCCGAGTCCGACAAGTTCACGTACGAGTTCAAGGACCCGAAGAAGTCGATCGACCTCAACGCGAAGTACAACATCAAAGAAGGCCAGACGTCGGTCATCATCACGAAGGGCAAGGGCGCGACCGAGTCGCACACCGCGCTCTCGGTCATCACCGAGCAGGAGCTCACGAACGCGCTGCTCAAGCTCAACTCGAGCGGCTCGCAGAAGGTCTACTTCCTCTCGGGGCACGGCGAGTGGCCGCTGACTCCGGTGCAGGGCGGGCCCGGCCTCGACCCGCCGGCGTCGGTCTCGGAGCTCAAAGACAGCCTGGGGCAAGAGGGCTACTCGGTCGAGCCGCTCGACCTCGCTCAAGCCGCCAACGAGGTGCCCAAAGACGCGGCGGTGCTGGTCGTCGCCCACGCCTCGTCGCCGTACGCGAAGGGCGAGAGCGACGCGATCGACAAGTACCTCTCGCAGGGCGGCCGCCTCATCTACTTCGCCGACTGGGACGCCGAGTCGGGCCTCGAGCCGCTCATCGCGAAGTACGGCATTCAGATCGAGAAGGGCGTGGTCGCCGACGCGCTGAACATGAACGACCCGTTCTCGGCCATCGGCTTCCCGACCGAGCACGAGATCAGCGCGGTGCTGAAGCAGCTCAACGCGAACCTGCTCTTCCAGACGTCGCGCGGCCTCACGCCGCTGCGCGAGGGCACGGCGCCGGGCGTCGTCGCGACCCCGGTGCTGATCTCGAGCCCCAAGTCGTGGATCGAGACGACCCCCGAGAACCCCGACCCGAGCGACGGCGAGCGGCTCGGCGCGATTCCGCTGATCGTCGCCGCGACGGCCGACACGAAGGGCGCGGCCGACAAGCGCTTCGACGAGGCGCGCGTGCTGGTCTACGGCGACGCGTCGCTGATCCTCGACGACAAGTGGGGCCACGAGGTCATTCGCAACCTCGTGCTCAACGGCTTCGGGTGGACGTCGACTCAGGTGCAGCGCATCACGATTCGCCCGCCTGATCGCGACATCTCGACGCTCGATCTCACCGACGAGCTCTACCTGCGGCTCGTGTTCCTCTCGATCGACGCCTTCCCGACGCTGCTCATCGCGCTGGGCATCGCCATCTACGTGTCGCGCAAGAGCCGATGAGCCAGTCGACCCGCCTTCTCGTGGTCTTTCTCTCGCTGTTCCTCGTCGCCGGCGGCGTGGGGCTCTACGCGTGGAAGGGCGTCTACGAGGTCGAAGAGAAAGAGGCGAAGCAGAAGGACGTCGACGAGCGCCTCTTCGCGCCCCTCAAGGCCGACGAGAAGAGCCCCGACGGCGCGGTGCCGCAGTTCGAGTTCGTGAAGGTGAAGCTCACGACCGGCGGCGACACGACCGTGATCGAGCGGGCGTCGGGGTCGGAGCCGTGGCGCATGACCGCTCCGCTCGAGGTCGCCGCCGACCGTGTCGTCGTCGAGAGCATCACGAGCCAGCTGCAGACCGCGAAGTTCAAATACGTCGCCGACGAAGACCCCGACGACGCCGCGCTCGAGAAGTACGGCCTCAAGAGCCCCAACTTCACCGTCGAGGCCGAGGCGCTCGTGGGCCCCAACAGAGAGCGCCGCAGCGTGCGCCTGCAGGGCGGCGCCGAGAACACGTTCAACGGCTCGATCTTCATGCGCCGCAACGACGAGAAGAAGGTCTGGGGCGCCGAGGGCGGCGTGAAGTGGAGCTTCCAGAAGACGACGTACGATCTGCGCGAGAAAGACGTGGTGCAGCTCGACGAGCAGAAGATCGTGCGCATCACCGCCGAGACCAAGAACAACCACTTCGTGCTCGAGCGCGACGCCGATCGGCAGTGGGTCGTGAAGCCCGCGAAGCCGGCCAAAGGCGAAGAGGCCTCGTTCGTCGCCGACCAGGGCGCGATCAGCGGCATGATCAGCGGCCTCAAGAACGAGCGCGCGAGCGCGTTTCCGAAAGAGCTGCCCCAGGGCGAGCCGTTCGAGGACGTGACGTTCGACGCCGGCGAAGACAAGGTGCGCGTGAAGGCGTGGCGCCTCGGCGGAGGCGACGCGGGGCCCGAGAAGACCGTGCTGTGGCGCGAAGACAAGCGCGGCGTCGTGATCTGCGAGATGCCGGCGACGGCGCTCAGCTACTTCGACCGCAACCCGTGGGACCTGCGCGACCGCTCGCTGGTGCAGTTCAAGAAAGAGGCGGTGGCGAAGGTGACCTTCCACCTCGCGACGGGTGAAGAGCTCGTCGTCGAGAAGGACACGAGCGACGCGGGCGCGGGCGAGACGTGGCGGGTGACGAGCCCGAAGCCGGGGCCGGCGAAGCAGTTCAAGATCGCCGCGCTCTTGTGGACGGTGGGCTCGATCAAGGCGAACGACGTCGTCGAAGAGAAGCCGAAGGACCTGAAGAAGTACGGCTTCGATCGTTGGGTCGCGCTTGCGAGCGCCGACGGCAAGGAGCTCGGCCGCCTCGTGGTCGGCGCCGACGCGAAGGACAAGCCCGGCACGAAGTACCTGCGCGGCACGCGGGACCAGGTCGTCGCCGCCGAGGCGACCCGCCTCGCCGATCTGCCGACGAAGCTCGAAGACGTGCTCGACGCTCCGGCGGCGCCTCAGTCGTCCGACGGCGGCTGAGCCAGCGGGTTCGACCAGCGCAGCCCGGCAAACGCCGCGAAGTCGGTGTCCGTCGTGTGGAGCACGAGGCCGTGCTCGATGGCCAACGCGGCAAGGTGGGCGTCGGGCACCAGGTTGGCGCCCACCTTCACGTCGCTCAGCAGCCTCCCGAGCGTCTTCTGGTGAAGCGGCGTGGGCTCCGGAACCCAGACGCCGTCGACGTCGAGCCACTCTTCGACGTGCGCCCAGGCGTCGGCGACCGCGAGGGCTGGCTTGAAGACGCGCGGGTTCGTGGTGATGCGCAGAAACGCGAGAAGCGACGGCCAGGCGAGCCCCACGCGAGGAGCCGTGTTGAGCGTGCGCTCGAACCACCCGGCTGCGCGCTCGTGCAGCGGGTCGTCGAGATTGACCGATCGGATCAGCAGGTTCGCGTCGACCAGCATCAGCGGTACGCGTCTCCCTCGGCGACGGCGAGGGCTTCACCGATGTTGTCGATGGGGCCGATGAGGCTGCGCGCACGCCAGCGCGACTTGAGCCGATAGGCCCGGCGCTTCTGCGCAGGCGCGCCGAGCCCCATGCGGATGAGCTCGTTGACGACCCGAGCCATCGAGACCCCTCGCTCTTTCCGAAGGCGCTCGACCCTCGGAGCCAGGTCGGGGTCGAGCGTGAGCGTCGTCCGCATGCATCACTGCATAACAGCGCGTGATGCAGTGATGCAATGCTACCCCGCGGGGCCGCCGCGGATGTTGAAGACATGGTCTCGGCCCTCGAGCTTCACCACGCGCGGAGCGCCCTTCCCCACCAGCACGAACACGCAGAGCGCCGGCCCGTCTTGCATCGCGAAGCCGCGCACGGGCTCGGCCCACTCGCCGGGCCGCTGGACCTCGATCCACACGTCGGGGAAGAGCTTCAGCGTGCGCGCGCCGTACGTGCGGGTCTGCATTCGCTCGCTGCGCGACATCGCCTGCTTGAGCTCGGTGTGCGAGACGCGAATGAGGTTCGTGGTGTCGACGTGCTGGTGTGAATAGTCCTGCGAGAAGCGCTCTTCCTGAACGGCCGCCACGGGCGCCGCCGCGGGCGGGGGCACCGGCTTCGCGTCGGGCTCGCGGCGAAAGGTGTCGGCGGCGATGCGCTCGAGATCGTCGGCGGTGAAGAACGGGAAGATGAGCTTGCCGTCCTCCTCGATGACGAGCAGCTCGCTGCCGTGCAGGCCCATGAGGCCCGGCTTCCCGCCGGCGTGAACGACGAGGTAGCCGTAGCCGCCGTTGAGCATCTCGACGAGCCGCACGGGCTCGACCGGGGCCTGCGGGGCCCGCTTCAAGAGCACGTCGTGCACGAGAATGCGCGAGATGGCGCGCTTCGCGAAGTCGAGCACGCGCGGCGAGGCCTGGGCGAACGCCGACCGCTCGGGCGGCTCGCTGGGGTGCTTCTCGAAGCAGACGCGGTAGGCCTCGCCGTTCTCGCCGACCATGTGGAGGCGCAGGGCTCCGGTCGAGCCCTTCTCGCGCACCGAGCCGACCTCG
>JBGALX010000023.1:0-173528 GCA_044223505.1 Myxococcaceae bacterium
GACACCGCGGTGTGGCTGTTCGCGTAGAACGGGCGGACCCGGCGGATCCACGCCTCGACGAAGTGCAGGTAGCGGCCCGTCGCCGTGAGGTCGGCGTAGCAGAGCATGCGCCGCCCGTACGGCGTGTCGATCGAGGCGCGGCGCCCCACCTCGTTCTGGCGAATGAAGGCGGCGAGCTCCTCGAATGAACGCATGGGTGCCGGTGACTTAACTCATCGCCTGTCACCGGCGAAAACCCATACGGCGGCGCGTCGTCAGGGCGCGACCGGGCTCGGGCTGGTCGCGTCGGCGAGCGCGAACGGGGCGCGCGCCCACGCGAGCACCTCGCCGATCTCGGCCCGCATCTGCACGGGGTCAGCGGGCGGGGGGTAGCCGAGCTCTTTGAGCGCCCGCAGCGCGCCGGCGTCGGAGATCTGCCCGAGCGTCTCGGCTGACACCGACGCGTGGTGGAACTGCGCGTACTGCTGCAGCTGCCGCGTCGCCGAGCGCGCCGACTCGAGCACCGCCTGCGCCTGCGCCTCGCTCAGCCGGCCCACCCCGGGCACCTCGACCTCGGGCACCGGCCGCGGCACCAGGAGCGGCGCCGACGGAGCCGGCAGCGACGGCAACGGCTTCGCGCTGAAGCTGCTCACCGAGGCCACGTCGACCGGCGATGGAGCCGCCGGCTTCGGCGCCTCGATGAGGTTGGAGGAGACGACGGGGGTGACGGTCGGTCGTTGAATGCGGGTCATGCCGAATTGACGCGGCGGCGCGCCCAGCGTTGCGGTGCAGCGGCGAGCCGCCCCGTCCCGAAAACGGGCCGCCCGGCTACTGCTGCGCGCTGCTCGTCGCGAGCACCGTGCCGAAGCGGCCGACCAGCCAGACGTGGTCGTTGTCGAGCGCGAAGCCGTTGTAGAGGTCGTTCTCTTTGACGGCGCGCACCGAGGCGCTGACGTCGGTCCACGTGTGGCCGCTGTCGGTGGTGCGCAGCAGCAGCGCCTTGTGCGAGTCGTTGCCGACCGCCCAGCCGTGCGCCTTGTCGGGCGCGAAGAAGAGGCCCTGAATCGAGACGCTGTCGGACGTCGCGAAGCCCGAGGGCATCGTCGCCTTCGTCCACGTCGAGGCCTTACCGGCCGACGCGTTCGACGTGTAGTAGACGTAGGCGCTGCCCTTGCCGAACTGCACGCCGTTGTACGCGTAGCAGTTGTCCTTGTCGGTGCAGGTGACTCCGAGCGGGCCGGCGTGATCATTGTCGGCCTCGGTGGGCAGGTTCGCGAAGGCGATGCTGTAGAAGTGCGCGCCGCGGTCGGTCGAGATGCACACGCCCGCGGGCGCGGTGCCGTGCATGTTGAGGCCGCCGGCCGGCGTCACGATGACCGAGAGGTCCTGCGCGACGTAGACGGGCTGCGAGGGGCTCGGCAGGCCGCCGGCCGAGACGTCGGACTCGCAGAGCGAGGGGTCGGCCATCTTCTGGGCGCGGAAGTCGGCGGGCACCGGAGGAACCGCGGTCGGGCTCCAGACCTTCTTCCACGTCGTGGTCATCGCGGGCGCCGCGGTGGACGAGTAGACGAAGCCCTGGCGGTTGATGAAGACGAAGTTGTTGCTGGCGTCGTGCTGCAGCGCGCACGTCTCGTTGAGCCCGAACGTGTCGCCGTCGGTGCGGCCCGTGTTGGTGATGGTCCACGACGACTTCTGCGTGAAGTCGCCGGTCGCGGCCGTGATGACGCTCGAGTCGCTGACGCGCGCGATGAGGCCGTCGCGGGTCGGGTCGAAGCCGACGAAGTCGAGGTCACCGAGCGTGTTCGACTTCGTCGAGACCTCGCCCATGTACTTGCCGTCGAGCAGCTTCTCGCCGACCGCGGTGTCCGACAGCGCGAAGACGGCGCCCGGGTCGCCCGTGTTCGAGTCGGTCGCGATGACGCACTTGTTCGCGGCGCTGCAGAAGACGGCGCGCACGCTGTTGTCGTCTTGCCCGAGCGGCAGCTCGATCTGCTTCCAGCCGCCGCCGCCGCCGCCGGGGTCCGGCACGAGCCCGCAGCCGATGACGGTGAACGCCAGAACGAAGAGTCCGAAGAGAGTTCTCATGAGGCGCCCCATGAGCAAGCGCGAGACCAGCCACGCGCCAGAGCTCGCGCGCGGTTGCGCCCAGGTGAAGACTCCCTGTCACATGACACGCGGAGAAATTTCTCTGTAGCGTCGAGCGCCTGCAGGCTGCGGCCGACAGCTACTCGGCGTGCTGCTTCAGCCACGCCGCGATCTCGTCGGCGAGCGGGCCCTGCGCTCCGTCGAGCGCCACCTTCGCGAGCGCGAGCGCCTTCGGCTGGTCGAGCTCCCACTGCACCTTCGCCAGCTTGAACCTCGGCTCGGCGAGCGACGACGGCGTGCCCTTGTTTCGCTGCACGATGCCGAGCCCCTGCTCGAGCAGCTTCCGGGCGCCGCCCTCGTCGCCCTTCGCGGCGCGCGTGCGCACCAGCGCGGCGAGCGGCGTCACCTGCTCGATGTCGTCGGGCTCGAGCGTGCGACTGAAGATCTCGAGCGTCTTCTCGAGCAGCGGCTCGGCCTTCGCCCACTGCTGCTGCTCGGCGTACATGTCGCCCAGCTCACCGAGCGGCTCACCCGGCCAGGGGTTCGGCTCGGGCAGCGTCGTCAGCAGCGCCGTCGTCGCCATGAACGTCTTCGCCGCCGCCTCGAGGTCGCCCGCACGCCGCTCGACCTTGCCGAGCGTCAAGAGCGAGTAGGCCTGCCGCAGCGGCCCCTCGCCGGTCTCCTGGGCGATGGCGACGGCGCGCTCGGCCACCTTCAACGCCTCGTCGTGCTTGCCCTGCTCGCTGAGCGCATCGGCGAGCTTCGCCAGCGACGAGTCGAGCTTGCCCGCGATGGTCTCGTCTTCGTTGGCCATCTTCACGATGCGGCGCAGCACGACCTCGGCTTCGGCGAAGCGCTTGCCAGCCACGAGCGCGTCACCGAGCTTGTCGAGCCGCTCCATCAGCCGCTGCGGGTTCACGGGAGACTTCGCCTCGCAGGTCGCGAGCGACTTCCGGAGCGAGGTGATGGCGAGCTCGGCCTCGCCGATGTCGCGCCAGAACACGCCCTCGTAGAGCAGCAGGGTCTCTTCGAGCGTGCCGGGCTCGGCGAGGCTCTTCACCTGCGCGGCCGTGATCTCGAACAGGCGCTCGGCCTCGGTGCGCCGCCTCAGCCGGTCGCCGACCGTGTAGGCGAGCTCCATCCACACCTGGGCCTCGACGCGCGCGTCGCGCGCGAGCTTCGCCTGGTGCACGGCCCTCCACAGCGCATCGACGCCCGCGGAGTGGTCTCCGGTGCGCGTCGACAGCAACCCCACCTGCAGCAGCGCCTCGGCGGTGAGCGGCGGCCAGCCGATCGCGTCCGCCTCGGCGGCCGCCTCCTTCGCGTACGCGAGCCCCTCGGCGAACCGGTACATCCACCGGCGCGCGACGGCCTCGTCGAGCTTCTTCGACGTCGCCTCGATGCGCCCGCGCAGCGCCTCGTCTTGCGGAGGCGCCACCCGCTCGAGCAGCACGCGCGTGTCGGAGCACTCGGTGAGCTGCGGCAGGCCGCCGACCGCCTCGCCGGAGCGGGCCACCGTCGCCTTGCCGCCCTTCTCGAGCAGCGCGACCACGGCCGCGAACCGGCCGCTCTGGACGTCGAGGCAGCGCATGCGGCGCGTCATGAGCTCTTCGGTCTGCTCGCCGCGCACGCGGGTCGCCTCGCACGCCTCGCGGTGGCTCGTCGCCCACGCGGCGGCCCAGGCGTCGAGCCCCTGCACGGTGCGGTCGGCGCGCGCGGTCGCGTCGCCGAACGCGGTCTTCAGCTTCGCCGCGCGCTCGGGGTTCCACACTCCGGCGAGCGCCTTCTCGGCGCCGGTGCACGCCTCGGTCTGGCTGCGGCCGACCACGACGCCGGCGACGGACGCGATCGAGATCAGCACGAGCACCGCGGCGATGGCTCCGAGCCGCGTGCCGGCGTACCGCAGCCGCTCGAGCGCCTGCACGAGGGCCTCCATCGTGTCGAAGCGCGCCGAGGGCTCGGCGGCGAGACCGCGCTCGAGCGCCGCGGCCAGCGCTCGCGGCACCCGGGGCGCACGCTTCGGCGGCGAGCCGGGCAGCGCGCCGTACAGCGCCTCGTGCAGCGCGAGGCAGAACGCGTACTGGTCCGAGCGGGCGTCGAAGGTGCCGAGGCGCTGCTCGGGCGCCATGTACGCGGGCGTACCGGCGATCATCTCGCTCGAGACCGAGACGAGCCCGAAGTCGAGCACGCGGGCGCGCCCGTCGTCGGCGACGCGAACGTTCTCGGGCTTGAAGTCGCGGTGCACGAGCCCGGCGAGGTGGGCCGCGTGCAGGCCGCGCCCGCAGCCGATGAAGACGTCGAGGACCTGCGAGAGCTCGCGCGGCTCCGAAGACCAGGCGCGCAGGCTCTTGCCGGCGAGCAGCTCCATCGCGATGAAGACGCGGCCGTCGAGGGCGCCGACGTCGTGCACGGCGACGACGTTCGGGTGGCTGAGCTTCGCGAGCGCGCGAGCCTCGGCGAGCAGGTGCTCCTGCTCGAGCCCCTCCGAGCGCAGCACCTTGAGCGCGACGCGCCGGTCGAGCTCGGGGTCGTAGGCCGAGTAGACGGCCCCCATGCCGCCCGAGCCGATGCAGTCGAGCACGACGTAGCGACCGAGCGGCATGCCGCGCTTGAGCGGAGCGGACGCCGGCGCCGCCTCGGGCGTCGTCTGGCGCGCGACGCCGGCGAGCACGCCGCGGCACTCGGGGCAGCCCGCCACGTGCGCCGACATGCGCGCGGCCTCTTCGAAGGGCAGCCCGCCGTCGGCGAACGAGAGCAGCTGCTCTTCGTCGGGGCACGAGCTCACGCCGGCAGCTTGAACACCGGCCAGCGCTTCGGCGACTTCAGGTACGCGGCGATGTTCGGGCGGGTCGCGACGCGCTCGTACCAGGCGCTGAGCTTGGGGCAGTCGGCGAGCGGAGCGCCGAGGTCGTTGTCGCGCCCCATCTCGACGGCGTACCAGAGCGCGAGATCTCCGACCGAGAGCTTCTCGCCCGCGGCGAACGCGCTCTTGCCGAGCAGCCGCTCGAGGCCGCCGAAGAAGCGCGGCAGGTGCGTGCGCACGAGGTCGGCGCGCACCTCGGCGCGCTTCTGGGGCTCGGCCGAGATGACCTTGCGGTACTCGATGCGAATGTCTTCGGCCGTCCACACGGCCTGGTCGACGAGCGCGTTCTCGCGCGGGGTCGAGCCGGTGAGGCCGTGGCCGCGGGCGACGTGCATGGCGATGGCGTAGCTCTGGGCGAGCTGGAAGCCGTCGTCTTCTTCCCAGAGGGGCACGGCCTGAAATGGCAGGCGGCCGCTCGCCTTCAGCGCGGGGAAGTCGGTGAAGTTCTCTTCCTGGTACGAGACTCCGGCCTCGGCGCAAGCGAGGCGGATGACCTCGGCACGACCGCGAGAACTGAAGTAGATGAGCTTGGGCATCCCGCGACACCTAGCACGCGATGGACCTCGACACCCTCTACACAGCGGCGCGCGCGGCCTGGCCCGGCGTCGAACTGCCGCGCGACGCCTTCGAGCAGTGGCTGCGGGGCCGCGACGCCGAGCGCGCCACCGAGCTGTACCTCGCGTGCGCGTGCACGCGCGGCGACGCGAACGCGATGAAGGCCCTCGAGGCGAAGTACTTCGGCGCGCTCGCCGCGGCCGTCGGCACCCTCGGTGCGCTCGACGACGTGAAGCAGGAGCTGCGCCGCCGCCTCTTCATCGGCGTCGACGGCGGCAAGCCGAAGCTCGCCGAGTACAAGGGCCGCGGCGGGCTCGAGCGGTGGCTGCGGGCGGTCGCGACGCGCGTCGCGCTCAACCTGAAGCGCGGCGAGCACGACAGCCGCAAGGCGGCGCTCGACGACGACGACCTGCTGGGCGCGCCGCTGGGCTCCGAAGACCCCGAGCTCGCGCACATGAAGAGCCTGTACCGCGGCGAGTTCAAGCGGGCGTTCGCCGACGCGATGGCGGCGCTCGACGCCGACGGGCAGAACTGGCTGAGGCTGTACTACCTCGACGGCCTGGGCCTCGCCGAGCTGTCGGGCCTGTTCCGGGTGTCGGTGCCGACGGCGTCGCGGCGGCTGGCGAAGGCGCGGGAGGACGCGCTCGAGGCGACGCGGAAGCTGCTGCGCGAGCGACTGTCGTGCTCGAAAGAAGACCTCGAGAGCATCATGCGGCTGATTCAGAGCCGGCTCACGATTCAGTGAAGAGCGGTGTACGTTGGAGCTCGATGCCGAGCGCCAGCGCCGTTCAGAAGCGGTTGAGGACGACGCTCGAGGCGTACCGGCGTGAAGGGCCGACCCCGTCGCCGGCGCAGCAGAAGAAGATCGACGCGCTCGCCCGGCAGATCGACGGCTACACGCGCCTGTCGCCGCAGAAGCAGGCCGCCTTCCTCGCGAAGTTCATCGCCGAGGTGGGCGACCCCGACGCTTCGGGCTGGCTCGACCAGATGAAGCGGGCGAACGCGGTGTCGCTGGGCTTCGAGGCGTCCGAGAAGAAGCCGCCGCTGCTCGCGGGCATGACGGGCAAGCTCGCCGACGTGGCGCTGAAGGTGGGCGCAGCCGCGAGCGGAGTGCCGGCGCAGATTGCGGGCGTACCGGTGAAGTCGGCGCAGGTGGTGACGTTCGACGCGCTCACCGGCAGCCGCGCGCTGATGCAGCAGGGCACGGCGGTGTCGTTCGGGGCGCTCACGCGGGCGCAGTTCGACGCGCTGCGCGCCGAGCTCGGCGGCCGCTCGCCGGTGACGTTCGAGGCGGGCCGCGAGTACGGCTTCGTCGACTTTCTGCCGCCGGCGCTGCAGCGGCTCGCGTTCAAGGACTACGACGCTCCGGCGCAGGTGAAGCTCGCGGGCACGGCGAAGCTGCGCGAGCTCGACGAGGGCGACTACACCATCGGCGTCACACCGAACTGCCACGGCACCGCGTGGGAGGCCATACGCGCGTACCAGGGCCCGGCGGGCAAGGCCGTGAGCATCTTCTACGGCGACGGCGTGAACGCCGACGCGAAGTACGGCGACGCGACGAAGTTCGAAGACCTCGGCGCCGACTTCCGCTCGAAGCTGCGGCCCGGTGACGCGGTCGTGTTCCACGAGGACCTGGGCGGGCAAGACGGCGCGCTTCTGCACTCGGCGGTGTACGCGGGCGGCGGGCTGTTCTTCGAGAAGCCCGACACCGAGATGGACGACTACACCGAGACGCCCTACCGGCTGGTGACGTACGAGCAGATGACGGCGCCGATCGCCGACTTCCTCGGCGGCAAGGCGCCGCGCGCGGCGGGGCTGCGGCCGGTAGCTCTGCTCGAGCCGGGCGAGAAGGCGTTCGCGTTCGAGGACGAGAAGCTCGAGCAGTGGGTGAAGAAGCAGGGCACCACGCTCGGGCGCCCGCTCGTCATCGAGCTGGAGATTGGGATGGGCGGCGGCACCCGCGGCATTCATGCGACCGCGGTCGATTCACTGCCGCTCTGAGGCCGGCCCAGCACCCTCGCAGGGGTAAGCGCTCGAGACGACTTGGCGGAATTTCTCACCCGCCGAGAGGGTCCTTCGGCGTCGGACAGGTCGTCCGGTCCGGCCGAGGTAGACCGGGGCCGGTGGAAGAATTTCTACCCCGCCCGCGACGGTCTTTCGGCGTCGGACAAGTCGTCCGGTCCGGCCGGGGGAGACCGGGGCCGGTGGAAGAATTTCTACCCCGCCCGCGACGGTCTTTCGCCATCGGACAAGTCGTCCGGTCCGGCCGGGGGAGACCGGGGCCGGTGGAAGAATTTCTACCCCGCTCGCGACGGTCTTTCGGCGTCGGACAAGTCGTCCGGTCCGGCCGGTGGGTGACCGGGGCTGGTGGAAGAATTTCTACCCGCCCGCGACGGTCTTTCGCCATCGGACAGGTCGTCCGGTCCGGCCGGGGGGAGACCCGGCCAGTGGGAAGAACTTCTCCCCATCGCCAGGCGCCACCGAACGGCGTCGAGAAGACTCAAAGAGCATCTCTCCGCCCGCGCGCTTCGCGGGAGCCCGACGTCCCACGGTACACCGGAGGCGCGGAACCGACGGGCGCCGCCGAGAGCGTCGCGCTCAGGGCTTCGACACGGCGACGGGCGTGACCTTGTGCGAGGCATCGACTCGAAACGCGTACGGCTCGGTGTCGCCGGCGGCGGCGCCGCGAGTAATCACGACGAGGCGCTTGCCGTCGGTGCGCACGTGAACGATGCCGTACTCGCGCTTGCGCACGAGGCGCTGCGCGTTCGCGAGGCCAGCGGCCGCGGCCTTGGCCTTCTCGGCCTCGTCGAGGTTCTCGAAGAACGCGACCATCTCGGTGACGAGCACGACGGGGCGGTCGACGCGGGTCGACGCACGGCCGAGCGCGCCGACCAGCACGGCGCGCGGGTGAATGTGATCGAGCTGCTCGCTCTCGTCGCCCGACGAGATGACGCTGATGACCGGCGACACGGCCTTCAGCATCGCATCGCTGAAGTCGTGCGAGCCGTGGTGCGGCACCTTCAGCACCTCGGCCTCGAGGTCAGCCTGCGCCGAGAGCAGCAGCGCCTCGCTCTCTTCGTTCAGGTCCGCGGCGAACAGCATGCGCACGTTGCCGTAGGTCATGCGCAGCACCACCGAGTGGCCGTTGACCGTGTGCGACGCACTGAACGCGCTCGCGCCCGGCGCCGCGTGCAGCATGCGAAGCGCGGGCTTGCCGTTCACGCTCTCGGCGATCGGCCCCAGCACCTCGAACGTGATGCCATCGGCCTTCAGCGGCTCGAGCGGGTCACCGCGCGAGAGCCGCTTCTGCACCGGCTTGCCGCCCGCGCTGTTCTTCGTCTTCGCGAGCGCCGCCTTCCACTCCTGGAACGGGCCGTTGAGCTCAGCGTCGGCGACGCTGCTCAAGTCGTCGACGAGCTCGGTGCAGAACAGCTCGCCGCCTGCGCTCGCGGTCGCGCCGAACATCTCTTCTTGATTCCGCGCGCTGTGGTCGGGCTTCTTCGAGGGCCGCTTCGCGAGGCCGTTGTGCCAGACGCGCTCGACCGTGACTCGGTTCGGGTCGTTGAGCAGCTTCGTGACGCCCTCGAAGTGATCGGCGTCACCGTGAGAGACGACGACCGCCTCGAAAGCGCACGGCTGCGGAAACGCGCGCTTGACGTAGTTGAGCAGGTGCCCGAACTGGCCGCCGTCGATCAGCACGCGCTTGCCCGTCGGTGACTCGACGATCGCTCCGTCGCCCTGGCCCACGTCGATGAAGCGCACCTTCATCACCGCCGACTGGTCGACGAGCTTCACCTGCTTGCCGAGGAAGCGCGCCGACGGAGGGTCACCTGGCTTGTCGCGCCACGCGATCTCGATGCGCGCACCGGCGGCGTTCGTCACCTCGACGGCGTCGCCCCAGTAGAGCGTGCGCTCGACCTCTCGGCCGACCAGCGCCTTGTAGACCGGAGCCACGTCGTTGCCGATGAACTGCATCGCCATGGGCTCCCCCTCCAGGAAGTTGAGACCGCGGCAGGCTAGGCCAAGCTCTCGGGCTCGAAAAGCCATGCGCCGAATCTTCATCACCGTCTCGCTCGCCGCCGTGCTCGGCCTCGCGCTCGCCTCGTACTGGGAGCACCACTTCCTCTGGGCGTACCTGCTCATCGGCCCCATCGTGGTGCGCGGCTACCAGGACGTGCTGCAGAAGCGGCAGACGGTGCGGCGCAACTTCCCGCTCGTCGGCAACTTCCGCTACCTGTTCGAGGCGATTCGGCCCGAGATCAACCAGTACTTCGTCGAGTCGAACACCGACGGCACGCCGTTCAACCGCGACAGCCGCTCGCTCGTCTACCAGCGCAGCAAGCGCGACCCCGACACGCTCCCGTTCGGCACCCGCCTCGACGTCTACGAGGTCGGGTACGAGTGGGTGAACCACTCGCTGGCTCCGGTGCACGTCGACCCCTCGTCGCTGCGCGTCACCGTCGGCGGGCCGCAGTGCACGAAGCCGTACTCGGCCAGCATCTTCAACGTCTCGGCGATGAGCTATGGCTCGCTCTCGAAGAACGCGGTGCTCGCGCTGAACGGCGGCGCGAAGCTCGGCGCCTTCGCGCACGACACCGGCGAGGGCGGGCTCTCTCCCTTCCACCTCGAGCCGGGCGGCGACCTCATCTGGGAGATCGGCACCGGCTACTTCTCGGCGCGCACGCTCGACGGCAAGTTCTCACCCGAGCGGTTCCGAGAGAACGCCCAGCGGCCCGAGGTGAAGATGACGCTGCTCAAGCTGAGCCAGGGCGCGAAGCCCGGGCACGGCGGCATTCTGCCGGCGGCGAAGGTGACCCCCGAGATCGCGAGCATTCGCGGAGTGCCCGTGGGCCAAGACGTGCTGTCGCCGCCCGCGCACGCCGCGTTCTCGACGCCGATCGGCATGATGCAGTTCCTCGCGCAGATGCGTGAGCTGTCGGGCGGCAAGCCGGTCGGCTTCAAGCTCTGCCTCGGCAAGCGCCGCGAGCTGCTCTCGCTGTGCAAGGCGATGGTCGAGACCGGCATCACGCCCGACTTCATCACCGTCGACGGCGCCGAGGGCGGCACGGGCGCGGCGCCGCTCGAGTTCTCGAACTTCGTGGGCACTCCGCTGCGCGAGGCGCTCGTGTTCGTGCACAACGCGCTGGTCGGCTTCGGGCTGCGCAAGCACGTGAAGCTCTTCTGCAGCGGCAAGGTGGTCACCGGGGCCGACCTCGTGCTGCGGCTCGCGCTCGGCGCCGACGCCTGCAACTCGGCGCGCGCCATGATGATGGCGCTCGGCTGCATTCAGGCGCTGCGCTGCAACACCAACCACTGCCCGACCGGCGTCGCGACGCAAAACCCCGAGCTGGTCGCCGGCCTCGACGTCGCCGACAAGCGCGTGCGCGTCGCGAACTACCACCGCGAGACCGTGCGCACCGTCGCCGAGCTGATCGGCGCCATGGGCATTCACCACACCTCGGAGCTCAAGCCCTGGCACGCCATGAAGCGCACCGGCCTCGCCGAGGTGAGGAACTACAGCGAGCTCTACGAGTACATCGCCGAGGGCTCGCTGCTGGGCACCGACGTGCCGAGGTCGTTCGAGCGCCCCTTGAAGGCCGCCCGCACCGACACGTTCGCCGCCGCCGACTGAGCTGTTTCACCGCCGAGACAGTGGAGCTTCGGGCCCGGCTCCCACCTCGCCGCTGCGCGTGCTGTCGGCCCCGTAACCTGCCGGCACCCGCGGCGAAACGACCGGCACGCCTCTTGGAATGAGCCCGGCCATGAAACGCACTCTCGCACTCGTCCTGCTGTCGCTCTCTTCATCGGCGTTCGCATCGGAGCTCGAGGTCGCGCTCGGCGCGCGCACGAAGCTCGAGTCGAAGAAGGCGATTCACGCGGTGCTCGTGCGCGACCCTTCGCTCGTGTCGGTCGTCGACCGCGACGGCGCCGTCTGCCTCGAAGGCAAGAAGAGCGGCGTGACGGCGGTCACCGTGACCTACGCTGACGGCGAGCTCGAGCGGCGGCTCGTCGTCGTCGGCGAGGGGGTCAACGCCCCGGGCATGAGCGCGGAGCAGGCGCAGGCGGTCGGGCTGAAGCCCCGCGCCAAGTGAGCCCGTGCGTGCAAACATGCACGAGGCGTGTTCACCGAGGTCTACAGCCACCGCGCGTTCGTGGGCGAGGGTCGGTTGTTCTGCACCGGCCGCTGCTTCATGTACTGGCAAGACGGCCGGCGCGCGCTCGGCACGGCCATGTGGGGCAAGCCGCTCGAGGCCGACATCGCCGAGATGGTGCCGTTCTTCGAGATCGGCGCCGACCCGCGCTTCAAGGGCCATGCGTCGTTCGTCGACGGGCGCAAGCTCGAGGCGGTCGACGTGCTCGCGTTCGGCAAGCTGCTCGCGTACCTCGGCAGCCGCCGCCACGCGTGGGGGCCGAACATCCGCCGGCAGGCGGTGCTGCACCCCGGCGGCTTCACCGGCGTCGTGGTGTCGGGCGCGCTGCACGTCGCGCGGCCGCCCTACCCGTTCGAGACGTTCGAGTCCGACGCCCACGCCGCCTTCGAGTGGTGCGGCGTCGGCGAGCTCGCCGCCGAGTACGAGCAGCAGCTGTCGAGCGTGACGAAGCTGCCCGACATCGTGCGGCTCGTGCGCCGCGCGCTTCACGAGCACCCGAAGAGCGACGTCGCCGAGGTCGCGAAGCGGCTCGGCCTCTCGGAGCGCACGCTGCAGCGGCGCCTCGAAGAGGCCGGCACGTCGCTGCGGGACCAGCGCGAGCGCCAGCTGACCGAGCAGATCGAGTACCTGCTCGGCGGCACCGACCTCGACCTCGAGGCGATCGCAGCGCGCGTCGGCCTGCACTCGGCGTCGCACCTCGTGCGCCGCTTCCGCGAGACGCACGGCACGACGCCCGGCGAGTGGCGCGCGCAGCGCCGCGCGTGAAGCGACCCTCCGTGAGCCTCGTCTCGGAGTCGTTGCCGCCGGCTCGGAGCGTCTTCGCCACGCGCTACTCGGCCCGAAACCCGCTCGCGCTCACCCGGAACCACGCGGCCCGCTTCGGCGGCTTCAACGCTTCGTCGAACGGAGGGCAGTACGACCACGTCGACTCCGTCAGCGCGAAGTCGGTGAACGACGGCTTCACCTTCTTCTCGTCGATGCGCAGTGACGACTCTTCGCTCGTGCCGTCGGGGATGCCGACGCTCCAGCCGTCGGCGTCGCGCCGGAGCAGCACGCCCCGCTCGGCGCGATACGTGAACCAGGTGAGCTTCGCGACCGGAGCCAGCGCGCCGCTCACCACCTGCAGCTCGTGCGACTGAAAGCCGCTGCCCCCGCTCGCCCAGCCGAGCAGCAGCCACGCTCCGTCGAGCGCGACGACGTGGTCAACGATGGGCGCCTGGCGCCCCGGCAGCACCGCGCGCGTGCCGCCGTCGATCGACAGCTCGACGCGCGTCGAGTAGTGCATCGTGCCTCCGCTGCCGCTCTGCTGCTTCACCGTCAGGGCCTTCGTCGTCTGGCCCAAGCCGATGGGGGGCACGCTCGCCGCGCCGAGCACGAGCACTGCGGCGAGCGCGAGCCTCATGCGCCCACGATAGCGCGCTCAGCGCCGGAACCGCAGGAGCTCGGCGAGGGCCGCGATCAGCAGCACGAGCAGCAGGCCGGCCCAGCCGCTCCACGCGAGCGACGGCAGCGCGATCGCCCACGCGGTCGTGATGCTCACGCGCGCCGCGCCGACGCCGAAGAGCGTGTACATCCACACGACGAGGGGGCTCGCGCCGGCCGCCGCCGCGAGCAGCGCCGGGTCTCGACCCTCGCGCAGCCGCACGAGCGGCACCGCGACGACGGCTCCGACCGCCACGCCGATGAGCAGCGTCGTGCGCACGAGGTCGCCGAACGTCTTCATCGCGCTCGGCGAGACCGGCCCCACGAGCCACGCGTAGGCGCCGCAGCCCAGGCCCAGCGCCGCAGCCCCGCACGCGAGCCCGATGATCGCCGCCCTGCGCTGCCGGCGCGCGAGCGCGGCGACCAGCAGCAGCACCGCCGCCGCCGAGCCGCCGCGCAGCGCCCGCGACACGTCTTCTGCCGCCTCGAGCTGCAGGCGCCGGCGCTGCGCTTCTTCGGCGAGCACCGGCACGCGACCGTCGTCGAGCGCCTCGATGCGGGTTCGCTCGGCGGTGGGCAGATCGAGCACCGCCGTCAGCGTGCGGCCCTCGCTGCCCGACGGCGCCGGCACCCCCAGCAGCGCCGCGAGCGTCGGAGCGACGTCGATCGCCCTGCCCTTCGCGCGGCCGTCGTGAGCGACCGCGGGGCCCTCGAGCGCGACGAACGTGCGGGTCACCTCGGGCTCGTCGCCGCCGTGGCCGCCGCGGTCGCGGTGGCCGTGGTCGCTCGTGACCACCACCGGCCCCGCCTCGCCCCACGCCTTCCACAGCGCCGCGAGCTTCCACTCGACCTGCAGCGCCGCGCCGATGCGGTACGACGGGTCTGTGGCGCCGAGCGCGTGGCCGGCGTCGTCGAACGCGCACAGGTGCACGAGCAGGAAGTCGTAGGGCTGCGCGGCGAGCTCGAGCGCCGGCTGGAACTCGAGGCCGCCCCGCTTCTCGTCGAACGCGCCCGGGAAGAGCTCCCACCACCAGTCGACGCAGTCGCTGAAGACCGCGGTGCGGCCGCCCGCGCGGCGCACGAGCTCGGGCACGCTCTCGAGCTTGACCGGCGCGATGCCGTCGTTGCCGCGGCGCCCCGACGTCTGCGGCGTCGCGCCGGTGAGCAGCGAGACGTACTGCGCCGCGCTGATGGTGGGCAGCGCGGCCTCGAGCTGCGCGATGGCGCCGTGCGCGATGACGCTGCGCACCGCCGGCACCGTCGGAGCCGCGTCGGCCCGCGCCCCGTCGAGCACGACCAGGAGCACGCGGCGGGCGGGCTTGCTCGCGACCTGCGTCGCCGGCGGGCTCACCATCGGCTCGGCGCGGTTCAGCGTGAAGCGGCCGTAGGCCGCGCGAAAGAGCGAGAGCGCGAGCAGCGACGCGAGCAGGAAGACGGTCGCGAGCTTCACGCGTACCAGCGGGCCTCGAGCACGTTGCCGTCGGGGTCGAGGAAGTAGAACGCCTCGTCGGCCTTGCCGCGGGCGCCGCTCGAGTCCTTGATGCCCTCTGAGACGGTCTTGCCGCTCGCGACGAGCCGCCCGCGGAGCCCGTCGTACTCGGCGCGGCCCCCCCAGAGCACGATGTGGTCGACCGTCATTGCGCCGATGACTAGCACTGCGCAAAAAAGGGGACAGGCTACTTTTTTGCGCAACGACCACGCGCGGTCGAGACGTCTGCAGGCGGGCTGCGCAAAAAAGTAGCCTGTCCCCTTTTTTGCGCAGTGTTAGTCATGGCCGCGATGGAAACGACGCTCGAGCCCACGCATCAGTCGCCCTTGTGGATGGTGTCGCAGGCGCCGACCCTGAACGCGCTCGTCGTGCAGCTGCAGCAGGCGCGCACCGCGCTCGAGCAGGGCACCACCGGAGGTCGCCTCGAGTTCTCGCGCCGCCAGCTCGCCCAGGCCCGCGCCGAGTTCTCAGAGATGATCTGCCGCGGCGAGCGCGAGCTGCACGTTCTCGCCGGGCTCCTCGCCGACCGCTTCCTCGGCCCGCACCTGCTGCGCAGCGTCGTCATCGGCGAGGTCGAGAAGACGCGCGAGCGGTTCACGCTCATCGGCGACGTCTCGCGAACCGAGCTCACGCGCTCGACCGACCTCGACCTCGGCACGCGCCTGCTCGCCCGCCTCGCCGTCGCCGACGAGCGCGGCTGGCGCCGCATCGGCCTGGTCTCGAACGTCGTCGAGTACGAGCCCGAGGCTCCGAACGCGCACTCGGTCTACCGCATCCTCACGCGCATCAAGGCCGAGCAAGAGATCTGGAACAAGGTCACCGACGAGATCTTCGACCTCGACGCCATCGTGCTGCGCGACAAGCAGCTGCGCCACCTCGGCCGCTACGTGAAAGACGTGTTCGGCATCAAGGTCGTCGTCGGCACCCTCGAAGACGCCTACCGCCTGCAGACCGAGCTCACGTCGCTCGACTTCGGCCCCGACGCTCCGAGCGCGCGGCTCGAGGTCCTCGAGGTGAAGGACTACCTCGAGCGCCCGTCGCGCAAGCAGTCGGGCTGGTCGGCGCTGAAGTCGGTCGTGAGCTGGGGCGGCCGCACGTTCGAGATTCAGGTGCAGCCGCTGTCGAACTTCCTCCACGAGCGCGAGCGCCTCACGCGCGAGAGCCACCAGGGCTTCAAGTCGACCCGCGAGCGCGTGCGCGACGAGGTGGCCGCGAAGCTGCCGCTGTTCGGCTTCTACCGCGCGCTCTTGCGCTGGCTCCTGCTCGACCCGTCGGCCGAGCCGCCGGTGCACGAGGGCATCGAGCTCTCGCTCGTCGACTAAAGCTGCCGTCACGTCGTGATGGTGGTGCCGCCGTCGACGACCAGCACCTGGCCCGTCACGTACGAGCTGGCGTCGCTCGCGAGGTAGACCGCGGCGCCCGCAATCTCGTCGGGCTGCGCGTGGCGCCCCAGCGCGGTGCGGGCCACGACATGCGCGCGGATCTCGTCGTTGCTGACCAGCGCCGACGAGAACTTCGTCTCGACCAGGCCCGGCGCGATCGCGTTCACGCGAATGGCGGTGCCGCCGAGCTCCTGGGCGAGCGTCTGCGTCATCGAGATGACCGCCGCCTTCGTCATGCCGTACACGCCCTGCAGCGGCGCCGCGCGCAGCCCCGCGATGCTCGTCACGTTCACGATCGAGCCCGGGGCGCTGCGCGACTGCAGGTGCGTCACCACCTCACGCGCCAGCATGAAGTAGCCCTTCACGTTGACCTCGAACGTCTTGTCCCAGGCGGCGTCTTCGACGTCCATCATCGGGCCGAAGTACGGGTTCGTCGCCGCGTTGTTCACGAGCACGTCGACCTTGCCGAGCGTCTCGACCGCCTTCGCGACCAGCGCGTGCACGTCTTCGAGCTTGCCCGTGTGGGCCGCGACGGCCAGCGCCTTGCCGCCCTGCCTGGTGATGCGGTCTGCGACCGCCGCGAGCGCGTCGGGCTTGCGCGCCGCGAGCACGACCGCCGCTCCGGCCTCGGCGAGGCGCAGCGCGATCGCTTCGCCGATGCCGCGGCTCGCGCCGGTCACGATCGCGACGCGGTCTTTCATCGAGAACAGAGAGGTGGCCATGGGCCACGTCTACAGCGCGCCGAACGCCTCGGCCAGCGGCACCGGCTTGTCGAACAGCCAGCCCTGGCCCGAGTCGATGCCGATCTCGGCGAGCGCGTCGGCGACCTCTTGCCGCTCGACCGACTCGGCGACCGTCTTGATGTTCAGCGTGCGCCCGATGAGGTGCACCGACTCGACGATCGCCCGGTGCACCGGGTTGTCGAGCATGTCGCGAACGAACGCCCCGTCGATCTTCACGTGGTCGACCGGCAGCCGCTCGACGTACGCGTACGACGCGTGGCCGCTGCCGAAGTCGTCGATCGAGAAGCGGCAGCCCATGCCCTTGAGCTCCTGCATGAGCCACAGCACCTCGTCGAGGTTCGCGAGCGCCGCGGTCTCGGTGATCTCGAAGCACACCTTGCGCGGCGACACCTTCGTTCGCCCGAGCTCGCCCACGATGAAGTCGAGCAGGTCTTGCCCCGCGAGCGAGACGCCCGACAGGTTGATGGCGCAGACGTCGAGCTTCTTCAGCGCCGGCTTCGGCAGCTGCGACACCGCTTCGAGCGCCTTCTGAATCACGAAGCGGTCGATCGCGCCCATCAGGCCCGTGTTCTCGGCCGCGGCGATGATGCGCACCGGCGAGTGCAGCTGCCCGTCTTCGCCGAGCTGCCGCACCAGCACCTCGAAGTGCGCTCCCTCGCGGCCCTTGCCCTTCAGCGGGTGCACGCCCTGAGCGAACAGCTTGAGGCGGCCCTCCGAGAGGTTCTTCTGCAGGCCGGCCACCCAGTCCATCGAGCGGCGGTCGTCTTTCGCCTTCTCGTCGTCGGGCCCGAGCACGTGAATGCGGCCGCCGCCCTGCTCTTTCACGGTGCGGCACGCGGCGTTCGCGCGGCGCAAGAGCTCGGCCGGCTTCTCGGTGCCGACGCCGAACATGCAGACGCCGAAGCTCGCCGACACGGTGAAGCTCTTGTCGCCCCACGCGAAGCGGAACTCGAGCAGGCGCTTCTTGAGCTCCTTCACGATGCGCTCGATCTCGGCTTCGGGCCGGTTCACGAGCAGCAGCGCGAACTCGTCGGCGGCGACGCGCGCGACGGCGTCTTGCGGCCCCAGCACCTCGTGAATGCGGCCGGCGACCCACTGCAACAGGTCGTCGCCGGCGTCGTGGCCGCACGTCACGTTGACGAGGCGAAAGCGGTCGAGGTCGAAGTAGCAGAGGCCGTGCGGCCCGGTGCCGCGGCGGCGGCTCTCGGCGCTGGCGCGCGCGATGCGCTCGAGCAGCGAGCGGCGCCCGAGCAGGCCGGTGAGCGGGTCGACGTCGGTCTTGCCGGCGAGCTGCAGCGAGAGCAGCTGCTCGGCCGACAGCGCGCGGAACAGCACGATGCGGCCGCCCTTGCGCGTCGCGCGCTCGCGTGGCGGAGCCTCGGTGACCGAGTGGCGCACCGGCACGAGCTCCTTGTCGTGGCGCTCGAGCACCGCCGTGCGGTCAGGAGCGAACAGCGCCGCCTTCTCGGGCGCCGGGTTCACGAGCTTGAAGACGGTCGCGAGCGGCTCGTTGCGCGCCTCGATGGCGCTCCAGCCGGTGATGCGCTCGGCGGTCGCGTTCATGCGCACGACCTTGCCGTCGACGTCGGTCTCGATGACGGCGACGCCGATCTCGCCGAGGCTGATCTCGAGCGCGGTGGCGTCGGGGTCCGGGTCGGCCACCGGCACGCTGCGCGGGGGCTTGTACCTCCCGTACTTCTCGGTGACGCCCATGCGGCGTGAGCCTAGCCCAGGTGGCGCTCCACACGAGCAGCCACACGGCGATCGCGAGCAGCGCTCCGCCCGCGGCGTACAGCGCGACGGAGCTCGCGTTGAACGACTGCACCCGGGCGTTCGTCTGCATCGCCATGAGCTGTGAGTCGGTGGGCAAGAGCTGCCCGCGCGCCTGGTACGCGAGAGCGGTGAACGTGCCGCCGAGCGCGAGCGACAGCGCCGAGGCCCCGAGCGCGACCCAGCCAGCGGGCCGCTTCCACGCGAGCGGCCGCGACGTGACGACCTCGGGCTCGGCCCACGCGGCGACCGCCGACGCGCCGAACGGCAGCGAGAACGTGAGGCTGAACGTGTCGTGCGCGGCTCCACGGCTCGCCGCCCGCGCGGTGAGCTGCGCCACCTGCACCACCTCGACCTCGGGCAGCACGAGCTCTTGCGCGGCGTCGGCGCGCTGCAGGTAGAGCGTGCCGACCGCTGCGGGCCGCACCAGCGTCGGGGGCTCGGTGTTGTTGAAGTCGAGCAGGCGCACGCCGCGCGAGTCTTCGAACAGCCAGTGCACGCCGCCGCCAGCCGGCACCTCGATGCGGCGGCCGAGCGAGGCCTTCAGGTCGACGAGCACGGCGGTGCCGGTGGCGGGCTTCGCGAGAATGTCGGGGCGGTACTTGTCGTCACGATCGCCGCGTTGGCGCGCTGCACGAACGCCGCGATCTCGCGGTAGCTCACCTCGCGGTGAGGTAGCCCTCGCCGTCGCGCACGTTGCCGTGCCCCGCGTAGACGACGTAGAGCCGCGTCGCCGCGCCGCGTGCCCGGGCCTCGGCGAGGCCCGCCGAGAGTGCGCTCAACGTCTGGTTCGGAGCAGGTGCACGCCCGGCCTTCGACACCGGAGGCATCGCGCAGAACCCGCAGCTCATGGCGCCCGACGCCGGCGACTTTCACCTCGGGCCCGCGAGCCCGGCGCGCGACGCGGGCGCCGCGCTCTCGAGCCCTCCTCCGCTCGACTTCGACGGCCTGCCGCGCCCGCTGACCGGCGCGAGCGCCGGCGCCTTCGAGTGAGCTTTTCCGGAAGAGCCACATCGAAAAAACGGAAACGGGCTCTGACGCGCTCGCCGCACGAGCCCGCCCCGCACCGAGAGCGAACTGCGCGAAAGAGCGCTGCGGCACGGTCGATGCTGCAGCCGCGCCGTCACCATGAAACAGCTCACGGCGCTGGTTGTGTCCCTGTTGGCGTGCAGTGCATTCGCGGCGCAGCAGCCGCGCGACACGTTCCTCGAGGAGGCGCTGTTCGCGGGAGGCGCGCGCGACCAGGCCGAGCTCGATCGCCTGGTCGCGCTGTACCACGCGCGCCTCGACCCGGTGGCCGACGTGGTGAAAGACCAGCCGCCGCAGATCGCGGGCTGGCTGCTGCTCAAGCACCTGCACGTGAGCTACGGCGGCACCACCGCCGTGCTCGAGGAGTACGACGCCGAAGCGTGGTCGGTGAAAGAGGCGCTCGAGACGGGCCGCTACAACTGCCTCTCCGGCTCGATGCTGTTCATCATCGTGGGGCGTCAGGCGGGGCTGAACGTGACGGGCGAGCTCTACCCGCGGCACGCGCGCGCGGTGCTGTTCGATCAGGGCCGAACGTTTCGCGTCGAGTCGACGAGCGCGAGCGGGTTCGACGCCGGCGACTGGTACTTCTACGAGCAGGCGCGGCCGGGCTCGCTCTCGCCCGCGCTCGCCGTCTTCTCGCCGAACGGGCAGGGTGACGAGCCGATCATGTTCGCGACGTGGGTGAGCGCAGGAGAGCCGCGCGACGCCGAGTGGGCGAGCAAGGTGACGCCGACTCCGCCGCCGCTCGTCGGCGCGTTCTCGGTGGCCGAGCCGTAGACCCGCCGCTCGCCTGAGTTGAATGCGGCGTGGCGCGCGCGACGTCTCTCGCCTCGACTCACTCACCGTGAGCTCGCGCCCCACCAGTCGGGGCCGCCGGTCGCGATCGCGGTGGCCTGGCCGGTGGTGAGGTCGATGCGGTGAATGCGGCCGTTGCAGTCGAAGCCGTAGAGCAGCGGCCCGTACGCGGCGAGCCCCCACAAGCAGTCGACGCCGGTGTCGCCGACGATGCGCGCGGGGCCTCCGTCGGGCATCACCTCGACGAGCCGGTCGTTCGCGACGCCCGTCGTCGTCGTGATGTAGATGCGCCCGCTCACGACCGCGATGTCGCCGCTCGCGCTCATGCCGCTCGGCAGGTTCGCGACCGCCGTCAGCGTGCCGGTGCTGCGGTTCACCGAGAACACCTGGCTGCCGCCCGAGCCGTACAACAGGCCGCCCGGCAGCACGTCGAGTGCGTTCATGCCCATGCCGAGGTTGCGCAGCAGCGTGAGGTTCGCGGTGAGGCGATCGACCAGCACCAGGTTCGTGCCCTGCATGCCGTACAGGCCGCCGTCGGAGTCGAGCGCGACGTCGGTCAGCGTCATCGGCATGCCGCCCGAGTAGCGCGTCGTGCCGATGAACGACGAGGTGCCGGCCGGCAGCCGCACGTCGTAGAGGCCGTCGGCGCTCACGGCGTACGCGAAGACGGCGCAGCCGTTGGTGCCGCAGAAGAAGCCGGTCGGGCACAGGGTGTCGTCGGGGGTCGCCGCGCACTTGTCGGTCGTCGCGTCGCAGCGGTCGCGCGTGCAGTCGATGGTGTCGTTGCAGACGGGCGGCGCGCCGGGCACGCAGCCGCGCAGCACGTCGCACGTCTCGACGCCGTTGCAGAAGCGCAGGTCGTCGCAGCGCGACGAGACGGCCGTGTGCATGCAGCCCGCCGAGCCCGCGCAGCGATCGTCGGTGCACGCGATGCCGTCGTTGCAGAGCGGGTCGCTGTTCTGGTGGCGGCACGCGCCCTCGGGCGTGCACGAGTCGAGCGTGCACGCGACCTTGTCGTCGCAGAGCGAGACGTCGGTGACGCTCGTGCAGCGGCCCGCGACGCAGGTGTCTCTGGTGCACTCCTTGCCGTCGCTGCAGTCGGCGTCGCGCTGGCAGTCTTTGCAGCCGTCGAGCGTGCAGAGCTGCCCCATCGGGCACTTCGAGTTGTCGAGCACGTGGCGGCACGTGCGCGCGGCCTCGTCACAGCTGTCGACGTCGCAGGCGAGCGCGTTGCTGCAGTCGCGCGGCGTGCCCGAGCAGCCGAGCTTGGCGTCGCACTTCGCGTCGAGCATGCAGAAGCTGCCCTCGCACAGCGAGTCGTCGGGCACGAAGCGGCAGGTGCCGTCGGGCAGGCACAGGTCGGCGGTGCACGCGACGCCGTCGCTGCACGGCTTCGCGCTGCTGCAGCCCTCGCGCGGCACGTACGTCACCGTGCGCCCGCACGCGGCGGCGGTCAGCAGCAGCAGCGCTGCGAGGGGGTGGCGCACGGCCGGCGAACGTAGCGCGGCCCAGAGGGCGACGCGACACAGCGCAGGCTTCCGCCCGTCGACCGATGAGTTTCAGGTCCGGCGGCCGTCGAGGTGGGGGTCGTCCCACTCAAACAGGAGAGAAGCCATGGCGGTCACGAATGAAAACGGAGTGTTCCTCACGGTGCGCGGGCAGTACCTGGCGCCCAACCTCGAAGCGTGTCGGGTGATTCACAACGACACGGCCGGCTCGGCGCCGGGCATCGCCGCGGCCCGGTCGCTCGGGGACCTGAGCCACAAGGTGTTCGCCCCGCTGGCGTCGCCGGCCTCGAGCGCGAAAGAGGGCGAGGTGCTGTTCCTCGACTGGTGGCAGGACCCGAAGGGCCTCGCCGACTTCTTCGCGAACGAGAACGTCCAGATGCAGGGCACCCGGCTCTTCAAGGGGCGCGACGCGACCGTGTGGATGCCGGCGCGCGGCGCGTTCTCGTACGTGCTGCCGGCGGCGGCGGGGCGCAACGAGCGGTACCTCGGCATGATCCGCGGGCCGATCAAGTCGCCTGAGGCGGCCATCGAGATCTTCCGCAAGGCCGACATGAAGGCCCAGCGCGCGGCGCGCGCCCGCGGCCTGCTCTCTCACGAGCTGTTCATCAAGCTGCAGGGCCCGGGCGACAACTCACCGCTCGAGCTGCTGGGCGTCGACGTGTGGTGCGACCTCAAGGGCATGGCCGAGCACTACGGCGACCCGAACGAGATGAAGATGCTCGACGGCGCCTTCGCCGGTAAGCCCGACCCGACGACCTGGGCGCAGGCTCCCGGCGCCTGGTCCGAGTGGTGAGCGACCGCTGACCTGGGGGCCGCTGGGCTCGACCCGGCGGCCCGCTTCAGCGGCGCTACGCGTTGTCGGTGCGGCGCATCATCCGATACAGGGTGCTGCGCGCGACGCCGAGCTGTCTCGCGGCCTCGCTGACGTTGCCGTTGGCCTGCGCCAGCGCGACCCGCACCGCGTCGGCCTCGAGGTCTCGGCGCGACTGAACCGGTGCGGGGGCGACCGGCGCGATGCTCTGCTCGGGCAGGTGCTCGGCCGACAGCTGGCTCGCGCCCTCGCCCATCACCAGCGCGTGGTGCAGCGCCGTCTTCAGCTCGCGCACGTTGCCCGGCCAGTCGGCGACTTCGATCGCGCGCAGCGCGTCGGCGGCGAGCTCAGGCCGCGGAACCTCGAGCTGGGCGGCCAGGACGTCGAGCAGGTGCTCGGCCAGCTCGACGCGGTCGGTGCGCTCGCGCAGCGGCGGCAGCCCGAGCTCGACCCCGCGCAAGCGGAAGTAGAGGTCGCTTCGAAACGTGCCGGCCGCCACCATCGCCCGCAGGTCGCGGCAGGTCGCGCAGATGAGGCGGAAGCTCGAGCGGCGGTCTTCAGAATCGCCCACGCGGGTGAAGCTGCCGTCTTCGAGCACGCGCAAGAGCATGGCCTGCAGCCGCGGCGACATCTCGGCGACCTCGTCGAGAAACAGCGTGCCGCCATCGGCCGACTCGAGCTTCCCGGCGGCGCCGCGCGGGCTCGCTCCGGTGAACGCGTGCGGAGCGTGACCGAACAGCTCGCTCTCGAGCAGCTGCTCGCTGAACGCTCCGCAGTTGACGGTGAGAAAGCGGCCGGTGCGCCGGCTGGTCTCGTGAATCGCGCGGGCGAGCAGCTCTTTACCGGTGCCGGTCTCGGCGAGCAGCAGCACGGGCAAGAGGCTCTTCGCGGCGCGGGCCGCGCGCTCTTTCGTGCGGGCCACCTGCCCGTCGTGGCCGAACAGCGGCTCGAAGGCGGCGGGCAGCGGCATGGGCCGGGCGTAGCCGCGCAGCGACTCGAGGCGCACGGTGCAGCCGAGCACGTGCCGGCCGCGGCCGACGAACAGCGGCTGTGGCACGAAGCGCAGCGCTGACCGCACCAGCGTCTGACCGCGCAGCGCCGCCTCTTGCAGCTCTTCCCACGTCACACCGAGCAGCTTCGTGGCGTCGTCGCCGAGCGGCGAGGGCGCGTTGAGCCGGTGCAGCGCCGAGGCGCTGGCGAAGCGCAGCCGGCCGCCGAACTCGACGAGCAGCGCGTGCTCGCCGGCGAGGCGGGCCTCGAGGGCTTTCAGGCCGCCGGGAAAGGCGCTCTCCCACGCGCGGTCTTTGACGGCGAGCTCGATCAGCCGCGCCGCGCCCTGCACCACGGCGCCCATCAGCGGGTGTGCCCTCTGCACGTCGCCCGAGACGTCGAGCACGCCGCAGAGCGCGCCGAACGCGTCGCGCACCGGCGCGGCGTAGCAGACGAGGCCGTGGTTTCTCGCTTCGAAGTGGGCGCGGCCGATCACGGCCACGGGCTGGCCCTCGTGGAGCGCGGTGCCGATGGCGTTGGTGCCGCGCACGCGCTCGCTCCACTGGGCGCCCTCGACCAGTCGGGCGCGCACCGGGGCCGAGGCGGCGTCGGCGAGGCCTTCGGCGCGCACGATGACGCCCTCGGCGTCGCTCATGACGGCGACGAGGCCCGACGTGCTCACCGTGGCGGCGAAGCCCTGAAAGAGCGAGAGGCCGCCGTACCGCTCGGCGAGGTGATCGCGACGGTCTTTCAGGTCTTGGGTCGAGACGCCCTCGGCCGGAGCGGGGCCGTCGGCGGCGACGCCGTACGCGCGGGAGCGCTCCCAGCAGTCGCCGAGCACCCCGCGGGGCGCCCTCGTGTCGCGTTCGAGGAACTGCTCCCAGCTGCGGGTTGTGGGCTCATCGAGCTCGAGCACAAGGCACCTCGTGAAAATTGACCGTCGACCGTTGAGTACGACACGCACGCGAGTGTTGCATGTCGTCGCGCGTCATGGAGCGTTTCGCTCCACCCGGCTTCGGCCTGGCTACCGGGGTCGACTCTGCCTCCACTCGCTACCCAAGGACTTGGGTGTGGCGATGGACTCGGCGCCTTGCACTGATCGCGCTCGGCAATACCGTGACTCAGTCGTGCTCGATGACCGAGTTGTACTTCTCTGACTCGGCGGTGTCCGAGAGGATGAACTGGTTGCCGTCCTTGCGCGGCCACGGGTCGTAGATGTCGCCGTTCTCCAGCACGAGAACGACGTGGTCGGTGACCTTGGCCCCATTGTCCGCCGGGTTCTTGGAGGCCTGTGGCGCTTCATCGACGTCGATACGCTTGATGACGCCGCCCGACGTGCCCAAGCCCGACTCCTCGAGAACCATCTTGACCGCATGGCGGTCGATACCCTTGTCGCTGGTGTCCGCCGTCGGTATCAGGGCCTCCTTGGCGCAGAGCGTGGTGTAGGTCGTCTCTTGCAGCAGGTCGACGTCAGCCCGGCTGATGTCTTCACCGGCATCGATGCGCGCCTTGAGCTCGGTCAACTTCTGGGTGCGCTCCTCATGCTTGGGCACCCCGTCGCGCGCGGTCATGTTCTTCAAGTTGTAGTCACAGAGCTTCGACATCGCCGCCTGCGGGTCTTCGTGGTGCATCGCCGAGGCGATGACGCACGAGGCGGTACACCCGGAGGTGTGCCACGGCTCGGTGGCGCGAGCCGCGTCGACCTGCGTCGTCGACTCGAGGAAGGCGCGCCGATCTTCGACGTCGCCCTTCGCGAGGCTCACGCGCTCACTCATGTCAGCGGTCGGGTAGTCTTTCTCATTCGTGACGTAGCTCTGCGCCTGCACAGAGTCGGGATGCACCTCGGGCAGCTCGGGGTTCTTCTCGTTCAGCAGGTTGGCGATCAGGCACGGGTGGTAGTCGGTCAGCTCTTGGTCGTACTTGTCCATGTCGGCCTGCCGGACGCCGCCCGAGGCGGCCTGGAGCACCGAGCGCAGCTCGCCCTTCGTCTCGCAGCTCTTCACGATCTTGACCATCGCCGCTTCGTCATCGGCGCGGCAGAACCCGCTGCGCAGCGTCTCGAGCGCCTTGCCCTTCTCATTCGGAGACAGGCCGCCGAGGAGCGCCGGGTTGCCGTTCACCAGCTCGCGAATGCGAACATCGCTCTCGTCGGCGATCGCCTTCTTGAGCAGCGAGGGGTCGTCGGGCGAGCACATGCCCTCGGCGCTCAACCGAGTGGGCGCGACGCCCGAGCTCCCGAACCCGCGCAGGCTTGCAACCGTCGCCGCCAGCTCGGGGTTCACCGGCAACGCCGCAGCGGGCGCCGCAGAACCGCCCGACAGCGACACGACCTGCTTTGCCGCGCTCTCGAACGATGACTTCATCGCGTCGAACGCAGCCTGCTCGGGAGCCGCAGCGGGCGCCTTGGGCGCCACCTCGAGTGCCTTCGCGAGCTGAGCAAGCTGCGCACTGAAAGTGGAGCCACCAATCGGAGTCGTCATGGGTGAACAGGTTGTCGCGCCGACCGCGGGCGGGTTCTTCCGCAAGCTTGCCGCTGCCCACATGTCGGCCCTGGCCCCGAAGAGGCCGACTGTGACCGGGGCGTTCAGCTTGGACCCGGAAGGTGTAGACAGGTCGTTCACCGTGGCTGCGACGCTCCACGGCACGACGATCGTCACTTGCGACCTGGTCGTCTGTGTGGCGTTCGACCGTGGCCAGTCGTCGGCTCTTTCCGTGACAGGCGCTCTCCTCGAGGTGACGACGACGCGTTGAGTACCTGCCCAGCCGACCGCCATTCACACGGGCTCGTGGGCGCGCGCGGGTGGATCGCCAAAGGCCTTCATGGCATCGAAGCCCGCCATGCGCTCACTCGCGACCCTCGTTCTTCTTCTGACGGCGTGTCCTCCCTCGATGCTCGCGCCGCTCGACGCAGGAGCAGGTGGGGCAGGCGGCACCGGCGGCGCGTCGGGGTCGGGGGGAGGTGCGGCGGCAGGAGGCGCCCCGACGGGTGACGGCGGCGTCGAGGGAGCCGAGCTGCTCGAGCGACTGGCGGGGCTGTGGGCGGGGCCGGCGACGATGACGCCGCTCGGCAACTTCCCCAACATGACCTTCGACCTCCGCCCCGTGGGAGGCCACTTCCTCTTCGGGCAGGCCGACCTCGACAGCGCGAACACGCTGCGCTTCGGCTTCAGCGTCGAGACGTACGGCGGGCGTGACGTACTCGCGTACCGCAACGGCGGCTTCTTCCAGGGCGTGCTCCGCGACTCGCGCACCGCCCTCGTCGAGTCGAGCTCGAGCTCCTGGCGCTTCTGCTCAGTGACCCGAGGCTGCGATTACATCGACGCGCGGTGGACGTTGAACGGCTCCCAGCTCGTGGTCGACACCCAGGTGCGCGGCATGCCGCACCTGTTCTGGAACGCGCAGCGCCGAGAGACGCGCACCGTGGCCAGCCCTTTCCCCGCGACGCTCGCCTCGCAAGGCGACGGCACCGCACCGTGGCCGGCGATGGGCGCGTTGAAGGTCGATGCGTCTTGGGGGCAGGCGCTCGCGGCTCCGGCCGACGTCTGGCTCATCATCACCACGACCGCGTGCTTCCCCTCGTTCGGGTGCAACGCGAGCCGCTCGACGATGACGACGGTGCCCTCGGGCTCCTCGGCGACGCTGGGCCTGCCGAGCGTTCACGCTGGCGCGTACAAGGTGACAGTGGTCGTCGACGCCGACCGCAACTTCGGGAGCACGCTGCGTCCGAGCACCGGCGACAGGGTCTCGGTCGACCAGGACGTCACCGTCTCGGCGAGCGGGGAAGCGACGGTCAGCGCGACGGTCTTCTTCACGGTGCCCTGAGCGCTCTGCGAACGTCAATCGCACCTCGTGCGACCCCTGACCCGCTCGGTCGGAGACCTCGAGGGCACTCGAGCTCGCGCATTCGCGCGGCGCTGACCGCGCTCTCTGCATCCACTTCAGCGTGTCGGCGGTCACGGTGATTCTCCAACCGACGGCAGGAGAACTCGGCCGCGGTGCTGCCGGTCGTCGCGCGTCATGGAGCGTTTCGCTCCACCTGATTCGGCCGCGCTGCACGTGCGCAGCCTGGCTTCACGGGTACGTCGCCGCTGGCATGTCTGCTGCTCTGGGGCGCATCGACGCCGCGATCCGCGCGGCCTCGTTCCCACCATTCGGGGGTCGCACCGTGAGCTCGAAAGTCTACGCAGCGCCGAACACGCCGGGCAGTCTCGTCACCTTCAAGTCGCGCTATCAGAACTACATCGGAGGTGAGTGGGTCGAGCCCGCGCAGGGCAAGTACTTCGAGAACATCAGCCCGGTGAACGGCAAGGCGTTCTGTGAGGTGCCGCGGTCAGACGCGAAGGACATCGACCGGGCGCTCGACGCCGCGCACAAGGCGAAGAAGGCGTGGGGGGCGACGTCGCCGACCGAGCGGGCGAACCTGCTCAACAAGATCGCCGATCGCATCGAGGCGAACCTCGAGAAGCTGGCGGTCGCCGAGACGTGGGACAACGGCAAGCCGGTGCGCGAGACGCTGGCGGCCGACCTGCCGCTGACGGTCGACCACTTCCGGTACTTCGCGGGAGCGATGCGGGCGCAAGAGGGCTCGCTGTCGCAGCTCGACGCCGACACGGTCGCGTACCACTTCCACGAGCCGCTCGGCGTGGTGGGTCAGATCATCCCCTGGAACTTCCCGCTGCTGATGGCGGCGTGGAAGCTCGCGCCTGCGCTGGCCGCCGGCAACTGCGTGGTGCTGAAGCCGGCAGAGCAGACGCCGGCGTCGATTCTGATGCTGGCCGAGCTGGTGGGCGACCTGCTGCCAGCCGGAGTGCTCAACATCGTGAACGGCTTCGGCGTCGAGGCCGGCAAGCCGCTGGCGAGCAGCAACCGCATCGCGAAGATCGCCTTCACCGGCGAGACGACGACGGGCCGGCTCATCATGCAGTACGCCTCCGAGAACCTGATCCCCGTCACGCTCGAGCTGGGCGGGAAGTCGGCGAACATCTTCTTCGACGACGTGTTCGCGCAGAAAGACGACTTCGCCGACAAGGTGCTCGAGGGCTTCGCGATGTTCGCGCTGAACCAGGGCGAGGTGTGCACGTGCCCGTCGCGTGCGCTGGTGAGCGAGAAGATCGCGAGCGAGTTCTTCGAGCGCGCGGTCGACCGCGTGAAGAAGATCAAGGCGGGCAACCCGCTCGACACGGCGACGATGATCGGCGCGCAAGCGTCGAACGACCAGCTCGAGAAGATCCTCTCGTACATCGACATCGGCAAGAAGGAGGGCGCCAAGGTGCTGATCGGCGGTGAGCGCGCGCGGCTCGGCGGTGAGCTCGAGAACGGCTACTACGTGCAGCCGACGGTCTTCCGCGGCGAGAACAAGATGCGCGTGTTCCAGGAAGAGATCTTCGGCCCGGTCGTCTCGGCGACGACGTTCAAAGACACCGCCGATGCGATCAAGATCGCGAACGACTCGCTGTACGGGCTCGGAGCCGGCGTGTGGACGCGCGACGTGAACACCTCGTACCGCGTGGGCCGCGCGCTCGAGGCCGGCCGCGTGTGGACGAACTGCTACCACCTGTACCCGGCGCACGCGGCCTTCGGCGGCTACAAGCAGTCGGGCATCGGCCGCGAGAACCACAAGATGATGCTCAACCACTACCAGCAGACGAAGAACCTGTTGGTCAGCTACGCGCCGAAGGCGATGGGCTTCTTCTAGGCCATGGCGGCCGTGACGCCACCGCGGGCCGAGGCGACCGCCGCGGCGCTCGAGCTGATCGAGCGCCTGCGGCGCGAGCGTGGCCCGCTCATGTTTCACCAGTCGGGTGGCTGCTGCGACGGCAGCGCGCCGATGTGCTTCCCCGTGGGCGAGTTCAAGATCGGCGCCTACGACGTGCTGCTCGGCGAGGTCGGCGGCTGCGCGTTCTACATCGGCGGCCAACAGGCCCCGCTCTGGGAGCACACGCAGCTCTTGCTCGACGTGGTGCCGGGCCGGGGCGCGGGGTTTTCGCTCGAGGCTCCGCTCGGCGTGCGCTTCATCGTGCGCTCGCGCGTCTTCACTTCGGAAGAGCGCGCGGCCCTGGGGCTCCGCCCGGAGCCGCCCGACACCGTCGTGGCGTGTGAGGTGCCGGCTCCCAGCGCGCGCTGACCTCGAGGCGCCGGGCTGCCGGGGCTGACGCCGACAGCCGGCCTGATGAAAAGCCGGCGGCCGCGCCGTGTCTTTCTCAACGAGAGGGTCGGGGCGCAGGCCCCCCCCAGAGAAAGGTGTGCAAAATGGCGCGGATCGACGGTGGTGTTCCGGTTCTTTCGTTTCCTGTGCCGGTGGCGGACGCCGGCGTGGCCGACGCAGCGGTCAAGGTCGACGGCGGCGCTCCGCCGCAGCCCGCGAACCGGCCTGTGACCGACCAGTTCGACGCGTCGGTCGGCGGCCGGGCCGACGCCGGGCTCACCTGGGGTTCGGCGCCCGACGGTGGCTGGCAGGGCCCGACGCTCTCGGCGTCGCAGCTCTTGCGAAACCCCCAGGCCGCGCAGCGCGCGCTCGACGGTGGTACCGCGGCGGCGTCCACGCCTCCCCAGCTGCTCACGGAGCGCATCACGTTCGAGACGACGCCGTCGAAGGCGCCCGAGGGCATGCGGGAGGTGCACGTCAACGTGCCGTGGATCTCGCAGTACGACCCGACCGTCGAGCTGCGCAACCAATGGGGCAAGGTCATACCCACCGAGTGGCCGGCGCAGCCCGACGGCGGAGTGCCGAAGGGCAGCCCGCGCGACGTCGCCTGCGCGTCCGCCGCCCTCGAGATGATGACCCGCTCCGGCGTCGCGCTGTCGGGCCAGAACATCAACGTCGCCGACGCGAAAGACTCCGCCGGCCGCATTCGCCCGAACCCCGAGAGGGCGGCGCAGGCGCGCACGTACATCGACGGGCAGCTCGAAGGCGGCAAGCCGGTGCTGGTCGGTGTGATGTGGAACACGCCGAAGCCGGGCCTGAACGGCGGCCAGGCAGACCACTTCGTCGTCATCACGGGTCGCGGCGCCGACGAGAACGGCAACGTCTTCTACACGTTCAACGAGCCCGGGGTGAGCGCGGGGAACTCGGCCATCGGCTCCGACAGCCGCAAGGAGAACCGCTTCTACGTCGACCAGGCCACCGGCGAGCTGTATCGGCCCGCCGGCCGATACCCCGGCTACGAGGCCAACGCGAGGCTGGAGGTGTCTCGCGTTTCGATCAACAAGTAGCCGTGCACGCGCTCGTACTCCTGGTCCTCGCGGCGGCGCCGGCGTTCGACCGCTCGCCCGCGAAGGTGCACGCGATGTTCGATCTCGCGTCGTGGGTCGACCCGGTGCGCGCGCACGGGTGGGACCCGCTCCGCCCCGGCCTGTGGCGGCTGATTCAGTACCAGGTCGTGTTGAGCGACGGCCGCATGACGTGGGGCGACGCGCGCGACGATCAGATGGCCTCCGGCGTGAGCGGTCGCATCACGTCGGCGACGAAGCAGGCGAGCGGCTGGGAGCTGGAGGTCGTCTCCGACGGCGGCGAGACGTTTCACTTCACCTGGCGCTGGCTCGCGGCCGACCGCGCCGTGTGGACGGACGGCAGCATCGCCCGCGAGCTCGTGCAGCTGCGAGACGGCGAGTCGTGCGTCGACCACCAGGGCAAGGCCGAGGTGCGGCTTCGGGCGGCGTGGCTCGAAAGGCTCGCCGGCGCGTACGGCCGCGGCACGCTCCGGGTCGAGGCCGACGGCACGGTGACGAGCGCCGCGGGCGTGCGGCGCAGCTGGCTCTCGCCCTGCCTCACCCGCTGCGAGCCCGATGCGGGAGCCGGCGTATGCGTGACGACCGAGTCGGGGGCCCTCGACCCGCAGGAGCGCGCTCCCGAGGTCTGGCTGTTCGAGCCACGACCCGACGGCGGCGTGGTGGCGCACGCGGCCGATGCCTCCAGGTACGAGCGGTGCCCGTACGGGCCGCTCGCGGAGCCGATCGGCCCGGTGCTCGATCGGCAACCCAGCGCCGGCAGCGCTCGAGGGGCGGCTCCGCGCTGAAGCCCCTCGTCGGAGGCCCGTGCGCGTGCCGGCGCGAGCGCGAAACGCGGGCCAGCGGCGTAACGAGCCGGAAAACCCGGTCAGGCGCTGACGTCGCGGGCCGCTTCAGCCCTCCGCCAAGGGTGCGGTCACTGCACCGGCGGCATCCACGCGCAGCTCCAGTCGAGCTGGCACGTGTCGAAGTCGAGCGCCGCACCGCTCGTGGCGAGGTACCGCACGAGCTGGTGAATCAAGAGCGAGCCCAGGTCGAAGGGCTTCTCAGGGGTCGGCAGCGGGAAGCCGTGCACGCCGGTCGGGTCCATCATCGGGAAGAGAATGGCGCTCTTGCCGCCGCCCTGCGCGGGCGTGTTGTCGCGCACGAGCCGCAGCGGCGGCGACAGCCTCGGCACTCCGAAGCCGTCGCCGGCCCCCTTCGAGAGCGCCTGGAGGTCGTCGACGTCGAGCAGCACCGGCCGGCCCATATTGTCGAAGTGGCGCCGGCTGCTCTCGGTGCCCTCGACCGTGCCGGTCTGCACCAAGAGCTGTTGCGTGCTGACTCCGTAGCGCGGGTTCACGCTCGTGAAGTCGATGAGCCCGGCCGCGCGCGCGAGCGTCACGCCGCTCGACGTCGGCACGCCCGAGTCTCCGAGCGTGTTGATGTAGAACGCGCGCGTAGACACCGTCTCGCCGGTGCCGAACGTGAGCACGCGCTCCTGGTGCATGAACGGAGCCGTGTTCGCCGGGTCGGCGCCCTCGAGCGCGACCTGCGCCAGCGCGAGCATGCGCCGCAGCTCGGGGTTCGCGCGCCGCAGCCCGAAGCCGTCGCCGAACGCGACGAGCGGGCTGCCCGCCGCGTAGGTGCTGGCGGCGAAGGTGACCTCGGCCGAGAGCGTGTCGAACACCTGCTGAGGCTCGCCGGCGGGCTCGCAGCCCTCGGGGTCGCGCGGAGCGAGCTCGCCCTCGTAGAGCTCGAGCGCGAGCCGGTGGCCGCGGTCGGAAGAGACGGCGACGCGCAGCTGCCCGCCCTGCTGCACGCGCGCGCACCGCCACTCGCCGGTGTCGAGGTTGCGCAGCACGGCGGTGCCGCCCGCCGCGGCGGCCCGGGCGAGCTCGCCGACCTTCTTCTCGCGGTACTCGGTCAGGTCGGGCACGGCCTCGAACACCTCGCGCCCGCGCACCAGCACGAGCGGCCCGAGCATGCGCAGCACCATCGCGTCGCGAACGCCGCCCAGCGAGCTGCGCGTGCCGATGTCGGCGAGGCCGCCGCCGCCGATGATGGGCACGATGGTGTCGAGCTTGGGCTCGAGGCCTCCGACGTAGCTCGACAAGATGCCGCCCAGCGAGCCTCCGAAGACGTGTATCGGCGCCGAGCCGCCGACGTCGACCTTGCCGTCGCCGTCGAAGTCGCCGGCCAGGTCGGGCTGGCCGTCACCGTCGGCGTCGTACTTCCACGTGCGCACGCCGTCGAACGACGAGAGCATGCGCACCACCTGCATCGTGTCGAGCGCGGTCTGCCGCACGACGTCGCGCGTGTGAAAGAGGTACGAGGTCCAGAAGTCGACGCCGCTGTCGAGCTTGCCGTCGCCGTTCTGATCGAGCGCGCGGCCCTCGATGACCGCCCGCCCCATGCCCTCGAGGCCGCGCGACTTGAACTGGCCCCTCACCACCTCGAGCAGCACGGGGTCGAGGTCGACGCCGTGGCTCACCGCGTCGATGCCGATGGTCGCGATGCCCATGCGCGCGAGAAAGCCGCCGACGTTGATGGCGTCGAACTTCGTCGAGCCGTGGCCGTGAATGAAGATGGCGACCGGCGCGGGCCCCTGGCGGTGCTTGGGCACCATGAGCCAGAAGTTCACGCCCTCGCGGCGCACGAAGGCGTAGCCCGTCTCGGCGTCGACGTCCCACACCTGGTCGGTGAGCGGCAGCTGCGTGACCCCGTCATCGGCGAACCGCGGGAACAGCTGGGGCGACTCGACGAAGCCGAGCGCGTGAAAGTCGACGAACGCGAAGTTGTCGAAGAAGAGCTTCGCCTGTGCGTCGGTGCTGCCCGAGCCGAAGCGGCTGTACAGGTCGCGCGCGAGGTCGATGAACGCCGTGTTCGGCGCGATGCGCGCGTTGACCCCGGGCGAGCGCGTGCGCAGCTCGCGCAGCGTCGGGTCGGGAGGGAACTCGGTCGCGAACCGGGCGAACGGGCCGAGGCCGTACAGGCCGTCGCGCAGCTTCACCATCGGGCGCGACCACGCCTGCGTGGTGAACGACCAGGTGAACGCGATGTCTTCGAGCGAGAAGCCGAGCTGCGGCAGGCACTCGCTGAGCGCAGAGAGCGGCTGCGTCTGGGCGACGTGGTTGACGTAGGCGAACGGCGAGCGCACCGCCTGCTGGTTCTCACCGATCAGGTTCCGGGTCAGCACGACGGCGTACGTGGTGGCCTCGCGCAGCGGGTAGACCGGCCGGGCGATGAGGGTGCGGGTCGAGCGGTCGTAGAACGTGAGCAGCGAGCGGTCGGTGGCGCTGCGCACGTTGGGGTGGTCGAGGATGCCGTCGGCGTCGGTGTCTTCGCCCGGGTCGAGCACGCCGTCGCCGTCGAGGTCTTCTTCGGTCTCTTCGAACAAGAGGTTGGTGAGGCCGCCGCGCGGGTCGAGCGGGTAGTACTCGGGCGCGTCGAGGCGCACCGGGAAGAGGCCCTCGCCGAGGTCGGTGGGCATCGCCGAGCAGCGGTCGGGCGAGCCCTCGGTGACGTCGATGACGAGCAGCACGTCGTCGTGGGTGTCGTAGCGATCTCCGTGATGGCGGCGAATGACGTTCTCGACGTCGAGCGGAGCGTCGAACGAGACCGAGATGGGGGCGAGCGTGCCCCACCCGTCGAGCCCGTCGAGCTGCTCGCGCGTCTTGCGCTCCCACGCGGTCGGAGCCAGCACGCTCGCGTTGATTCGCCGGCGGGTCGGGCTCTTCGCGTCGAAGCGCGAGGCGAAGTCGTTCGGCAGCGGAATGTCGGGCAGCGGCCGGTGAAACGAGTCGAAGACGACCACGGGGCCGTCTCCGCCGGGGGTCACGCCCAGACCGGCGGGCGGAGGCGAAGCGCAGCCGAAGAGCATGGCCGTGAGGGCGGCACAGACGAGGCGCATCACCCGCGCATACCAGCCTCGAGGGCCCAGCGCTCGATCGGCGCGATCGGCTCAAAAGCACGGTAAGGTCGAGCCACTCAATCGGTGATGAAAAGACTCGCGCTGCTGCTGCTGCTCGTGCCGTGTGCGTGCGCCTCGCTCACGCTGACGCGGGGCGCCGCGGGTTGGCAGCTCGAGAGCAAGGGCTTCCTCGTCGAGCCGGTGAGAGACGGCCGAATGATGCCCGACGGCTGGCTGCTCCAGAACTACGACAAGGTGTCGAAGGGGGCCTACGCCCAGCGCCGCCCCGCGGAGCTGGACCTCACGTTCAGCCGCTCGGACGACGACGGCATCCTCGCGGTCGAGGAGCTCCAGGTCGACCGGAAGAAGCTGCGGGTGCTCATCGACCGGTTCGTGAACGACCTGCGCACGCGCCAGCTCGAGGTGCAGGCCGGCAACTTCGTCGCGCGCGTCGAGGTCGACGAGCCCGTGGTCGAGCTCGCCAGCGCCGCGGTCGAGGGCGAGAGCGTCGAGGGCTACGAGATCATCGTCTCGCAGACGCACCCCGGCGAGCGCCAGCCGTACCTGCAGGCGTACCTCGCGCTCGTGCGCCGAAGCGGCTCACCCCAGGCCGTGTTCGTCTCGTACTTCAACACGCCGGCCGCCTTCCTCGCGGGCCTCGACGACGTGCGCGGGCTGACCCGGCGGCTGAAGGTGAGCGGAGCCTCGCTCAGCGCCGAGCTGCCCGCGCTCGCGCCCGGCGAGAAGAAGCCCGCGGCCGGCGCACCGATTCGTCTCTGACGGCGAGCCGCTCTCAGGGCGGCGCGACCGAGGACAGGTGCTTCAGGTCGTCGGCCGGGGCCGGAGCCGCCTCGGGCCACACCTCGAAGTCGTCGCCGAGCATCGCGAGCTTGCGCTGCCTCTTCACCGTCACGACCTTGGGCTTGGGCGCCGCGTCGGAGCGGCAGCCACCTGCTGGAGGGCCCGCGCACCGCGACACCGTAGGGGCCCCGCGACCTGAGACAGCGAGGATGGGTCACGCATTCCTGTTGTCAGGGTCGAATCGCGTCACTACTTTGCGCGCCCGTGAACCAGGACGGGGGGGACCCGCTCAAGGGAATCGTGGGCGGCATACCCCGCCCATCGGAGCAGGCGGGTGCTGCCGAGGCCTCGGAGCCATCACTCCTGCCGACGCTGAACGCGCCGAAGGGCGGTGGCGCGCTGCGCGGAATCGACGAGAAGTTCTCCTCCAACCTGGCGACGGGCACCGCGTCGCTGCGCGTGCCGATCCCCACCCCGCCAGGGCGGGGCGCCTTCCAGCTCTCGCTGGAGCTTGCGTACGACTCCGGCGGCGGCAACGGCCCGTTCGGCCTCGGGTGGAGCCTGTCGACACCCACCATCACGCGAAAGACCGCACGCGGGGTTCCGCTCTACGCCGACGACGACGTCTGCCTTCTCTCGGGCGCTGAAGACCTGGTGCCGACCCGCGACGACGAGCCGAAGCGCGAGGGCACCGAGCGCTACCAGGTGCGACGCTACCGCCCGCGCACCGAGGGCTTGTTCGCGCGCATCGAGCGATGGACGCGAGAGCGCGACGGCGACGCACACTGGCGCGTGACCACCGGCGAGAACGTTCAGCACGTCTACGGCCGCTCTACCGACGCCCGCATCGCCGACCCCGAAGACGCCGAGCGGGTGTTCTCGTGGCTCCTCGAAGAGACTCGCGATGACCGCGGCAACATCGCGCGGTACACGTACCGCGCTGAAGACGCGCGCGGCGTCGACGCCGGCCTCGCTGGCGAGCGCCATCGCTTTCCGGGGCCAGGGGCCACGTTCACCGCCTCCGCACAGCGCTACCTCAAGCGCATCGACTATGGGAACGCGAGCCCCGGTCAGGCGAACGATTGGCACTACTCCGTCGTGCTCGATTACGGCGACCACGACCCGGCCGCGCCGACGCCTGATCCCGACCCGAAGCGTGTTTGGGGCGTCCGCGCCGACGCGTGGTCTTCCTACACGGCCGGCTTCGAGGTGCGGCACTACCGGCTCTGTGAGCGCGTGCTCGTGTTCCACTCCTTTGACGTGAACGGCGGCGCGACGAGCGAGCCCGTGCTCGTCCGCTCTACCGACCTCGGGTACAGGACGACGAAGGTCGCCTCGTACCTGGAGCGCGTCGTTCAGCGCGGCTACGTGAAAGAAGGAGCAGGCTACAGGTCCTCGGCGCTCCCCACGCTGGAGCTCGACTACGGACGCCTGCCCGACGCGCTGCACGACGTGCCCGAGGCGCTCGACGCCGAGAGCCTCGAGGGCCTGCGCGCAGGCGTCGACGGTAGCGGAGGGCAGTGGGTCGACCTCGACGGCGAAGGGCTGCCCGGGGTGCTGATCGCCGAGCAGCGCGCCTGGTACTACAAGCGAAACCTCGGCGACGGTCGGCTGGCGGCCCCAGCGCTGCAGCGCGAGCTGCCAGCGCCCCTCGAGCTCCGCTCCGGAGCCGCGCAGCTCTCTGACGTCGGCAGCGACGGCAACCTCGACCTGGTTCAGTATTCGCCGCCGCTGGCGGGCTTCTTCGCGCGCACCGACGAGGGCTGGGAGACGTTCCGCGCCTTCTCTGCGATGCCGCAGCTCGACTGGTCGAGCCCGCAGCTGCGTTTCGTCGACGTCGACGGAGACGGCCACGCCGACCTGCTGATCAGCGAGAACGACGACTTCGTCTTCTACCGCTCGTTCGGGGCAAGCGGGTTCGCGCCGCCCGCCCGCGTCGCCAAGCCGCACGATGAAGACGAGGGCCCGGCGGTCGTGTTCAGCGACGGCACCGAGACGATCTTCCTCGCCGACATGTCCGGCGACGGCCTGAGCGACATCGTCCGCGTGCGCAATTCAGACGTCTGCTATTGGCCGGCCCTGGGCCACGGTCGGTTCGGGCGCCGCGTGACGTTGGGTCGGGCGGGGCCCGAGCCCTTCGATCGACCCGAGCGCTTTGACCCGAAGCGCATTCGCCTCGCCGACATCGACGGCACGGGCACCAGCGACGTCATCTATCTCGGCACCGACGGCATCGACGTCTACTTCAACGAGTGCGGCAACTCGCTCTCGGAGCCACAGCGGCTCACCTCACTTCCGCCCGCCGACGCGCTCGCGTCGGTGTCGGTCGTCGACCTGCTCGGCAGCGGCACCGCGTGCATCGTGTGGTCGTCGAGCGCTCCAGGGCAGACCGCGCCCGTGCGGTACCTCGACCTGCTCGAGAGCAAGAAGCCTCACCTGCTCGAGCGCATCAGCGACAATACCGGGGCCGAGACACGCATCACGTACGCTCCCTCGACGAAGCACTACCTCGAGGACCTCCGCGAGGGCGGCCGCTGGCTGACGCGCCTGCCGTTTCCGGTACATGTCATCGACCGCGTCGATGCGATCGACTGGCTCTCACGAACCTCGCTCGTCACCCGCTATCGGTATCACCACGGGTACTACGACGGCCTCGAGCGCGAGTTCCGTGGCTTCGCCCGTGTCGATCAGTACGACGACGAGGTGTTCGGCGACGAGCGCACGCCGGTGCCCGGCGCTGCCCGCGACCCGGCGCAAGACCTCGTGCAGCCGACGGTGCGCACGACCTCGTGGTTCCACACCGGGGTCGAACCGCTCGCTGACGACCTCGCGCTGGAGTACTGGGCTGGCGACCCGAAGGCACCGCAGCTGGTTGCTCCTCCGCTGCCCGAGGGCGGCGCGACGTGGCAGCGCGAGGCGGCCCGGGCGCTGCGCGGCGCGCTGCTGCGGCGCGAGGTCTACTCAGAAGACGGCACCACAGCGGAGGAGCTCCCTTACGCGGTGACCGAGCTCACCCACGCCGTGCGCTCACTGCCGGTCGCTGATGGCGCACCACACGGCGTGTTCTTCACGCACCCCGTCGAGCAGGTCGAGCTGCGCTACGAGCGAAACGCCGCCGACCCGCGTGTGCATCATCAGGTCACGCTCGAGGTCGACGACTTCGGCAACGTGCGCGAGGCCGTCGCCGTGACCTACGGGCGCCGTGGCGCCGACCCCGACCTGCCTCAGACCTTCAAAGACGCGCAGCAGCGCGAGCTCGTCACCCAAACGAAGAGCGCCTTCACCTTCGAGGTCGACGACGACACGGGCTGCCGCAACCCACTGCCCGCCGAGACGCGGCTCTATGAGATCACCGGCTGCAAGGCGGCGAAGGGCTGGTTCACACCGAAGGAGCTCCGCGACCAGCTCGCCAAGACCGACCCGATCGACTACTCGGAGCTCGACGCCAGGCCGCCCGCCGGCACTCGCTACCGCCGGCGGGTTCAGCACACGCGCACCCTCTACCGATCGGACGATCTCTCGCACGATCTGGCGCTGCGCGAAGCCGAGCCGCGCGGCGTCGTCGCGGACAGCTTCACGCTCTGCTTCACGAAGCCGCTGCTCGACGACGCCTTCCAGCGCAACGGCAAGAGCCTTCTCGTGGACCGCGACGGCATGCTCACCGAGGCGGGCTACCGATCGCGCACGTCTCTCGTCGCCGTCGGAGCGTTTCCCTCGACCGACCCCGACGACCGCGCCGGCGACTGGTGGATGCCGCGGGGCCGCGTCTGGTTCAGCGAGAAGCCGACGACCGCCGCCGCCGAGCTCCAAGCGGCTCGGGCCTCGTTCTTCTCGCCCCGCCGCTCGGAAGACGCCTTCGGCAGCCCGTCGTATGCCCGCTGGGACGACGACTTCGTGCTGGTCGTCGAGACCGAAGACGCCGCCGAGAACATCACCCGCGCCGCGTGGGACTACCGCGTGCTGCAGCCGCGCCTGGTGATCGACCCGAACGGCAATCGCACCGAGGCGGCGTTCGACGCGCTCGGGCAGGTCGAGGCCGTCGCGCGCACCGGCAAGCAGTCGGGCCCCGTCGAGGGCGACCTGCTCTCGGGGTACTCCGCCACGCCGGCCGCCGTCGCCGCGTTCTTCAGCGACCCGGTGAAGAAGGCGGCGACGCTCCTCGGCGACGCCAGCCTGCGCTTCGTCTACGACCTGGGGGCCTTCGAGCGCAGCGTGGCGGCGGGCCAGAGCCCCCAGCCCATCGTGTCGGCGACCATCGCTCGCGAAGTGCACGTCTCTGACGGCGGGGGCCAGGGTCGCGCCCAGCTCTCGTTCTTGTACTTCGACGGCTTCGGCCGCGAGCTGCAGAAGAAGAGCCGCGTCGAGAAGGGGCCGCTGCGACCGGGCGAGCCGGACGTCGACCCGCGCTGGGCGACGAGCGGTTGGGCCGTGTACAACAACAAGGGCAAGCCCGTGCGGCGGTACGAGCCCTTCTTCTCGGGGACGCACGGGTTCGAGCTCGCGCGCGCGGAGGGCGCGCCCACCACGCTCTTGTACGACCCGCTCGACCGGGCGATCGGCACGCTCCTCCCCGACCACAGCTACGAGAAGGTCGTCTTCGACTGCTGGCGAGAAGAGCAGTGGGATCGCAACGACACCGTCGACCTCTCGCCGATCACCGACCCGCACCTGAAACAGCGGTTTGCGTTGCTCCCGATGACCGACACCGCTCCGTCGTGGGCGGCTCAGCATGCAGCAGGAGACCGGCTCCTCGCCCTGCAGCGCGCGCGGGAGCACGCGGGCACTCCGCGGCGCGTGTACCTCGACTCGCTCGGGCGGCCGGTGCTGACGGTCGAGCACAACCGCTATCGCGACGAGAGCGGCGTGCTGGTGACCGAGCGGCTGCCGCGCTTCGTGAAGCTCGACATCGAGGGCCTCGAGCGCGAGACCCTCGACGCGCGACGCAAGCAGGCAGGCGCGTCGCTGGTGAAGATTCACGACGAGGGCCGCGCGGTGCTGCGGTCGGTGTGGGACGTGGCCGGGCGCAAGGTGCGCGAGACCTGTCTCGATGCCGGCGAGCGGTGGACGTTGCCGGACGTCGCGGGCCAGCCCGTCTACGCGTGGGATCGGCCGGGGCGACGCTTTCACTTCGAGTACGACGCGCTCCGGCGCTCGACGCGCTCGTCGGTTCAAGGCCACGACCCTGCCGACCCGTCGGCGACGCTGCGCTTCCACGAGCTCACGTACGGTGAGGGGCAGCCGAACGCAGCGCAGGGCAACCTGAAGGGCCGCCTCTTCCGCGTGCGAGACGGCGCGGGACAGCTCACCCACGTCTACGACTTCAAGGGCAACGTCGAGGTCACGTTGCGGCAGCTCACCCAGGCCGTCGGCCCGATGCCCGACTGGGCCAAGACGGTGAAGCTGGAGCCCGACGAGCTCGTCACCACCACGCGCTTCGACGCCCTCAGCCGCGTCGCCGAGGTCATCGGCCACGACAAGAGCCGTGTGGTGCGCACGTACAACGAGGGAGGCCTGCTCGAGCGCGTGCAGGTCGGCCACCGGGGTGGAGCGCTCAAGGCCTTCATCGTCGCCGTCGCGCACGACGCCCGCGGCCAGCGGCTGGCGATGGAGTACGGCAACGGAGTCACCACCGAGTACGGCTACGAGCCCGGCACGTTTCGCCTCTCGACGGTGGTTTCGCGCCGCGCCGGCGGCGAGCGCCTGCAGGATCTCTCGTACACCTACGACCCCGTCGGCAACGTCAGCACGATCGTCGACGCGGCACAGCCGGCCATCTACTTCGACAACGCCGTGGTCGAGCCGCGCGCCGACTACGTCTACGACGCGTCGTACCAGCTGAAGAGCGCCACGGGCCGCGAGCACGCCGGAAGGGCCGACGTGCCCGAGTCGAGTTGGGACGAGATCGGCCGGGTGAACCCGCCCAGCCCGCGCGACGGGCAGAAGATGCGGCGGTACACCGAGACGTACGCGTACGACGCCGCCGGCAACCTCGACCAGCTCGTTCATTCGTGGAGCGGCAACCGCTGGACCCGGGAATACCAGTACGAGCGCGACAGCCGCCTCGAACCGGGGCGCAAGGGCAACGCGCTCACCGGCACGAAGGTCGGCGCGAGCGCGTCGAGCCACAAGCACGACGAGCGGGGAAACATGACGTCGATGGGCCACCTGCCCACGATGACGTGGGACGTGCTCGACCGTCTGGCTTCGAGCGCGAGCCAGGTGGTGGCGAGCGGTAGCCCGGGAACGACGTATTTCGCGTACGACTACCGCGGCGAGCGCGTGCGCAAGGTGACGGTGGCGGCGGGCTCGCTGGTCAAGACGCGCGAGCGCGTGTACGTCGGGCCCTGCGAGCTCTACATCGAGCGCGATGGTGCGGGAGCGACGACGCTCGAGCGCGAGTCGCTGCATGTCGCAGGCGACGGAGGTGAGGTCGCGCTGATCGAGACGAAGGCGGGGACGGCGAAGCCGGTGGTGCGGTACCAACTGTCGAACCACCTCGGCTCGTCGCAGGTGGAGGTCGACGACAGCCCCGACGCGCGGATCATCTCGTACGAGGAGTACTACCCGTTCGGCAGCACCTCGTACCAGGCACAGCACCCGCAGATCACCGCGCCCAAGCGCTACCGATACATTGGCAAGGAGCGCGACGATGAGACCGGGCTCGCGTACCACGGGGCCCGGTACTACGCGCCGTGGCTAGGCAGGTGGACGAGCCCCGACCCCAATGGGCTCAGGGACGGCGTTTCACGCTATCTCTATGCGCGAAACTCCCCGACACGGCTCGTCGACCGAGACGGGCGGGCCGCCACGGAACCGGGGCCTCGGGTTCATGCGGCTTGGCGAGCAGCAGAGGCTGCGGGTTACGACGGCGACTCGATACGCGAGCTGAACAGAGCGTATGAAGACGAGCGACCTGCGAGGGGGCAGGGCCTGCTCGTTACGCAATCTTCTCTGGAGTATGCGACCGTTCGGGCGACCGCGGCTGAGAGTCATTTGCGTCGCGGGAACCTCGGGCGTGCGGCCTTCCACGGCGCCCTTGCCCTGGTTGAGACAGTCGGCGCGCTCATGCTCGCCGAGACGCCCGCCAAGACTGCACGCAATATTTTGATTGGTGCCGGGCTCGCTAGAGTTTTTCAAGCGACCCTTGGCGCCGCATACAACCTGGGTCGCTACAAGAGCCTTCTCCCGCCGAAGGTGCCACTAGGTACAAGCGAAGCACTCGCGGAAACGGCGACAGGGAGTGCTCGCACACAGGTCGCCGACGAGGCAACCGGTGCTGGCACCCAAGAGCTCGACGCGATGGCCGGTGCTGGTACTGAGGCCGCAGACGAGACCGCCAGTCTCGGATCCCAAATCGCGGGCAAGACGGCCGAAGAAGCTGGTGACCACATTGTCCTGGGACTACGTGCCTATGGTCTTGAACAGGTCGCTGAAAGAGTCGGTGGACGAACCCTCCTTAGTGACCCGAGTTGGAAGTTCACAATTCTAAGAGCGCTCGGAGATGCAAAGACGAAGTTCTCGGTGAGCCTTGACGGTTTTGCCGGTGCTTCGACCGCCGAAAAAGTGCTAAGCGCCGCTCAGAAGGGACTCGTTCCGGGTGCGACCCCAACCAACTGGGAAATGGCGCAACTCTACCAGGCCGGCCGACTTAAAAATGTCACATTTTTCGAGAAGGGCTCTCCAGTCGAGAACCCATTCAAATAAATGAATACCATTCTTGAAGCGCGCGGTCGAGTGCAGTGGTGGCTCTACACAGTCAGCCACGGTCAGCTACTTCTTCGACGCCCAAAGAGCGCAGATCACCAATACAGATTGGACGTTCTATTCAAGAACGTCAGAGAAGCCCACCTCGCGGCCTATTTCGACAATCTCCGGGTACTTGAAGTAGCGCGCGAAGATTCTGAGTTCAAACCCGCTGCTGCCATCGAAAGCCAGAGAATGTTCAAACTTGTTGGAGATAACGCCATTGGTCACGTCATTGCTGGAGTCGTCGTCTACAAAGAAGACGAACTGGCGTATGACGCGCCCTCGGCCCTGGTCTTGTAATTGTCATGAGAAAACAAATCAACCGTGTCGCCAAGGAAGCATTCAAGACCTCGCGCATCACTGTCAGGCTTCCGGACCCCATAGACAAGAAAAAGCCTGAGCGTAACGGCCAAGATCACTCCAAGCCTCCCATCGAGCGACCAGCGCCAGTGCCTGCGCAGCCGACCACCGACCTCCGCGCCGGCGCATCGGGCGCCAACGTCGCATCGCTCCACGCTGCACTCTCGAAGCTCGGCTACGTCGTCTCGGCGCGAGAGTCGAAAGAGCAAACCTACGGTCGCTCCACCCGCGACGCCGTAGCTCGCGTTCAGAGCGCTGCGGGTCTCGCCGTCACCGGCGCCTTCGACGCCCTCACGATCTCCGCACTCGAAGACCGTGTGCGGGCGATGACGGGCGACGCCTACCGCATCGAAGGTCAGCTCAAGACCGCCGACGGTCACGGCGCCCGCAACGTCAAGCTGGTCGCCTACCGCCTCGAGGTCGGCGGCGAGGTGAAGCTCCGCGAGCAGCCCACCTGCGACGCGCGCGGCATCTTCTTCCTCGAATACCGGCATGCCGGCCCTACGCCACCGACGGTGCAGCTGCGTGTCGTCAACGAAACCGACGAGCAGCCGCTGAGCGACTGGCTCGTACAGCGCGCGCGACGCCTCACCATCGACCTCACCGTCCCCGACGGCTTCGAGAAGCTCGAAGACGAGCACACGCGTCTCGTCGCCGCGCTTCCCAAGAACCTCCCCGACCTCGAAGAGAACGGGACGCGCAGAGACATCTCGCTCCTCGCGCAGACCACCGGCTGGGACGCACGCCTCATCGCCATGGCCTCGACTGCCAGCGCTTTGAGCCGGAAGAGCGGCATCTCAGCGCCCGCCGTCTACGGCCTGCTCCGCGCCGGCCTCCCCGCCGACGCCGAGACACTGGCTCGCGTGCCGGGTCGGGTCATCGTCGAGTCGCTCAAGCATGCCGTCGACACCGGCATCGTGCAGCTCTCGACGGCCCAGCGCCGCGCCGCCGCGACCGCCTTCGGCGAGTTCGCCGCCACGCAGCGGCTGGCGCTGCGCGCGCCGGGCATGCACTCCGACGTCGCGTCGCTGCTCGACGTCGCGCCCGTCAGCCAACAAGACCGCGCCCAGCTCAAGACCTTCTTCGCCCAGCACCTCGACGACGCGGGCGCTGGCAACGCACCCCTCGGCGCGTTCTGGAAGAAGGTCGACGACGACCTCCCGCAGGTCGCCGGCCGACTCAAGACCTTCGCGCGCCTCGCGCTGCTCACCGGCAACAACGCGCCGCTCCTGTCGTCGGTGCTGCAGGCGCGCAAGCTCGATCTCGCCGACCCTGCGAGCATGGTCGACGCCGGCTTTCACGACGAGTCGACCTGGGCGGCCCAGCTCGACCGGCTCGCCGGCAACAGCGACGAGAAGCTCGCCCGGCTGATCCCCGACCTCTACTCCCAGGGCACGGCGAAACAGCGTCGCACGGCCTACGCCTCGGACCTCGCCCGCCAGGTGCGCCTCGCGTTCCCCATGCGAACCCTGCGTGCCCGCGTCGCCGACAAGACCTTCAAGCTCGTCGAGAAGAACAACGATCGCATTCAGACCGTCCTCGCGGCAGCCGAGAAGGACGGCGTCGCCGTCGGAGCCAACAGTCCCCGGCGCCTCTCCCACTTCCTTCGCGACAAAGGCGACACGCTCTTCCGCGGCGTCGACGCCACGACGCGCGGCGACATCGAGTCGCGCATTCTCGCGCTGCAGTGCATTCACCAGATCACGCCCTCCGACGACTCGATGCTGGCGCTCGACAAGCTCGGCCTGCGCTCGGCCCACGACATCGTCGCCTTCGACCTCCAGACCTTCCTCGAACGCTTCGGCAAGCACTTCCCGCCCGGCGAGGCCCGGCTCGTGTATCGCAAGGCAGAAGAGGGCGTCGCCACCGTCTACAACGCGCTCCTCAACGCGCGCCGCCTCGACTCCTCCGGTGACGTCGGCGCGGTGGCCCCGCCTCCCGGGCGCCTCGTCGACACACGCAACGGCGTCAAGCAGGCGGTGAACGCCGCGTTCCCGTCGCTCGAGTCTCTCTTCGGCTCGATGGACTTCTGCGCCTGCGAGCACTGTCGCTCGGTGCTCGGGCCTCCTGCGTACTTCGTCGACCTGCTCAAGTTCCTCGATCTCGACCCCGACGTGTGGACGGCCAAGGTGAAAGCCTGGGAGGAGGCGAATGGCGCGTACCCGGGCAAGAAGCCCTACGACGAGCTCTGCGATCGCCGCCCCGACCTGCCCCACCTGCCACTCACCTGCGAGAACACCAGCACCGAGCTGCCGTACATCGACGTCGTCAACGAGATCCTCGAGTACTACGTCGCGCACCAGAACCGCCTCGAGCCCGCCGCCGTGAAGGACACCGGCGACGTCACGAGCGCCGACCTGGTTGCCGAGCCGCAGTACCTCGACCCCAAGGCGTACGATCTCCTCCGCGACGAGCTCTTCCCCGTCGGCGCGCCATTCGACCTGCACCTCGAGCGCGTGCGCGCGTACTTCGGCGCCCTCGAGGTCTCGTGGGCCGACGTCCTCGAGGGCTCCAGCAAGTCGCGCGATCTGCCTTCTGTCATCGAGGCCTGGCTCGAGCGCGCGGGCTTCGGCCCCCACGAACAAAAGCCGTTCACCACCGTCGCCGAGACGCGCTGGTTCGAGCTCTACGGCTACCCCACCGAGGCCGACGCCGCTGAGCTCTTCAAGGGCACGAGCGCCGCCGCGAAGCCGCTCGCTCGCAGGCTCGGGGTCTCGTACCAGGAGCTCCTGCAGCTCGTGCGCACCCGCTTCGTCAACCCGAAGCTCGACGCCTTCGTGTACCTGCGCAAGGCCGGCCTCACGCTCGGCGAGCTCGCCCGCTGGGCCGCGCCCCCTGGCTCGCCCGACAGCTTCACACCTGCCGAGGCTGCCGACTTCGACGCGAAGCTCGTCGCCCTCAAGAAACAGTACAAGAGCTTCGACCCCGCGAAGCTCGCCGCCGACCAGGCCGCCGGCGTCTTCAAAGAGCTCGTGGTGCTCGCCGACGAGAGCAACACCTGCAGCTTCGACGACACCGTCCTCCGCTTCGGGGAAGGCACCGCCGACCTCGACGCCGTGCTCTACCGCTTGAGCCTCTTCGTCCGCCTCTACAAGAAGCTCGGTTGGAGCATCGACGAGACCGACCAGCTCTTGTCGACCTTCACCTTTCCGCAGGAGCAGGACCTCGAGAAGCTCTGGAAGGCCCGCCTCGCGTGTGCTGCCCTGGTCGACGCTCTCGCCCGCACGACCGAGCTCGGTCGCGAGACGGTGCTCACCTTCTGGAGCGACCTGCCGACCCGCTCGTCGTGGTCGCCCCTCACCCCCTCGGTCAGCGCGAAGCCGCTCTACGACCGCCTCTTCCTGGCGGCGGGAGTGCTCAAGACCGACGCGATCTTCGACGACGCGCTCGGTGAGTACCTGAAGGGCTCGACCGAGGTGCTCGCCGATCACATGCCCGCCGTGCAGGCAGCGGTCTGCCTCTCGGCGCAAGAGCTCGCGCTCCTCGTGGCCGACCCGAAGACCGAGCTCCTGACGCTGCCGCTGCTGTCTCGCCTCTACCGGCACTCCGCGCTCGCGCGCGGCCTCGGCATCTCGGTGGGCCAGCTCTCGATCTTCATCGAGCTCTCGGGCCTCGACCCGTTCGCGCCGCTGACCGACATGGCGCCGCAGACGCTCGACGAGCTGTACCCGCTGACCCGCACCCTCGAGCTCGCGCGCAGGGTCGCGCGCCTCGGGGCGCTCGAAGGCGGCCCGTCGCGGCTCGACTACCTCTGCCGCAACACCGCACAGGCTACCGACAGCCTCGCGGCCGCGCTCGAGGCACACCCGGAAGCGCTGGTGCGCGACCTCGCCGAGCGCCTCGCCAAGGTCGACCGCGACGCCGCGTTCCCCGCGGGTGAGCTGACGGCCGAGCTCTTGCGGCCCAAGCTCTCGCTGCTGCTGCCTGCCGACGCGGTCGACCGCTTCCTCGGCGCGTGGTCGGGCACGCGCGTCTTCGAGGCCATCTCGAAGGCGAGCGCGCCGCTTCAGGCCGCCGACTTCGCCGACGACGAGCGCTTCTCGGTCTCGCCCGATGGCAAGCGGCTGCGCTACCGCGGCGTGGTGGCCCCGAAGCTCGCCACGAAGCTCAAGGGGCTCTTCACCACCGCAGCGCAGCGGGACCTCATCGACGAGCTCGGCGCGCAAGCGCTGGCACTGGCTGAAGAGCTGCCGGTGCTGCTCGGGGGGCTCGACCTCGACGTCGTCTTCCCCGACCTGCGGCCGCTGAACGAGACCGCGCGCCGCAAAGCGCTCGACGATCGCCGCGGTGCGCTCCGCTCGAAGCTCGAGCCGGCGCTGCGCGACGCGCTCCGCCGCCGCGCGGTGGTGCAGGCTGCGGCCTCGTCGCTCGACGCCGACGTGCTCGTCGTCGAGCCGCTGGTCACCGACCCCGCCCTCGCCGAAGACCCGCAGGTCTCGGGCGCGACGCTGCAGGCCGCCTTCGAGTCCGTGCTCGAGCGCGGCCTCACCGCAACCTTCTTCGACGCGGGAGACAACGTGCTGTCGTCGACCCTGCTGCCTGCCGCGGCGCTCGACGCCGCGGCGCTGCCAGCGGGCGCCGCCAGGGTCCGCCTCGACGGCTGGTTCGACGTCGCGGCCACGACGCCCCTGCGCTTCGCCGCCGAGCTGGCCGGCAACGCCACGGCCACCCTCGAGGTCGACGGAGTCATGCTGCCGCCAAGCGCTCCCGGCGCCACCGACTGGCAGCTCGACGCGGTCGTCGCTGGCCCCCTGCACCGCCTCGCGCTCGACGTGAAGCCCCGCGGCGGCGACCTCGCCGTCACCGTGGTCGGCGACAGTGTACCGCGCGCGCCACTCGCCACAGCCCTCGCGTTCTGGCCGGCGGCCGGCATCGAGCGCGTGCGCCGCGCCCGCGCGCTGCTCGGCAAGCTCATCGCTGTCGCTGACGCGTGGAGCCTCGGCCCGGCCGAGCTGCAGCTCCTGTTCTCAGACCGCGCGCCCGACGCGTCAGTCGCACCGCTCTCGCTGCCGACCTCGGTGGCCCCGACGCCGGCCGAGGCGACCACCGCCTTTCAGCGCTTCGATCTCATCGCCCGCTACGCCGCGCTGCGCGACAGCCTCAATGCCGAGGCTCTGCCGATGGTGGCGCTCTTCGAAGCCACCTCTGACGGCGACCTGCAGAAGGCACTCGCAGAGGTGCTCCCGCGCGACGCTTCGTCTGTGGCTGCGGTCATGGTCCGCCTCGGCGTGTCTGCGCCGGTGACGCTCGAAGAGCTCGAACGACTGCTCGAAGGAATGCGGCTCGTGCGGCAGACGCGGCTCTCCTTCGATGCGCTGGCCGGCTGGGCAGAGAACGAGGTCGACTTCGACGCCGCTCGCGGCGTGCGCGACGCGGTGAAAGCGCGCTTCTCAGAGACCCAATGGCGGCTCTTCGCCCGACCGGTGCACGACGTTCTGCGGAAGAAGCAGCGTGACGCGCTCGTCGCGTACGTACTCCAAGAGAAGAAGCTCGACCGCGTCGAGGAGCTCTACGAGCACTTCCTCCTCGATCCGGGCACCGAGCCCGTGGTGCTCACCTCCCGAGTCCAGCTGGCCATCGCGTCGGTGCAGAGCTTCGTGCAGAGGTGCCTGCTCAACCTCGAGCCGAAGGTACCGCCGGCGGTGATCGACGCGAAGCGCTGGGAGTGGATGCGACGCTACCGGGTCTGGGAGGCGAATCGGAAGATCTTCCTCTTCCCCGAGAACTGGCTCGAGCCTGAATGGCGACGCGACCCCAGCCACCTCTACACGCGCATGATGGGGAGCCTGCTGCAGGGCGACGTCACCGACGAAGCCGTCGAGAAGGCGTTCTTCGAGTACCTGCAGGGCCTCGAGGAGCTGGCGCGGCTCGAGATCGTCTCGAGCTACCACCAGGCCTCCGCTGAGCCGTCATCGAGCGTGCTGCACGTGCTCGGCCGCACGTTCGGTGAAGCGCACAAGTACTTCTACCGCCGGTGGGCACACCGCACCTGGAGCCCGTGGCTCCCGGTCCAGGCCGACATCGACGGCGACCACGCCGCCGTCGCCATCTGGCGCGACCGCCTCCACGTGTTCTGGATCTCCTCCCTCGACCAGCCCGATTCGCCTTCGAACGGTGGCAAGACGACCCAGCAGCTGTTCAACGAGACGCCGGTGAAGCCCCCTCGGAAGGTGAAGCTCCAGCTCAACTGGGTGGAGTACTTCGAGGGCAAATGGGTGAACGCCAAGTCGTCGGGCTTCTTCGAAGCGGAGCAGGTGCCCGACGGCTGGGACAAGGCCCGCCTGCGCATTCACGTCACGCACCCCGATGCCCTCGCGCTCGCGGTCCACTTGAGCGCCGGCTCCAAGTCGGAGGCGGCCGACACCGGCGGGCAGTTCACGTTCACGCTGCGCAGCAAGAACGCCAAGGTCGAGCTGCAGCGAAGCGCGCCGCCCCCACCGCCGCTGCCTGTCAGCTTCACGGCCGGCCAGCAGACCACGGCCACCGGCTTTCAAGGCTCGAGCCAGCTTCAGGTCTTCTTCACCAGCAAAACGACCACCGATCAGCGAGGCATCACGACCACCGAGCAGGGCAACGAGATCGTGCTGGGCGCGGTCGGCGCAGTGCGGCCGATGGGCCTCGTGCCACCGGTCAACCCGGTCACCGTCTACGGAAGAGACTTCGGCGGGCTGCTCACGCCCTTCTTCCTTCAAGACGAGCAGAACACCTTCTACGTCGAGCCGAACCTCACGGAGACCCCGTTCGAGATCTGGGAGAAGTTCTTCATCCCGCTCTTCCAGACTCCCCTCGAGCGACCCGACATCGACATTCGGCCGCAGCGACCCGACGGCATCGTGCCGATGCTCGACGACCCGCGGCCGCTCGGCGACCTTCAGCCGCGCGTGAACCCGGTGCGCGATTGGCTCATTCGACCGGGAGTGACCACCCGCTTCAAAGACGTCGTCATCGGCGCGCCGCTCGACCTCCGTGATCGCGCCGGCACCGGCGTCGTGCGCTGAGAAAGGAACCGCACCATGAGCAGCCTCATTCTCTTTCACAACACTCAGGACTTTCTGCACCGGCTCGGGCTCGGCATCGCACCCGCGCCCGGAGGCATCACCATCACCCGGCATCAGGTCGGCGTCGAACGCAGCATGGAGTACGACTTCGAGCTGCACCTGCACCCGTTCGTCAGCGACCTGGTTCAGCGCCTGGTCAACGGCGCCATCCCCGGGCTGCAAGCCGGCGACACCGAGATCTCGAGCCAGACGTTCTTCTCGGGGTACCTGCCCTCCAGCACGCGGGTCGAATCACAACCACCGCAGCGGGAGATCGACTTCAAGTCGACCGGGAGCCACTCTGTCTACAATTGGGAGCTCTTCTTTTTCATTCCGCAGACCATTGCCATTCATTTGAGCAAACATCAGCGCTTCGCCGAGGCCCAGCGCTGGTTTCATTACATCTTCGACCCCACCGACACGTCGGCCGACCCATCGCCCGAACGGTTCTGGAAGCTCAAGCCGTTTCGCAAGAGCGACGTGAAGCTGATCGAAGAGCTGCTTCTCAACCTGTCTTCGAACGCCGACCCGGCGCTCCGCAACGAGACCGCCGAGGCCATCAGGGCGTGGAAGGACGAGCCGTTCAGCCCGCACGCTGTCGCCCGCACCCGACCGGTCGCCTACATGTTGAAGACGGTGATGGCGTACCTGGACAACTTGATCGACTGGGGCGACTCGCTCTTCCGCGAAGAAACACGCGAGTCGATCAACGACGCGCTGCAACTCTACATTCTCGCTGCGAACCTGCTCGGAAAGCGCCCGATGGAGGTGCCGCCGAAGGGCAGGGTGACGGCCGAGACCTACGCGACGCTGCGCGCCGACCTCGACGCCTTCTCGAACGCGCTGCGCAGGCTGGAGGCTGACATTCCCTTCGACGCGGTGCCCGAGGTGGCGCCCGTCTCGTCGAGCAACTCCGAGCTGCCCACCGCTCTGTCTCTCGGCCGGACGTTGTACTTCGCGGTGCCGCGCAACGACCGAATGCTCGTGTATTGGGACCGGGTCGCCGACCGGCTCTACAAGATCCGCAACAGCCTCAACCTGCAGGGCGTCTTCCGGCAGCTGCCGCTCTTCCCTCCTCCCATCGACCCCGGGCTGCTCGCAGCGGCCGCCGCTGCCGGCGTCGACGTGGCTGCGGCGATCGCCGGCGCCCAACAGCCCCTGCCACTGGCCCGCTACACCGTGCTCGCCCAGAAGGCGACCGAGCTGTGCCAGGAGGCCCGCACGCTCGGCAACCAGCTCCTGGGCATCATGGAGAAGATTGACGGCGAGAAGCTCACCGCCATGCGCGCCCGTCACGAGCGCGACCTGCTCGAGCGCACCGAGGTCGTGAGGTACGGTCAGTGGCAAGAAGCGGTGAAGGCGCGCGAGGGGCTCGAGAAGACCTTCGCGAACACGGCTCAGAAGTACACCCACTACGAGCGGCTCCTCGGCAAGCAGGCCGCCGACATCAAGGTGCCCGGTCTCGAGAGCCTGACCGCCGAGGAGCTCGCGGCTCTGGATGGGTTCAAGCTGACGACGACGGAGCCGACGACGCCGACCCGTGACGTGCCTGTCGACATCGTCACCGGCGCGCCCGGCGGTTTTCAGATCAGCTCGCACGAGCGCGACGAGCTCAACACGCTGTCGACCACTCAAGACCTGCATGACGCCGCCGCAGCGCTCGACGGCATCGGCACGTTCTTGAACCTCATCCCCATGATCAGCGCAGATGGGAAGCCGTTCGGAGTCGGAGCCGGAGTGGCGCTCGGCGGCATGAACCTCTCGCAGCTGTTCGCGGGTATGGCCGGCATTCTTCGTGGGGTCGCTTCGCGCCAGAGCTACGAGGCGGGCCGGTCGGCCAAGATGGCCGGCTACGCGCGCCGCGAGCAGGAGTGGGCGTTTCAGAGCAACTCGTCCGCCGCCGAGCTGAACCAGATCTACAAGCAGTGGCGCGGTGCGCAGATTCGCGAGGCGGTGACCGAGCGCGAGTGGAAGAACCACCAACAGCAGATCATCAACTCGCGCGAGGTCGAGAACTTCCTCGTCGACGGAACCAAGGGAGGGCGGCTCACCACCGAGGCGTTCTACACCTGGCTCAAGAGCGAGGTTCGCGGGCTGTACACACGCGGCTTCGACCTGGCGTACGAGGTTGCGGCCAAAGCCGAGCGCGCGCTCCAGGCCGAGCTCGGAGACCCGACGCTGAAGTTCCTTTCGAACGGCTACCGTGCCGGCCGAGAGGGGCTCCTGTCGGCGGACAAGCTCTACGGCGACCTCAAGCGCATGGAGCTGGCGTGGCTCGAGCTCAACGCGCGCGAGCTGGAGCTGACCAAGCACGTCAGCCTGCTGTCCCTCAGCCCCGAGGCGTTGCTGGAGCTGCGGGCCACCGGCCGCTGCACGGTGCAGCTGCCCGAGTCACTGTTCGACCTCGAGGGGCCGGGCCACTACTTCCGCCGAATCAAGACGGTGGCGGTGAGCATGCCGTGCGTGGCAGGGCCCTACCTGAGCACCGGCTGCAAGCTGACGCTGAACAAGAGCGAGATCCGCATCTCGCCTGAGCCGCCCGGCGGCAAGTACGACCGAGCGGACGGCGACGACGCGCGGTTCCGCGACTCGTTCGGCAGCCTCGAGTCGATCGTCACGAGCACCGGCGCCAACGACTCAGGCATGTTCGAGACGAACCTGAGAGACGACCGCCGGCTGCCGTTCGAGGGCCACGGCGCGGTGAGCGAGTGGACCATCGAGCTGCCGCGCGACGTGCGCGCGTTCGACTACGACTCGATCTCCGACCTCGTCTTGCACGTGAGGTACACGGCGCGCGATGGAGGTGAGACGCTCGCGAGGCGGGCGGCGGCGGCCCTGCAGACGGCGATCGAAAAAGCACAGGCGATCGGCTCGACCCGGCTGTTCTCGGTGCGCCACGAGTTCCCCAGCGAATGGGCACGCTTCAAGGCCACCAAGCCTGCGGCCGGAGTCAAGGCGAAGCTCGAGCTCACGCTGACCGAGGAGCACTTCCCGTTCTGGCGACGCCAGCTGCCCGGCAAGGCCAAGGTGCTCGCCGCGGCGCTGATGGCCCGCTCGTCGAAGACACCGGGTGATGTGTCGGAGCCCAATGGCGCCAAGGCGCCGCTGACAAAATGGAAGGGAGACCTCTATCGGGCCGAACTCCAGCCGGCAGCCGCATGGGTCAAAGGGCTCGACGCGAAGGTGTCGCTCTTGTTCGATGCACCGGTGATCGACGACCTGCTCCTCGCTGTGACGTGGGGCAAGTGACGCCAGAGCTCCAGCTCCAGAGCGGTACCGCGCGAAGTCACCCGACCAGTTCCGTCACGGCGAGCGAGGGTCGGCTCCGCACTGCCGGTGCAGCGAGTGCGGTCAACAGCCGCTCTCAGGGCGGCGCGACCGAGGACAGGTGCTTCAGGTCGTCGGCGGGGGCCGGGGGCGCGAGCCGCTGCTCCGGGGGCGGAGCGGGAGCCGCCTCGGGCCACACGTCGAAGTCGTCGCCGAGCTTCGCGAGCTTGCGCTGCTTCTTCACCGTCACGACCTTGGGCTTGGGCGCCGCGTCACGCTTCGGCGCCGGCACCTCGGCCTTCGCCGGAGCGGGAGCGGGAGCCGCGACAGGCGGTGCCACAGGAGGCGGCGCCTCGACCTTCTGCGGCTTCGCGACCGGCTCGGGAGCGGGAGCTGGCGCCGGAACCGGAGCCTGAGCGCTGATCACCGGCGCCGGCATCGTCACCACGCGCACGGGCGGCGGCGGCGCCACCGCGATCACGTTCTCGCTCGGCATGCGCGCGACGAGCACGAGCGTGAACGGCACAGCCGCAAGAATCACGGTGAGCGACAGCCCGGCCATCAGCCGGCGCTCGGAGCTCGTGGCGTTCAGCGTCTCGAGCGACGGCACCAGCGCCGCATAGCGACCCGACGTGTCAGAACTCATCGGCGGCCTCCGTTCCCTTCCTCAGCTCGGCGGGGCTCATCGCGGTCGGCGCCGCCTCTTCGAGCCTGCGCTTCGCTTCGCGCTCCTGGGCGGCGGCGTCGGGCTTGCGCTGCGCGGCGACGTGCTCGGCCTTGCGCGCCTGGTACTCGCCGAGCACCGTCACGCCCACCAGCACGCTCAACGCCGCGGCGCCGACGACCGCGCCGAGCCGGCCGTTGGTCGCGGCGAGCCACCCGAGCAGCCCGAGCGGCTTCGGTCGCGCGCGCTTCGACACCGACACCTCGCGCAGCGTCGGCGGAGCCGCCGGCACGGCGCGCATCACCGGAGCCGTCGGCGCCGGAGCAGGCGGCAGCGGCGGTAGCGGCCGCGACGCCGGCGCCGTCGGCCGGGCCTCGAGCGGGGGCTCGATGAGCTCGGGCGACACCAGCACGGGCGGCAGCGGCTTCGGGCCCGACTTGCGCTCGGGCGGCGGCGGCTCCTCGGGGCGGAAGGCCTCCTTCGGGATGTACGGCTGCACGTCGACGCGGGTCGGCGCGCGCAGCACGGCGTCTTGAATGGTCGGCTCGTGGCCGGGCGCCATGGTCTTCGCGCTGACCTCCTGCGAGTCGAGCAGCGCCTGGAACGGGTCGGGCGCGAGCAGCTCGCGCAGCCGCCGCTCGACCTCGGAGGCCGATGGGCGCGCCTCGGGCACCGCCGCGAGCATCGTCGCGAGCAGCGCGCCGGCGTCGCCCGAGATCGAGCTCGGCACCGCAGGCCGGTACGTGCCCTCGACGATGGCGTGCAGGCGCTCGATCGCCGGAGCCGCGACGACCTGCCCCGAGCCCGCGGCGCACAGGAGCGCGCCGAGCGCGTAGACGTCGGCCTCGAACGACGCCGGCCCGCCCTTCGCGCGCTCGGGCGAGAAGAAGTCGACGGTCGCCGTGAGCGCCGCGAGCGCGCGGGTCTCGCCGCGGCGGTCGGTCACGCGGTTCGCGACGAGCGGCAGCAGGTCGATGAGCAGCGTGCGGCCGTCGCGCGCGAGCAGCACCGAGTCGAGCGAGAGCTCGCCGTGCGCGACGCCCTTCGCGTGCAGTGCGGCGAGCACGCCGGCGAGCTCGGCGCCGAGCGCGAGCACCGCATCACGCTCGAGCGCCGCCAGCTCGAGCCGCTTCGAGAGCAGCTCGCCTTCGGGGTAGTCGAACGCCGTCCACTCCGACGCGGGGTCGCTGCCGCGGCTCACGACCGCAGGCACCGCCGGGTGCACGGGCAGCGCGTCGAGGGCCTGGGCCGCGGCGCCGCCGGCGCCTCCCAGGGGGAACCAGCGCACCGCGACGCGGCGGCCGTTCTGCTGCGCCAGGGCCATGCCTCCGACGCCGTCGCAGCGCAGGGGGCCGAACAGCTCGAGCTTCTCGTGTGTCGTTTCCATCATGGTCTCACGCACTCCAATCCCAACCAGCAGTCGTGGCGACGGTTCGTCGCGAAGGCTGCGTATTCGACGCGATCGTCGAACGGAGTCGTCTCCCACCGGGGGTCGCCGTGAGAGGCGCCGATGTCTTCGGTGTAGGCCGACTCGTTGCCGCGGAAGCTCAGGTAGAAGTGGTTCTCGTCGGCGCTCTGCAGCGGGCTCGAGCCGACGACCTCGCGCGCGAGCGTGCTCGACTGGGTGCCGAACTGATCGCCCTGGCGCTGCACGTGATGCCGGTACGTCTTCTCGACGAGATCGTAGTAGCCCTGGTTCGCGCAGCCGCGACCGCCGCCGGGCGTGAGCGCGCACTCGCGGGCTTCCCGGGAGCCGGAGAAGCCCCAGTCGTCGAGCTGAATGACGAAGCGCGAGCCGCACCTGCCGGTGCGCGGGTTCTGGCGGCCCGCCGCGCAGACGCCGATCTTCCGCTGCGGCTGCTCGGCCCCGAAGAAGCCGCTCGCGTCGTTCTGAAGAAACCAGCGGGGGAAGCGCCAGTTGCCGAGCACGGCCTTCGCCTGGCAGCCCATCGTCGTGTTGCGCCGGGGAATCGCGGCGGAGACGGGGTTGAACGGCCGCAGCGAGATGTCGTCGCGATCGGCGACGATTTCGCAGCGCACCTCGATGGGCTCGGCGTTCGTGAAGACCTGCACCATGGTGCGGTCCCCTCCGCGCGGCGGGCCAGGGTGCGACGTGAGGCCGTTGAAGTCGGCGTAGCGCTCGTTCGACTCGCCTTGAGTCCACGTCACTGCGTCTCGGTAGTGGTCCCAGTTGCCCGTGAACGTGTCGTGCATCTTGCGCGACGTGGTGTCCCAGAGCGCCGAGTTGGCGGCCTCCTGCACCTTGATGCTCAGGTAACCGATCTCGGCGAAGTGAATGCCGAGCGTCAGCACGGTGACGAAGACGAGCGCGAAGAGCGCGAGCTCGACCGTCGCCTGCCCGCGACGCCGCGTGCCGCTCATCGCGTGCCCACCCAGTTGAGGTCGAGCAGCCGCTGCACCGTGTCCCCGTGCTGCGGGAAGCCGGCGACCGTGAGGTACTGCTTCAGGTCTTCCTTGTCGGCCGCGTAGAGCGTCGCGCGCCAGAACGGGTTGAAGAAGTTGGGCGGCTCTTTCCAGGCGCCGGGCCGGTGGTAGTAGACGATGGCCGAGCTGAGCGCGGTCTGGTGCTGGAGGTCGGCGCCGCTCGGGCTCTTGAAGGTGCTGCGCGGCCCGTTGAGGTCGACGTCGCTGCCTGCGAGCTGAAAGCGCAGGTCCCACGGCTTCGCGCGCACGCGGCGGTAGTCGCGGTCGAGAATCGCGTACATCTTCGGCTGGCCGAAGTCGTTGTCGGGCTTGTCGACCTGCTCGGTGGCGTACACGAACATGTTGGGGAAGACGGCGCCGTCTTCGCCGAGCGCGTGGCGGGTGCGTGCGTCTTCGCCATCGCCGGGCAGGTAGCGGTGCCGCGCGCGATCGAGCCCCGAGGCGAGCTCGGTGTCGATGACGGGAATCGTCATGCTGGTGCGGCACGCCGACGGCCAGCTCACCGTGAGCGCGCCGCCGTGGTCATCGGCCCAGGGCATCCCGGGCCGCACGTTGCGCCACAGGTTGTGGTGCGCGTTGCTGCCGATCGCCGTGCCGCCGGCGCCGTCGTACGCAGCCGGGTCGACGCTCGCCGAGCCGTTGAAGCGGCTCACGAGCGGCTGGAGCTTGTCGTAGATCGGCTGCCGCCCGCCCACGCGCGCCGTGACGAAGTCGTCGCCCCGCGTGCCCATCGCCACGACGACGGCCTGCAGCACCTCGTGCCGGTCGTAGAACGTCGCGTACGAGCGGTTGCCCTGCCCCGCGCGCGACTCGCTCAGCTCGGCGACGTTCTTCACGTCGGCGCCGTCTCTGGGCGCCGCGAGCTCGCGGCTCACGAAGGTCGCGAGGGTCTGCTCGAGCTGCGCGTCTTCCATGCGCCGCTCCGAGACCTGATCGCGCAGCATGTCTTTCGACAGCTCGAACAGCGCGCCGGCGCCATGCCACTGAGCGTGCAGCTGCGCGGCCGCGGCTGGCTCGAGCTGCCGCCACCGGTTGCGTGCGCGGGTGAGCTCCTGCAGCGCGGCAGCGGCGGCGGCGGCGCTGCGAGCGGCCTCGAAGCACTGGCACGGGCAGAAGATGCCGCAGCACTGGGCGGCGTACTGCGCGGCGATGGCCGTGATCGCGGCCTCGGTCGCGACGAGGTTCGAGCGGTAGTGCGACGACCAGCTGATCAGCGCGCTCATCCCGAGCGCCGAGACCTCCATCGCGATGATGGTGCGGTTCATCAGCGCGAGCTCGTTGTACGCGCGCGCGACGTCGACGGCCTGGCTGTACGCCGCGGCGTCGGCGGCCATCTGCGCCTCGATGCGGTCGCGTACGCGCCACCCGATGGAGATCGTCACGATCGCCATCAGCGCGATGAGCAGCGTGACGAGCGCCGCGAGCACCAGGGTCTGGCCGCGCTGCCGGCTCACAGCGGGCACCCCTGCATCGCGCCGGGCCAGTACTGCTTCTTCGCCGGCGTCATCATGCGCATGCCGAAGTTCGTCTGAATCGGGAAGAGGTAGCGGCCCTGATCGGACCAGCGGAGCATCTGGTCGCCGAGGTCGCCGCCCGGCCAGCGCGGCGGCCGCGACTGCGCCTGCCACGCGGCGGTCTCGACGGGCATCAGCGGGTTCACGCGGTCGTACGGCTTGAGGCCCCAGTACGCGAGGAAGGCGCGGGTCATCACCCAGTCGACGAACGGAACTTTCAGCCGCGCCCAGAACACCATGCGCGCCTCGATGCGCACGAGGTGATCGACGGCGCCGCTCGACGGCTGGTCGAACGCGAGGTCTTCGGGCGAGGCGACGGTCGGGGCCTTCGGCTGCTCGCGCCACAGCTCGATGATCTGCCCGTCGTGGCGATCGCGCCCCGCGTCGTAGCGGTTGCCGCGCCGCAGCTCGAACGCGCGCGCCAGCGTGTCGGGCCCGTCGGTGCGATCGATCGCCGGCAGCACCGAGAGCACCGCCGCGTGCGTCATCGCCCGGCAGTCGCCGTGGTTCAGGCTCCCCGCCCGCACCGCCCGGTACACCGCATACTCGGCCATCAGCCGCGCCTGCAGGAGCAGGAACAGCTGCAGCGCACCCAGCACGCAGAACAGCATCAGCGGCAGCGTCAGCGCCGCCTCGACCAATGCCTGCCCCGAATCGGGCGTATGTCTCTCCGCCTGAACCATTCGAGGGCCTCTGTTTTGTGACCAAATGGTCACGTTTGATGACTGCGCGCGGTGAATACCCTGCCCGTAGAGGGCTAGTGCAAGGCCAGGTCTCATTTTTTGATCGGGCGCGTGAGTACGAGCCCTTAGGCGCCGAGCTGTGACCGCGAGGGCCACGTACCGCGAGGCGGGAGCTTCGAGCGTCGAGCCCGGGTCAGCGAGGGCGCAGCACGGCGGTGACGCCGCGATCCGTTCTCACGAGCATCTCGGCTTCGCCCGCGCGCACCCTCACCCAGCGGTGGTTGCCTGAGGCGATGAGCACCTCGGCGTTCTCGGCGACGAGCAGGCCGTTCGACCAGAGGTCGACGCGGTCGCCCTTCACGAAGGCCTCGTCGAGCGGCAGGCGAACCGCGCGCGCGTCTCGCGCGAGATCGCGCGACATCGAGACGAACGGGAAGTCGACCCAGCGCAGGGGGTCGCCGGCGGCGACGGCGTTCTCGATGACCTGCCCCACGATGAGGCTCGCCGAGTCGGACTTGACGACCGAGCTCGTGACGAACTGCTCGGGCACGCTGCGCTGCGAGAGCATGTCGAAGGTGACGCGCGTGCCGGCGGGGAGGTCGACCGACGCGACGACGACCGGCACCAGGTCCCAGCCGCACCGCCGGTGGTCGCACCGCCGCGTCAGGCCGAGCGTGAATGCGATGAGGCCGACGACGGCAGAGAAGAGCAGGGTCGTGCGCGTCATGGCGATCGAGGAGCCCCGAGCAGGCCGAGCGTTAACCGGCTGCTCGCCGAGCTGCGCTGACGCGCTGAAAAGAATTTCCGACGGGACCCGGGCGCGCTCGCCAATCACGGGCAACGCAGCTCAACCCCATCAGGAGAAGACCATGCAGCTGAAGCTCCGAGTCGCCGTCGCCGTGCTCGCCGTCGCCCTCACCGCGTGCGGAGGAGGCGACCCCTGCAACGCACCGAACCCCTGCAAGGCCGACCCGCAGCCCACCGCGGCGCAGATCGACCAGTGCCACAGCCGGCTGAACGCGCTGAGCACCAGCCGCTGCTACAAGGAGGCCATCACCGTCGAGAACTGCACGCTGGCGAGCCGCGTCTGCACCGCGTCGGGGACGACGGATGCCTCGGCGACGCTCAGCGCGGCGGCCGCGAACTGCCAGCGCGAGGCCAGCGCTTACAGCGCGTGCATGACCGCACAGTAGCTTCGTCGGCCTCGCGCCCTTCGGCGCAAGTGAAGCTCTGGGCGCGGTCCCGGCACTCCGCTCTCACAGTGCCTTCTGCCAGACAGATGACCGCGATGACCTTCGAGCCGCACGAGAATCTCCGCGGCGCGCGAGTGCGCGGCGTGGCCCGCAGCACTATGCTCCGCGCCGCAATGAAAACGCTCTGGTGTCTGGGTCTCGTCGTGCTCGTCGCGTCGTGCGGACATCCACCAGAACAGACGTGCGGCACCTGCCTGCCCGGGCGGCACTGCGACAAGACCACGGGGCGCTGCGTCGACGACGGCACGAGCGGAGGCAGCGGCACCTCCGGCGGCTCCGGGACGGCAGGGGGTCACGCCGGCGGCGCTGCGGTCGCGGGCGGCTCGGGCGGCTCGGGTGTCGCGGGCGGCGCGGGCGGAGGAGGCGGCGGCGCGGGCACCGCGGGTGGCACGGGGAGCGCGGGCGGAATCGGCACGGCGGGCGGCACCGGCACTGCGGGCGGCATCGCCACGGCGGGCGGTACGGGCACTGCGGGCGGCCCGGTGAACGACGGCGGCTATCACGGCATCGGAAGCTGCGCGCCTCGCGACGGCGGCACGCCGGGCGGCTCATGCGTGCCGAGCTGCGCCGAAGGCTTCAATTGCCAGAACAACCAGTGCGTGCTGAACGGCGCGTCGGGCCCGGTGCAGGTGACGCTGCGGTGGAACACGCGCGAGGACATGGACCTGCACGTCATCGAGCCGATGCCCGACGGCGGCGCGTGCGAGATCTTCTACGGCAACCGGAACATGAACGGCACCGCGTGCGGCGGAGCGAAGGGCTCGCTGGACCTCGACTCCGAGGCGGGCTGCTCGAACGACGGAGTGCTCATCGAGAACATCATCTTCCCGCCGGGCATGGCGACGTTCGGCCGATACGGAGTCTTCGTCGATCACTGGGCGAGCTGTGACCCGAGCCTCACGGCCGTGCCGTACGAGGTCGAGATTCGCGTGGGAGGAGTGACGTCGGGCTACTGCGGCGTCTACCGGCCCAGCGACGCCGACTGGGACAACCACAACACGCCTCCGCTGCGCCTGGTCTCGGTCTTCAGCGTGCCCTGACCGCCTCTCGAGGAGATGCCATGACCCAGAGGCTCTTCGTCGTCGCGCTGCTCTCGGTGTCGACCGGCGCGTCGGCTCAGACGTACGTGCTGCAGTCGCAGACGGCGGGGTACCCGGGCATCACCGGCGGCACCCCCATCACGAGCTGGACTCTGACGCCCGGCAACCTCGTCACGTCGCCTCGCGACGAGGGCACCTTCGCGCTGCCGCTCGGCTTCACGTTCCCCTTTCACGGCGGCACGTTCACGAGCGTGAACGTTCACACCAACGGCTTCGTGACGTTCGGCGCGGCGTGCGCGAGCAACTGCTACCTGCGCCGTGCGATTCCGGCGACGAGCGCTGCGTTTCACAACGTGATCGCCCCGTGGTGGGACGATCTCGACCTCGGCGCCACCGGCGATGTCGTGTACCGCGCCAGCGCCGGCCAGATGGAGATCGAGTGGCAGAACGTTCACAAGTTCGGCCAGACCGCGTCGGCGAGCTTCAAGCTCACGCTCTTCCAGGACGGCTACCTCACCGTTCACTACGGGAGCCGCGCCGGCGAGGGCTTCTCGGCGACGACCGGCTTCGAGAACTCGACCGGCAGCGTCGGCCTGCCGTTTCTCGGCTGCGGCATCTCGTGCGACGGTGTGGCCTTCCCTTCGGACACGATGTACGTCGCCGGCATCCCTCCGGGCGCCGAGCTGATCGTGTCGAACGTGACGCTCGTCTCGACCCAGCGCACGGGCACCGATCTCACCCTCACCATCAACCCGAGCTTCCGCAACCTGGGGCAGATGGCGGCCAGCGGCTTCACCTGGCGCGCGTACCTGTCGACCGACCGGGTGCTCCAAGAGCCCGTCGACCTCGTGGTGCTGACGTCGACCGCGCCGCTGAGCTGCGCGCCGGGCGCCACGGTGAGCGACACCGCCGTCGCCACGATTCCGCTGCCGGGCACCGGCAACTACTACGTCGTCGTGAAGGTCGACGTGCCCGACAACGTCGCCGAGGGCCAGTTCGGTGAGGCGAACAACGTCGACGCGACCACGAGCTACTTCTCGCTGGGCGTCGACCTCGTGGCCACGAGCATCTCGGGGCCGGCCACCGCGAGCGCCGGCAGCACGATCACCGTGCACGTCGACTATCGGAACCAGGGCGTCGACCCGCCGGCCATGGGGGGCTCGATGGGCTACCGCATCTACCTCTCGGGCGACTCGGTGCTCGACGCCAGCGACTCGCAGATCTACCCGACGTCGGGTGACGCGGTGAAGGTGATCGCCGGCGGCCAGACCGTCTCGGAAGATCTCACGTTCATGGTGCCCACGAGCGTTTCGGGCGGCTCGTTTCGCTACCTCTTGAAGCTCGACCCGCAGAACCGCATCCCCGAGGGGGCCGAAGACAACAACGTCGCCGTCTCGTCGGCCTTCGTGAACATGCGCCAGGCCGACCTCGTGCTGAAGTCGGTCGACATGGTCGACCCGGCGACGGGGGCGTCGACGCGGCGCGGGCTCTTCGGCCGGCCCGCGATGCTGCGCATCGAGCTCGCCAACGAGGGCGCTGCCGATTCGCTGGCCTTCAAGATCGGCGTCGTCATCTCGAGCGACGGCAACCTCTCTCTGTTGCAAGACACCCTGGTGCTCGAGCTGCAGGTGCCACCGATCACGCAGGGCACGACCCTCACGCGCGACGTGCCGTTCACGCTGCCGCTGAACGACCGCGTGAACCGGCCCTTCGCCACGGGGCAGTACTTCTTGTTCGCGCTGCTCGACTCCGACTCGCGGCAGGGCGAGGTCAACGAGACGAACAACAACGGCCCGGTGTCCGAGTCGGGTCAGCCGGCGGCGATTCTGATCAGCGCGCCGTCGCCCGACCTCGCGGTGGTGCGGTTCGAAGCGCCGTCGGCCGCGGGGCTGGGCGACGTGATGCCGGTGGTGCGCGCGTTCAAGAACGTGGGAACGGCCGACTCGCCGGCGGCGACCTTCCGCTACTACCTCTCGGCGAACCCGCAGGTGACGACCGCCGACGCTCCCGTGAGCTTCCTGATGGGAGGCACGCCGACCGCGTCGGGCACGGTCACGCTGAGCCAGGGCCAGTCGTCGCTGGCGACCGACCTGCTGGTCATCCCCGCGGGCCTCGTGCCCGGCACCTACTACCTGGGGGCCGTCATCGACACCGAGCAGCAGGTCACCGAGCTCGACGAGACGAACAACGGCGCGGGCACGGCGGCGATCGTGTTCGCTCCGGCGGGCCTGCGCATCTGCACGCCGTCGCTGCTCGACCCGGTCGTCGGCCGCCCGTACCTGTACCAGCTCACCACCTGCGGCGCGGCGCCGGCCATGCCGGCGACGTGGGCCGTCGAGACGTCGCAGGGCGCGCTGCCCGACGGGCTGTCGCTGTCGGCGTCGGGGCTCTTGAGCGGCACGCCGACGACCGAGGGCGTGGTGGCGGTCACGGTGACGGCGACGAGCTCGGGCCGCACGGCGGTGGCGCGCTTCGCGATGCGCGTGCTGCCGACGACCAACGAGGTCGCGATCACGACGCCGTCGCTGCCGGCCGTTCTCAACGTGCCGTCGCAGCGCTACGAGACGTGGCTCGCCGCGGCCGGCGGTGAGAAGCCGTACGTCTGGCGTCAGGTGCCGGTGGTCGGCGAGGTCGACCCTGAAGTGTCGATCGGCGTGAAGTTCACCTCTGACGGCCGCCTCGCCGGCAACCCGCGCCCGAACCTGACGGAGCGCACGTACCCCGTGACCTTCGAGGTCCGCGACGCGCTCGGCACCACGTCACGGCGCCGCTTCAACCTGCGCGTGCTCGCGCCGGGCGCGCTCACCTTCACGGCGCTGTCGGTGCCCGATGCGGTCGTCGGCGCGGCGTACCTGGTCGACCTCTCGGTGAAGACGTTCGACGACTCGCCGCTCGTGATGCCCGTCACGTACCGCCTCGTCGCGGGCGCGCTGCCCTCGGGCCTGAAGACGACCCGGGTGGGCACCTCACTGCTGATCGAAGGCACGCCGCAGGGCGCCGGCACCCACGCGTTCACGATCGAGGTCGAAGACGGCAAGGGCCGCACCGAAGCCGCCGACTACCTGCTGCGCGTGTACCCGCCGAAGCCGCTGAAGCTCGAGGTCGCGGGCCTGCTCGACACGTACGAGCCCGGCTACCCGGTCGACTTCCGCTTCATCGTCACCGGCGTGTCGGGAGTCACCTACTCGCTCTACTCGGGCACCCTGCCCCCGACCTCGGCGATGAGCTCCGATGGTCACGTGACGGGGTTCATCGACCTCGACGCGACCGCGAGCTCGTACAACTTCATCGTCGAAGCGCGCGCCCCCTCGGGAGCGACCGCGCTCGGCGCCTACTCGGCGCTCGTGAAGCCCGTGCCCGTGCTGGGTGGCGGCGGGTGCAGCACGACCGGCGCGGTGGCCGGCCTGTGGGCCGCGCTGCTGGGCTTGCCGCGGGTGCTCCGGCGCCGGCGCGAAGAGCGGCTGCGCCGATCAGATCAGCTCTGACAGCGGCCCCATCGCGATGCGCGTCGGCCCTTCGCTGCCGAACGCGTTCAGCATCGTGTCGCCGAGCGCGTGGCCGAGCGTGTTGAACAGGTTCGAGAACTGCCGGTTGTTCGCCGCGCCGTCGCCGGGGAACGCCACGCTGCGGCCATCGGTCTTGAGGCCCAGCGCGTTGCCGCCGATGAGCAGGGCCGGCCAGTCGCGGCCTTCCGAGTGGTGCTGCTCGCCGTTGTCGCTCATCAGCAGAATCGCGGTGTGGTCGAGCATGGTGCCGCCGGCGCCGCCGGTCTCGGGCGTCGCGAGCAGGCTGCGCGCGAGCTTCGCCGTCAGCTCGACGTGCTTCGTCGTCACCGCTTGAATCGCCGTCCAGTTCGCGGCGGTGTCGATGCCGTGCTGCAGGTCGTGCCGGCCGATGCCGCCGAGCAGCGTGTAGCGCACGTCGAAGCCCGAGCTGCCCGACGCCAGCACCACCACGTTCGTGAGCCCGCCGACGAGCGAGGCCGTCGCGATCTCGAACTGCGCCTCGAGCCACTTGAGCGAGTCGGGCGGCGAGCCCGCCGTCGTGAGCAGCGGGTTCGCAGACGGCGCCGGCGGCAGCAGCGGCCGCACCGCCGAAGCCATCATGCGCAGCTGCCCTTCGCGCGTGCGCAGGGCCTCGAGCGACGTGAGGTAGCGCTCGAGCTTGAGCCGCTCGTTCGAGCTTCCGCGGAAGGTCTGCAGGGCCGCCCGCACGTCGTCGCGCGCGAAGTCGAAGAGCATGCTGCGCTCCTGGCCGGCGCCCGCGCCGCCGACGAGCGAGCCGAACAGCGTGTCGTACGCGAGCGCCGGGTTCACGAGCACGCCGGCCGGCTTCTTCGCGCCGTAGCTGCACGTCTCGTAGACGATCGGCGTCAGCGACGAGCTGGTGCCGAGGCGGATGCAGTCGAACGGCGCCGCGCCCTTGAGCTTCGGCGCCATCACCGCGTCGAACGTCGCCGCCGACGCGTTCACTGCGCACGAGAGCGCGCCCGTGCCCGACGAGTGGCCGCCGCCCGTGATGGTGGAAGACAGGCCCAGCACCACCGCGCTGCGGTTCACCAGCGAAGGGCCGCCGGTCGCGAGCGGAGCCAGGCACGGCGCCGTCGAGACGTCGTCGCCCGCGCGCGTGAGCGGCGTCGAAGGGTACGCGTCGATGAAGATGCGCCGCGAGCCCACGTTCGTGAGGCCCGAGCGCAGGCCCGTCGAGAGGAAGGTCGAGGGGTAGATGCCGTTGCACTCGACGACGATGACGAGGCGGCGCGGCGTCGACGCCTGCGCGAGCACGCTCCGGTAGAACGGCGCGAGCAACCCGGCTGCCGCGCCCTTCATCAACGCCCGCCGAGAGACGCTCATTCGCCACCTCCGGGCACGCGGCGCTCGGTCCACGTGCTGCTCGTCATCAGCGCCGAGAGCGCGGCCTTGAACGAGCCTCCGTTCGAGTCGTACGCCTGCTCCATCGCGGCGAGCGTGCAGGCGTCGGTGCGGTTCTCGTTGCGCCCCATGAAGTAGCGAAACGCCTGCCGCAGCACGCAGCGCTTCACGTGCGGCGAGGAGCTCAGCTTCTCGCTCAGCTCGACCGCGTCGCGCACGGGGCCGTTCAGCGCCGGGTCGGGCATGCCCGTCAGCGTCGAGGTGCCGTCGGGCGGGCCCCAGCCCCCGTCGGGCGCGTGGTCGCGCACGCGCAGATAGCCGGCGTGGTTGTAGGTCTCGAACGGAAGCCCCAGCGGGTTCATCAGCCCATGGCAGCCCTGGCACTCCATCTTGCCGGTGGCGTCTTCGAGGCGTCTGCGCGCGTTCTTGTCGTTCGCGTGCGGCCCGACCTGGGCGACGACGCGCACCTGCGAGAGCGGAGGCACGTAGCCGCACAGCAGCATCTCGCGCACCCACTTGCCGCGGTGCACCGCCGAGGGGTCGTCTTCGAAGTTGTTGCCGTGGCTCGCGAGCCAGGCCGGGTGCGTCAGCACGCCGGCGCGCTCGGTCATGGGCAGCGTCTTCCACCGCTCGGCGTTCGTGTTGTTGATGAGCTCGTCGGTGCCGTAGGGCTGGCCGGTGTAGCGCGTGGCGTTGAGGTCGTTGCCGGTGTTCTGCGTGGCGGCGAGGAAGAAGGTGCGGGTCGTCAGCAGCGTGCGCACCACCTGGGTGTCGGGCACGACGGCGCGCGCGACCATGTCGTCCATCTGCTGGATCAGCGTCGACTCGTCGCCGTAGTAGCTGTCCATCAGGTTGCCCCAGGCCGAGAGCTGCGCGCGGTAGCCGCTCGTGTCGCCGTCGTCGAAGCGGCTCGTCGCCTCGGGCCGCTCTTTGAAGATGGAGTCGACCTTCGTGTACCCGAGCCACTCGCGGAAGAAGAGCAGCACGCCGTCGCCGAGCCAGTACTCGCCGCGGCGCAGCCGGTCGCTGTCGCCGAAGTCTTGCAGCAGGTCCATGCGCATCGCGTCGGTGCCGCCGAAGTGGCGCCGAACGAGCGCGTCGACGACGGCCGACGAGCGAATGCCTCCGTCGCGGGCAGCCGCGGCGACGTCGGCGTAGTGGCCCTCGATGGGCGCCGAGAAGTTCGGGAACCGCCACGTCGGCACCGCGCCGGGCCCGCGGGCGCCGACGGCGTAGGTGAGCTGGCCGGCGAGCTCCCAGTCGGCGAGCTGCACGCGGCCGGCGTCGGTCGGCGCGCCGAGCTCTTCGCGGAACAGCGCGCCGCTCGTCATCATCGCGGCGGTCACGACGCGCGTCAGCGAGTGCGTGCGCGGAGCCTGGCCGCCGTCGCGAACCTCTTGCGCGAGCACCGCGTTCACGAAGGTGATGAGCCGATCGAGCTCGTCTTGCCGCGGCGGGCGGTAGAGCACTCCGCGCTCGAGCAGCGTGCGTGTGTAGTTGCGGATGCAGGCGGCCGTCGGCGCGGCGTCGTCCCACATGCAGCGCAGGCTCGCGTCGAGGCGGAGCAGCTCGAGCCGGTTGTCGCCGGTGTACGGGCCCGCCCACGTCTCGCCGTACGACTGAACGATGGGCAGCGTGATCTCGATCATCGACTCGTCGACGCTCTCGTCGGTCGCGTACGTGCCGTACGGCTCGAACGCGCTCGGGTCGAACGGGTTGTCGAAGAAGCTGAAGCCCGTCCAGCTCCGCGTCACGGGGCCGCCGACGTTGCGCGTCCAATTCCAGCGGTTCACGCGGCGAAGGCGCGTCGGCGCGTCCGACCGCGTGCCGGGCGTGCACGTGAACAGCTCGTTCTGCGGAATCAGGTTCGGCTCCTCGAGCGCCGTGCCGCCACCGCCACCGGCTCCGCCGCCGCCGTCGGTCGGGGGCGCCACGCACGACGGCATGCCCGCCTGCACCCACGTCTCGAGCAGCGCCGCTTCGTCGGAGGTCCCGGGCCGCTCGGGCGGCGGAGGCATCGGAGCCGCGCCGTCGCGCAGCCGCGCGATGCTGCGCTGCGCGTTCGTCTGCGCCGAGTCCTTCAGCGACGGCGAGCGCAGGGCGTCGAGCGAGTCGAGCACCATCGGCGCCGCGTTCATCGGCGGGTTCGAGTGGCAGCTGACGCAGCGCGACTGCAAGAGCGCCGCGACCCGGCACGCTGAGGAAGCCGTCTCGCCGCCGTCGCCGGGCTCCGAGCTGCCGGCGAAGCCGCCCGCGCCGCCCGCGCCGCCGGTGCCGCCACCTGCACCTCCGCCTACGACCGTGCCCTCACAGGCCAGCAGCGCGACGGCGCAGAGAAAGAGGAGTCGCACAGCGCGCGCGAGCCTAGCACCCGTGGTCGCCGGCCAACGGAGCCCCCGCACGTTTGCGCGCCGCCGCTCGTCCCCGTGGGTATGAAAACCACCCACTCTCTCTTCGCCGCAGTCGCAGTGCTCGCAGCCTGTGGAACCGTGACCGAGCAGGAGCCCGAGCCGTTGAACAGCGGCCAACGACAGCTCGCTCCGCCGTTCGCGCCGCCCGCCTGGTACGCGCTGACCGACAACGGCGGCAGCTACACGGTGACGGCGCTGAACGGCGGGGCGGCGTCGCGCGTGTTCGACTTCACGCGCGTCGACCCCGAGCTCGACGACACGACGTGGAAGCAGGCGCTCTCGGCTCCGAGCGACGTGCTCCTGTTCGGGCGCGTGCGGCTGCGCAGCTTCGAGGTGCACGCGGCGTATCGCGCGCTGCCGGGCGTGCTGCCGATCAAGCCCGTCGCCGTCTACCAGCCGACGCACGTCAACATCGCGTGCTTCGTCGCGCCCTGCCCGAGCTGGGAGCTCGCCGCGCTCGACGGCTCGCCCGACTCGGCGGTCGAGACGATCGACCTCTCGCGCACGCTGAAGCCCGGCGTCGACGAGGCGTGGCTCTTCGCGCGCATGGAGCAGGGCCGCACCGTGCTCGCCGGCGTCGCGAGCGCCCCGTACACGCTCGACGTTCGCGCGCTGTACCTGCGTCTGCCCGAGCGCGCGTCGTGCCCGGCGATCTTCTGGCGGCCCGGCTGCCAGGAGCCCGACGTCGCGGTGTTCTCGCGCGACGCCGAGCGCTGCATGAGCTGGCAGGGCTGCGCGACTCCGGGGCCGTGCATCGAGAAGCCGATGCAGTGCGCGAAGGGGTACACCGAGATCCGCTTCGCGACGCTGCCGAACGCGTGCGAGGTGGTTCGATGTGACCCTGAGTTCGCCCAGTGAGTTAGGCGACTGTCGCCTGGCGGTTCACACAAACATTCGAATCTACTGAGCAACCCAGAGGGCGGCGGGTCGAGAACCCGATCCGAATGCCCTCCATCCCCTCTCTCTCTGACGCGCTGTCGGTCGTTCGCTCATCGTTCAAGCTGGACTCGGTGGCTCCGGCGGCGCCGACGCCGACGCCGACGCAGGCGGGCCCGGTGGATCAGTTCTTCGGCGCGCCGGCGACGGGGCCCGCGGGCTTCGTGCTGCCGTCGCTGATGCCGCTCGACGTCGGAGCGGCGACCGAAGCGAGCCTCGCCGCGATGAGCGACGACCAGCTGCTCGCGATGTCCGAGACGCCGCAGGGCGCTCAGGCGCTGAAGGCGATGGCGGCGGGGCTGAAGCAAGGCACGATCACTCCCGAGCGTCAGAAGCAGATCGACCGTGTCGACGCGGCCACGTTCACGCCGAGCAAGTCGCTGAAGCTCGAGGGCAGCGCCGAGGACAAGGCGACGTACGTGAAGATGGTGCGCCAGACGATGCTGCAGTCGCCGTCTTTCGCGAAGACGATGAACGAGATCAACGCGGGCAAGAACCCGGTGACCCTCAAGCTCGAGCGCAACAGCGGCACGGCGCTCGACTCGTTCGCGGCCCAGACGTGCGACCTGTCGGACATGGAGAAGCTGCCGGTCACGCCGACCGACGGCCGGCCCGAGCAGATCACGCGCGGCGAAGTGCTCGCTCACATGATGAAGGAGCAGCAGGTGAAGTCGACGCAGACCGGCGAGAAGGACATCAAGCCCGCGCACAAGGCCGCCATCGAGTCCGAGAACGAGTTCCGCAAGGACCTCGGCCAGACCGCGATGCGCAAGCTGCCGCCCGACGACGAGACGCGCACCGAGACCGACTTCGGCAGCATCATCACGATTCACTTCACGGACAACAGCCACGAGGCCTTGCTGTTCAACGGCGACGGCAACCTCAACGGGTCGATGGGCTTCAAAGACTGAAGAGAGACTCGTCCAGGCCTGCCCGTAAGACACGTCGAGCAGCGCGCTCTCGAAGAACGCCGCGAGGCTCGTCGCGTACTCGGGGCCGACCTTGCGCACGATGACTCCGGCGACTGCGAGTACTGCGATGAGACCGATGCCGCGACGCAACCGTCGTTGAATCAAGACGACACCGCGGCACAGCCGCCGCGTTACCGGCGGGTCATGCGGACGATGGCGGCGCGCTCCATCGGGTTGATCTGGCCGCCGAAGTACAGGCGAGCTCGCGAGGGCACCGCGTGCGCTGAGCGAACCTCGGCGAACGACGGGAGGTTCGAGGACATGCTCCACTGCGTGCCGTTCCAGCGCCACACGCGCTGACCGGGCGTCGTAGAGAGAGCACCCGCAGCGAAGACCTCATTCGCTTGAAGTGCTCCGACCGCCCTGAAGACGACCGGGTTGTTGTTGCCCACCGAGCGATTGAGCGTCAGCGACCAGGTCCCCGCGACATTGCGGCTCATGATCGCCTCGCTCATCCCCACGGCGTGCATCGTGCCGCCGATCCCGAGGATGGCGTGCCACTGCTGGAACTCACCCGGAATCGAGAGCGCCGTCAGGTCGGCGCCTTCTGTGAGCCCCTGGCTGCCGTTCCACTTCGTCACCTGCTCCGTGCCCGCAGCCCACAGCACGTTGCTCGACTCGAGCCAGCACGAGCGCACGTTGTTGATGCCGAGCGGGCTCTCGCTGCTCCAGCTCGTGCCGTTGTAGTGAACGACGATGCCGGGGTTGTTGAAGTCGTCCGTGAGGCCAACCGCGTAGACATTCGACGCCGAGTCGCCGCACAGCCCGTAGAACGACGTCGTCGCCGCGGTGCCCGGCGGAGTGCTCCACGTGAAGCTGGTCGCACTCGTGCACGGCGCTGCGCGGCACACGCCGAGCTGGCTGTCGGCCGCGATGAACACCGAGCCGTCAGTCGGCGCGACGTAGACCGCGAGCAGGTTCCGCGCGACCGAGATGACGCGGTTGAACTGCAGGCCCTCGCTGTCGGTCGAGCGGTACACCTTTCCGAACTGCGCCACCGCGAAGAGATTGCCCTCGGGCCCCGAGATCGACATCACCCGGCCTGCGTCGACAGAGTCGTCGAGCGTGGCGAGCATGTAGTCGTAGACGCCGTCGCCGCCCGAGCCACCCATCCCGCCAGCCGTCACCGAGCCGCCCGCAGTCGCCGAGCCGCCGGCCGTCGCCGTGCCGCCTGCGGTCGCGACTCCGCCGCCGGTCGCTTCGGAGCCTCCGCCCGTCGCCTGGCCACCCGCGGTCGAGGTCGTGCCGCCTGCGGCCGCCTCGCTTCCGCCGCCCGAGCCGCCGTCAGTGCGGCCGCCGCCCGATTGCAGGCCGCAGCCGCACGCGAACAGCAGAATCAGCACGGCGTGGCGCACGAGCGCCTCTTTGAAACAGGCCGCGGCCACGTGTCAAATGCGCCGGCTCGCCGCCGCGTCAGTGCGCGCGCTGTGAGACGAGCGGCACCGGTGGCAGGTTCGCCGCCTGCTGCTCGATCTCGGCGCGCAGCAGGTCCTGCCGCGCCTTCCACCGCGAGAGCTCGGCCTTCATCGCCGCGAGGGCTTGCTGCTCCTCGTGCTTGCGCGCCTTCGAGTTCGCGATGTCGACGCGGCGCCGCGCGATGTACGCGAGGTCACGCGCCTTCTGCGAGTCGCCGTTCAGCTCGTACTCGTACGTCGCCAGGTCGAGCGCAGCGCGCGCGGCGCCCAGCTCGGCGTCGGGGTGCGCGGCCGCGTAGTCGTCGCGCGCGTCGGCGAGCTCTCTCGGCACGTGCACACACCCCGCGAACATCACCAGCAGCGCCGCTCGCCTCATCGTGCACCTCTCAGCCGCGTCAGCTCCTTCGTCACCCGCAGCGCCTCGCCGTGCACCGCCGCCTCTTCGGCCAGCGCGAGCGCGAGGTCGGCGTCGGCCTGAGCGAGCGCGAGCGTGAGCTCGGCGCGGTTGTCGTGGCCCTGCTCCAGCTCGCGCGCGAGCTCGAGCTGCTCGGTCGCGCGCTGCAAGTGCAGCCGCGCCGTCGGCACCCGGTTCGCGCCGAGCTCCACGGCCTCGCGAATCACGGCCTCCGAGCGCGCCAGCGGCAGCGGCTGCCGCGGCACCGTCGCACACGCGAGCACCAGCAAGAGCGGAGCGAAGCGGAGCATCGACTCTCTTCAGTGCAACCGCCCCGCCAGCGCCTCGAGGCGCGAAAAGCCGAAGCGCGGGGAGGGTCACTGCCACCCCCAGGGTCACTCGAACCGCGGTAAGGGGTGAGGCATGCGACGCCTCGTGCTGCTCCTCGCCCTGCCCGCCCTCGCACACGCCGACGAAGGCATGTGGCTGTTCAACGACTTCCCCGCCGCCGACGTGAAGAAGGCGTACGGCTTCGCGCCCGACGCGAAGTGGCTCGACAAGGTGCGGCTCGGCTCGCTGCGCCTCGCGAACGGCTGCAGCGCGAGCTTCGTGTCGAAAGACGGCCTCGTGCTCACGAACCACCACTGCGTGCGCGCGTGCCTCGAGGACCTCTCGACGCCGCAGCGCGATCTGCTCAGCACGCCGTTCGTCGCGAAGACGCGCGAGCAGGAAGAGCGCTGCGCCGCGTTCGAGCTGAACCAGCTCGTCGCCATCACCGACGTCACCGCCCGCGTGCTCGCCGCCGTGAAGGGGCAAGAGGGCGCCGAGTTCCAGAAGCGCCTCAAGGCCGAGAGCGCCGTCATCGAGCAGGAGTGCTCGGCCGGCGACGCCAAGAAGCGCTGCGACGTCGTCACGCTCTTCAACGGAGCCCGCTTCCACCTCTACCAGTACCGCCGCTTTCAAGACGTGCGCGTCGTCTTCGCTCCCGAGTTCTCGATGGCGGCGTTCGGCGGCGACCCCGACAACTTCAACTTCCCCCGCTACGGCACCGACCTGGCGCTGCTGCGCGTCTACGAAGACGGCAAGCCGCGCCCGACGCCCGAGGCGCTCAAGCTGAAGGCCGGCGGAGCGAACGAGAACGACGTCGTCTTCGTCTCGGGCCACCCCGGCGGCACCGAGCGCTCGCGCACCGTCGCGCACCTCGAGCTGCAGCGCGACGTCGTGCTGCCCTGGGCGCTGCTCAACCTCGCCGAGCAGCGCGGCCGCCTCGACCAGTGGATGCAGGGCGACGCCGAGCGCACGCGCATCACGCGCTCTCGCCTGCGCGCGATCGAGAATGGCCTCAAGGCGTACCGCGGTCGCTTCGAGGCGCTGGTCGCTCCCGGCTTCCTCGATCAGAAGCGCGCCGACGAGGCCGCGCTGCGCGAGAAGGCGCCCGAGAACGTGAAGGGCGCGTGGGAGCTCGTCGCGACCGCCGCCGCCGCCCAGCGCAAGCTGCACGGGCGCTTCCGGCTGCTCGAGGTCGGCGAGGCGTTCGGCTCCGAGCTGTTCGGCCACGCGCGCATGCTCGTGCGCAACGCCGAAGAGGCGCAGAAGCCGAACACCGAGCGCCTGCCCGAGTACTCCGATGCGAAGAAGCCGTTCGTGCTGCAGCAGCTCGCCGCGCCCGCGCCGATCTCGAAGGACCTCGAGAAGGCGACGCTGACCTGGTCGCTCTCGCGGCTGCGCAACCTGCTCGGCGCCGACGACCCGCTCGTGCGCGACGTGCTCGGCAGAGAGTCGCCCGACGACGTCGCCGCGAAGCTCGTCGACGGCAGCGCGCTGCAAGACGTCGCCGTGCGGCAAGAGGTGCTCGCCGGCAAGCGCGCGCTCGACTCCGACCCGATGCTCGTGTTCGCGAAGAAGGTCGACGCGGCCGCGCGCGCCGTGCGCAAGCAGTACGAAGACGAGGCCGACGCCGCGTTCAAGCGCGGCTACGAGCAGCTCGCCGAGGCGCGCAAGGCCGTCACCGGCGCGACCGGCTACCCCGACGCGACGTTCACGCTGCGGCTGTCGTACGGGCAGGTGAAGGGCTTTCGCGACGTGAAGCCGTTCACGACCGTCGGAGGCTTCTTCGACCGCCTCACCGGCAAGGCGCCGTTCGCGGCGACCGAGCCGTGGTTGAAGGCGAAGGCCGCGGTGAAGGGCACGACGCGCTTCGACCTGTGCACGACGAACGACATCATCGGCGGCAACTCGGGCTCTCCGCTGATCGACAAGGCCGGCGACGTCGTGGGCCTCGTGTTCGACGGGAACCTGCCGTCGCTCGGCGGGAACTTCGGCTACGACGGCCGGGACAACCGCACCGTCGCCGTGCACGCCGATCTCATCTACGCGGCGCTCGAGAAGGTCTACGGCGCCGACAACGTCCTGAAAGAGCTGAAGAAATAGCCGGCGCGCGACATTGGGCGGGTCGAGGCCCTTCTGCGCATGCGCCTCGTCTCTGCCCTCACGCTCGCCTGCTTCTGGTCCGCCGCCTGCGCCCACAACCCCGCCCGCCCCATCGTCGTCAACGACGAGGAGGTGCAGGTGCACGAAGAGTCCGCCGATGTCCCCGGCGAGACGCCCGGCGCGAAGCCGATTCTGTTCACGCGCGCGGCGGACCCGCTCGACGAGCAGGAGTTCTACGCCTCCATCAACGACACCACCTCGCTCGACGTCGTTCAGTCGAGCCGCCGCACCGGCTCGTTCTTGCAGGGCGTCGGCGTCGGCATGGCGGTCATCGGCTTCCTCGCCGCCGCTGCGGGCCTCGCGGCGTTCGTGCTCTCGAACGACTCGATCTTCACGCCGCCGCCGCTGGCCATCGCCGAGGACATGCGCACGCTTCCGCTCTACGGCGGCATCGGCGGCGCGGTGCTGGGCGCCGGCGGCATCGGCCTCATCGCGGCGATGGCTGGCAAGGTGCGCGGCGACTCGCTGATCTTCGATCTCGCGCACGCGCGGCACTCGCTCGAGGTGAACCTGTACGGTGAGAACGGCGCGACGCCCGACGACGTGAAGTCGCTGACGTTCGGCGAGGGCGACGAGGGCAAGCGGATCTGCGCCGCCGGCGACCTCACGCTCGCGCCGCTCGTCGCGCGCGACGCGAAGGGCCGCAAGATGCGCGTGTCCGAGCGCGCCGACTGGTTCACGTGGACGACGACGCCGCGTGCGGGGCTGGTGACGCAGGCGCCCGATGCGCCGGTGCTGAGCTCGCCGCTGATCGGGGGCCTGGGCGACGTCGACTCCGAGGTCGGCGTGACGATCGCGATCGCGTCGACGAACGTGGGTCACTCGATGACGTTCGATCAGTCGTTCGCGTGCTCGACGCTGCTCGGCCGCGACGGCTCGTCGGGCTCGATGGGGTCGTCGGGCTCGTCGGGGCGCTCTGGCAGCTCGGGCGGCGGCTCGGGCAGCTCTGGTGGTGACGGCGGCGACGGCACCGACGGCAGCGAGGGCCCGAGCGTGGTGGCCGAGGTGACGTGGGTGAAGACTCCGAAGCGCGGCCGGCTGGCGCTGCTGGTGGTCGGGCGTGAGGCGCGGCTGTTCGACCCCACGCAGACGACCGCGACGGTGAGCGCGGCCGGCGGCAGCGGCGGTAGCGGCGGGCGCGGAGGCTCAGGCGGTAGCGGCGGCAGCGGCTCGAGCGGCCACTGCCAGTCGGGCGGCAACGGCGGCTCGGGCGGGCGCGGCGGCCGAGGTGGCAACGGCGGGCGCGGCGGCCGCGTCACGATTCGCGCGACCGACCGCGCGCTGCTCGACGCGGTGACGGGCATCGCGCCGGGCGGCTCGGGCGGCTACGGCGGCGAGGCCGGCAGCGGCGGGTCGAAGGGCAGCGGCAGCAGCTGCAAGGGCAAGGGCTCGAGCTGGGCTCCCGATGGCGCCCGCGGCAGCTCGGGCTCGTCGGGCTCGCGCGGCTCGAGCGGCCCCGACGGCAGCGTGGAGGAAGAGCTCGCCTCGGCGGCGTCGCTGCGGTCGCTGGCGTCGGTGCTCGCCGAGAACCCCCAGCTCAAGGTCGAGGAAGGCGCGTTCGCGGGACCTGCGCCGAGGCCCAGCCGGAAGCGTCGCTAATCGTATGAAGGACCCCCTCTCCCCCGTAGGGGAGAGGGATGGGGTGAGGGGGCCGTTGAGCGGAAGAGACGTCTCGATCGCTGCACTTCGAGGCGGCGTCGCGACGACGGCAACCGCAAGACGAGAGCGCTCTTCGTCTCTTCTGCGCTCAACTACCCCCTCACCCCGGCCCTCTCCCCTACGGGGGAGAGGGAGCTCGGTCATGTGCGGGTTCTTCGCAAGAGCCCCCCGAGGCTCTCGTTCAGGTTGCTCAGCGTGATGACCTCGTCGAGGTCCGACCGGCTCAGCCGCAGCTCGGTGAGCAGCTTCTCGCGCACGGCCTCGACCAGCGCGGCGCGCACGGCGTCGACCCGCCTCGCCACCGTCGAGCGATGTACCCCGTGCACCTTCGCCAGCGCGTCGATGCTCAGCCCGTCGAGGAAGTACTGCCGCATCAGGTTCCGCTGCTCGACGCTCAGCGCGCGGAAGCACTCGTCGAGCGCGCGCGTGAACTCTCTGCCGAACGCGCCGCGCATCGAGGCGAGCTCTTCGGCGGGCATCGGCAGCTCGGCCGCCTCGTCGGGCGTGACGTCGCGGCGCTGCTTCTTCGCTCGCTTGAGCGCCTGGTGCACCGCGATCGACCGAACCCAGCTGCCGAGGTCTCCGCGCCCCGAGTACGTCGAGATGAGCGGCCCGCTCGGCCGCGCGAACAGCTCGAACCGCATCCACCCGAGCACGTCGTCGGTCAGCGTCTGCGACAGCTTCATCTTCTTCAGCGCCCGACTCGCCTGCGGGAAGTACGTCTTCTCGAACAAGGCGATCGCCGCGCCGTCGCCGCGCCCGCAGGCCCACGCGAGCGCGAGGTCGACCAGCTTGAGCCCCTCGAGCGACCGGCCCTTCGCGAACGCCGCCGCGTCGATCTTCACGCCGCTCTTCTCGAGCTCGGCGATGGCCGCGTCGAGCTCCGTCATCGCACCGGCCGCCACGCTTCTGCCCGCTTCAGCTCGGCCGCGATGAGCGGCATGTTCACCGTCGACAGGTTCTCTTTCGCCGCCGCGATCAGCTTCGCGTCGTTCTTCGCGAGGCCCAGCTGCAGCTGCACCCGGCCCGTCTCGAACGGAGGCAGGTCTCCGCTGAGCTGCAGCGCGAGCTCGAGGTCCGCCACGTCGCCCTTCTTCCCCAGCTTCTCGAGCGCCTGGTACCGGCCCAAGAGCGCCATCGCGCGCGTCGGGTGCTTCGGGAAGGCGCCCTCCCACGCCGAGGCCGCGCGCTCGAACACCGCGAGCGCCGCTTCGGGTCGCCCCGCGAACAGCTGCGCGAAGCCGAGGTCGGTCGTGGCGAGCAGCGTCTCACGGCTCTTCTCGCCGTTCGCGGCCGCCAGCGCGTCGGCCGCCTTCGTCAGCTCGACCGCCGCCGGCTCGGCCTGCAGCGCGTAGAGATAGTCGTCTCCATAGTTGATGCGAATGATGGCGACCTCGGGGTGCGCGGCGCCGAAGCCCTGCTCTGCCGCCTCGAGCGCGCGGCGATGCGCCTCGCGCGCGCCGTCGAGATCGCCCGTCATGGCGACCGCGTTCGCGAGCACCGACAGCGCCGCGGACGTGCGCCGGTCTTTCTCGCCGAACGCCTCGGCGCGCCGCTTCACCGCGCCCTCGAGCATCGCCTTCGCCTCGGCGCTGCGACCCTTGTCGCCCATGCTCGCGCCGATGGTGAGCTGCGCGTCGGTGATGAGCCAGACGTCGTCGATGCGCTGCGCCGCGCCGAGGGCGGCGGGGCCGAACTCGAGCACGCGGTCGTGGTGGCCCTGCGCGTACTCGAGCGCGAGCAGATCGGACCAGGCGAGCGCGCGGTGGCGGTCTTCCTGCGCGAGCTCCGAGAGGCGAATCGCCTCGGTCAGCACCACGGTCGCGGCCTCCTGCTGACCGGCGAGGCCCAGGCACCCGCCGTAGATCTGCTTCGCCGCAGCGAGCAGCGACGGGTCGCCCGCCGTCTCGGCGGCCTTCGCCGCAGCCGCCGCCACCTCGACCGACTCGCGGTACTTGCCCGCTGACGCCAGCGCGCGCGCCTTCGCGAGCTCGTCTTTGAGCGCCGTGTTGCCCGGCGTCACCGGCGCCGCGGGCCTCGGGGCCGTGGCGCCGCACCGCTCGGGCGGCTGCAGCTGCTGCGACGCCGCGACCGCGCGCAGCACCACCGGCGTGTTCGCGTCGGCGAGCTGCGTCACGAGCGCCTTCGCCTCGCGCGTCGAGTCTTTCAGGCACGCGAGCCGCGCGCCGAGCTGCTGCAGCGGCGCTTCGCTGCACGCCGCCTTCTTCGCGGCGTCGTGCGCGCGCTGCCAGGCGTCGAGGTTCGCCTCGACGCGCTGCAGGGTCTCGGCCGCGTACGGCAGCTTGGTACGCTCGAACGCCTCGCGAGCGCGCTGCCGGGCCGCCGCGTCCCACGGCGACTGCAGCTCGGCCGCCGCCGCCTCGCACTGCTCGGTCTGCGCGCGCTGCCCGCCCGCCGAGAACGCCGCCACGCCGAGCAGCAGCGCCGCCACCGCGCCCGCGCCGACCCAGCGCCAGCGCGCGACCCTCGCCGAGCGCAGCGCGCCGAGCAGCGCCTGCATCGAAGCGAAGCGCTCGGCCGGCGACTGCGAAGCGCCGCGCGCGATGACCCGCCGCACCGAGCCGGGCACGCTCGCGCGCCGCGTCGGCGGAGCGCCCGGCAGCGAGCCGTACAGCGCCTCGTGCAGGCTCACGGCGAACGCGTACTGGTCGGTGAGCACGCTCGGCGGCTGACCCGCCTGCTGCTCCGGAGCGAAGTACCCCGGCGTGCCGCGCAGCACCGAGCCGTCGCCCGGGTCGGCGAGGCGGCTCGCGATGCCGAAGTCGGTGACGCGCACGCGGCCGTCGTCGCCGATGAGCACGTTGCCGGGCTTCACGTCGCCGTGAATGATGCCGAGCGCGTGCGCCCCGGCGAGGCCCTGGCCCGCCTCGAGGAAGACGTCGACGATGTCGCGCCACGAGCGCTCGCCCTCGGCCAGCCAGTGCCGCACGGTGCGGCCGACGACGAGCTCCATGGCGATGAAGACCTGCCCGTGAGCGTCGATGACGTCGTAGACCGGCACGACGTTCGGGTGCGAGGCCTGCGCCATGAGGCGCGCCTCGTTCATGAGCTGCTCGGCGTCGCCGCGGCGCTCGCGCACGCCCTTGAGCGCGACCTGGCGATCGAGGCGCGCGTCGTAGCCGACATAGACGACGCCCATGCCGCCAGCGCTCAGCGGGTGCTGAATCTCGAAGGGGCCGACGCGGGTGCCGCGCGGCAGCATCGTGGTCGAGCCGGCGGGCCCCGCGGCTGCGGGCCGCCCCGGGCTGGGCACGGTCGCGCTGCCGACGCCCGTCGTCGTCCACGCGGTCTTCGCGACGAGCGAGACGAGCTCGCGGCAGGTCGGGCAGCCGTCGATGTGCTCTGAGACTCGCGCGCGCTCGGCGGGGTCGAGGGCGTTGTTCGCGTAGGCCGCGGCGGTGTCTGGGTCGAGGCAGCTCAGGCGGCGCGATGCTAGCGCGACGCCCCCGTCATTTGAGCGCCGCGTGCGGCCGTGGGCGGGGCCGCCCCGGCGTGAATCGCGTGGAAGGTGTCGGTCGTGCTTTAGCTGCGGGAGATGACGCTCTACGTCCTGGCCGGGCTGCCCGGCAGCGGCAAGTCGACGCTGGCGAGCCGCCTCGCGGCGCGCGTGCGCGGGTGCCACCTGCGCGTCGACTCGATCGAGCAGGCGCTGCGCGACGGCGGCGTCAGCGACATCGGCCCGCTGGGCTACCTCGCGGCGCAGGCCGTGGCCGCCGACAACCTGCGTCACGGCCTCGACGTCGTCGCAGACTCGGTGAACCCGCTCGCCCTCACGCGCGATGCGTGGAGAGACGTCGCGTTGCGCGCGGGAGCCGAGCTGCGGGAGGTCGAGATCGTGTGCTCCAGTCGCGACGAGCACCAGCGGCGCGTCGAGACGCGAACGAGCGACGTGCCGGGGCTGCGCCTGCCGACGTGGGCCGAGGTGACGTCGCGCCGCTACGAGGCGTGGGCGCGCGAGCATCTGGTCGTCGACACGGCGGGGCAGACGCCCGACGCCAGCGCGCAGCAGCTGTTCGACGCTCTCGGCATCGGCGGCCGCTGACTCACGACGCTCGCTCGAAGCGCGCTGGCGCGTCAGACGGAGCTCGCGGCCGTAGTGAGCTCGAGCCAAGACACGTCAAACGCGACCGCAGTCATGACGTGCCGCCCATGGCCTTCATGAGGGCACCTCCCCGTTCCTGTTTCAAAGCTGACCCGCACGGCACCCGATGGGGATCTTCGCGGGTGACGTCGTTAGCGATAGCTCATGGCCACTCGCGCGAAGACGAAGACGAAGAGGAAGACGAAGGTGAAGGCGAAGTCGAAGACGAAGGTGAAGGCGAAGACCGCCTCGAAGGTGAAGCGGCGCGCCGCGCCGGCGCCGCGCGAAGAGGTGAAGCGTAACGCCGAGGAGCAGCTGCTGCTCGAAGAGGAGGCGCGACTCGAGCTCGACGCCGAGAACGAAGACGAAGAGACCCAGATGACCGACTCGCCCGAGTACATCGCCGAGGCCCTCGAAGACCCACTCGGGAAGGAGCTGGGCGAGGCCTCGGTCGAGTCGGCCACCAGCGGCGACCAGGCGGACCAGAACATCCACGATGAAGAGGTGCCCGAAGAGACCGGCGGGCCCTTCGTCGAGACCGACGCTGACGAGGAGCTCGCTGACGACGAAGACGAGTCGAACCCGGCGGACGCGGAGCCCGCTGCCTTCCCCACCACCTCGCAGACGCGATAGTCCGAGCGCGCGGCGTGGTGTCCGTCTCGGACATCGACGACCGGAGCCCCCTCTCGGCCGCGGCCGCCCTGACCGGCTGCGGGCCGTTGCTAGTAGAACTGAAACCCGACCGCGAAGTGCACGTTGAACCACGCGCTGTCGCGCCGGTAGAGCGACGGGAAGGTCTGAAACACCACCTGCAGCCGCATTCGCTCGAGCACGGTGATGGCGGCGAGGCCCTCGAGCAGCGCCTGGCTGCAGTTGCGCAGGTCCGAGGCGACGTCGTCGCAGCGGCGAAAGCCGGCCGAGTCGAGCACGCTGAGCTGCACGCCCGCGCGAACGGCGAGCCGCGGCTGCACGTAGGCGTTCGACAGCACTGAGACGCGAACTTCGGGCCCGCCGACGAGGGTGACCGCGAACTGCGGTCGTCGATCGGTGAAGAGCGAGAAGAAGTAGTTGAGGCCGATCGCCCCGGTCACCTGCAGCCACTGCGGCAAGAGGCGCCACGGCAGCATGCTGACGCCTCCCTCGGCGACCGTGCCTGCCGCGATGTAGCCGGTCACCTCGGGCGGGCTGAAGGCGAGCGTGTTCAGCGCCGCGGTCGCAGCGGTCTTGGTGAGCACCCGGTCGGCGAGCTTGGGCTGAGCCGCGACCCACGCCTCGACCACGTCGTCGAGCTTGCGGCGCAGCGCGAGCATGCCGCGGCCGGCGTGCAGCCTCGAGAGGCCGAGGTCCTTGAACTCGAGCTCGTACTCTTCGAGCAGGCGCATGAAGTAGTCGAAGGCGGGCTCCCGCGCGCCGCGCCCGCGCCGGTCTTCCGCGAGCACCTTCACGCCCGGCACCTGCGGGCCCGCCAGCCCCTTCTGCGCGCGTGCGCAGTGGTACGCGCCGCGGCCCGTCGCCACCTGGCCCGGCACCCGGCACGCCGCGTAGAGGCGATCGACGCTCACCTGCAGCAGCACCCGAAAGTTCTCTTGCCCGCTCGCCAGGCACAGCGGCCCGTACCGCTCGTAGCCGGGCTCGACCACCGACAGCAGACACACGAACGGCGCCCAGCCTCGCCGCGCCTCTTCGTCGACCGACATCAGCGCGTCGAAGTCGGGCGGAGCCCCGTGCCACGCCGGAGTCGTCTGCAGCGCCACGAACGCGTCGTACATGCCGACGTAGAAATCGAAGATGCGAAAGTCCTCTTCGAAGAACCCGATGAAGTTCTGCAGCTGCTGGCTCGCCTTCGGCAGGTTGCCGCGGAACAGGTGCACGCGGCTGCCGACGTCGGCGTTCTCGCTCGCCAGCTGCACGAGCTCGCGAGCCCGAGCCGCCTCGACCATGCCGCCGCCCATCGCGAAGAGCTTCGAGAGCACGCCGTGCGTCGCGTCGGTGTCTTCGTCGTCGACCTCGGCGGGGTACGCGGTCGAGCTCGGGTCGAAGAACGCGTACTGAACCTCGGGGCGCGGCTCCGAGCTGTGGCTGCCGGGCTCGAGCCACGCGGCGCGGCCGTCGGGGCCCGTGCGCAGCCCGTGCGCCGCGACGGACCACGCGACGCTCAGCGGCTGGTTGTCGAAGACACCGCCGTCGACGAAGAGGTCGACCAGCTCGGCGCGATCGCACCGCATCACGTCGGCCGTCGGCCGCTGGCCCGGCGGCGGCGGCTTCGACAGGCAGTGCTCGATGGGCTGCGGCGCGAACGCCAGCGGAAACGCACCCGACGCGAAGACGACCGAGCGCAGCAGGTCGAAGTTGCGCGCAGAGAGCCGGGGGTCGGCGTCATCGTCGGCGAACGGGAGCAGCGGCACCGGCACCGGCGACGCCGGGTCGCCGAAGTTCGAGAGCCGAGGGGGCCGGCCCGGGCCGCGGCCCTGAATGCGCACGACGAACGTCTCGAGCGCGCGCGGCACGGTCAGGCCCTCTTGCAGCTTCACCTGCCGCGGCTTCACCCGCGTGACCGTCGCGGCGAAGACGACGTCGCAGCCTTCGACGAGCCCTTCGTTCCACGTCGCGCGCACCTGCTCGAACGAGGCCTCGACGGCGTCGCGCACGAACAGCGCGTCGTCGGTGGCGCGCGCGCGGTCGAACAGCTGCTCGAAGCCGACGGGCTCCCAGATGCGCCAGCCCAGGTCTCGCCTCGGGTAGGGGTTCGGGGCGCGACACGAGCTCAGCGCGACGCTCAGCGCGTTCATGCTGCCGGCCGAGGCGCCGGTGACGATGCGAAGCTCGTGCTGGGGCCGCTGCTTCTCGGCCTCGCCGTAGAGATAGAGAGCGCCGGCCTCCCACGTGCCGAGCGAGACCCCGCCCGAGACGGTGATGCCGAGCGGAGGCAGCGGCCGCTCGGCGCCGAGGGCGCTCGAGGTGCACAGCAGCGCTACGGTCAGCGTTGCGGTCAGGATTTCGCGGTGCGGCTTCATGTTCGGTCGACGGCACCGGTTGCTATCAGGCAGCGCCTGGACTGACGAGGTCAGCCGATTGAGCCCGCTCACCGCGCCGCGACGCTGGTGCGTTCGTACCGCGCGAGCCCGCGCTTGAGCCCGGTCGACCAGTCGGCCGTCGTGTTCGTGGCCTCGAACAGTCGCTCGGCGCTCACGAGCCACGGGCCGTAGCCCGAGTTCACGTCGAGCACGAACGCGAGGTCTTCGCTCTCGAGCCAGCCGCCGAGGGGCGAGTGATGCCCGCCGCCGCCGCCGAACAGCGGAGCGCGCGAGAAGTTCACGACGTACCGGTACCGGTCGTCGTTCGACCTACGCAGCTCGTCGCGGAGCGCGTCGACGCTCGACGGCCGCACCGCCTCGACGCGCCAACCCTCAGGCACCACCTCGGCCGACTCGTTCACCACCTGGTCGAGGCTCATCGCGCGCAGGCCCCAGCGCTTGAACGGGTTCTTGCCGGTCTCGACGCTCATCGAGCGCAGCACGTTCGCGACGCTGGTCGGCCCGCAGATGGCGCGGAAGCTCTGCGAGAGCAGCGGCGTGTACCGCTGGGCAACGGGCAGCGCCCACGCGCGCTGCAAGAGCTCGGGGTGCTTCGACACGGACACGCCGTCATTCTTACCGCTGCGAGCGGCCCTGCGCCCCGGCCGACCGGGTAGGCTGCGCCGCCTCATGGACGTTCTCGCCGACCTCGTCGCGCTCCTCGCCCTCGAAAAGCTCGAAGAGAACCTGTTTCGCGGGCAGAGCCAGGACCTCGGGTGGGGCACGGTGTTCGGCGGTCAGGTGCTGGGCCAGGCGCTGAGCGCCGCGGTTCAGACGGTGCCGGCCGAGCGCCAGCCGCACTCGCTGCACGCGAGCTTCTTGAAGGCGGGCGACGTGAGCCGGCCGATCGTCTACGAGGTCGATCGCATTCGCGACGGCGGCAGCTTCACGAGCCGGCGCGTCGTCGCCGTGCAGAACGGCAACGCGATTCTGCACCTGTCGGCGTCGTTTCAGCTCGACGAGCCGGGCTTCACGCATCAAGACGCGATGCCCGCGGGCGTACCGCCGCCCGAGTCGATTCCCAACGAGGCCGAGCGCTTCGCCGCGGCGATCGCGAAGGCGCCGAAGGCGCTGCGCCGCTGGTCCGAGGTCGCGCGGCCGTTCGACAACCGCCCCGTCGACGAGTCCGACGAGATGGTGAGCCCGCCGAAGAAGCCGCCGCGAAGGCTCGTGTGGATGAAGACGGTCGGCGCCCTGCCCGACCAGCCGGCGCTGCACCGCTACCTGCTCGCGTACGCCTCCGACGCGTGGTTCCTCACCACCTCTCTTCTGCCGCACGGCGTGACGTGGCTCACGCCCGGGATGCAGGTCGCCAGCCTCGACCACGCGATGTGGTTTCACGCCCCGTTTCGCGCCGACGAGTGGCTCTTGCACGTCATCGACTCGCCCGTGGCGTCGGGCGCGCGCGGGCTCGTGCGAGGCAGCGTGTTCAAGCGCGACGGCACGCTCGTGGCCTCGACGGCGCAAGAGGGGCTCATTCGCCAGAAGCGCCGCGACGGGGCTTGAGCGCGTTCAGCGCCGAAGCAACGACAGCGCCGTGATGACGCCCCCGGCACCGACTGCGGCCACCACGACCATGAGCAAGACCCAGAGCCACGACCGCGCGCGAAGCGGCTCTCCGGCGCGGCGACCGTCGCGCACCAGCGTCGCGAGCTTCTTCGTCGAGTGCATCGGAGGCAACGCAGCGCCCACGAGCAGGGCGAGCGACGCCAGCAGGCTGAGCACCAGCGGTACCACGAGCAGGCCCGACACCTTGCCGATGGCACGCAGCTGCCAGGCCTGAAACAGCACGGTCGCGGCCCCGAGCGCGACGGGCAGCGCACCCAAGATGCGGCGGCGCCAGATGCGGCGCGCGAGCTCCAGCGCGTCAGTGTCGGGGTCGTCGTGGTCGTAGAGCACGCGGCGCGAACACTATCTCCAGTGAGGCCCTCGTACTCCAGCCCGAAGACGACGAGGCGACGCTGCGCTTCGCGCCTCACGGCTCGTGAGGCAGACACGGTAGAGTGCGCGAATGCACGGGCTCCTCGCGGTCTTGTTGCTGGCAGCGCCTGCTTCGGTCGACAAGCTGAAGGTGACGCTGGTCAGCGTGACGGCGAGCGAGCAGCAGGCGGCGCTCACGAAGGTCGTGAAGCACGAGCTGCAGCCGCTCAAGGGCTGCTACGACCTCGCGCTGAAGAGTGACCCCGAGCTCGCCGGTGAGCTCGAGCTCGCGTTCAGCTTCGCGAGCAGCCAGGTCGCGCAGGCGTCGATCTCCATCGCGAGCCCCATCAAAGACGAGACGGTCGGCCAGTGCGCCATCGCGCGGCTCCGCGTCGCGCAGTGGCCGAAGGTGAAAGACGGCGCGACCGTGACGGTGCGGCTGAAGCTCGCGCGCTGAGCGCCTCACTGGCACGCGACGACGTGCAGCGTCGCGCTCATGCCCTCGCTCACCGACAGGTAGCCGCCACCGGGCAGCCAGCACACCGCCTCGCCCTGCAGCTCGCCGCTCGCGTTGAGCGACTGCGGCGCCGACGGCACGCGCGTGAACGGCGCGGTGAATACGGTGTCGAACGCGCCGGCCCCGAGCCGGAACTCGTAGAGCGCGTTGTAGCTGCGCAGCAGCACTGCGCGGCCGCACGGGTCGATGTCGCCCGCGGTGATCGGCAGGTCGAGCCCGTCGGGCACCGCGAGGTTCGCGACCAGCGTCATCACGTTCGGGCCCGTCGCGCTCAGCGGCGCGGTTGCCTTGTACGCCGAGCTCTTCTGACCGAACTGCCGCTTCGTCACCACGTAGAGGTCGCCCGTCACCGGGTGCACCATCAGCGTCTCGCAGTCGAAGTGCGCCCCGCCCGGGTACTGCAGCTCGAAGCGCTCGGCCGTGACGCCCACCGTGGCCATCGGCGGCACCGCCGGCTCATCGACCCGGTACACGTAGTATGGCGTCGACCGGTTCGAGCCGTTGTCGCCGAGGTCTCCGACGTAGACGCAGCTGCCCGCCGGGCACGGGCCGACCGCGAGGTCCTCCCAGTCGAGGTTCACCGCGCCGTTGAGCTGCAGCTCGCCGAGCGACGCGCCCGTGCGCGACAGCACGTAGATGCTCGGCAGCCCGCCGGAGTCGTTCTCTGCGTAGATGACGTTCGCGTGCACGCGGCTCGCAGCGACGCCCGAGATCTCGGTCAGCGCTGCGGTCGCGACCGTGCCCGCGTTCTGGATGCTCGTCGAGTACGCCGCGCAAAACCCGCAGGTGCCGGCGTCGGTCGCGCCACCGCCGTCGATGCCGGCGTCACCACCGCCTGCGTCGACGAAGCCTGCGTCGACGAAGCCCGCGTCGGCAACTCCTGCGTCGGCGGTTCCAGCATCGGCAGCTCCTGCGTCGAACGCGCCGCCGTCGGCGGGCCCCGCGTCAGGCAGACCCGCATCGGCTGAGCCCGAGTCGACCGCGCCGGCGTCGCCGGCATCGGGGGCTCCGGCGTCACCCAGGCCGGCGTCGGCGACGGAGGCAGGCACACCGCAGGCGCTGACGCTGATCCAGAAGGCCACGAGCGCTCGCCTCGGCGTCGACACGCTTCGGCCATCTCACACACGGCGCGGGTTGTCATCGTCGGCACCGCGCGTGCAGAGCCCAGGAGCTCACGGAGGCACGCGTGCGCTCGACTCCCTCGGTGGCGGTGGTGGTGCTGCTGCTCGCGGCGCAGGCCTCGGGCGGCACCGGCGGAGGCGGGCACCTCGCGTGGTCGGCGACGACGCAGGGCGCGCCGAGTGGCCAGGCGCGGGTCACGGTGTTCGTCGAGCTCGGCTACGTCGCGTCGATCTTCGGCGGCCCCACCGTCGGGCAGCCCATCAACCGCGGCGGCCTCACCCTCACCCTCGTCAGTGGCGCTGGCTCCAGCACGACGGCGCTCATCCCGACGGTGAGCGTGCTCGACCCCGGCGCCGACTACCTGCAGGCGTCGAGCACGACCACGTTCACCGTTCCGACGGCGGCGTTTCCTCTCACGATCTCGGTCGACGACTGCTGCGCCTTCACGCTCCTCACCGAAGGGAACGCGAACGCTCCGCTGCGGCTCCGGTCGGTCATCTCGAGCGCACCGCCCGCCGGAGGCGCCGTCATCCGGTCGCCCCACTACCAGGGCCCGCTGCGCTACTGGATTCCGGCGGGCCAGCCGTCGACGCTGCCCCTCTACTTCGACGCGCAGCCGGGCCTCACGAACGAGCTCGCGTTCTCGACGACCGCCGAGTCGAGCCTGCCGTTTCCGCGCCCGGCGGGGACGGCGGCCTGCTCGGCCGGCTGCGCGACGCCGCCGCCGAGCGCGATGTCGATCACGCCTCCCGCGACGCTGAGCTGGACGCCGCAGGTCGACGCGGGGTTCATGACGCAGCTCACGGCGACCGCACTCGAGAATGGCGTGGCGCGCTCCACTGCTCCGCTGCGGCTCGACCTTCAGGTGACGTCGACGCCCGTCACGCTCTCGCCCTGCGGCGGCACCTTCACCGCGTGGCCGGGCGTGCAGCGCGTCGTGCCCGTCACCGTGACGAGCCCGAGCTCCACGCTGCAGCCGACGGCGCTCCTGGCCTCGCCGCTCGCGGGCGCGACCCTGGTCGCGGTGGGTGGCTCGGGGCCGACGCGGCAGTACGAGCTGCGGTGGACTCCGCCGGTGGGCGCGGCCTCGACTCAGGTCGCGCTCACCGCCTTCGACCCGCTCAACCGCAGCGTCACGTGCCGCTACACGTTCGACATCGGCGTGCCCGAGACGATCTACCTCGCGGGCATCGTCCGTGACTTCCGGCCGACCGACGTCGACTTCCATCGTCTGAACGGCGACACCGGCGTTCAGCTCGTGCGCACGACGCTCGGCATCGACCAGAGGCCCGTGTTCATCGCCGGGACCTCGAGCACCGTGCAGAGCGCCGCGTCGTTCTCGACGTGGTTCAGCCCGAATGCCCCGAAGCGCGTGCACGGCTTTCCGCTCAGCAACGCCGCGAGCCCCGACCTCGAGACCTTCACGTTCACCGCGAACCCCTTCTTCCCGATCGACGGCGAGCTGCTCGGCAACGATGGCCTGCACAACAACTTCTTCACGTACGAGGTGCACACGTACTTTCAGACGGCGCCGGGCGCGCAGCTGTCGTTCACGTCCGCTGACGACCTGTGGGTCTTCATCAACGACACCCTCGTCGTCGACCTCGGAGGCGTGCACCCGCCCGCGACGCGCGTCGTCGACCTCGATCAGCTCGGCCTCACGGGTGTCGTCGCCATGCACATCTTCTATGCGCACCGCGGGCTGCATGACCCGGTGCTCTCATTGCAATCGCGCCGCGTGATCTGCCTCGCGCCACCGACGCCGCTCAGCGTCACCCCGGCGGCGATGACGTACCTCGGCGGCAGCCGCTTCGTCGCACCGTCGACCATCGAGCCGCTGGTGGCGGGCGCCGATGCTGGAGCTGCGTGGCTGCCGGTTCCCTTCAACGTGCTGGGCGGCTTCCGCGCGACGTTCCGCGTCTCGATGAGTGGAACGCCGCAGGGCATGGCCGTCGTGGTCGCGAACGCTCCGGGGCTCGGCAGCGGCGGAGGCGGGCTTGGCTACGAGGGGCTGCCCAGCTCTCTCGCCGTCGAGCTCGACACCTTCGCGAACCCCGCCTACGGGGACGTGAGCGCACCCGAGGTGTCGGTGCATACCCGCGCGGCGCTGCCGAACACCCCCAGCGAGCTGTGGTCCGTCGGCCGTGTGCCGCTACCGGCCGGTGCGTTCACGACGACCGAGCAGCGCGTGGAGGTGGATCTGGTGCCGATTCAGGGCTCCCAGTCCGCCTGGGTTCACGTGGTGGTGAAGGACGAGCCGCCGAGTCCCATGCCGTGGACCATTTTCTCGGCTCAGTTCGACCTCGCCGCGCTCGCGACGGCGTTCGGGTCGAACTACGGCGTGCTCGGGCTCACCGGCGGAGGCTCGAGCTCGACCGCCGCCATCACGGTGAACGACCTCACGGTCGCGCTCTCCGACATCGATGAGGACGGAGTCGACTCCTGCAACGACGCCTGCGGCAACGACCCGAACAAGTGGCTGCCCGGCGTGTGCGGGTGCGGCGTCAGCGACGTCGACACCGACGGCGATGGGGTCGCCAACTGCATCGACAACTGCCCCCTCGTCGCGAACGCGAACCAGCTCGACTCCAATGGCAACCACATCGGCGACGCGTGCGAGGTCCCCGACGCCGGAGTCCCCGACGCCGGCCAGGTCGACGGCGGCGCGGGAGGTGGCAGTGGTGGCGGTGGCGGGACCGCGGGTGGTGCGACCGCAGGCGGTGCGACGGCAGGCGGTGCGACAGCAGGCGGCGCTACAGCAGGCGGCGCAGCGACGGCGGGCGGCGCTACAGCAGGCGGCGCAGCAACGGCGGGCGGCGCTACAGCAGGCGGCGCAGCGACGGCGGGCGGCGCTACAGCAGGCGGCGCAGCAACGGCAGGCGGCGCTACAGCAGGCGGCGCTACAGCCGGCGGCGCAGCGACGGCAGGCGGCGCGTCGGGCGGCACCGCGAGCACGGGCGGCTGCGGCTGTGAGAGCGCGGGCGGCTCGATGTGGCTGCTCGGCGCGCTGATGCTGCGCGCCACCCGTCGACGCCGAACCTGAAGCACCGAGCGTTGCCGTCGACTCCACCGGCCCTCACCCTGTCCCTCTCCCCTACGGGGGAGAGGGGACTCGGATTGGGTCGCTCGCGCCGCGTTCATCCAGGTGCGGTAGTACGGCGACGTGCACTCACTGACGCCGCTCACGTGTCCGAACTGCTCCAGTCCGGTGCCGCTGGGGCCCAGCGAGGCGGTGCCATGCCCGGCGTGCGGTCAGAGCGTCGCGCTGACGGACGAGTACCGCGCGCTGCGCGACGCCACCGCGCGCTCGGTGCAGGCCGCCACCGAGGCCCAGCGTGTCTTCGCAGCGCTCGGGCGACCTCCTGCGGCCGTCTGGCGCCTCTTCACCTTCTTCGACTCGGCGGTCTTCTGGGCTGTGGGCCTCCCGTTCTGGCTCTGCTTCGGAGTCGGCCTGTCCGCAGTGGCGCAGCAGGCCGTCGCGCGCCGCCTCGGCGCCAACCTCGAGGACGTGCTCGAGCCCCACCAGGTCGCCGCGCTGTCGCTGCTGCTGCCCAGCGCCGTGCTCGTGCTCGGCCTGTTGCTGTCGGGCTGGGCTCGCAAGCGCACCGTCGCGCGCGGAGGCCTGCAGGCCGCGCTCGCCGCACGCCCGCCCTCGCGCGACGGCGGCCCGGCCGGCTGCCGCCGCTGCGGAGCGCCCCTGCACGTCACCGCCGACGCCCTCGGAGTCCGCTGCCCCTGGTGCGAGACCGACAACCTCGTTCGACTCCCGGCGAGCTGGCTGCAGCACATGCAGAGGCACACCGCAAAGCTCGGCCACGAGACCGCCGCGGCGGCGAAGGCGCTCGACGACGCGCGCAGCAGCCTGCGCTGGAGCTTCTTCTGGCGCGCGGCGCTCGGCGCGTTGGTGCTCTCGCCCGGCCTGCTCATCATCGGCGCGAGCGACGCGCTCCCCTCGGTGCAGGCGTACGACCCCTCGGGCAAGCCCGGCACGCTCCCCTCGTGGTCGAAGGCGGTCGCCGCTCAGCTGCCCTGCACCGGGAACATGGCCCTCTTCCACCCGCGCACCGAGCGCGACCACTGCGACGCGACGTCGTGCACGCTCCATGCGCTCGTGGCGGCCCGCGGCGGGCAGACGGTCGTGGTCGCGAGCGACGACGTCCCCGAGGGAACCGAGGCCTGGGTCGAAGCGCACGAGGTCACGTTCCTCGACAGCCGCTGGAAGACCACCGCGCACGGCAAGCTGCACGCAGGCCACCGGCTCACCTGGAAGGCGCCGCTCTCGGGCTGGTACCGCGTGCGCGCGACCGTGCCCGACCCGTCGCCGGGCCGGTCGTGGTCGCTCTGTGCCGGAGCCGAGTGAGCCGCGCCTCAGGGCACCCGCAGCCGCTCGACGGCCAGGTACGAGACGTCGAGCAGGTTGATGCCCGAGCTCGTCCCGTACTGCCCGAGATCGACGCGCACTGAGTACACGCCCGGCGCCAGCAGCGTGTGGAACACGTGGTTGTCGCTGCAGCGCACCGGCGCCGGGGTGGAGTAACCCTTCGCCGCCTCGCGGAACGTGACGACCGCGACCTCGAGGCTCTGCCGGCCCGCCTGGTTGCACCACTGCCCCACGAACGTCGGCGCCGCCCCGTTCACCTGAATCGAGCCCGACACCGCGTGCCCCACCTCGTTCAGCACCAGCATGTCGAGCGCGCCGCCCGCGCACGTGCCCATCTCGTTGCACGAAAAGCCGCTCGGGCAGCCGCTCGTGCACACCGCTCCGCAGACGTTCGCCGTGCCGGCGCCGCCGCAGCTCGCGAAGCCCGAGCAGCTCCCGCACTGCAGCGTGTTGCCGCAGCCGTCGGGCACCGCGCCGCAGTCTTTGCCCAGCTCGGTGCACGTCTTCGGCATGCACGCGCCGGTTCCGCACACGTTCGCCACGCCCCCGCCGCCGCACGTCTGGTTCCCCACCGTGCACGTGCCACAGCTCACCTTGCCGCCGCAGCCGTCGTCGACGAGGCCGCAGTTCTTCTGCAGGTCGGCGCAGTTCTTCGGCACGCAGGTGCCGCACCGGTTCGGGCCGCCGCCGCCGCACGTGCCGGTCGAGCACGTGCCGCACGACAGCACCGCCGCGCACCCGTCCGAGACCTGCCCGCACTCGGCCGCGAGCCCCGCGCACGTCTTCGGGCTGCAGGTGCCCGGGCCGCACGCGTTCGCCGTGCCGCCGCCGCCGCAGCTCTCGCCGGCGCCGCAGGCTCCACACGTGAGCACGCCGCCGCAGCCGTCGGGCAGCTCGCCGCACGTCGCTCCGGCCGAGGCGCAGGTCTGCGGCACGCACGTCGGCACCGGAGCGCACGTGCCCGAGTTGCACGTCTGCCCACCGGGGCACGAGACGCACAGAAAGCCCATCGCGCCACACGAGGTGTCGACGTTGCCCGGGTAGCAGATGCCATCCGAGCCGCAGCACCCGCTGCAGGTCGAGAAGTCACACGTCTGCGCCGCAGGGCAGGCGGTGACGACCAGCGCAAAGACGGCGGCGACGACAGAGGTTCGCATTCGGTGTGCCTGACCCACGGCCCCACCCCCGAGTGCAGATCAGCGGGTTTGTCGCGCTCCTGGCCCGCGCCCTGTCGGAGAGCGGGCAGAGCCGCCCGCGCGCGACCGAGCTGTTGAGCGCAGCACGCACGGCGCTCGAGAAGGCAGGGCCGCCCGGCGAACGCCCCCTCGACGAGCTCAACCGCTGGGCCGACGCGCACCGCTGAGGTCGCGTGACGCCCTGAGCTGAACGCGCGAAGCTCGTGCCCCGCGTGGACGACGACGAGCTCTATCGCATCAACGCGCTGCACCGCTTCACCAAGCACTCGCGCCTCGTGCTCGAGTCGCACTCGCACTGCGAGGTGCCGGCGGGCTGCGGCGGCGCCGTGCTGCAGTGGCTCGACCCCGAGCAGGGCGCGCCGCTGCACTTCGAAGACCGCGGCAGCTACGCGGTCGAGGGCCGGTGGCTCGACGGTGTCGCCTTCAACACCTCGTCGGTTCGCGCGAAGAGCGGGCCCCACGTGCTCGCGCTGCAGCTCAAGCAGTCGGCGAACCCGAAGCTCCAGAAGCTCGAGCCGTGGCTCATGGTGCACGTGCAGCGGCGAGAGCGGGGCCGCCGCACCGCCCTCGCGCTCGGCTCCGCCGCGACCGCCAGCTGGCGCTGCGTCACCCAGCCGCCCGACCCCAGCTGGCACGCGCCGGCGTTCGACGACGCCCGCTGGGAGCCCATGACCGCGAGCCGCATCACCGCGGGCAAGCTCGAGAGCTGGATGCGCGAAACCTTCACCGCCTGGCAACAGGAAGGGGTCGTCGCGCTCGCGCTGCCGCGGGAGCCGCAGGTCTTCGTGCGGTGCCGGTTCACCTTGAGCGCGGTGCCGTCGCCGTGAAGCCGCTCGTGCTCACCCCGCAGCACTTCGGCGCGCTCGTCTTCGAGCGAGCCACCTCGCGCTACGTGCCGTTCGACGCTGCGGCGGCGCAGCTGCTCGCACGCCTGCAGCACGCGGGCATCGACGAGCTCGCGCACGGCCTTCCCCCCGCCGAGGCCGAGACCGCGCGCGGCTTCTTCGACGCGTTCGAGCCGCGCGGCTACTTCACGCCCGACGGCCGGTTCGGCGGCGAGGTGCGAGAGGTCAGCGTGCCGAGAGACCACCTCGTCGGCCCGCTCGCCGTGCACCTCGAGGTGCTCGGCGCCTGCAACCTGACCTGCACGCACTGCTTCGCCGCGCCGCTGCCGCGCAACCGCGACGCGCTGAAGCTCGCCGAGATGGACTCGCTGTTCGCCGAGCTCGACGCGCTCGGCAGCTTCCGCCTCGGGCTCACCGGCGGCGAGCCGCTGATGCGAAAGGACCTGCTCGACGTCGTCGACGCCGCGCTCGCTCACGGCCTGCACCCGTGCCTCACCACCAACGGGCTCTTGCTCGACGAGCCGTGGGCCCGCGAGCTCTCGAGACACGACCTCGTGTGGCTCAACGTCAGCCTCGACGGCGCGACCGCCGCCACCAACGACGCCGTGCGCGGCGCCGGCACCTTCGACGCCGTCACCGCTCGCTTGCGCGCGCTGCGAGGCCGGCTGCGCTTCACGCTCGCGTTCACGCTCATGCGGCACAACGTGCACGAGGTTCAGGCCGCGGCCCGCCTCGCGCGCGAGCTCGGCGCGCACACCGTCGTCTTTCGCCCGCTCTACCCTGCCGGCGCGGCGCGCCACCGGCCCGAGCTGCTGCCCGGCTTCGACGACTACTCGAGCGCCCTCGCCTCGCTGTCGGACTTGGGCGAGGTGCGCGGCATCGACCCGTTCAGCCCGCAGATGCGCCTGCAGACGAACGCCGAGATTCAGGGCAACCACGGCTGCGGCGCCGGCAACACCATCGCCACCGTCAGCGTGCGCGGCGACGTGAACCCGTGCAGCTTCCTCGGGCCCGGCTTCGACGCCGCGAACCTGCGCGAGCGCACGTTCACGAGCATCTGGAACGAGAGCGAAGGCTTCCGCGCGATGCGCGCGCTCTCGAGAGACCGGGTCACCGGCCGCTTCGCCGGAGGCTGCCGCGCCCGCGCCCTGCAGGCCCACGGCGACCACGACGCGCCCGACCCCTGGCAGGCGAAGTGGGAAGCGCGTGAGGGCGCGCTTCCTCCAGGCTTCACGCTCCCGGTGCTCGGCCATGTCGTCGATTGACGGTCTCATCGAGCAGGTGCTCGGCAGCGGCGAGGCCGGCGGCGACCCCGGGCCCGCGCGCGTCGTCGCCGACGCGGCGCTCGAAGCGGGCGACAAGCCGCTCGCCGCCGCGGCGCTCGACCGCGCCTACGCGCTCGACCCGGCAGACGCGCGCGTCGCCACGCTGCGCGCCCAGGTGCTCGACGAGCTCGAGGTGCGCGAGCACGGCCTCGTGTTCCGCTACGTGCCGGCCGGCACCTTTCTCATGGGCTCGGCGCACGGCGACCCCGACGAGCAGCCCGTGCACCCCGCGCGCGTGAGGGGCTTCTGGCTCGGCGACGTGCCGGTGACGTGGGCGGCGTACTGCAGGCTGATGGGCTGGTCGGCTCCGCCCGACGGCTCGCCGCCCGACGCGGAGCGCGCGTTCGGGATCCACATCGAGAACCAGATTCGCATGCAGTACTGCGAGACCGGCACGCGCCACGCCGTCGACTGGCACGCGCACGCCGGCATGGCGCACCTCTTCGGCAAGCCGCCGCGCGAAGACGAAGACGCGCCGGAGGACTGGGACGTGAAGCCCATGGTCGCCGTCTCGTGGCAGGCGGCCGAAGAGCTCGCCGCGGCGCTCACCACCCCGGCCGTCGAGTACGCGCTCCCCACCGAGGCCGAGTGGGAGCGCGCCGCCCGCGGCGGTCTCATCGGCCGCCGCTACAGCTGGGGCGACGAGCCGCCCGACCTCGCGCGCTGCGACTGCGACCACTTCGGCACCTTCGCGCTGCGCCCGCCCCGCTCGCTGCCGCCCAACGGCTACGGGCTGCACGGCATGTGCGGCGGCGTCTGGGAGTGGACACAGAGCGTCTACGACGCCCTCGCCTACCACCCGCGCTGGCAGGCGCCGGCGGCCGAGCAGCCGAGGCAGCGCGTGCTGCGCGGCGGCTCGTTCACCGACGGGCCCGAGGCGGTGACGGTCAGCTTCCGCATGGCCGGGCGCTCGCTGCACTGGCGCGCCGAGGCCGGCGAGGGCCGGTACGACCCGAACGCGCCGTACGTGAGCGCGTCGCCGAACGTCGGCTTCAGGTTGCTGCGCAGGGCGAAGAGCGGCTGAGCGACGGCGCTGACAGCCGCTCGACGAGCCAGCCGCGCACCCTCACCGTGAGAGCTGGTGCTGCTTCGCCGACAAATCGCCCTGCGCGAGCGTACGATTCGACAGCACGCGGTTTCGCTTGGCCGTCGATTGCCGTTGGGGTAGGCGCTGATCCTCACATACAGCTGAACTTGGGGGGATATGTGTCGGATGGAAAAGGAACGGGTGCAGCAGTCGTAGCGGCTATTGCCTCAGTCTTGGCGGCGGTGCTGACGGGCTACTTCGGCATCCACGGTCAAACCATACAGGCCGAGAACCAGCGCTCGATTGCACAGATTCAGACCGAGACTGCAAAAGCGATTGCAAGTCTGAGATGTACGGAAGGCGAGCAAAAGAGCCCGTGTAGTTGTCACAGTGACGGCGGTCTCCTTACGACTGGTTTCCAAGTTTGTCAGCCGGGAGGCACCCGCTACGGGTCTTGCCAATGCGAGGACCCTGTGCTCCGACGACTGCTCGCAGCAGACGCCGGATGCGAGTGCCCGACGCCGCCGGCGCATGACGCGGGGATCCCCGACATCCCCTCGCTCGACGCCGGGGGATGTCCACCTTCTCCGTTCTGCACGAAGTGGGACCAACCGACCTGCTCATGCGCCGAGTGTACGTGGGATGTACCAATCGCTGACGCGCCCTCGCGTACTCAGCTTGCGCAGCTCATTTGTAGGCGGATGAAAAGCGGGCTCGTGGTTGCATCTTGGATTGCTAGCATCCCGAAAGCCGAGGCTCTGGCGCCGGATCGAACCGTCTGGACAGCGCAGCGGATGACGATCCTCTCGAACAACCGCGAACCGTCAAGTAGCACACTAGACTATGGCAGCCGCCCTCTCGACTTTGAGTACCGCCTTTCTACGCAATTTCCCGGCTTCGAAGGTGGCGACGTTCGACTCGAGCTATGGCTGGAAAGATGTAGCTCTGCAGGTGACACAAAGTGCTCCGGATCAGGAGTCGCTCGAATTGTCTCGCGATAGGCACGAGGCTACCGTGCCTGAAGTCGTCTGCGACGAGAACGGCCACAGCACCGCATGTACGGAGAGCGCCGTCGCGTCAAACAACACTACGGCGCGGCGAGCCGCTCGACGAGCCGGCCGCGCAGCATCACCGCGACCAGCTTGCGCGTGACCGAGATGTCCTCGAGCGGGTTGCCGTCGACGACGAGCACGTCGGCGCTCTTGCCCGGCTCGAGCGTGCCGAAGCTGGGGCGGCCCGAGATGAGCCGCGCCGCGCGAGAGGTGGCGCCGAGCAGCACCTCGCCCGCGGGGAGCCCGGCCTCGACCAGCATCTTCAGCTCGTCGTGCACGTCACCCGGGAAGGTGCCCACCGAGCCCATCGCGTCGGAGCCGACCACGATCGGCACTCCGCCCTGGAAGGCGAGCGCGGCGTTCTTCGAGCGGGTCTCGCGGTTCGCCTCGAGCTCGTCACCGTACGCGTAGAAGGGCTTCGGCAGCGTCGCGGCGTCGACGTGCGCGGGCGAGAACTGCTCGATGAGCTCGGCCGGCTCGGAGCTCGTCGTCAGCGCGTTCGGCGCGAACTTCTTCTGCGCGATCTGACAGAAGCGCTCGAAGTTCACGAGCGTCGGCGCCATCGTGATGTGCGCCGCGGCGAGCCGGCTGACGTCGTCGGCGGTGAGGGCGTTCGTCTCGACGCCGTGCGCGAGCAGGTCGACGCCGAGCCTCGCGGCGGTCACGGCGTCTTCGCGCGTGTCGATGTGGGCCGCGACCAGGAGCCCGAGCTGGTGCGCCTCGCGCACGACGGCCGAGATCTCGGGCTCCGTCAGGCGAGGCGCCGAGCGCGGAATGTCGGCGATCACGATCTTGATCATGGTGGCTCCCGCCGCGAAGCGCCGCCGCACCTCGAGGGCCGCCTGCTCGGGCGACTCGATCTGCGTCGCGATGTTGTCGCCCAGCACCGAGACGGCGAGCGAGCCGTAGACCTGCTCGACCATGCTGATGGGGTAGCCGCCGGCGTGCGTGATGATCGGGCCGGCGAAGAAGATGCGCGGGCCGAGCACCTCGCCGTCGGCGATCTGCCGCCGCAGCTTCGCGAGCTCCTTCAGCGAGCCGCCGACGTCGTTGACCGTCGTCACGCCGGCGTAGACGAACGCCTCGGCGTTGTGCCGCGGCTCGGGCACGCCGAGGTACCACGGCGGCAGCGACGAGAGCGTCGTGTGCACGTGCACGTCGACCAGGCCCGGCATCACGGTCTTGCCCGAAGCGTCGATGACCACGTCGGCCTTGCGCTCGCCGCCCGTCGGCTCGACCGCGACGATGAGGCCGTCCTCGACGTAGACGTCGTGGTGCTCGAGCACGCTCGCGTCGGTCGCCGTGAACACCCGCGCGTCTCTGAACAGCACGCGCGTGCCGGGCTTCTGCTCGACCAGCGGGCGGTACGACGGGAAGTGGAGGCACGCGCTCGCCGCGACGGCGACGGCGGCGCTGAACCAGAGCTGGCGCATGCCGTGGCTGTATCGAAGCGAGCGCCGACCCGCTACCTGGCGTTCGCCGTCGCCCGCTCTTTCGACTTCGCGATGCCCTTCTTCAGCGTCTCGACGGTCGCCTCGCGCTGCGAGCCGTGCACGAAGAGGGCGGGAATGGCGCCGGCCGGGTCGGCCCACAGCTGGTAGGTGACGTGCGTCTTGCCGTCGCCTTTGGGCTCGAACGTCCACGAGCCCTTCAGCTTCTCCATGCGCACCCAGCCGTCGATGGGCTTGGGCGCCTTGTCGGTGGTGGGAAAGAAGTCGAGCCGGCACGAGCCGTCGGCGCGGCGGTCGCGCGCGACCACGAACACCATGTCGCGGCTCGAGACCACCGGCGGGTCGAGCTGGTCGTAGACGACGCGGCGGTTCTCTCCATCTTCGAGCAGCGTGCGCGCCTTCAGCTGCGCGTGGTCTTTGCCGTACGTGCCCCACTCGAACACGGTGTCGCAGAGCGTCGCGACCGGAGTCTCGGTGTCGGCCTGCGCCCGGTACTCGTAGAACGAGCTGTCTTTCACCGGCCGCGACTGCAGCGTGACGCCCTCGGGCGCCGACTCGTCTTTCCAGACGGCGTCTCTCGCTACGGAGTCGGGGTCAGCCGCAACGAGCAACAGGATGAGGCGCGCCGTCACGGCGCGGACTATATCCGCGGGCCATGCTCGCCACCCGCATCCGTCAGAAGGAAGGCGCGTTCTACTTCGTGAGCTACAAGGTCCCCGACCTGCTCGCGAAGGCGCGCTTCATCAGCCGGTTCCACTTCGAAGGCGAGCAGACCGACGCCGAGCCGCCCGCGGCCCACGACGACGACGTCGCGAAGTTCATCGCGTCGGTCGAGCGCAGCGAGGGCGCGTTTCAGCGCACGCTCAACAAGCGAAAGATCAGCGCCATCGTGAACTTCTTCGAGACGGCCGCGACGCAGCCGCTCGTGCCCGGCGCGATTCAGCTGTTCACCGACGAGAAGCTCAAGTTCGAGACCATCGGCGACTCGAAGTCGGTCGGAAACCTGCGCGAGCCCGACGGCAAGTACCTCATCATCGACGGCCAGCACCGCGTCGCCGGCCTCGACTTCTACACGCGCAAGCACCCGAAAGAGTCCGACAACGTCGAGGTGCCGTGCCTCATCTTCGACGGCCGCACCGCCGACTTCGCGACCGAGATGTTCGTGATCGTGAACTCGACGCACACGCGCATCAACAAGTCGCACCTCGTCGACCTCTACGAGAAGGTCTCGTGGGAGAGCACCGAGAAGAAGCTGGCCGCCAAGGTCGTGAACCAGCTCTACGGCGCCGACGACTCGCCGCTGCGCTACCGCATCAACCGCCTCGGCGGCCGCTCGCGCCAGGAGAAGTGGATTCTGCAGAGCGAGCTGTTCAACGAGCTGCACAAGCTCACCGAGTCGCGCGTCGTGAAGAAGCGCTTCGGCGGCGCGTACACGAAGCTCTACGCCCTCGTGCGCGACTGGTTCGCCGGCGTGCGCGAGTCGATGCGCGAGGTCTGGGGCGTGAACGACAAGTTCATGTTCACCAAAGACGTGACGCTGAAGGCGCTGATCCGCGTGCTCGGCGAGGTCATCAAGCAGAAGAAGCCGATGGACGCCTGGGAGTCGCAGGGCTCCGACGCCTTCGCGAAGCTCACGAAGCCGTGGGCCGCTCAGGCCGCTCGCTTCCGCAGCGAGGGCTTCTACGAGCGCTTCCCCGCCAAGGGCCAGGTCGAGCGCGTGCGCCGCATTCACCTCGAGCTCACGCGCGAGCTCGGGCTCGAGCCCACCGACAAAGCGTCCGAGGAAGACTGACATGAGCCTGCGCTCGCGCTGTCTGTTGTTCGCCGTGCTCGCGGCGTGTGGCACTCCGCCTTCGGGAGGCACCGGCGGCGGCAGCGGCACCGCCGGCGGCAGCACCACGGCCGGAGGCAGCGGCACCGCGGGCGGCAGCATGGCAGGCGGAGCCGGCACCGCGGGCGGCAGCAGCGCCGGGGGCAGCAGCGCGGGCGGCTCCACCGCCGGAGGCGCCAGCGCCGGCGGCAGCACCGCCGGAGGCTCGACCGCCGGAGGCAGCACCGCCGGCGGCAACACCGCGGGCGGCAGCAGCACGGTCGACGCAGGGTGCGGCTCGCTGCCGCCGGCGCCCATCGGCTTCACGGTGTTCACGAGCGGGCAGACGGGCTCCGAAGACCTCGCGTTCGACGGCAAGGGCCGCGTGGCGCTGCGGCGCAACGCAGCGCTCGAGCTGGTGAGCGCGGCTCCGTCGGCGAGCCCGCTGGTGGCGACGCTCGCGAGCTCGTACGGCATGCGCTTTCTCGCCGACGGCAGGCTGCTCGTCGCGCTGCCGGGCTCGGGGAAGATCGTGCAGGTCACCGACGCCGGCGTCGTCACCGACTGGGCGACCGCGCTCTCGGGCCCGAACGGCGTCTACCCCGACGTCGACGGCACCGTCTGGGTGACCGAGTTCAACGGCAACCGCGTCGTGCGCTTCCCCGCCGATGGCGGCACGCGGCAGACCGTGGTGACCAGCGCGCAGGCGTCGGCTCCGAACGGCATCGTTCGCGACGCCGCGAAGAACGACCTCTTCTTCACGAACTACAGCGCGGGCACCGTGCTGCGGCTCGACCTCGACACGGCCGGCACCGCTGCGGCGTTCGAGACCATCGCCGGCACCGCGCTCGACGGCATGGCGATGGACGTGTGCGGCAACTTGTACGTGGTCGACCAGGGCCTGGGTCGGCTGTACCGCATTCGCCGCGACGCGACGGGCGCGAAGGTCGGCAGCGCCGAGCTGCTCGCGACGCTGCCGCTGAACGTCGCGAACCCCCAGTTCGGGCGCGGCGCCGGGTTTCAGCCCGAGAGCCTCTACCTCTCCGGCAGTCCGGGAACCGTCTACGTGGTGCCGGTCGGCGTCGCCGGCGCTCCGATTCCCTAAGGCAGCGGCGGCGGCGCGAAGTCACAGCTCGGCCGCGTGATGCTCGGAGTGATGCACTGCCCCGAGCAGCACGTCTGCGAGACGGCGCAGCACGTGCCGCCGCAGCACTCACCGCCCGCGCAGGCGCCGGCGTCTCCGCACAGCCCAGTGTTCGCGTTGGTGCCACCGGTGTCGTTGTTCACCTCGGTGCCACCCCCACCGCCACCGCCACCGCCCGTACGAGTTCCCGAGCTGCCAAACGAAATTCCGCCGGACGAGATGGACGGCTCCGGCTCATAGCCGCAAGCGAAGGCCACCCCCATCACGGCGACGATCATCAACGCCGCACGCTTCATGTATTGGCGATAACGGCGCCTGCACCCACACGCAGGCGCGTCACCGATTTCTCAAGAAGCGAGAGGGGTTCCGACACAACAAAGTGCGCGGCGCAGCGATGATGATCTTTCCAGCCCCAGCGGTTTTCGGTAACGGGGCCCCTCGTAATAAGGTGCCCGCACATGCCGAGCGTTGGTGACAAGCCGAAGATCACGAAGAAGCACGCCGCTCCGACGGGCGTGAAGCCGGCTTCGACCGACAAGACGGCTTCGACCGACAAGACGGCTTCGACCGACAAGACGGCTTCGACCGACAAGACCACCGCGACGACCGCGACGACCGCGACGACGAAGACGGCTGCGGTCGACACCAAGAAGAAGGGCGAAGGCTTCGACAAGGTCGCGCAGCACTCGACGGTTCCGCAGGCGAAGTTCAACGACGCGATGACGCCCGCGCTCAACCGCGCGCTGTACACGCTCGCGAGCAAGGTCGCGACCGGCGACGCCGCCAGCACGATCGCCACCGAGGCGATGCGCGAGTTCGCGAAGTCGCCCGAGGCGATGGCCGCGTTCAAGCACGCGCTGCCGTACCTCGAGGCCGGCGCGGTGCAGCTCGGAGCCAAGGTCGGCGTCGCGCAGATCGGCAAGGTCGCCAGCTCGGCGCTGCCGCTCGTCGCCGACGGCAAGATGGTGAAGGCGCTGCTCAAGGCGGGCGCCGAGGTCGGTGGGCCGAACGGCCGCCGCCTCGTGGGCGCTGCGCTGCGCGGCCTCAACACCGGCAAGGGCATGGCCGGCGCCGCGGCCGAGATCTCGGCCACCGCCGCGAAGATCGGCGCCAAGTCCGGAGCGCTCGGCGTCACCGCGACCAAGGGCCTCTCGAAGGCGCTGCCCGTCGTCGGCAACGCGCTCAACGTGCTCGCGGTCGGCGCGTCGCTCAAGTCGCTCTACGACTCGGTCGTGCACGGCCCCGCCACCGCCGGTCAGATCTGCTCGCGCGTGCTGCACACCGCCGCGACCATCACGGGCTGCTTCATTCCGCCCGCTGCCGCTGTCGCCGCCGCCATCGACGTGAAGGACATCGTCACGTCGGCGAAGACCTGAGCCGAGGCTCTCGAGGTTGGTGCGACACGCAGCGTGCTGAACGTGTAACGAGCTGTTCACACGGTCGGCGTGCAGCCGTTCGCGCGCGGTGGCTCAGTGCTGCAGCACGACGGACACGCCCGCGTTCGCCCCAGGAGCGCCTGGCAACAGGAACAGCTCGGCTCCCGAGGCGTTGAGGCGCCACGAGGCGATGGCCGCGATGGCCACTCAGGTGACCTGAAGCGCGGTGAGGGCGACGCTGGCCACCACGTCGATTTGGGAGCCGCCCGCCCGGCTGGTGATGTTCGCGATCTCCACTGCGGCCGCCACGGGCCCTACGATCGGAATCAGGTTCATGAAATAGGCCCCTCCCCGCTCAGACCTGACGAGGCCGTAGACGGCGCTGATCAGGTAACCGGCGCAGAGCACCGCGGCGCCGACGACGAGCAGGCGCCTGCTCGAGCTGACGGAAGCCCGACCCTTCAGCGCGACCTCACCTTCGCGGCGTCCGTCGTCGCGCTCGCACCCGCCTGTGCGGCCCGCCGAGAACTCACAGCTGCGGAAGACGAGGCGGAACTTCGTGAGCGTGTACGGCGCGCCCTCTGAGGGCCCGGCCGACCACGTGAGCACTTCGGCGCTGAACGGCGTCGAGCGCTCGGACTGGCTGGCTCTCTGCCACGCCTCGAGCAGCCCAGGCGGCAGGGGGCTGATGTCGCTCTCGGCTGGGCAGCGGGTGTATCGGCTCGCGTTCGACCCGACCCATGCGAACTCGACGAGCTCGTAGCCGTGGCCGTTCGAGGTTTCGCGGAACGTCGCACTCGCGGCAATACACTCTTTGCCCGCCGACCGCTCCTGAGCCAGGGTCTCTCGCCCCGCCAGCCCCACGACACATCAGCGCCACCGAGCTGCACCCTCGCATCGGCTGGAACTGGCGTGGGGCCTTGGGTTCCGTAGAACTCCGGCGACAAGTCACTCTCGGGTTGTCCCGCGTGAACGAAGCATGGCCCTCGACACAGCAACCGATGTGCCGAGACGTGCCCGCGTTGAACGCATGGAAGAATGACGGCTCCAATGGCCATGACGGTTCAGGGCGGCAAGCCGGGTGCACCGTGGTGCACCGTCGTGCAGGCAGAACCCATCGGCGCTCTCGAAGACACCCGTGCTCGCCGGCGCACTCGCTTCGCCTCACCGCGGTCGCGGTTACCCGCGCCGTCACCGGCACTGACCTCGCAGGTCACTGCCGAACGGAGTCGCCATCGAGCGTCAGCCCGTCGCTCGCCTCGAAGCCCGGCGGCGCCCGCCCACGCGGGTCGAGCCTCACGCCCTCGGGCGGCAGCCCCGGGCCCAGCAGCACGCCGGCGCGCGCCTCAGGGTCGGGGCACGGCACCTTCCTGCCGAGCTCGCGCTTGATGGGCCGCTGGTGCGTCTGCGAGATCTTGCTCAGCCACTCGAGGATCTTGTTCATCAAGAGCAGCTGCGAGCCGACGCCGACGATGCCGACGCCGGCGCCGATGAGCTGCGCCGTCGGAGTCTGCCGCCCCTTCTGCGTCTCGCGCGTCGCCCCGTCGACGAGCGCGCCCCCCGCGAAGCCGATCGCCGCCGACGTGCCCACGCCCAGAACCACCACCACCGTCGTCAGCAGCCAGCCCGCAGGCTTCGTCTGCACGATCTCGGCTCCGAGCTGCGTCGCCTCTTCGATGCAGTCGAACCGCTCGACGACCGAGAGCGTCGCACCGCCGTCGCCCGGCTCGACCTGCAGCATGAGGCCCGCCGGCGCGCGCGACGCCTCGAAGAACACCGGCGGGTCCCACAGGGTCTCGTGACGCACGACCTCCTGGAAGACGGCGCACGCAGGCGCCGCCGCCAGGATCAACGCGAAGAGTGACGTGCGCGCCACGTGCGACTCCAAACGTCGCACGAGCGCGGCGATTGCGACACGTCATCGCACCAGCGGCACGCCGTCGTCCTGCGCGCGCGACCAGCTCACCGTGTCGACGACCCGGCCGTCGGCGTCGCGCAGCACCACGGCGTCGCCCGGGTTGTTCAGCGAGAGACCGCCGCTGCTCGCCCCGCCGCCGGTCACGGTGAGCCCACCCTCGCCGAGCGTCGTGCCTCGCGGGAAGACGTGGCGCACCTGCGTCGCGTCGCTGAGCGTCCACCCGCTGAGGTCTCCGCGCCCCGAGAGCGTGACGCGCTCGAGCGAGCGGTCGGCGCCGGGCTCGTTGGCGAGCACCTCGGTGATGCGCACGGGCGCGCTCCAGTGGCTGAGCACCGGGTAGTGGTCGCTCGTCGTCGCGCCGTACGCGGGCACCGCGGGCTTCACGAGCTGGGTGTCGAGCCAGCGCTGCGCGAAGGCCGCCGAGACGAGCTGGTGATCGATGGTGCGGCTGCCCGTGATGGTGCTCGCCGGCAGCGCCGTCGTGACGAACACGTGCGCGGTGGGAAACGCGGCCGCGGCATCGTTGAAGTCGCCGATGACCGCGAACGGCACGTCGCCCAGCGTCGCGAGGTACGCCTCGAGCTCGGCCGCCGACCGGCGCCGCCGCGCGACGCTCTCGGGGTCTCCGAGCGCCTTCAGGTGCACGACGATGACGACGAGGGCCCCGCCACCGCCGGCGAGGTCGAGCGTCACCTGCAGCGGAGGCCGGCTGCCGAAGTCGTACGCGTGCTCGGTGAGCACGAGCCGGGCGTCGCGAACGGTGGCCGAGCCGGAGCGCCACATGAGCGCGACCTTCTGCTCGGCCGCCGTGTAGTACTGCGCCCCGCCCTCGACCTCGCTCGCCAGCAGCGCGGTGTAGCCGGGCGGCGTCACGCGGTTCAGCGCGTCGCGCGTGACGATCTCTTCCAGCCCCCAGACGTCGGCGCCGGCCGCCGCGAGCACCGAGTGCGCGTTCGTCTGCTGCAGCGCCTCGTCGGTCGGCCCGCCGCGCGTCGAGCCGAGCCACTCGATGTTCCAGTTGCCGAGCGTGAACGGCGCAGGCGCCGCGAGCCCGGCCGGCGCCTCGGAGAGCACCTCGTCGTCCTGCTCGAGCTCTTCGGGAGCACAACCGCACAGCCACAGCGACACGACGGCGAGGGCTCGCAGGTTCATGGTCGCATCGGTACCGCAGGCCGCCGCGCGTGAGAGCCACCGCGCCGGTCATCACGCACATTCCTTTCGGGCATGATGCGCGCCCATGGTCGAGCTGCAGCAGCTGCGCGTCTTCCACGCGGTGGTGAAGGCGAACGGCATCAGCCGCGCGCAGAAGGAGCTCGGCATCCGCCAGCCCGCGATCAGCAAGGCGCTGCGGAAGCTCGAGGCCTCGCTCGGCGTCGCGCTGCTCGAGCGGACTCCGAAGGGCGTCGTGCTCACGTCGGCGGGCCAGCGGCTGATGGTCAGCTGCGAGGCCGTACTGCACGAGCTCGAGACGCTCGACGCGCTGGCCGAGGAGGAGCGCGGCGCGCTCAAGGGCGACGTGAAGGTGGCGACGCAAGAGCACGTGGCGACGTACCTCTTGCCCGAGGCGGTGCGCCGGGCGAGGCGCGAGCACCCGGGGCTCGTGCCGCGCATCTTCACGGGGCCGGCGCACCTCATGCTGCGCGAGATCGCCGAGGGCCGCCACGAGCTCGGGCTCTTCTTCTACGTCGAGAAGTCGCCGCTCATCGAGCGGCTCGAGCTCGCGCGCTACCCCTGCCAGCTCGTGGTCGCGAAGGGCCGCGCCGGCGACGACGAGGTGCTCTGCTCGTTCATCGGCTCGCGCGAGATCGACGACGTCACGAACAAGGCGTTTCCCACGCTGCAGATGCTGGTGCGCCACCGGCCGTCGACGTCGATCACGCTGTCGAGCAACAGCCTCGAGGCGCACAAGGCGCTCGTGAAGAAGGGGTGCGGCATCTCGATTCTGCCCCGCTTCGTCGTCGAGGCCGAGCTTCGGCGCGGCGAGCTCGAGGTCGTGCACCCCGAGTACGTGTACACGTCGACGCTCGAGCTGGTGACGCGGCGCGGTCAGATTCCGTCTCGGCACGCGAAGGCGTTCTTGAAGCACGTGAAGGCGGTGCTGCGCCTCACGGGCGGCTGAGGGCCTCAGGCCGGCCGAAGCGCGCGGAGCATCGCGGTCGCGGCGAGCAGCACGGTGGCCCCGACAAAGAGGTACGCGCCCGACGCGAGGTTGTGCGTGTGGCCGAGCAGCATCGAGCTGCCGAGGTAGGAAGCCGGGCCCGACGTCGCGGCGGTGAGGCCGAACGCGGCGACGAGGTGGTCCCAGATGGCGAGCGAATGCCGGCCTCGCGCGCGCCGAACCATCGCTGCCGCGCCGGCGCCGCCGAGCACCGCGAGCGCGAGCATCCAACCGTCGGGGAACGAGTCGCTCGCGAGGAAGACGGCCGTCGCGCCGGTGTTCAGCAGCGCGAGCGCTGCGACGGTCACGAGGGCGCCGCGCCGCACGCCGCGCTCGACGGCGCGCGCCGCCATCACGCGCACGGTGAGCAGCGCCATCACCGCCGCCGCGAAGAAGACCGGCACGATCCACGAGAACAACGTCGCGTTCTCGAACGCGAAGGCCGCAGGCGCTTGAAAGGGCTCGTCGCTGCACGACCTCAGCGCAGGCACGAAGAACGCCGCCACCATCACCACCAGCGAAACGAACGTGGTCTTCGTGCCGCGCGGGCTCATGACGCGCAGGAACTGCACGCCGCGATCCACACTGCCGAATCGGCGGGTTGCCGCGCTGGAGCACGCGTGCGCACAGGCGCCGCCGTCAGTGCGCAGTGAACTGCGCGCAGGGTGGGTTGAAGCGTCGCGTCATTCTTCGATGAACGCGCGCGGAGGCAGACGAACACCCTCGGAGTCGACGTCGACCCCACGCAGCCGGCTGCCCTCGACGTAGCGGCCGCTCTCCGGCACGACGCGGGCGCCTTCTCCGTCGGAGGCGCGCGTGAACGCGGTGCCGTCGGCGTCGGGCCACGGGTTGAACGCGATGCTGCGGCTCCCGTCTTCACCCGCCGCCTCGTTCGCCAGCACGAAGTGACCCCCGCCCGCCTCGTTGTCGACGAAGAAGGCGTCGAGCCGCTCGCCGTTCATCTCGGGCCGCACGCCGTCGCCCCACATCACGTCGCGGTACGTCTGCATCGTGCCCGTCGTCAGCATCGGGCCGTCGATGGTCGTGTAGAGGTCGCGCGGCTCGCCGTCGACGGTGCCGACCTGCAGGCGCTGGTCGTAGAGCGCCTGCGTGAAGACGGTCTCTTGAAGCCGGTGCAGGTCCTCGACGCGCAGGTCACCCGCTGGCGTCGCGCTCAGCGACGCCAAGGCGTCTTGCGAAGCCTCGAGCTCGTGAATGTGCGCCGTCAGCTCGCGGTACTCGGTGCTGTCGACGCCGCTCTCTTCGCCCACGAGCGTCTGCACCTCGCGGTACTGCTGCAGCAAGCCGCGCCCGCGCTCCTGCACGGCGTCGATGGCGCGCTCCGTGGCGTCGGGCCCGAGCAGCACTGCGCCCGCGACGAGCGACGAGGTGCTGCAGCGAATCGCGTCGCTGCCGCCCGCCTCGCCGCCTCGGTCGGAGTCGATCTGCCCGAGGTGATTCAGCGCCGCGCCGCGGTCGATGCCCTCGCCGAAGACGCGGTCGCGAGCGTGCTCCTGGGCCACCGTGCGGGCCGCCGCAACGCTCGGGTCGGCGAGCCCCAGCGCGCCTGTGCCGCCCTCACGGCCCGTGTCGACGAACCGATCGGCGCGCACCGCCGCCGTCGCCGGCTTCTCGACCGGGGCGGCCGGCGCAGATTCACTCGCGGAAGCGACCGGCTGGCTCGGGCGGGGCTGAATCTTCATGACACCTCATTCTCCGGCGCCAGCCGGCCCGCGTTGTGTCTTCGGCCGAAGGTGTGACCGGCGAGACAACAGCCTCACTCGAAAAGGCTCAGAAGGTCGTCGCGGGTCAGCCCGGCGGCCGCTCCGGCGTCGCCGAGCGCCGCCTCGAACAGCGCGCGCTTCTTGTCCTGCAGCTGCAGGATCTTCTCTTCGACGGTCGCCCTCGCGACGAGGCGGTAGACGAGCACGGGGCGCTCCTGGCCGATGCGGTGCGCGCGGTCGGCGGCCTGGGCCTCGACGGCCGGGTTCCACCAGGGGTCGAGGAGGAAGACGTGATCTGCCGCGGTGAGGTTCAAGCCCGTGCCGCCCGCCTTCAGCGAGATGAGCATCACCGGCGGGCCCGCCTCGGCCTGGAACCGCTGCGTCACCGCCGCGCGATCGGCCGTCGAGCCGTCGAGCCGCTCGAACGCGATGCCCGCGTCCTTCAGCTCGGGCTCGATGAGGTCGAGCAGCGACGTCCACTGCGAGAAGACGAGCGCCTTGTGGCCGTCGGCCGCCGCCGTCGACAGCGCGTCGAGCAGCGCTTTCAGCTTCGACGACGACTTCGCCTGCTGCCCCGGCAACAGCGCCGGGTGACACGCCGCTTGCCGCAGCCGCAAGAGCGCCTCGAGCGCCTTCAGCACGCTGCCGCCCTCTTTGAGCAGCCCGACCACGTCGTTGCGCGTGGCCGCGTACACCGTCTGGTAGAGGTCGCGCTCGCGCTGGTCGAGCTCGACGCTGAGCACCGCCTCGGTGCGCGGCGGCAGCTCGGGCGCCACGTCGCGCTTGAGGCGCCGCAGCACGAACGGCTTGATGCGCGCGCGCAGCGCCGCGGCCGCGCCGGGCCGCCCGTCGGCGATGCCCTGGGCCCACCGCTCGTCGAACACCCGCCGGCCGCCGAGCAGGCCGCGGTTGCAGAAGTGCATCACGCTCCACAGCTCGTCGAGCCGGTTCTCGACCGGAGTGCCCGAGAGCGCGAGCCGCCACTGCGCCGGCACCTCGTACGCCGCGCGCGCGACCTGGCTGTCGGGGTTCTTGATGGCCTGCGCCTCGTCGAGCACGAGCGCAGCCCACGGCTTCGCCGAGAGCTCGGCCTGGTCGAGCCGCAACAGCGCGTACGTCGTCACCGTGACGTCGGCGCTCTCGTCGAGCGCGCGGCCCGCCCCGTGGTACGCGTTCACGCGGTAGCCGGGGCGAAAGCGCTGCAGCTCGGCCACCCAGTTCGGCAGCACGCTGGTCGGGCACACCACGAGCGTACGCTTCGGCAGCACGCAGATGGCCTGCAGCGTCTTGCCGAGGCCCATGTCGTCGGCGAGCACCGCGCCGAGCTGCGCGTCGCGCAAGAACTGAAGCCAGCTGACGCCCTGCCGCTGGTACGGACGCAGCGTCGCCGCGATGCCCTCGGGCAGCGGCGCCTCGGGGATGCGGTCGAACCCGTCGAGCAGCGGCTTGAGGCCCGCGAAGCTCGCCGGCGCAGGCAGCTCGAGCGACTGCGCCAGCTCGGCGAGCTGCGGCAGCGCCGCGCGACTGACGGTGCCGTCGCTCTGCCGCGCCTCGAGCAGGTCGAGCACCCGCTGCCCGTGCCGGTCGAGCCACTCCCTCGGCAGCGGAGCCCAGCCGCCGCCGAGCAGCGGCACCAGCGAGAGCCCCTCGCTCCACGCCTTGAGCACGGCGTCGCCCGCGACGCGCTCGGAGCTGCCGCTGCGGCCCTCGACCTCGAACTCGAGCGAGAACGGCTCGAGCGAGAGGCGCGGCACGAGCTTCGCGTCGGCGCCGAGCAGGCGGCCGGCGTCGCCGGTCAGGTCGCCGCGCCACGCCTTCAGCTTGCTGCCCCACTGCGCGAGCGCTTCGGGGCCGACGTTCGTGCGGCGCCCCGGCACGAGGTCGAGCTTCTCGCGCAGCTCGTGCACGAGGCGCTGCTCCTTTGGCTCGTCGCGCACGGGCACCGAGCCGTGCAGCCAGACCAGCCGGCCGGCGTCGATGCGCACGTGCGCCGGAGCGCCGTACACCAGCGTCGGCAGCACCGAGAGGCCCGACTCGACCTGCGACAGCTCGAGCTGAATGCGCGGCTCGAGCGAGCGGTCGATCTTCGGCAGGCGCGCGCTCTTCACCTCGACGCCGTAGCGGCGCGCGAGGTCGGGCAGCACCGTCGAGCTCAGCTCGGCGAGCTGCGACGGCCCGTACGTGCGCACCGGAGTCGACGGCACCTCGCCGAGCCGCTGCAGCACGTCGCCCTTGAGCACGGCTCCGGCGCCGAGCGGCTCGTGGGGCTCGAGCGCAAGCGTGACGCTCACGCCGCCGCCCTGGTCTTCGACCACCGCCCGCGGCATCAGCACCTCGGCCGAGACGATGACCGGCACGCCGTCGAGCGAGACGCGGCGGGCCGGCGCGAGCGCCACGAGCAGCGACTCGAGCAGGTCTTGCGGCAGCGGGCCGCGGCGAGGGCGCGCGAGCAGGCGGTCGACGGCGAGGTCGTGCTGCTCGACCTGCACGCGCGCCTTGCCCTCGGCCGACTGCATGACGGCGGCGAGCGAGGCGAGCTCCTGGCCGTCGAGGCGGCGCGTGAGCGTGAGGCCGCCGCCCGGCGCGCGCGCGAACGCGTACTCGACGTGCGACCAGCGCTGCTCGGCGGGCGCGGCGCCTCCGGTCTGCAGCGCGATGGCGGCCGCGCAGACGTGCTCGCAGGGGTCGACGCGGCCGTCGCAGTTGCACTCCCACGCGAGGTCGCCCGGGTAGACGACGACGGTGAACGCGACCTGGCGCGCAGGCGTCTTCACGCGGAGCACGATCTCGCTCGCCGTCTTCGACTCGACGGCGACGGCCCCGGCTCGGGCGAGCTTCACGCCCTGCGACCAGAGGCCGGGCTTCGACTCTTCGCGAATGGCGTCGTGCAGGCTCGCGGACACGGCGCTCACCTATAACGGTTCGTCAGAATTTCGGGGTCGCGCTGACCGCGTAGGTCGGCGCGGTGCGCGCCTGCGACGACTGCTCGTACGAGAACGCGAGCTTCAGCAGCAGCGCCTCGCTGAACGCGGCGCCGAAGAAGAGCAGCCCGACCGGCAGCCCACCGACGAGCCCGCACGGCACCGTGATGCTGGGGTAGCCGGCGATCGCCGCGTGCGAGTAGCCGCTCACCACGTCGACGGCGTCGCCCAGCACCGGGTCGAGCAGCCAGGCGGGCTCCATCGCGCCCGCGACCAGGGCGTCGAGTTTGTTCTTCGCGAGCGCGGCGTCGATGCCCTGCTTGCCTGCGGCCTTCTTCCCCGCGTCGAGCGCCTTCTTGTACGCCGGCGCCGTGAGCGGCCCCTTCGCCTGCGCCTGCACGAGCAGGTCTTGCCCGAAGAAGAACAGCTCGCGGTCGGCGTTCTTCTCGTTGAACGCGATGACGTCGGCGAGCGTCTTCACGTCCGCGTCGGGCCGCCGCTTCTTCAAGTACTCGCCGAGGCTCGCCTTCAGCTCGGTGAGCAGCACCTCCATCTGGGCGGCGCCGTCGAGCCTCGGCAGCTCGACGTCGACGAGCGTGGCGCCGAGCCGCTCGAGCTCCTTGAGCGCCGCGTCGGTCACCTTCTTGTGCTGCAGCCCGGCGCCGAACAGCGAGCGCACGACGCCGAGGCGCTTGCCCTTGAGGCCGTCGCGCTCGAGCACCTTCGTGTAGTCGTCTTCGGCCTTGCGGCCGGGCGTCTTCATCGCGGCGTCTTCAGGGTCGACGGCGGTCAGCGCCGAGAGCAGGGTGGCGACGTCTTCGACCGAGCGGCCCATGGGGCCGATGGTGTCTTGCGAGGGCGCGATGGGGATGACGCCGCTGCGGCTGACGAGCCCGACGGTCGGCTTCATGCCGACGACGGCCATCACCGACGACGGCGCGATGATCGAGCCGTTCGTCTCGGTGCCGAGCGCGACGGTGCAGAGATCGGCCGCGACGGCGACGCCGCTGCCCGAGCTCGAGCCGGTGGGGCTGCGGTCGAGCGCGTAGGGGTTGCGCGACTGGCCGCCGCGGGCGCTCCAGCCCGAGGTCGACTTCAGCGAGCGGATGTTCGCCCACTCCGAGAGGTTGGCCTTGCCGAGAATGACGGCGCCGGCGTCGCGCAGCTTCTTCACCGCGAACGCGTCGTTCTTCGGCGGCGTGCCGTTGAGCGCGAGCGAGCCGGCGGTCGTCTGCAGCTTCTCGCCGGCCTCGATGTTGTCCTTCACGAGCACGGGGATGCCGTGCAGCGGGCCGCGCGCGCCCTTCTCTTTGCGCTCCTTGTCGAGGGCCTCGGCGTCGCGGAGCGCATCGGGGCTCACCTCGAGCACGGCGTGCAGGAGCGCGCTCGTCGTCTCGATGCGCTTGAGGTACGCCTGCGTGAGCTGCGCGCTCGTGAGGTTGCCGCTCTTCATCTCGGCCTGCAGCTGCTTGATGCTCTTGCCGGCCCAGTCGAACGGCGGGGGCACCCCGGGGCGCTCTTTCGGCTCCGGCGCTGCGGCGCTGACCGTAGCGCTCGCAGTCAGTGGAGCGAGCACCGAGAGCTGCAGCAGCTCGCGTCGGTTCATGGCGCGTGGAGTACCACGAAGCGCACGAGCGCACGATGTCGGGCTCGCGCCGTGGCCGCCGACGAGACGCCGTGGGCGCTGTTCTGCCGGCTGCGCGCCGAGGGCCACCCGCAGTCGGTCATTCACGAGCGCCTGCGTTCGCTCGGCCTCTCCGACGACGACATCAAGACGCTGACGCTCGAGGCGCCGCCCCCGGCCACCGGGCTCGAGCTGCCGGACGCGGCGAAGATCGCCACCGTGCTGGTGGCGGGGCCGCTGCTCGGCGGAGCGCTGCTCGCCGCGACCGGTGAGTCGGTCGCCGAGCGCGAAGCGCCACCGCCACAGGTGCCGCTCGCCGACGACGACCCCTCGGCGCGCTGCTCCCGGCACCCGACGCTCGCCTCGACGGGCACCTGCCGGATCTGCGGCACGTTCGTCTGCCGCGACTGCGCCGGCGCGACGTTCGACCTCACCGGGTGCGTCTCGTGCACCACGAACCCCAAGCGAAGGCGCGCCGCGCTCGGCCGCGCTCGCGTCAGCGCGGGCCTGGCGTTCGGAGCACAGGTGGTCCTCTACGCGGCCGCAGCGTTCATCGACCTCGGAGCCCGCCTTCCGTATGCAGTCATCGCGCTCGAGGTGCTCTGGCGCGCGGTCATCGCCGGCGTGCTGCTCGGCGTTCAGGCGTTCGTTCGCAACACGTGGCCCTCGTGGGTGCTCACCGCCTTCGGGGTGGCCGTCATGGCGTACTGCGGGCGCCACGCGCCGCTGCTCGCGGTGCTCTCGTTCGCGGCCGTCGTGGCGCAGGTGGTGACGACGGTGATGCTCCGCTCGGCGTTCGCGCGCGACCGTTCGCTCGACGCAGCGCCGCCACGCAAAGAAGCTTGACCGTGGCAGTGGTCACCTGGAGCGCCCGCGCGCGTCCGCCCGCTCGCGCTCGGGGCACGGAGAGCGAAACGCGCGTGTCTCACGCCAACGACTTGCGAGGCCGGAGCGGCCGAAAGCGTCATCGCCGCGTTTCACTCGGCGAGGGGTGCGCCGGTTGCTTCGTGTGGGGCACCGCCCGTTCGGCGCCAACGAAACCTCCAGGAGACACCGATGATCCGCCACCTCGTGACGTTCCTCACCCTCGCCGCCGCGCTCGGCTGCGGCCCCGTCGAAGACATGGAGGACGCCGACGCGCTGGCGGCGACGGGCTCGGGCGACGAGGTCGAGCTCAGCGATGACGACCTGGCGACGACCTCGGACGCGCTCTCGCGGTGCTTCTGCCCGCAGCCGTTCACGTGTGGCCACTCGAGCTCGCCGTCGCACATGTTCGCGGCCGCGCACGCGGCGATGCTGCGCGCCGGCGTCGGCGATTCGCTCTTGATCCAGACGTTCGGTGACGCGCCCGCGTCGGTCGGCACGCACTGCCCCGAGCCGGGCACGACCGACTCGGCGGCGACCGACATCGTGTCGGGCAGCGCTCCATGCACGCGCACGCGCGCGCTGCGCCGGCAGGGGTTCGCGGCCTGGTACCGGGTGCCTCCGGCGTTCGGGCGGCACATTCACGCGGTCTATGCCGGAGCGCCGGTGCTGAAGTCGTCGCTGCAGAGCCAGATCGCGTCGTTCTTGCAGGGGCGCAACGGCCTCGCGAGCAACGGCGTCGACACGGTGTGCCCGATCACGGCGGCCGAGAAAGACGCGGTGCGGGCGGCGCGCAACGGCGGCAGCTCGGGCGGCTCGTGCGTGCCGGGCGGCTTCTACTGCGGCACCGACAAGGTGCAGGGCGCGCGCAACACGCTCTACCGCTGCAACGCGGATCACACGGCCACGCAGGTGCGGGTGTGCTCGCACGGCTGCAGCATCAACTCGGGCGAAGACGACAGCTGCCGCTGCGTGGCGGGCTCGAACTACTGCGGCGGCGACGTCGTGACAGGCGACCGCAACACGCTGTACCGCTGCGGCTCGGACGGGGTGTCGATCTCGAAGCTCCGCACGTGCGCGAACGGCTGCCGGGTGAACCCGGGCGCCGAAGACGCCTGCCGCTGACGGAAGCTACCGCTCCTGCGAGCGGGTGGAGTAAGGCGGCGCCATGTCGAAGCTGCTCGCGAAGTTCGTCGATCCGTCGCAGGTGGGGACGCTGTGGAACATGCTGTCGGCGCTGCCGGGCGGCGGGCGGCTGATGGGGCGCCTCATCGGCCGCATGGCGCCGTACACGGGCACCATCAAGCCCGAGGTGCTCGAGCTGGCGCCGGGTCGGGCGCGGGTGCTGATGCGCGACCGGCGCGGGCTGCGCAACCACCTCAACAGCGTGCACGCGATCGCGCTGATGAACCTCGGCGAGATGGTGACCGGCGTCGCGATGCTCGCGAGCTTGGCGCCGAACACGCGCGGCATCCCCATCATGCTGCAGATGGAGTACCTGAAGAAGGCGCGCGGCCCCATCACCGGCACCTGCTCGTGCGCGATCATCCCCACGAACGACAAGCAGGAGGTCGACGTGACGGGTGACCTCACGAACGAAGCCGGCGAGCTCGTCGCGAGGCTGCACGCGAAGTGGCAGCTCGGGCCGTCGGCCTGAGGGCAGAGAAAGGGGCAAGAAAAAGGGGACAGGCTACTTTTCCGGCCGCCGGGCGAGGTTCTCGTGACCGCGGACATTCGGAAAAGTAGCCTGTCCCCTTTTTCTTCTCCTCACCGGCCGTCGGCAGCAGCGCTGGCTCTGTCGAGCAGCCGGCGCGTGAACGTCTCGACGGCGATGTGCAGCTTGCGGCGGCCGTCGTCGTCGAGCTTGAACCACGCAGAGAGCCGCTCCTCGACCTGCAACGACGGGCCCTTCAGCGCGCCGTCGAGCTGGAAGCGGTCTTTCATCAGCGTGGGCTCGCTGCGAACGCGGCGGGCGAGGTCTTTGAGCGCGTGCAGCGAGGTCACGACGGCGGTGCTGGTGGCGCGATCGACGAGGCTGTCGAGCTGCTCCGAGGTCGCGCCCTGCCCCAGCCGCTTGCGCGCGAGGAAGTAGAACGTGTCGACGAGCCCGACGAGCGCGTCGAGGGGAGCGCTCGTCCACGCCTCGCGGTGCGCGAGCGCCTCGATCGCCGCGCCGACGTGATCGGCGCCGCTCTCGTGCGCCATGCGGCCGATCTCGCGCGCGTGCACGACGACGCGCTTCAACACCCGCTGCACCTCGGCCGAGGCCCGCCGGCCGTGCTGCCGCTGCGCGATGAGCTGCTCGAGCGCCGCCGCCGCGGCCCGAAACGCAGCGCCCGCCCGCTGCAGCAGCACCGCGTCGAACGTCGCGTGAATGCGCGCGTCGAGCGCGTCGGCCGTCGTGCGCACCTTCTCGGCCGCTTGAATGATCTGCGCCGCGAACGGCTCCTGCGCGCCGATGACCTCGGTCACCTTCAGCGCCTCCCGGGCCTTCGCGAGCTCTTCGCGGTACACGACGAGCACGTCGCGCCCGCCACTCGGGTTCACGGCGCCTTCACCCACGGCCGCAGCTGGGTACGAAACGCCTCGGTCCACGGCGTCGGCGCGCGGGTCTTCTCGTCGACCCGAACGACGACGCGCGTGCCGGTCGCGTAGTCGACGTCGAGGTCCATCGGCAGCAGCGCGAACCCGAACGTCAGGCTCGTGCGCCCGAGCTTCTCGACCCACACGCGCACCCGCACCTGGCTCACGCCGACCACCGCGCGGTGGTACTCGACGTGGTTCGCCCGCACGAGGTGGAACTGGTCGGGGTTCTTCTGCACGTCGAGCGTGCCGCCCCACCCGAGGTGCCCCCAGAAGTTGCCGATGGTGCGCTCGAACAGCAAGAGGTAGCGCGCGTTGTGCAGAATCTGAAACGCGTCGAGGTCGTCGAAGTAGACGCCGTGCACCTGCTCGTGGAAGCGGACGCCGGAGGAGATGCTCACCGTCACCGCAGTATCACCGAAACCGGGCGGTCAGGCGCGGCCCGTCACTTCGCTTTGAGGCCGTGCTTCCGCAGCAGGCGGTAGAGGTAGACGCGATCGACGCCGGCCTCGGTCGCCGCGATCGCCACCTTGCCGTTGTGCCGCGCGAGCAGCTGCCCGAGGTACGCGCGCTCGAACGCGTCGAGCGCCCGCTGCCGCGCCTCGGCGTACGAGCCCGTGAGCGCTTCGCCGCCGCCGCCGCCGCTGCTCATGCTGGCGGGCGCCGCGTCGGGCTCGCCGAGCGGCACCGGCTCTTCGAACAGAATGCAGCGCTCGAGGTAGTTGCGGAGCTCGCGGACGTTGCCGGGCCACGTCGCGGCCTTCAGCCCGTCGAGAAACGGCTGCGCGAAGAGGCGCGAGTGGCGCTCGCGAGACGCGCCGAGCCGCTCGAGCAGCGAGACCGCCACCTGCCCGAGGTCGTCGGGGCGCTCGCGCAGCGCCGGCAGCATCACGCGCGCGACCGCGAGCCGGAAGTAGAGGTCTTGCCGGAAGCGACCCGAGTTCACGTCTTGCCGCAGGTCGCGGTGCGTCGCAGCGAGAATGCGGCAGTCGACCTTCGTCCACTGGTTCTGGCCGAGGCGGCGAATCTCTTTGTTCTCGAGCACGCGCAAGAGCCTCGGCTGCAGCTCGAGCGGCATCTCGCCGATCTCGTCGAGCAGCACCGTGCCGCCCTTCGCCTCTTCGAACACGCCGAGCCGGCGCGTCGTGGCGCCGGTGAACGCGCCCTTCTCGTGACCGAAGAGCTCGGCCTCGAGCAGCGTCGGCGGCAGGGCTCCGCAGTCGACCACCATGAAGGGGCCGTTCGCCCGCGCGCTCTTCTGGTGCAGCGCCTGCGCCGCCCGCGACTTGCCGGTGCCGGTCTCGCCCTCGATGATCAGCGTCGAGTCGCTCTTCGCCGCCAGCTCGAGCAGGCGGAAGGCGGTGCGCATCGCCGGAGCGTCGCCCACGAGCTCGCCGAACGTGCCGGCGTCGGAGATCGAGATGGGATGCCGCGTGTCGACGAGCTCGAAGCGCACCTTCGCGGCGCCGAGCTGCAGCACCGAGCCGTTGCGCACCCAGCCCGCCTGCACGCGCACGCCGTCGATGAGGGTGCCGTTCGTCGAGCCCAGGTCGCGAACGATGACGCGCTCGTTGTCGAGCTTCACCTCGCAGTGAAAGCGCGAGACCGTCGGGTGCGTGAGCACGAGGTCGTTGCGCGAGTCCGACCCGACCTGCGCGACGCCGGTCGTGACGGTGACCTCGCCGCCCTTGTTGTCGGCGATGAGGCGAAAGCCCTGCACCCAGGGCCCGACGCGGAAGCCCTGCGTGGCGGGCATCGTCTCGTCGCTCGGGCGCTGCCCAGCGAACGGCGAGTGCAGCTGGCGCTGCGTGGGGCCGCCGAGCGGATCTTCGTCGTCTTGGAGCCCGAGGCGCCGGCGCGTCATGAACCGTAGCTTTAGATGAGGTCGAAGGCGGCGGCCAGCGCCGCCGAAGGGTCATTCGTACCCGCGCGCGCCGCTGGGCTAGAAGGGAGCCGCTGTGCTCCTCGCACTGCTGCTGGCGGCGGCTCCATGCCCACGGGTATTCGACGCCGTCGATGACGCGTGCGTGGTGACGCCCGAGAAGCCCTCTGCGCTCGTCATCTACTTCCACGGCATGCTGCCCGGCGCGACCGACTGGTCGCGGGCGCGCGAGCTGTCGCTGCTCGGCGCCGAGGCGAAGAAGCGCGGGGTCGCCCTGGTCGCGCTGAAGGGCGAGCAGGGGCTGTGCGCGTGGGGAGACGACGTGAAGCAGCACTGGTGCTTCCCCAGCGACAAGTCGCAGCTGCCCGACGTGGGCCGCACGCTCGAGCGGCTGGGCCAGGTGCTGCTGCACGTCAAGCTGCCGAAGCTGCCGCCGCCCGTGTACGCGGGCTTCTCGAACGGCGGCTACTTCGTGACGCTGGTCGCGTCGGACTCGAAGGCCGAGGCGTCGGCGTGGGTGGTGATGCACGCGGGCAACGTGACCGGGCAGAGCTTCCCCGCCGAGCGTGCGCGGCCCACGCTGCTGCTCGGCGCGAGCCGCGACACGTACCAGCTGCCGACGATGAAGCGGCTCAAGGGCATGCTCGACGAGGCGAAGTGGCCCGCGACGATGAGCGTGCGCGAGGGCGTGCACGAGGTGACGTCGGTCGACGCGAAGGCGCTGTTCGACTTCGTGGCGGGCCTGCCGTGAGCGTCGTTCAGAGCTTCGACGCCTTCTTCGCGAGCTCGACCAGCTCGACGCGGTACTTGTCGTCGCCGGCCGACGACGAGGCGAGCTCGATGACGTCGGCCCAGGTGGCGCTGCCCTTGTGCGGCGACTCGCGCAGGAGCAGGCCGAGCTCGGCGACGGCGGCGGCGAAGCGGGCGTCGGCGTTCGCCTGGGCGATCGACTTGCCCGAGTCGGCGATGGGGAAGCTGAGCAGCTGGCTGGTCTCACCGGCGGGCTCCTTGAAGCGGAGCTTCACGGTGCACAGCTCGTCGCTCTCGACGGCGGGCCTACCGGGCCGCGCGTACTTGAGCGGGTCAACCTTCGGCAGCTCGAGGCCCGTGCCGGCGGGCACGATCTCGTAGAGCGCGGTGACGGTGTGGCCGGCGCCGAGATCGCCGGCGTCTTTCTTGTCGTCGTTGAAGTCCTCCGAGCGGAGCACGCGGTTCTCGTAGCCGATGAGCCGGTACGCCTCGACGCGCGCCGGGTTGAACTCGACCTGCAGCTTCACGTCCTTCGCGATCGTGATGAGCGTGCCGGCGGCCTGCTCGACCAGCATCTTCCGCGCCTCGGACAGCGTGTCGATGTAGCCGTAGTTGCCGTTGCCCTTGTCGGCGAGCTTCTCGAGCGTCGAGTCTTTGTAGTTGCCCATGCCGAAGCCCAGCACGGTGAGGAACACGCCGCTCTTCGCCTTCTCTTCGATGAGCCGCGTCAGCTCGCCCTCGCTGCTCACGCCCACGTTGAAGTCACCGTCGGTCGCGAGGATGACGCGGTTGATGCCGCCCTCGATGAAGCCGGCCTGCGCGGTCTGGTAGGCCAGCTCGATGCCGGCCGCTCCGTTCGTCGAGCCGCCGGCCTCGAGCGCGTCGATCGCGTCGAAGATCTTGGGCCGCTCGTCGCCGCGCGTCGGAGCCAGCGCGAGGCCGCTGCTGCCCGCGTACACCGCGAGCGCTACGGTGTCGTCGGCGCGCAGGTTCTCGGCGAGCAGCTTCAGCGCGGGCTTCAAGAGCCCCAGCTTGTTCGGCGCCGACATCGAGCCCGAGACGTCGATGAGGAACACCAGGTTCGCGCGCGGCCGCTGCGCGAGCGACACCTCTTTCCCCTTGATGCCGAGCCGCACCAGCCGATGCGCCGGCGCCCACGGGCACGAGAAGGTCTCGGCGTTGACGGCGAACGGCCGGCCGTCGGTCGGCGTCGCGTAGGCATAGGGGAAGTAGTTGATGAGCTCCTCGATGCGGACGGCGTCTCTCGGAGGCTTCGCGCCGCTCTCTACGAAGCGCCGCACGTTCGAGTACGACGCGGTGTCGACGTCGATCGAGAACGTCGAGAGCGGGTTGTCGCGCGCCGCGAGAAACGGGTTGTCCTCGATGCGCGAGTACGACTCGGTGTCGTGGGCGACCTCTTGCTGCCCGACGACGGAGGCGGCCGGGGCCATCTCGTAGCGGCCGATGCTGCGCAGCGAGCAGGCGGCGAACGACAGCAGCGTGAAGCAGGCGACGACGCGGTGGGTTTGCATGGCCACGAGTTGACCCTCGAGGCCCCATTCGCTTCTTCATCGTTTCATCACGACTGCGTCATCATCGGCCCATGACCTGGGCCGACTACGTGCAGTGGCTCGTCGCAGAGCACGGCTCGCTCGCGGCGGTGGCGCAGAAGGCGGCCGGCACGTCGCGCGACGCCGCGTCGGTCGAGCGCGCGCTGCGCCGCCTGCGCACGAAGAAGGCCGGCGACGGCGGCGACTGGGGCCCGCGGCTGCTCCGCACGTTCGGGCTGCCGAAGGGCACCGCCGACCGCCTGGAGTGGATGGGCGTCTACCACTCGCGCTTCACCGACCTGCCCGTCGACCTCTGCCTCGACCAGCTGCGCGCGTGGAGCCGGCCGCCCATCTCCGAGTCGCCTGCCCGCGCGTGGCTGCAGCTCGGCTTCGCGACCTGCGCGCTGCGAGCGGGGGACCTCGACGAGGCCGAGGCGCAGCTCGCCGCCGTCGCGCAGCCCTCTCGACGCGCAGAGCTCGAGCTCGCGCTCGTGCGCGCGTTCATCGCCTCGAAGCGGGGGCAGAAGCCCGAGCTCGCGAAGCTCGAGCCGCTCGTCCGCGAGGTCGACGACCCCTGCTTCACCGCGCGCTGGCTCGATCAGCGCGCGTACGGCGCGGCGCCCGCCGAGGCCCGAGCGCTCTACGAGCGCATCGCCGAGCGCCCTCCGTTCGCCGCGTGCAAGCGCCACGGCGGCCTCGCCTACGTCGCGTGGCGGGAAGGAGCCGACGCCGCGGCGGTGCGCCACGCCGAGGCTGCCATTCGCGCGGCGGGCGACGGTGGCTACACGCGCATGCGCATCACCTACCTCGGGCTGCTCGCGAACATCACCGGCGACGCCGCGGTGCGCGAGCGGGCCGTCAGCGCGGCGCAGCACCTCGGCGACGGCGAGCTGGTCTCACGCCTCACCCGTGCTCGAGGAAGTGCTGAAGCTGAATCACCGCGTCGTCGACCGCGCGGTGCGGCAGCTCGACCCGAAAGCGCTTCCCGCGGGCCTCGAACCAGCTCGACGCGCAGACGGCCTTGAAGCCGAACGGGTTCTCGCCGAGGTACGTCCACGCGTAGTGCACCACCCACGGCCAGTCGAAGGCGGCGGGCCGGGCGATGAAGCTGGCGCGCTCGGCGCGGTGCGGGGCGCTCCACTCGGCGAAGCGGCGCAGGGCCTCGGCCGGCGGCAGGCCGCGCTCCTTCGCGGCGGCGTACGACTTCGGGCTCGCGTCGACGGCGTCGCCGATGGGCTTCACCAGCACCTCGAAGCGATCGATGACGCCGCGCGAGCGGGTGCCCGCGCACGCGCCGAGCTCGGTCAGCGAGTGGTGGCCGTAGCGCGGGCCGCTCGTCTCGACGTCGACCATGATCCACAGGCGCTCACCCACGGGGCACCGCCTTCACCCGCATGATCAGCGTCAATACCGCCGCGCCCGCCGAAGCCAGCGCGGCGATCGCCTTCAACACCTCCTGCGTTCGTTTCAGTCTCATGCCCTGACAGTACGGAGCCGGCGCTCGCGGCACCCGGACGCATTTCCGGACACCCGCGCAAACCGTGCGCGGCCATCGCCGTGGGCTGTGAGCGATCTCTCACCCGTTCAAGATCTTCCGAGCGCAGGCTCTGCGGCGCGGTTCATGCTGGGCGACCCCTACGATGTCTCACCGATCGAGGGCCGTGGGACAGCTCTTCGACTCGCTGCCGGACCCGGCGTTCATCATCCGGCCCGAAGGCGAGATCCTCGCGGCCAACGCCGCGGTCGAGCGGCAGTATGGCCATCGACCTGATCAGCTCATCGGCACGCGGTACCAGGCGTTGGCCGCCGAGCGGGTTCGGGCGATGCTCCCCGCCCGGTTCGGCGTCACGGGTGAGACCGTCACGGTGCTCGGCCAGCACGAGACGCGCGGCGGGCAGGTCTTCGACGTGCGCGTCACCATCTGCCCGCTCGCCGAGCCCGACGGGAGCGTCAACGAGGTCTGCATGATCGTCCGGCCCTTCGAGGGCCCGCTCCGCCAGGTCGCCGGGGACGACAAGCACCTCGACGCGGCGATCCGCAGCGCGACCCAGATCGCCGCGTACGAGCTCGTCATCGACCGCGGTAGCGTCACCGTCCGCTTCAGCCCCGAGATGTACCGCCTGGTCGGCCGCGAGCCGGGCACTCCGGTGACCGTCGCCGAGCTCGACGCCATGATTCACCCCGACGATCGCGAAGGCGTCGCCGCCGAGCGCCGCAGGGCGATCTCGTCGGGCGGCCCCGTCGCGCTGAGCTTCCGCGTGGTGACGCCCACGGGAAAGACCGTGTGGCTCGAAGCGACCGGAAACGTGAGACGTGACGCCGCCGGCGTGGCCACGATGAGCGCCATCGCGCTCGACGTCACGGCACGGCACGAGATGCTGGCGAGCCTCCATGAACGCGAAGAGCGCCTGAGGCTCGTCTTCGAGGCCGCGAGCGACGGCATGGTGATCGTCTCGCTCGACGGCACGGTGCTCGTCGCGAACAGCGCCACCCTGCGCATGTTTCAGCTCACCGCCGAGGAGCTCGTCGGCCAGAGCATCGGCCGGCTGACCGGAGCGACCGACGACGCCTTGCGCTCGCGGCTCGTCACGCTCGCCCAGCGACAGCACCGCCTCTCTCAGCTGCCGCTCCGCCGCGCCGACGGCCAGCGCTTCTGGGTCAGGCTCCGCGAAGAGGCCCTGCGCGACTCGGCCGGGAAGTTCGTCGGCGTCCTCGCCGCCTTCACCGATCTCACCACCGAGCGCCGCGCCCGCGACGTGCTCTCGATGAACGCCTCGATCATCGAGTCGTCGAGCGAGGCCGTGTACAGCCGTACCCTCGACGGCACCGTGCTCAGCGTCAACCACGCGTTCGAGACGCTCACGGGCTGGCGGCGCAACGAGATCGTCGGCCAGAGCGTCACCGTGCTCGCGCCCGCCGAGGCCCAGGGCCCGACCTTGATCGCCGACGCCAAGGTCACCCCCCTTCAGACGTTCGCGCTGCTGCGAAGAGACGGCTCGACGGTCGAGGTCGCGGTCACCACGTTCCCCATCGTCGACGACAACGGCAAGGCGACCGGGGTGGGCGGCTTCTTGCGCGACCTCACCGAGCAGCGCCGAAGAGACGCCGAGCTCCGCAAGCTCGAGGAGCAGCTCCGCGCCGCGCAGAAGCTCGAGGCCATCGGCAGCCTCGCCGGCGGCATCGCGCACGACTTCAACAACATCCTCACCGTCGTTCTCGCCACGGCGCAGATGGCGATTCGTGACGCCGAGCCCGGCTCGCAGCTCCGCGAAGGGCTCGAGAACGTCAGGAAGGTCGGCGAGCGCGGCGCCCAGCTCGTGCGGCAGCTCCTCGCGTTCAGCCGCAAGCAGGTGATGCGCCCCACTCCGCTCGACCTCGTGCAGCGGCTCGAGGCGCTCGCCCCGATGCTGCGCCGCCTGCTCGGCGAGCAGGTCCAGCTCTCGCTGCTCGACGACGGCCCGGTGCCTTACGTGATGGCCGACCCCGCGCAGCTCGAGCAGATCATCATGAACCTCTGCGTCAACGCCCGCGACGCGATGGGCCGCGGAGGCCGTCTGACGCTCTCGATCTCCGAGACGGAGCTCGACGCGGCCTTCGCCGCGACCCACGTCGGCGCCCGACCCGGCAACTACGTGCGGCTGAGCGTCGAAGACACGGGCAGCGGCATGAGCCCCGAGGTGCAGCGCCGCATCTTCGAGCCGTTCTTCTCGACGAAGGGCGAGGCCGGCACCGGCCTGGGCCTGTCGACCGTGTTCGGCATCGTGAAGCAGAGCGACGGCTTCATCTGGGTCGAGAGCGAACAGGGCCGGGGCACGCGCTTCGACGTCTACCTCCCGGCGACGAACGAGAAGCCCAGCGCTGCGAAGGCGCCCACCCCGCGACCCGGCAAGGGCACCGAGCACGTGCTCGTCGTCGAAGACGACAACGCCGTGCGCAGCCTCGTGGTTCGAACGCTCCGCAACGGCGGCTACACGGTGCTCGAGGCGGCGGGGCCCGGTGACGCGATGATCACCTTCGAGCAGCACGCCAGCCACATCGACCTGCTCGTGACCGACGTCGTGATGCCCCTGATGGACGGCCGCAAGCTCGCCGAGCGCCTGAGCCACACCAAGCCGGTGAAGGTGCTCTACATGTCGGGGTACACGGCCGAGATCGTCGACCGCCACGGGGCGCTCGCGCCCGGGCTCGAGCTGATCGAGAAGCCCTTCTCGCCCGACCAGCTGCTCGTCACCGTCAGAAAGGTCCTCGACGAGGGCAGCGCGCCCCGAGCGCCGTGAACGGCCGCCTCGCCGCGCAGCTCAGAACGCAGGTGCAGGAGCGTCGAGCGCGCGGTGACGGGCCCGGTGGCTCAGGGCCTGCGCTGGCCGCGGGCGACGCCCCCGTCGGCCAGCGGTCGGCCGTGGCCTGGGCCGAGCACGCCCTCGAGGTACCGTGCGTGCTCGAAGTGCGGCGAGTTCTCGGGGTCGTGGCAGCCGGTGCACACGGCGGCCTCAGCCGCGCGCGGCGGCCGCTCGACCTCGGGGAGCTGCGTGTGTCTCCAGCCGGGGCCGTGGCACGCCTCGCAGCCCACTTCGTCGCGGCCCTCGACGTCGTCGACCTGACAGACACCGCCCGGCCGTCTCCAGCCGGTGACGTGACAGCCGATGCAGTCGAGGTGCAGCTGCTTGCCCACGTGCTTCAGCGCCGCATACGCGTGCGTGTGCTTCGACGCCGCCCATACCGCGGCCGACTCGCGGTGGCAGCCGACGCACGCCTGCGAGCCCACGAAGCCCTGCCGGTCGAGGTCTGCGGGCACGCAGGCGTCGCGATGGGCCTCGGCCCACGCGAGGTTCAGGGCGCCGACGTCGCGGTCGTACGCCGCGACGATGCTGGCCACCTCGCTCGACTCGGGCAGACCCGGGTCCAGGGGCACGAAGCTCATCGTCGCCGCGCTTGCGCTCCGCGCGCCGTCATCGGCGGGCGCCGAGGCACGATCGCGCCGGCGCCTGCCGAGCTCTTCGAGCTTCTCGCGCATCAGCTGCTTGCGCGCGTCGGCGAGGCCGACCTCGTCGAGCTGCGCTCGCATGAGCTCGATGCGCTGGTCGAGCAGGGCGAGCTCGCGCTCGCGCTCGGCGCTGCCCTCGAGCCACTGCACCCGGCCTGCACCGCCCAGCCGCAGCTCGACCCGCAGCATCGAGCGGCCGCGCGTCTGCAGCTGAGCCACCTTCGGTGCGTCGCCGGCCAGGTGGCTCGCTTCACCCATGACACCGTCCGCGGCGCGGGCCACCACGAGGTCGAGCGCGGTCGCGCGCCGGGCGTCGGCCACCGCGGCCCCGAAGCCCTGCGCGACGAGCCCGACGACGAACGCAGCGCCGTGCGCGCGGGCCTGCTGCGCCAGCGTCTCGACGTCGGGCACCGCCGGGCCGACCGCCACCGCGACCCTCGCGGGCCCGGCGTCGAGCCAGCGCACCTCACCGGAGCGCAGCTCGGGCAGCGCGAGCCCCGCCCGAAAGTCGGCCCCGAGCGCGTCATCGAGCGGCCCGGGCGCTCGCGCCCACAGCTGCATGCGCTTCATCGCCTCGGCGAGCGCAACCGCCTTGCGGCGCTGCTGCGGCACCGCCTCGGGAGCGAGCGAGGTGGCGCCGAAGAGCGCGTCGCCGGTGTCGATGTAGAACACGCGGGCCGCGGCGCGCTCCAGCGCGAGCTGTTGGGCGGCTCGCGCGATGCCGCCGCGCATGCCCTCGCTGCAGCCGCACGGAGCCAGGTCGCCGTGCAGCTCGGCGCTGAACATCAGCACCAGCGGCTGCGATGAGCCGGGAGCGACGCGCGCCGGCACGCACGCAGCGAGCGCAAGCAGGGCGACGGCCAGGCGCGCGGGGTCGACTCGGCGGCTCAGGGCTTGTCTTGGGTGGGCAGACCGGCGGCCGGCCCGTCAGAGAAGCCGCCCATGTTGGCGACGCGATCGCCGAGCGCGGCGGCCTTGCCGGTGCGCCTGCCCGCCGCGCAGTAGAAGATGACCTGCTGGCCCTGGGGGCTCCGCATGCGCAAATCAATACCCGATACCGGTGCGGCTGGCGAGGGCGCGGCTGCGGGGCGACCGCGGGCCCCGACACCTGTAGGCTCGGCGGCGTCCTCCAACCCGGGAGCCCCACGATGAGTCGAGACGACGCAGGGCGCAAGGTCGGCAAGTCGGTGGCGGTGGTGAAGCGTCGAGTCGAGCCGCCGCCGGTCGCTGCGCCGGTCGCGCCGCCGAAGCCGCAGTTTCGCCCGCTGAAGCCCGACGAGCTGTCGACGGGCCGAGGCACGTCGCTCAAGCGGCGCGCCCAGAAGGTGACGGGGGCTTCGCTGGCGGCGCCGGCGGTGCAGACGCAGGTGTCGCCGCAGTCGCTCGACGAGCTCAAGGCGCACGCCGCGAAGGTGCGCTCGGAGCAGAAGCTCGCCGCCGCGACGGCGGCGACCCTCGAGCGCACCGTCAAAGACAAGTCGCCCGTCGACGCGACGCGCGCCCTCAACGCCACGCTCGAGCGGCTGCCCGAGCCGACGCGCAAGCGCGTGATGGAAGCGGCCGGGCCCGCCATCGAGACGCTCGTCGAGAAGACGACGGCGCTCGACCGCAAGGGCACGCGCGAGGTGGTCACCGAGCTCGGCCGCACCGCCGAGCTGCTCGGCCCGCTCGGCAGCTCGGCGCTCACCGACCCCATGGCCCGCGCGATCGCCGACGGCAAGCTCGAGCAGAAGGGCAAGGCGGCGAACGGCGGCGTCGGGGGCGTGTTCCGCGGCGCGAACCGCCACAACTCCGAGCGGGAGCTCGTCGAGGCCTTCGCAGACTCGAAGAGCCCGGCCGTCGCGCTGCTCGGCGACTCGCTCGTCGGCTCGCTGTCGCGCGAGAGCCTGAAGAGCACCGGCGCCCGCGCAGACCGCGCCCTGGGCTTCGCCGGGGCGGTGGCCCTGCGCGACGCGTCGAAGGTGCCCGACGGCGGCGCGTGGCACCAGGTGAGCCAGCTCGGCAAAGACGTGACCTCGGCCATCGACGGCGCCGTGTCGCGCATCGAGAACGCGCGGCAGGCGGCGCTCGACAAGGTCATCGACAAGACGCTCGGCCTCTCGGGCAGCATCGACCAGCTCGAGCCGGGCGACACGCTCGTCGTCGCCGCGGGCGGCGAGTTCTCGGCGAGGCTCGCGGGCGAGAGCCGGGGCGCGGTCGAGGTGACGCGGAACCGCGACGGCACGTACACGGTCGCGGGCGACATGCAGGCGCTCGTCGGGCTGGGCCTGCCGGGGCAAGGCGTGAAGGCGAGCGCGAAGGGCGGCGGCGGAGGGCGCGCCGAGTTCACGTTCGCCGACGCCGAAGAGGCCGAGCACGGCGCGAAGGCGCTGCTGCGGCAGGGCGACACGGGCTTCATGGCCGACCACCTCTCGGCGCTCGAGCTGTCGAGCGCGCTGGCGGCCGACGTCGACAACCGCTTCGGGCTCACGGGGGTCTGGTCGCGCGGCGGCGAGGTGAACGCAGAGGTCGGCTCGGCGATGCGCATCGAGCTCGAGAACGGGCGGCCCACCGCGATCGTGAACCGCATGCAGGCGACCATCGACGGCGGCGTCGAGCAGTCGGGCATCTTCAGCCCGAGCTCGGTCGGCGCGGCGGCGCTCGCCAAGCAGCTCGGCGTCACCGACTCGGTGTTCGGCAAGCTCGACGTGAAGGGCGACGCCCGCGTGACGTTCGAGACGCGCGTGCCCATCTCGGACGCGTCGAAGCTCGGCGACGACCCCATCGAGCGAATCAACACGCTGCTCACGAAGCCGACCGCCGCCGTAGCGGGGCCGCCGCAGCTCAGCGGGCGCCTTCAGCTCGCGTTCGAGGCGAACGGCGAGGGCTTCGAGGCGACGTCGGCGCTCGAGGGCGTGACGCCCGAGCTCGCGCCCGACGTCTTCCGCAAGCTCGTCACCGGGGACCTCGCGAACGCGGCGACGGTGACGGGCTCGACGTACCACTTCACCGCGGGGCGCTACACGAACGAGAGCCGCGGCTGGCTGGACCACGAGCTCGACACCGGGGCCTGGAAGCTCAGCGGCGAGAACTACATTCACCACGTCGACCCCGAGCCGTTCGAGTTCACGTACCGCTGAACGAGGCGCTCTCAGCCGCCGTCGGCCGCGCCACCGTCGGGGAAGCCGCCGTCGGGCTGCGTCACCGGCGCCGGCGTGAACGGCGGCGGGTCGAAGTCGCCCGTGCGCTGACCGCTGTAGCCGGTCTCGAGGTACAGCGTCGCTCCGGCGAGGAAGGGGCCGAACGCGCAGCCGCCCGCCCACGCGAAGCCGACGCGCCCCTCTTTGATGCCGTCGACCGCGGCGCCCATCGGGTATTCGAGCCGCGTGATGCTCTTGAGCGCGCACGGCTTCGCCATGCCGCCGTCGGCCGGAGCGCCCGCGTCGGGGTCGCACGCCTTGTTGTCGTCGCCGCGGTACTCCATCTTCGTCACCAGCTTCTCGCCCGCGCGCGAGAAGCGGCCGCTCGCGAACGAGACGTCGATGGCGGCGCAGCTCTGCGTCGCGCCGGCCTGCAGCCCGAGCCCGACGATGAAGCGGTCGGAGTCGTCGTGGTTGACGAGGCCCGACACCGACGCCGCCTTCTGGCCGGCGGGCGGGCTCGGGTCCTGGTTGTCGATGACGCGCAGCTCCTGCAGGGCGAAGCCGTTCTTCTGCAGCCCGGGCTGATCGATGGCGACCTTCGCCCAGAACTGCTCGCTCGGGCACTTCACCTCGGGCTTCGCGCAGAACTGCGTCAGGTCGAGCTTCACCGGCTGGCCGTTGTACGTGCCGAAGTCGGCCACCGCGCCGTAGCCGTCTTGAGTCACCTCGCGCACCGCGCCGCCGATGTTGAGCTGCATGCGCAGCTTGTTGTCGTACGTGAGGTCGTAGTTGCCGGTCACGTCGCGCGCGTCTTCTTCTCCCGGACCCGGAGGAGGAGGAGCACACACCGCCGCCAACATCGCACCTGCCACGAAGAGCTTGAGCATGGGCACGCTCGAGAGCAAACGCCGGGCCCGCGGCGCTGGCCAGTTCTCGCGCCGGGTTCCACGAGGCGAATGCGACCGCGGTAGCGCCGCGCGAGCTACCGCGCGTACTTGAGCCAGGCCTCGGGCAGGGGGCGGCCCATCAGCTTCTCGGCGGCGGTGCGCTCGAGCAGCGCGAACGTGAGCAGGCCGTCGAAGCACTCGGCCCCGGCCTGCTCGATGCGCACCTGCACGCGCACGACGCGCGTCGTCTCTCTCACGATGCGGCCGAAGCCGAGCGCCTCGGTGTTGATGCGCACCGGCGCGCGGAACTTGCCCTCGAACGAGGTGGTGAAGCCGAACTTGCCGACCTTCGCGAGAATGGCCCAGGCGGCGACCTCGTCGGCGAGCGTCATCACGAGCCCGCCGTGCATCACGCCCGGCGGCCCCTGGTAGCGGTCGTGCGGAGTGAAGCGCGTCTTCACGCCGTCGCCGTCGCGCTCGAGCTTCAGGTGAAACCCGTACGGGTGGTTCGGCGAGCAGCCGAAGCAGGGCTGGTCTTCGCCGAAGATCGAGCCGTCGAGCTTGTCGGGCAGCATCAGTACAGGCTCCGCGCGGGCGTGAGCCACTCGAGCACCGCGTTCGCGGCGAGGCGGCCGAGGCGATCGCGCCAAGGCTGATCAGACCGGTAGGTGACGCGAAACACCTGCGCGTCTTTCGTGCGCGCCATCAGGTAGTCGTCGCTGGTGCCGAGCGTGTCGACGAGGCCGAGCTCGAGCGCGCGCCGCGCGAGCCAGTACTCGCCCGTGCTGACCTTGTCGACCTCGAGCTTCGGCCGGTACGTGCGAATGAAGTCCTTGAAGAGCACGTGGGTCTCTTCGAGCTGCTCCTGGAGCTTCTTCTTGCCCTTCTCGGTGATCTCGCCGACGAGGCTGACGGTGCGCTTGAACTCGCCGGCGGTCATCTCTTCGACGTCGACGTCGTGCTTCTTGAGCAGCCGGTGAATGTTCGGAATCTGAGCGACGACGCCGATCGAGCCGATGATGGCGAACGGCGCCGCGACGATCGAGTCGGCGACGCACGCCATCAGGTAGCCGCCGCTGGCCGCGACGCGGTCGATGCACGCGGTGACCTTGATCTTGCGATCGCGCAGGCGCACGAGCTGGGCCGCCGCGAGCCCGTAGTGCGGCACGCCTCCGCCGGGGCTCTCGATCTTCACGACGACCTCGTCGTTCTCTGAGGCGACGGCGGCGATCGCGCTCACCTCTTCGCGCAGGCGCTCGACCTGCGTCGCGAGAATGTCGCCCTCGAAGTCGAGCACGTAGACCTTCGGCCGCTTCTCGTCGTCCGACGGCTTGCGGCCCTTCACCAGCGCGCGAAATTCTTTCGGCTTCATCACCGCCGCCCGCAGCGCGTCGCCCAGGTGCTCGAAGCGGCGGTTCAGCGTGCGCACCTCGAGGCGCGGCAGCGGGCCCCGGCGCCGTCGGGTGAGGCCGAAGACGACGACCGCGCTCGCCGCGACGACGAGGAACACGACGAGCCCCTTCGCGGCGAAGTCGAGGGTGTGCCAGAGAATCTCCATGGTGGCGGCTCGTAGCATGGGCGTCACACGGCGTCAGGCGCGGGGCGCCGCGCGCTTTTCGAGGTCACGCCGCCGTCCGAACCGGTATACGGCGGGCCGTGGAGAGCTCCACCACGAGGGGGCCGGCATTCGCGCTCGCGCTCACGGCGTGGGCGTGCTGCGCGGCCGGCTGCCAGGGCGGGCCCCGCGAGTGCTGGGGCGACTGCGCGAAGCCGGGCGTCGTCGTGCTCGGCATGCGCGACGAGCAGGGGAAGTTCGTCGAGGTGAACGACGGCGACGCGGTCGATCTCGTGCTGCCCATTCAGGGCGGGCGCATTCTCTTCACCGCGGCCCGCATCACGAACTTCGAGAAGCAGGGCGTCGTGCTCCTGGGCGAGGTCCGAAACCCCGACACCGGCGCGCTCGTCGCGCAGGAGCAGCGCAAGCTCGACTTCCCCGTGGCCGCCGGCGGCGGGTATGGCGAGCCCGACCTCTCTCAGTCGTCGAACGCCGCGAACGTCGCCGTGTGCCCGAACTACCTCTCGCGCGACATCGTCGGCCAGCCGTGGCAGCTCGACGTCACCGTGACCGACTCGCGCCAGCAGCCGGTGAAGGTGTCGCGGCGAGTGGTGCCCGCCTGCCGGCACCCCGACCCCACCATCAGGGCAGGCTGCCTGTGCGAGTGCCTCGGCTGCTTCGACCTGGGGAAGTGCACCTCTGGAGCACAGCCCGTCGGCTGTGATGGTGGGTGACCCCCATGCGCAGCGCCACGTGGAGCAGCCTGGGGCTCGTCGTCGCGCTGCTCGCAGCGCCCGTCAGCGCCGACGAGACCGACGCAGGGCCACAGGCGCCGGCGGCAGAGCCCGTCGCAGACACCGCCGCGGCCACGGCCGACGCCGGCACCCCGCCCGCCCCGCCCGCGGCCGCCCCCGCCGACACCCGCGCAGAAGACGCAGAGGCCGCGCGCGCGCTGCGCGTGACGCTCATGGGAGTCGACTCGGCGTTCATGCGCTCGGGCCTGCTCGCTCCGCCGAGGGGCTCGTTCTCGCTGAACCTCGAGGGCGTCGGCGAGCTCGGCTGCGAGCGCTTCAGCGCGCGCCCCGATCGCCGCCCGATTCAGGTGGTCGGCGAAGACCAGAGCGGCCTTCACAACGCCTGCTACCAGCTCGGCCACATCGAGCTGTCGGGCGAGTTCGGCCTCGGCAAGCGCCTCGGCGCGTTCTTCTCGTTCATCCCCCTCGCGGTCTCGACGCTGCGCGGCGGGCCGGTGAACCGCACGGCGGTCGGCGTGTCGGACCTCAGCGCGGGCTTCCGGCTGCAGGTGTTCGACGACGACGTGCAGGGCGCGATGGTCGTCGCCGTCGCGGTGCCCATCGGCCGCTCGTCGACCAATCCCCCCATCGGCCCCGGCGACTTCCGCGCCGACTTCCTCTCGTACCTGAGCAAGCAGTTCGACCGGGTGCCCGTGCTCGTCGCGATGGGCATGGGCATGCGCCTGCGCGGCTGGGCCGAGGTCAACGAGGTCTCGCCGACGACCACCGTCATTCGCTACTCCGACGAGCTGCGCTTCGACGTTCGCGTCGCGTACGCGTTCACGTTCGAGAAGCCCTGGCTGCCGGCGCTGCTCGTCGCGCTCACCTGCGACGGCCGTTGGGCGCTGGCGCCCGGGCTCGAAGACGGCCTGGGCATTCTCAACTCTCCGACGGGCACGACGATGAACGTCGGCCTCGAGGTCGTCGCCCGCTTCCCCTACGGCTTCCGCGCGACGCTCAAGGGCGGCCAGATGGTCGCCGGCCACTCGGTGCCGATTCTCACGTACTTCGGGCTCGGAGTGGGCATCGCCCGCTGATGCCCACGGGCGAGCGCTCGCGGAGCTCCGCTTCGAGCCGGGTGCGGGTGCAGTGCTGAGTCGGGCGCTCCGGTGGGTCGCGTGGGGCGGCGCCCTGTCGACCCACGTCTGCTGCTCGGACCCCGATGACCCTGGCGCGCGGCTGCACTACGACGGCGGCGGAGATGTTCCCGCGCGGAACCCTGACGCCCGTCGCTCGAAGCGCCGCGTGAATCGCGCCGCGCGGTTGGCGCGGGCCGGCGACTTCCGGTAAGCGGCAGCGCTGCCCATGCGCGTGAAATTCGACGAGCTCCCCAAGCACATCCGCGAGCGCCTCGTGGAGCTCAGCAAGAACCCGAACGACCCCGCCGTCGTCGCCGCCGACGCGAGCGTCGCGAGCGGCTGGTTCAAGTACGTCACGCTGGTGGGAGGCCTCGGCGGCGCGGCGTTCGCGCTCAAGTTCCTCGTCGAGCGCCACAACGACCACATCGCGCCGTACCACGACCGCGAGGTGTTCTGGGGCCTCGCGGCCGCCATGTTCGTCGTCTTCGTCTCGGTGGTCGGCATCGTGTACGCGCGGCTGTTCCCGCCGCCGCCGTACAAGATGGGCCAGTGGGCGCTGACCTCGCACCTGATGAAGCTCGAGCGCGGCTGGGTCGTGCTGTTCCCGCTCGAGAAGCTCGGCAAGCCGACGATCGTGACGGTGCTGCGCAACGGCTCGTACTCGGGCAGCCGGCTGCAGCTCGACGGGGGCTTCACCTTCTACTTCTCGTCGAAGCAGACCGTCGAGCAGGCGTGCGGCCGCGTGCTCGCCGCGCGCGACGCGTACGCGAAGGCGCTCGCCGCGAGAGACGCGCGCACCCTCGCGCAGCTCGACCTGTTCTCCGAGTGCACCCTGTCGGGCAACTGGAAGGCGTCGGGCGCGCTCGATCAGAACGACGGGCCGAAGTCGCCCGAGGTTCCCACCGCGGCGGTCGCGGGCCAGTGGCTCGGTTCGTTCGTCGCCGGCGGCGCCGTCGCCATCGCCGCCTTCATGATCTTCAGCGCGCTGCACGTCAGAGGCTAGACTCGAGACCCCGCCCATGCCCCTTCGCCCACTCGGCCCCAAGACCACCAGCACCGGCTCGACGGGCGGCGCTGTCGTCGCCGATCGCCAGCCGCCACGCGTCTCCGACAAGCACACGACGCCGGTCACGCACACGAGCGTCGACAGCTACAAGCCCATCGGGCTGCCCGTCACCACGCTGAGCGCCGACCTCAGCCTCAAGGGAAACCAGGTGCAGGTCGGGCAGCACGCGCCGCCGCGACCCGTGCTCGCGATGGAGGAGATTCGCCTCGCCCCCGCCGACACCCGCCGCGGCCTCGTGCGCCGCTTCGCCTCGCAGCTCAGCTTCATCGCCGGCCGCCAGCTCGGCGCGACCTCGGCGTCGTCGCCCGCAGAGGGCACCGCGAAGGCCGGGCCGTGGAGCCTCACGTCCCAGAACGGCCAGGTCACCGTCTCGCACCAGGGCGGCCAGTCGATGACGTTCAACGCCGCCACGCAGCTCAAGCCCGCCGACAAAGAGCGCGCCCGCGAGATGCTGGTCGACGCCTTCAGCCACCTGCTCGCGAAGCGCGGCGACCCGAAGGCCGAGAAGGTCGCGGCGTCGAGCTACCTCTTCGTGATGGGCGCGTCGGGCGTGCTCGGCATGCAGGGGCGCGTGAAGCCGACGCGCGAGGGCATGCACACGCCGAAGCTGCTCGCGTGGGACTTCAACGGCACGGTGCAGGGCGACAACGGCCGCTTCCGGCCCGGCATGGCGGCGACCGTCGAGGCGCTCAAGCGCATGGGCGCGATGAACGTGCTCACCACCTCGATCGCGCCCGAGCCCGCCGAGCTCGCGATGGGCAAGGCGAACATTCACTTCGACGCCCACTTCGGCAACGGCGAGGTGCGGCCGAACAGCGGCAGCAAGCAGTACGAGCCGGTCGCCGACGTCTTCGGCCTGAGCGCCGACGCCTCGCGCGACTGCATGGTCACGATCGGCGACAGCACGACGGACATCTCGGGCGACAAGGCCGCGGGCCTCTTCATTCACGACCGCTTCATGATGCCGGGGCCCGCGATCGAGCAGCTCTTGCTCGAGCTCGACCGCCTCGGCCACGGCAGCTTCATCGAAGGCCTCGAGGTCGCGCTCGGCGGCAAGTCGCTCGACACGACGCAGACGCTGCGCTTCGGCGCGCTGCAGTTCGACGTGTCGCTGCGGCCGGGCAACGCCGACAAGGGCGGCCGCGCGGTGCCGGTCATCGATCGGCTGAAGATCATGCTCGACCCGCTCGAGACCGCGGGCATTCTCGGCGGCGCGACGCCCGGCGCGCTCGAAGACAGCTCGCAGTGGCGCCTCGCGTACGAGCACCTCGCGGCGACCCTCGACGAGCAGCTCGTGCCGGTGGCGCTGCGCAACGTGAAGGGCGACCCTGCGGCCGCGAAGGAAGCCGTCGAGCGCCGCCTCGAAGAGCGCGCCGTCGACGTCGCCGAGGCGAAGAAGGCGGCCGCGGGCCTCGGCGAGTGGCTCGCCGGCCCCGTCGACTTCGAGTCGGCCCAGGGCCAGCTCACCGACCTCGCCCGCGTCGGAGACCCCGAGGTCTCGAGGGCGGTGAAGGCCGCCGTGCAGTCGTTCGCGGCCGACTCGGCGAAGGCCGAGGCGAAGGCGCTGGGCGACGTCGCGAAGCAGAGCCGCGCGCTCGACGCGCTCTTGTCGACGTCGGCGGTCGTGTTCGACCCGTCGGCCCAGCTCACGCGCGCCGACGTGAAGCTCATCAAGCGCGCGCTCGACAAGCCCGAGGTGCTGTTCGCGAAGCACGAAGACGCGCTCGTCGCGCTCTCGAAGCTGACCGGCGACGACCCCGAGATTCTGGCCGTGAAGCAGCAGCTCAGGGCATCGCTGCCCGAGGCCGCCGCCCGCTTCCGCGGCGCCATCGCCGAGCTCTTCGGCGAGCGCAAGGCGAAGGCGGCCGAGCTGTTGCCGCTCGACGCGCTCGCGACCGACACCGCGAAGACCCGGCCGGCCGCGTTCGCCAAGATCTCCGAAGCGCTCGCCGCCCTCTGAAGGGCGCTCGACGCCGTCAGCCGCCCTCGACGAGCCGATCTACTCCTACTGCGAACTGCGCGGGCGCGGGCAACAGCGACAGCACCAGGTGCGCCCCCGACGGGAAGTCGTAGAAGTAGCCCGGGTGCACCGCGACGCCGCGGCCGAGCGCCGCGAGGCACCGCGCCTCTTCGTCGACGTCTTGAGGCACGCGGAGCACCGCCGACCAGCCGCCTTCAGACTGCAAGAGCTGCCAGGCCGGCGGCAGCGCCCTCGCGAGCACGGCGCGGTTCGTCGCGCACCGCTCGGCCACGCGCGCGCGAAACGGCGCCGCGTGCCGCTCGAGCAGCTCGCCCGCAGCCGCCTGCACCGGGCTCGACACCGAGAGGTACGTGTCGGCGATGTGCTCGAGGCGCTGCAGCGCCTGCTCGGCGCCGGGGCCGTGAACCGCCGTCCACGCGAGCTTGAGCTGCGGCAGCCCGCACGACTTCGACAGGCCGCCGAGCGTGAACGTGAGGCACGGCCAGTCGCGCCGGGCGAGGCTGCGCGAGGGCTCGGCGAACACCTCGTCGATGATGAGCGCCCAGCCGCGCGCCGCGCACAGCTGCGCCAGCGCCGACGCCTCGTTCTCGCTCAGGTACGTGCCCGTCGGGTGGCCCGGCGACACCGCCACCACCGCGCGCGTCTGCGACGTCGCCGCGGCCCCGACGATGGGAGCGTCGGTGCACCAGCCTCCGTCGTAGCGCAGCGCGTAGTGGCTCACGCGCACCTGCTCGAGCTCGGCGAGGTGCTCGAGCAGCGGGTAGCAGGGCGCCGGCACCAGCGCGTCGCCGCGCACCAGCTTGAACAGCCACGCGTACGCCTCGCTGGTGCTCGCGCTGAGCACGAGCCGCTCGGGCCGAACGCCCGTGAAGCGACCGATCGCCTCGCGCGCCGCGTACAGCCCCAGCGGGTCGGGCGCGTACGCGTCGACGGCGGGCAGCGCGACGCCGGTCGGTGAGAGGCCGCACAGGGTCGGGTTCGTCACCGTCAGGTCGATGACGTCGACGCCCGTGCGCTCGAGCGCGACGCGCTTCTTCGTGAGCGCGTTCTCGTCGAGCTCGAAGGCGGGCCGCTGCAGCCGCGTCGTCATCGCCTCGGGGCGGCCGACGCCTTCGTCGTGCAGCACGGCCCACGCGGCGCTCTCTTCCTCGCGCAAGAGGGCGTCGAGCAGGTCGGCCCCATCGGCGGTGCGCTGCTCGCGCTCGGCCTTGGCGGCGGCGCGGTGCAGTACGCGCTCGACACCGACGGTGAGCTTCGGCTCGCCGTGGCCGCGCTCGCGCGTCTCGAGCAGGCGCTTCAGCCGGTCGCGCATGCGGTCGACGTGCGCCTGCTTCTGCGTCAGGGCGGTGACGCAGCGGGGCTCTTCGAGCATCGACCAGAGCAGGTGCTCGACGGTGACCGCCGGGTGCGCGAGGCGGGTCGCCTCGGCCCACGCGGCGTTCAAGGCGGCCTGCACTTCGGGGGTCAGGAGGTGAGACGCCAAGCGGCTCGCGTTCTAGCCGGCTTCGGGCTTCAGCGGGTCGGGCACAAGACGCCCTCTACGCGCTGGCGCGCTACGCCCGCCTACGCCCTGCGCTCTCCTAGCGAAAGCCACCGGTCGCGGCATCACGCACGCGACCGCAGGGCTACAGGCCGGCGCCGAGCATCTCGGCGACGACGCGCTTGATCAGCTCGCGCCGCACTTCCTTGCGTGCGTGATCGACGGCGCGGCGGTGCGGCCGGCGCAGCCTGTCGCGCGATCGCGCCGCGGTGCGTATCACCATCTCGACCTTGGTGGGCTCGAGCTGGAACGGGCGCCGTGCATCGGTGCGCAGGAAGTAATTCAGCCCGCGCGCATCGAGCATCTTGGTGAGGTACCGCCGGGCATCTGCGACGAGTGAGAGGTCGATGACGTCGGCCATTCGTGAAATCCTTTTCCTGCGGATCAGCGCGCTCGTCGAATTTTTTTGTGGGTGCGAGCGCGCCCGACGTTTCAGGGTGTAGCGAACTTGCGACGCACGCCGATTGCGGCTCTCGGCCTCGGTCACGAATCTTGTCTAAGCTCCTGACCGTCGTGAGCACCGAGCAGCAGCCGATGTGGGTCGAGTGGGTCGACGGTGCGCGCAGCGGCGACGCTGGCGCGCGGGAAGAGCTCGTCAACTACTTCACTCCGTTCGTGCACGCCGTGCTCGCGTGTCACCTGGCGACGCAGCACGCGAACGAGCACGTCGCGCGCGTGCTCGAAGACGCGGTCGCGCGCATCGCAGAGCCGAAAGACGCGCTCGCGTTCGGGCCGTGGCTGCTCGAGCAGGCGCGCGTGCGCGCGAGAGAGCTCTCGCACGTGCCCGGCACGACGCTCGAGCTGCCCGGCGGCGGCGCCGTCATCACCGAGGGCAAGCGGGTGCTCTCGCGGCTGCGGCACCTGCCCGACGCCCGGCGCGAGCGGCTCGCCTTCCGCCTGCTCGAGGGCATCACCGGCGCCGAGATCGCCGAGGCCACCGGCGCGAGCGTCGCCGAGGTGCGCGGCGATCTCGAGCAGGGCCTCGCGGCGCTCGTGAGCGAGCTCGGCGGCGGCCCGGCCAACGCCGTCGGCGACACGTACCTCTGGTCGCTCGTCGGCACGCCGCACGCCGCGGTGGTGCCGCTCGAGAACCAGCTCACGCCGCTGCGTTACGACCCGAGCGCGCCGCCTCCGCCGGTCGAGAGCCCGGTGCCCGACGTGCTCGCGGGCGCCAGCGACCTGACGCCGACGCCAACGCCCACGCCGGTCGACGCGCCTGACGTGACCCCGGTGCAGGCGCCGCGGCCGCTCTCGGGCGAGGGCAGAAAGCCGACCGCCCCCGAGCTCAAGGCGGTGCGGCCCTCGCCTGCCGCCGACGAGCCGCAGACCACGCCCATCGGCGTGAAGCTGGTCGACGAGCCGACGCAGGCGCCGCTCGCCGAAGAGTCGACGAGCGTGCTGCCCGGCGCCGACGCGAGCGCGGAAGAGCGCACGCGCAACGCGACCGACCTGCCCGTCGCGGCGCTCGAGAACCCGTTCGCCGCGCAGCCCGGCACGGTGCCGGCGTCGGACCTCCCGGTCGCGGCGGGCATCGACCGCTCGAGCCAGCCGCTGCACGCCGCGCAGCCCGACGACCTCGGCGCGTCACCGGCGCCGCCGACGCGGCTGCGCCCGCGCACGATGGAGGTGCAGGCGCTGAAGACCGGCACCGCGACGGTCGACAAGAAGGCCGAAGACCCCGACAGCACCGCGCCGCGCGGGGCGCCGCTCTCGTTTCTCGCGCGCGAGCACGAGTCACCCGCGAGCACCCAGGCGCCGGCCGACCCCGGCCAAGACTGGCGGACCTCGGCGCTCGAGCGCGAGACCACGAACGTCGCCGACGTCGAGAAGCCGCGGCCGTTCTCGTTCATTCGAGGCGCGACGCCGTTCGTGATCGCCTGCGTGCTCTTCGTCTTCTTCGGCGTCGTCGCGTACATCAACATTCGCAGCACCGAGGTCAACGTGCGCCGCGGCTGGAGCCTCGTGCCGATCGTCGTCGCCTCCGAGAGCCTGCCCGAAGGGACGACCATCGACTTCAACATGATCTCGACGCGCGAGGTGCCCGACGTCTTCGTGACGTCGTCGGTCGTGAAGCCCGACTCGTCGGCCTACCTGCTGAACCAGCGCCTCATCGTGCCGGTGCAGGGCGGCGACCCGCTGCTGTGGAGCCAGTTCGAGAGCAACAAGAGCAAAGAGCGCCTCTCGACCCGCATCTCGAGAAAGATGCGCGCGTACACCATCGAGGCCGAAGACATCACCTCGGTCGGCGGCTGGGTGCAGCCCGGCGACTACGTCGACTTCGTCATCACCGTGAAGAACCCCGACACCCAGGAGCAGACGGCCGCCACGACGCTGCCCGACCTGCAGGTCATCGCGACGGGTAAGATCTCCGAGTCGTCGCTGCCCGGCTACACGAAGCCCGGGCAGCAGCGCTACGCGAACGTCTCGGTGCTCGCCATCCCCGAAGAGATCGAGGTGCTCGCGCTGATGCGGCTGCGCGCGAGCTACCGCATGGTGCTGCGCGCCAGAGACGACCACGCCCCACTCGAGCCCAAGGCCACGACCCCCGACACGCTGATGAGCGGCGCGCGAATGAGCATGCTCCACAAGAAGCGCTCCGAGACCATCATCCCCCTCATCCGCAACTCGGTGCCCGCCCCCAGCCGGTAGTGCACTGACCGGTGCGCAGCAGACGGCCGAGATGGAGCTGAGCTCGAGCTTGTCGTTCGCCCAGGTGGGCGCGGCGTTGCTGGACCTCGAGCGCGAGTACGTGACCGCGCGAGATGAGCTCGCTCGAAGGTCGGCGGCTCGACCCGCGCTTTGACCCGAGCGCGTCAGTCGCTCGGGTGAAGCTGAACGAACGCGGTTGACTCGGTATGCGGCAGCCAGTCCCCTCGCATCGATTGCTGAGCGGTCGCGGCGGACGAGACGAGCGCGAGCAGGGCGAACAGCTCCGCGGTGAGAAGTCGCGCGCGACGCTCACCGTCACGCGCCGCTCGAAGCGCTCGGCACCCGCCTGCGCTCCTGCCCAACTCGACGGACCGCGGTCGCCCGACCCAGGTCCGGTTTCACCTTCGCGGGGAGCTCCCGACGCCTCGCGCCGGCCGAGCGCTCAGCGGGGAATGCCGACGCCGCTGAAGAGGTCGCGGTCTTCACCGGGCCGCGAGGAGGACGCCCAGCACGCTTTGATCAGCACGCTTTGATCAGCGCGGCTTGAAGTCGTCGCAGAAGAACCGCTCGATGACTTCGGGGCGTGTGCCGGGCGCCTGCGACGCACCGGGAGCGCTCTTCTGCACCAGCTCGGCTCGGGCCGATGCGAAGGTCTCGCGCAAGAACACCAGCGCGCAGTCCCACGACGCGGTCGACGTGACGGGCGCCACCGGCAGGAGCGCCGCGGCCGGCTCGACGCGCTCGCTGAGCCGGCGGTGCTGCGCCAGCCACAAGCGTTGCTGCAGCGCGCGGGGCGACTCCTTCTCGTCGCCCGCTCGAGGCGCCGTCTCGGTCAGGCGTCGCATCTCAGGCTCCGTCGTGGGCGGTGGCGTTGGAGAAGTGCGTGCGGAAGTGGTCGGCGGGAGCCCGAACGTGCCGGCTTGCGGGTCGGCGTTGGTGGGGGCGGAGCGAGCGATGACCATGAGGTTCTCCGGCGAGGGTTGACGCTGCACATGAGCAAGCGCCGCACCACGCTCGTCGTGCCTCTCTCGGGTGGAGTCTGGCCGCGACGGCGATGGTCGACGATGGGGATGGTGGGGTCGGGGGCCGGTGCCTCGAACCTGGCCTAAGGGTTCACGTAGTGGAGCACGTAGCCGGCGTCTTGTTCTACCCGGTCGAGCTTCCACCCCGCGCCCGCGAGCGCGCGGCCCCAGGGCGTGTTCGTCGCCGCTTCATCGAGAGCGCGCCCGATGAGCTCGTTCCGCGCCTCGGGAGCGAGCCCCTGCTTCTCGGCCTGAGCCGCCGCGTTCCGGCGCGCCTGGTTCAACAGCTGGTTCGTCTCGGCGTTGGTGGAGTCGACGCTGAGGCGAGTGCCGGAAGGCACCGACTCGCGCATCCTCCGATAGACCTCGGTGGCGATGCCTTTCCCCCGCGCCTGCTCGTAGATGAGCGCCTCACCGCCCTTCGCGCTGAGCTCGCCGCGGTCGATGACTCGCACGCCTCGGCCGAGCACCTCGCCTGGCGCGCCGCCGGCGCCCTCGGCCCGCACCACCCACGAGACGCCCTGGCGCCCATCCGCCAGCGGCTGCGCTTCGATGAGGGCACGGGTGCCGTCCTTCGCGGTGAAAGAGCCTTCCAGACCCTGCTGGAGCGTGCGCGGAGTCGGCGGCCCCGTCGGCACGTCTCGCAGCACGCGTGTCCCTGCGCGGCTCGCATCAGAAGCGACGTCGACCCCGACGTGGTCGAGCGCGGCGCCTGTGCCGTTCACGACGCGTCGGGTGACGACCTGCCGCGCGGCGTTCGCTCCCGTCTCGGTCAAGCGCAGGCCGGCGCTCGCCTCGCCACCGACCGGAACCGCGGCGAGCGCCAGGTTGCCCAACACGACGCCGGTGACGTCACCGAGCTTGCGCGGGTCCTTCACGGTTTCGACCGCGGCGTGGAGCAGCTGCTTGCCGGCCTGCTGGTGGAGGTCGACCACCTGCTTGCCGAGCCCGACGGGGTCGTTCTTGGCCTGGTCGTACGCGGCGCTCAGCCGGGATCCGACGACAGGCGCCTGCTGGGTGACGAACTTTCTCGTGCTCTCCATCACCTGCAGCTGGCGCGCGGGGTCAATCGGCAGCGACCCGTACTTCGCGGCGAAGCCGAGGGTGTCGGTGACCCCCGAGAAGATGGTCTTGCTCATGCTGCCGCTCTCGTGGTTGGCGACCGTCGCGTCGAAGGCGAGCGCCGACGCCCCGACCTTGAGCGTGCTCTTCACCGACGACGGCAATGATGAACCGTCGATCTTCCGATCGACCCAGCCCTTCACCTGGGTGATGCCGAGGTCGTTGCCTTTGGTGCGCGTGTCGACCATCCGCCCGAACACGGTTCCTGTCTTGTGCATGAAGTCGTCGAACCCGTCTTGAACGTTGGTCTTCAGGTCGACCGCTCGTTTGACCTTTCCGCCGGCCCAGTTGACGAACTTCTCGAGCTTGCCGGGCGCTTTCGTCGACGGAGTGTCGAGCGCCTTGGCGGTGCGAGCGGTTCGCGCGTTCGCGGCGAGCTTCGGGTCCTGCGACTCGCGGCGTGCGCCCGCCGAGTCGCCGCCCGCCGACGCGGGGGCCGGAGTCTTCGTGCTCGGCTGAAACGAGCTCGCAGGCGGCCTCATCGTGGGCGTCGTGGTCGCGGGTGCGCGATCTTCCCGCGCGTTCGCGCTGGCGGGAGGAGGAGGCGAGACCTTCTTCGTGGTCAACGTGATGGGCATGATGGCCCCGGAAGAGCAAACCGACGGCCACCGTCTCATCCGTCGAGAAGCGCCGTTCTTTCAGACACGTGCCGCCTCGCGCTCGCCGGTGAGTCGCCGCAGGCTGGCCTGCGGGGCGTGCGCCTCGAGCGCAACACGTCGCACGGATGCGACGATGAAAGAAGCCGACAAGACGCCCGCATCGGGAACCTGGAAGTCGAGCTGAGACGAACCAGCCAGGAGTCGAAGCAGCAGCTGCTGCTGACGGCGCAGCAGCCGCTTCCGTCGTCGGTGGCCCACGGGCCGAAGGTCGTGGAGAGCAGCGGGTGCGGCCGACACAGCAATTGAGCGCGAGGTCGCACCGGTCGAAGAGCGCGCAGTCGCGGTCGCTCAGGCACTCGGCACGCAGCGCATGGACGGCGCCTTCTGGCAGAAGGGCACGGTGAAGCTACACCGGCTCGACCTGTTCGACGGCGACCTGCACCCCGGCGAGGTAGTGCGCGAGGCGGCGGAGCAGCGGCTCGAGCGCAGCGTCGGCGAGCAGCAGCTCGTCGATGTCCTCGAGCGACGCACCGGCGGCCCCGGCCAGCACCTCGGCGGCGGCCTCGTGGTCGGCGGCAATGGGCGCGAGCCGCTCGCGCTCGAGCATCGCCGGCAGCGCGACGGCGATGCGCAGCCGCCGCTCGGCCTGCCGGCGGAGCATCGGGTCGCCTCGCCAGGTTTCCCACGCCTGCTCCAGCACCTCGTGGTGCAGGCCGTGCGCCGCGAGCAGCGGCAGCTCGAGCTCGGCCCAGCGCGCCTTGAGCTCGGCGTCGAGGCTCGCCGCCGGCATCGCGCAGCGCACGCGCTCGGCGACGTGATCCAGCACGCGCTCGATGTACTCGCGCCGGGCCTCGCAGGCGTGCTCTTCGGCGAGCTCGGCCGCGAGGCGCTCCATCACCTCGGCCAGCTCCTCGCCGAAGACGCGGCGGCAGGTCGCCTCCTCGTCGCCGTCGAGCGGCTCGAGCTGGAAGGCGGCCCGCACCTTCACGTGCAGCTCGACGCGCTCACCGCGCAGCCGGCTCACCGGGTAGGTGCGCGGCAGCTGAACCTCGACGCACCTGCGGCTGCCGACCGGCGCGCCGGCGAGCGCCTCGTAGAAGCCGGGCAAGAGCGGGTCGGGCGCGAGCTCGGCGCTGAGCCCGCGCCGCGTCGCGAACGGCACCAGCGCGCCCCGGCACAGCGTGAGCACGTCGAGCACCACCTCGTCGCCGGGCGCGGCCGGCTCACCGCGGCGGCGCGGCCGGCGGCTTGCCTGCTCTCGCAGCCGCGCGAGGTAGCGGTCGGCGAGCTCCTCCTCGGTGACCCGGGCCGGAGCGGGCCGCGCGACCCTCACCCCCTCGAGCCACGGCACGCTGGCCGCCGGCACCTTGGGCAGCGGCCGCTGCACGTCTGCGAAGCGCTGCATGGCGAGCCGAACCTGGAGCAAATTGAGACCGTCTTCGTTCATGGCTCACCCGACGAGCGCGCCGGCGAGACGCCGGGGAGGTTCGTGGCCGCCACGACCGAGCCGACGGCGGTGAGGGTCGCGGTGAACTTCTTCGCCGGCGGCGACGTGGGGTCCCTCCACGCTTCGACTGCGGCCAGGCTGTCGGCTGCGGCGATCGCCAGGGTGACGCCGGGCGTGAACCGCCCCGCGGCGCGCGCGGCGCCGGCGCCCAGCGCGCGCGCGACGCTCACGTCGGCGACCGGCCTCGAGCCCTGCAGCGCCGAGCACGCCGCGGCGCGAATCGCCGGGCTCGCCGTCGAGGTGTTCGCGCGGACCCGGTACCCCTCTCGCGTGTCGGCCCACGCGTTGTAGGTCGCCGCGGCGCTCGAGGGAGCGGCAGCGCCGGCGGCGCACGCCCGCTTCCAGTGGCTGCGCACCGCCGCGTCGACTCCGCCGGCGCCCGTCATCACCGTCGAGACGCCGCTCATCCCCGAGGTGTGCAGGCTCGACTTGAGCGACTCGGCGTTCGGCGCGAGGCCGGCCAGCGGCTTGAGCTCGCCGTTCGCCTCGAACACGTCGCGGACCGGGGCACGCGCCGTCGCGCTGTTCGGGACCCGGTCGGTCAGCCGCGTCTTCTGCTGCGAGAGCCCGGGGCGTGCGACCGTCGCGGCGGGGAGGCGGACGTCGTCGTGCGCCACCTGCTGCTGGCGAGAGAGAGGCGGCCGAATCGGGGCGTAACCAGGCATCGAGGGCAACTCAGGGTGCAGCGGGTGATTCCAGCGGACGGAGCAAAGAGGGCGCCTCGGCTGGCGCCTGCGCGGCGCTAGGCCATTCGCGCCCTTGCGCGGCGCTCTTGGAGCGCACGCCCACCACGCGTTGCGCAGCTTGTCGCGCCGATGCGACTTCGGCTCAGGGCGGCGGGCAGCGCCGCGTCGTCGCCCGGGTGACGGCGCTCACGGCACCGACCAGCTCGCCGACCCCACCTCGAGGTCGCCGCCCTGGTCGGTCGCCGAGAGCGACAACGCGGAGCTGTTCGGCACCACCGAGAAGGTGGCCGCCGCCTCGCCGCTGGGCACGGTGAGCTCCGACAGCGGCGCACCCGCACAAGCGGCGCTCAAGAGCGCCGCTCCGCCTCCGTCGAGGGCCACCCGCACCGGTCGCACCGCGCGTGCGAGCCCGCCATCGAACGTGTCGCGCAGCTCGAGCCGCACCGGCGAGCACCGGCCCACCGCGAGCTGATCGGGCCTGACCCACGCGAGCCGCCCGGGCGCCGGCCCGCCGCGTGTGATGCTCAGGTTGTCGTGCTTCAGCTGACCGACCCAGCGGTTGTCCATCGCCGAGGCGCCCAGCGCCAGCCCGTCGAGCGAAGCGCCGCTCCAGTTGGCCGCCCTGCTGCAGACCGCCCCGTCGACCCGCAGCGTGGCCCGCCCTGAAGACTGCCCCATGCGCTCGAAGACCAGATCCACCTGGCGCCACGTCTGCATCACCCACGGGCCCATCAGGTTGCAGGTGTCGTTGCCGCCGATGAACCCGAACTGGAGCGCGACGCCGCCGCGGGTGACCAGCTCTCCTGCCACCGTCTGGCCGACCTGCGGGCTGTACACGGCGATCGAGTGCGGCCCCATGAAGTCGACCGCGCTCATCCACGTCTGCACGCGCAGGTAGACGTCGCCGCTCACGTTGGGGAGGTCCTTCGAAGCGAACATGCCGTACTCGGGCGCGCCGTTGGTCGGGCTGCTGTCGGTCAGCACCAGCGCCGCTCCCGTGCGCCCGGCATCGCCCACCACCTGCAGCGTCTGCCCCGGAGCGTCAGCCTTCGCGATGGCGTCCCACTTGCCGCCGTCGGCCCGCAAGATCTGCCCCGACTCGAAGTCGTCTTCGAACACCACCGACGCGTCGGGCACCGCGCCCAGCGCCGGCAGCGTGCCCAGCGGCAGGTAACCGCCGCCCGCCGTCCCTCCGCCGCTGCCGCCGCTGCCGCCGCTGCCGCCGCTGCCGCCGCCGCTGCCGCCGCTGCCGCCGCCGCTCCCGCCGGCCGCTCCGCCGCCCCCGCCCGCTTCCGCTCCGCCGGCGCCGCCGCCCGCCGCAGCCGCGCCGCCACCCGAGCCGCCGCCAGTCGAGGTGCAAGGTGACGAGGCCTGCGCGCGGCAGCGGCCCGACAGGCAGCGGAGGCCCTGTGGCGCGCACTCGGCGTCGTCGGCGCACACGGCGCAGACCAGCGAGACCGGCGTGGGGCACGCGCACAGCGCGAGCGCTGCAGCTGCCCACAGCCCCGCGACCGCGCGCGACCTCACGAGCGGCTCCGCTTGCGCGGCGCGATGCCGTGGCGCTGCATCAGCCGGTACGTCTGGCTGCGCGAGAGGCCGAGCTGCGCCGCCGCCTCGCCCACGTCGTAGCCGTGCTGCTCGAGGGCCGCGGCGAGCAGCCCCTTCTCGACGTCGCCCATCACCACGGCGCGGGCCGCCGGCGGCGGGGCCGGCCGCGAGGTCGTGTGCAGCGACAGGCCGTAGCGGTCGACCTCGTTCTTGAGCTCGCGCAGGTTGCCCTGCCACTCGCGGCGCTCCCACGCCGCCAGCGTCTGGCCGTCGATCGACACGTTGCGGGCGGCGGCGAAGCGCTCGGCGAGCAGGCGCACGTCGCCGGGGCGCTGGCGCAGCGGCGGCACGTCGATGACCGCCACCGCGAGGCGAAAGAAGAGGTCTTCCCGGAAGCGCCGCTCGCGCACCCGCTGCTCGAGGTCGTGCTGCGTGGCGCTGATCAAGCGAAAGTCCGACTCGCGGGCCTGGGAGTCGCCCAGCCGCACGTAGCGGCGGGTCTCGAGCACCCGTAACAGCCGCACCTGCGCTTCGGGTGGCAGCTCGCCCACCTCGTCGAGGAAGAGGGTCCCTCCGTCCGCGAGCTCGACGGCTCCGGCGCGGTTCTCGACCGCCCCGGTGAACGCGCCGCGCTTGTGACCGAACAGCTGCGAGTCGAGCAACTCGCCCGCCCCGTGCCGGCCGTCGAACACCACGAAGGGCCCCGAGCCGCGGCTGCTGGCCTGGTGCACCGCCCGCGCCGCCGCCTCTTTGCCCGAGCCGGTCTCTCCGCGCAGCAGCACCGGCACATCGGAGCCCGCCGCCCGCTGCAGCTGCGCGCGGTGCTCGACCATCGCCGCCGAGACGCCGTCGAGCCCTTCGATCTGCGGGCCCTCGGGCAGCGCTGAGCCGGCGGTGAAGCGCACCAGCGTCTTGCCCAACCGCACCGTCGCGCCGAGCGGCACCATCGCGTCGACCACGCTCGCGCCCAGGTACCAGGTCCCGTTGTGCGAGCCAAGGTCCCTCACCCGAACCCCGCGCGGCGTCGCCTCCAGCGCGGCGTGCCGCCGCGACACCGTCACGTCGGAGATGACGACGTCGACCCCCGCGGCCGAGCCCGCCACCGCCACGCGGTCGGGCAGCACGGAGCGCGACGCCACCCCCTGCCCCGACAGCACCTCGCAGCATACCGCTCGCACCTCGGCCCGACTCGCCAGGGTCACCGTGCGCGTCCGTCGTGAGTCTTCGCCCATCGTCTCTCTCTTCAGCGGGCGATCAACGACTCGCTCACCTTCAGCTCCTCGCCCGCCGCCAGCTTGAACCGCCGCTCGAGCGGTTGATAGCCGGGGTTGGTCAGCTTGAGCACCACCGTCGCCGAGGTGACCGGCACCCGCGCCAGCGGCGTCTGCCCGACCGGGCGGCCGTTGATCTCGACGTTCGCCCAGGGCTGTGCCTGCACCGTCAGGAGCGCGGGCGGGCTCAGGCGCTGGCTGTGGCGCGCCGGCACCGCGCGGCCCGGGCGGGTGCCCCCTCGCACCGGCGCCTCGTCTCTCGCCGGGCTGTCGTCAGGTGGAGCTGCGCCGTCTTTCGACGCGACGTCGCCGGCCTGCTCCAGGCCCGCCGGCTCGGGCTCGGCGGCGAGCGGCGGGACCTCGGCGGCGAGCGGCGGGGGCTCGAGCGGCGTCGCCTCGGGGGCACCCGTGCCGATCTTCGAGGGAAGCGGCGGTCCCGGCGGCGGGACGAACACCCGGACGGCCAGCAGCACCCCGGTGGTGAACAAGAGCAGCGCAACGGCCCCCAACAGGACGAGCGGAGGCCGGCGCAGGCCGGCCGGGGGCAGCGGTGCGGAGGCCGACCCATCGGTCACGGTGCGGGTGCCGAGCTCGAAGGGGGCGGTGTGCAGGGTGCGCGGCGCCGCCGGCGGGGGGGCCGTCTGCAGCAGCCGGGCGAGGGCCTCCTGGCGGGCCTCGAGGTCGCCGCGGGGGAAGGCGTCGAGCATCGCCGCGGCGCTCGGGGGCCGGGCGACCGGGTCGTTCGAGATCGCCTGGTCGATCGCCCGGCACAGCGCAGCGGGCAGATCGGGGCGCCGCGTGGCGAGCGGGTGCAGCTCGCGCCGAGCGAGGTTCGAGATGGGGTCGGAGTCGTCGGCCGAGCCGAACGGCGACTGCAGCGCGGCCAGCCGGTAGAGCGTGACGCCCAGCGCGAACAGGTCGCTGCGCGGGCTCGCCGTCGCGCCACGGAAAATCTCTGGGGCGATGTACGCGAGCTTGCCGCGCACCTCTCCGGGCGCGGTGTTGCTCTCAGCGCCGCGGATCTTCGCGATGCCGAAGTCGGTGAGCTTCACTTCGCCGCGCCGCGACACCAGAATGTTGGAGGGCGAGATGTCGCGGTGCACGAGCTCGAGCGGCTTTCCGTCGGTGTCGGCCAGCTGGTGGGCGTACTTGAGCGCCTCGAGCGTCTGCCGGGCCACGTGGCAGATCACCTCGACGCCGACCGCACCGCCGCCGCGCGCCTGGGCCTTGATGAGCTCGCTCAAGGTGCAGCCCTCGACGAGCTCCATGGCGATGAAGTAGCGGCCATCGGTGAGGCCGGCGTCGAAGACCTGCACGATGTTGGGGTGGGTGAGCCGCGCCGCCACGCGGGCCTCCGACAAGAACAGCCGAATGTACCGCTCGTCGTCGGTGAGCGTCGGCAGCATGATCTTGAGCGCCAGGGGCTTGCGAAAGTCGCCGACGCCGGTCTGCTCGGCCACGTACACCTCGCCCATGCCGCCGGTGGCGATGCGCTGCCGCACGAGGTAGCGGCCGAAGTTCTGGAGCTGCACCACTCGTTCATCAGTCTATTCTCGGTTCGAGCCTTTGGGTCAGCGCAAGCCGAGCACGAGTGCGGCGACGGCGGCCGCCAGCGCCACGGTCGCCAGCGTCCACGCCAGCGTCGCCTGGGTCGAGACCTCCTGGTTCCAGGCGTTGATGTCTCGGGCCTGGGTCAGCGGCGGCGCGGTGCGGTAGCCCTGCACGAAGAACACCGCGCTCAGGCCCGCGGCCACCGCCGACGCTCCGCCGAGCACCACGCTGGCGATGGGAAAGGCTCGGGTCTGGGCGACCGGCGAGCTCGACACCCCGGCCGCGGGCGGGGCCGCGCCGGCCGCTGCGGCGGTGACTCCGTTGCCGAGGGGGACCTCGAGGTGGGCGAGCAGCTGCCCGCTCGTGCCCAGCGCATCGAAGAGCACCCGGCGCGCCGCCTTGGAAGGGGTCGCCGCGTAGCGGTGCGGGCCCGACGCGGTGGCGGTCTGCTCGGCCTCCACCGCCCGCTCGGTGACCTCGAGCCAGCGCACGCGCTGGACCAGCTGCCAGGGGTCGAACAGCACGACCGTCAGCGACTCGGAGTCAGCTGCCTCTCTCTGCAGCGTGACCCCCGGCGGAGGCCAGAGCCGTCGCTTGGCGCGCAAGAAGGTCTCGCGCACCTTGGGGGCGGCGGCGGCGGCGGCGGGAGCGTAGGGGTCTTTCTCGAGCAGCGTGACGTAGGCGCTCTCGGCCTCTTTGGGGCGGCCCAGCGCGAGCGCGGCCTGCGCCCACACGTCGTAAGCCTCGCAGCGCTCCTCATCGGTCAGCCCCGGCTGCTGCACCGCGATGCGCATCGACCGTATGGCCTCCTCGAAGTCGAGCGACGTGAAGTGCCGCCGGCCTTCGTCGAGGTAGGGGTTGGCCGCGAGGACAGCGCTCAAGGCCAGGGAAATCACCACGCGCCCGGTTCTACCACCTCACCCACGGGTCGGCCCGATGTAGAAGCCTGGCAGGGGGCTGCGCTTGCCGGTGGCGCTCGTCCAGCTCGAGGCGTCGGGCCGGCCCGACAGCCCGTTCGACGTGTACAACCCGTAGCCGGTGCCGCCGCTCTCGTAGTCGCTCGAGCTCAGGCCCATCGCGTTGAAGAACGTGACCATCAGGTTGTTCAACACCAGCCCGGCGTTGTTGGCGCGGAAGTCGTAGAAGCGCCCCTGGGCGAGGCGCCCGCCCGCTCCGCCGGCGACCACCACGGGCATGTCGATGCGCCGGTGCACGTCGTCGCCGGTGGTGCAGCCGTACTGCATGCCCCAGTAGACGATCGAGTTGTCGAGCAGCGTGCCGCCGCTGTCGGCGATGCTGTCGAGGTGCTTCACGAACCAGGCGACGTTGCCCGCGAGCGACTGAAAGTCGCTCAGCATCTGCGGCACGCTGTAGCCGCCGCCCAACCCGACGATGCGGTGGTGGCCGTTCTCGTGGCGCTCGTCGTAGTTGGCGCTGAACGAGAGGCGCACCGAGGCCACCCGGGTGAGGTCGCACGCCATCGCCGCCGCGATCACCCGCAGCTGCGTGCGCACCAGGGCGTCGTAGGTGGTGCCGGGCTCGGTGGTCGGGCCCTGGCAGGTCGTGGCCGGCACCGTCGCGGCCTCCTTCTCGAGGTCCGAGATCAGCGCGATGTACGCGTCGAGCTTCGTGCGGTCGGCGCTCGACAGCCGCGGGTGCTGCCGCAGCCGCGTGTAGTCGCCGTGCACCGCCTGGAGCAGCGAGCGCTCGCGCAGGTCCGCCGGCATCGTCACCATGCCGAAGCTGCTGGCGAAGAGGTTGAGCAGCGCGTTGGTCTGGGTGATCGGCGGCACGATCTCGACGCCGTTGCCGCTGCGCTGCCACGAGAACGATGAGCCCGACGCGTAGTTGTCGCTCCCGACGCGCGGGTAGATGTTCACCCAGCGGCGGGTCAACGCGACCGGCGTCGCGTACACCTTCGAGCTCTTGCCCAGAACGACGTCGACCGATTCGTTGTTCGCCTCGGGCGGGAAGCCGTCTCCGTCGAGGCCGCTCGAGTAGCCCGACGCACAGGTGGGCATGCAGACGTTGTGGTTCGGGTTGTTCGCCTGAACGTTGAGGCCGCGCAGAACGCTCATCTTGCTGCGCACGGCATCGAACGCGCTGCCGAGCACCGGCGTCAGCGACGCGGGCGCCGAGCTCAGCGGAGACACCGACACGTTGGGAGCGATCTGCTGGGCGCCGGCGAGGTTGCCGAACCACATCGCCGGGCTGGGCGAGTACGTGTTCGCGAACTGGATGTAGCGCAGCGCGGGCTCGCCGGCCGCGCGAGCCGAGCGCGGCAGCAGCGAAGAGAGCACCGGCAGCGCCAGCGCAGCACCGCCCACACCGCGAAGAAATTGACGTCTGTTCATGGTCGATGGCCCTTTACGGTGCACGGTAGAAGAGGTCTTCGGCGGCGATCAGATCGACGAGCGCATCCGACAGCCTGCCGCTGCGCACGCGCTGCTCGCTGGTCGCGAGCGCGCACCCGTCGCTCGCGACGTTGATGGGGCGGCGGTAGGTGAACTCGTAAGCGGTCTGGGCGAAGCAGGCCTGCGCGGTGGGGCTCCTCGCGAGCGCCTGGGCGAGCTCGGCCGAGTCGGCGACCGCAGACGCAGAGTCGAGCCTCAGGCCGTCGACCGCGGTGTCGATGGGCCAGGTCATGGTCGGGTTGCCGGCCTGGTCGAACCCCTGCTCGAGCTGCCGCGCCATGCCCAGCTGGTCGAACCGCTCGAAGGTGAAGCCGATCGGGTTGATCTGCCGGTGGCAGGCGCTGCATTGGTTCGCGGCGGTGAGCCGGGTGACGGCCTCGCGGTTCGAGAGGCCCGAGAGGTCACCGACCGCCATGGTCTGCGCGGCCACCAGCGACAGGTCGGGGGTCGGCAGGTTCGCGCAGAGCAGGCCCTTGAGCACGTGGGTGCCGCGCAAGATCGGCTTGGTGCGCAGGGCGCTCGACGACAGCAGCGCCGGGCGGTGGATCAGGCCGGGGTGATCGCTCGACTCGCCCGACGCCGCGCAGCCGCCGGCGCCGTCGCGGCTCAAGCTGAGCGAGCCTAACGTCACCGACTGGCCGCTCGCGACGTCGAGCCGCATGCCGATCTTGAGCGCGGCCTGCGCCGCCGAGCTCACGTTGAAGGTCACCCGCTGGGCACCCGCGGGGAGCGAGACTGCGGCCAGCACCTCGACGTCGTTCACGTTGACTGCGGCGGTCACGGGCCCGCTGCTGCTCGTCACGGTGAGGTCGACCTGGCCGCGAACCACGGCGTCGGTCACCCGCCCCGAGGGGAGCTGCCAGACGTACCAACCGGCGCGGCTCACCGTCTGCTGCGGGCCGCTGCTGCCGGCGCCGTCGGCGGCCCAGAAGGCCGACGCGTCGTTCCACGGCAGCACCTGGGGCGGCGCGGCGGTCGCGCCGCAATCGAGCCCGAGGACCTTCGCGACGCGCGGCGACGGGGTCTGGGCCTTCGTCGAGGTCATCAGCGCCTCGAACGTGCCGCTCGCCGTGTCCCAGAACACGCGCTCGGCGAAGTCGAGGGCCTCGCCATACAGCTCCTGCCCCAGCCCGACGCGATCGATGCCGCGCGCCGCGGCGACCGGGGCGTAGGGGTCAGAGATGTCCGAGAGCCGCATGTAGTAGCGCATCAGGTCACGCACCCGCGCCTTGCCGGCCGGGGTGGCGATGAGCCGCTCGGCGTGGCTGCGCAGCTCGGCCGTCGTCGACAGCTGACCCGCGGCCGCGGCGCTCAGCAGGGCAGCGTCGGGCATGGTGCCGACCGTCGCGTACGAGAGGCGTGACGCCACCGCGTAGGCGTCGAGGCGCACGCGGTCTCCCTCGACGACCCCTTCGGTCTCGGGGTGAAACGTCAGCGAGGGGTCTTGCAGCACTCGCCGGAGCGTGAACTTCAGGCCGTCGTCGTTTCCGCCGGTCGCCTTGTAGAAGTCGAAGTACTGGGTCAGCTCGGTCGCGTCGAGGGGGCGGCGAAACGCCTTGAGCCCGAAGTCGCGAATGAAGCTCCTGGCGCAGTCATCGGCGATGGGGCTCGCGCTCGCGCAGGCACCGAAGACGCGCGCCCGCGCGACGGGGCTCGCTGCCACCGCGGTCGCCGCCTGCCGCGCCACGGTCACCAGCACCGCCGGCCAGGTGGTGGGCACCTCGGTGCTCAACGTGCTCAGCTGCAGCATCTCGTCGGCCGGCAGGCCCGCGAGCGCGGTGGCGAGGGCGGGGGTGGCGACCACCTCGGCACCCAGCAGGTCGCGCAGGGTGGCCTCGAGCTCGGGCCGCGTCATGCGCCTCAAGGGGCCGAACGTGTCGCCCCGCCGTGCCGGGTTCACGCACGCGTAGCGGGGAGCGAGCACGCCGGTGCCTCCGCCACCGGTGCCGGGGCCGCCGGTGTCAGCGCCGGCCCCACCGAGTCCGCCGGGGCCGCCGCCGGCGCCCCACCCGTCGCCGGCGCCTGTACCGCCGCTCGACGAAGGAAGCAGCACCAGGCCATCGCAGCCGGTGAGGGTGAGCGCAGCGGCGAGCAAAAGGACACGCATGGAGGCCCGTTTGAGCAACGCGGAGGCCAGGGCGGCGTGCGCGCCGCGCTCCGGACTTTCGGGGGGTTCACCGGGCGTCACCTGGTGCGCGCGCGCGCAGTCGTCGCGCCCATGCGACGAAGCAGGGCGACGACATCACGTTCGTCGCGTCGGTGACGGTCGTCGCGGTCGTCGTCAGCTGCGACCGCCGGCGACGTGCGCGAGAGGTCGTGGCCTTCAGTGACCACGGAGGCACCACGACTTCTTCGCGGCGCGCTCGTGCGGCGTCGACCGCGGCTACTTCCACCGCCTGATGCGCAGACACTCGATTGCCGCCCAACGGCAGGGCAGACCGAACAGCGAGCGCGGGCTGATGCCTGAGCAGATGCCCGCGCGGCTCCGGCGGGCGCCCGGTCGGCGGCAACCCCCCAGCACCACGGCGCAGCGCCGGAGTCTTGAAAAGCCGGCGGCGGCCGCCGGTCTTCACGGCAGGGCAGCAACGACGCCGCCCGCTCCGAAAGAGACCCATGCGCCTCCCGGTTGGAACCATCGTCGCTGTAGCCATCGCCCTTTCTTCACGCGCTCACGCGCAGCCCCGCGGCAAGTGGCTCGAGTACGACGTGCGCCGTCAGGCCACCGGAGTGCTCGACCGGTCGACGCGGCCCGACGCCGAGGCGTGCCGCTGGCGCTGCGCGTTCTGGGTCGCCGGCGCGACCATCGGTGGAGCCGCCGTGTCGAAGACCTGCCAGGGCTACTCGTGGTCGGTGGCGTCGCACCAGTGCGAGCTCTACGACTCAGAGGGCACCGTGACCGGAGACAAGTCGTTCGTGTCGGGCGTTCGCAACGGCCGCACGACGCTCTCGGTCGCCTACTACAACGTCGCGACCTGGAAGCCGCAGTGGCTGCCCGACTGGAGCGTGCGCGCCCCCGCGCTCGTGAGGGAGCTCCAGAAGACGAACATCGTGCCCGACGTCATCATGCTCACCGAGCTGAACCACTACTCCGACGGGTACGTTCAAGGCCCGCACCGGCCGTACGAGATGCTCGCGATCCTCCACGGCGAGCTCTTGCGCCAGCTCGGCGTCTCGTACCGCATCGCGGCTGCGCCCGGCGTCGAGATGGACATCGGCCCCAGTCGCCTCGGTGGCCTCATCTCACAGGGCGAAGCCGTGCTCTACAACCCCTCTCGGCTCGAGAATCATACCGCCGACGGCGTCACCGTCGCCCACGGCCTCGTACAGGCGACGCCCGAGGTCGTGCGCGGTATCGGGTACCGCGTCCCGGGCGACGAGACCACGAGCAACGCCGCCGAGGCGGGCGCGCATCTCAGAGCGAGCGTGCCGGTCTGCATTCCCGAGCTGTTTCCCCCCCCGCCGGGGTCTGCCCGGGACTACGAGGGCTTCGCGCGCGCCTTCCTCGACGGGCCCGAGATGATCACCCCGACCGCCCCCGTCGTCGACGTGCTGCGGCCGCCCTGCCAGGGCCCCGTCGGCCCCTCATGGAGCGTGCAGTACTCGCCCGAGCCTGGCCACCGCTGGCGCCGCGTGGGCATGAAGGTCAGGCTCGCGCTGAAGACCGACCCGCTGCACCCCATCGAGCTGTACGACGTTCACACGACGCAGCGCGAGCGGGCCGGCCTCCCCGACGTCACCGACCAATCGATCAAGCTCATACCCCTCTTGATCAACGCCGGCCCGGCCGTCGAGCAGCACATGCCGCCGATCTTCGCCAACGACATCAACGTCAGCTACCACGACACGTCGTACGACTTCCTCCTCGCGACCATGGCCGGGTGGAACGTCGAAGACTGGGGCCCCGGCGCGTGGAACATGCAAGAGGTCGACGCGCTCAAGGCCATCGACAACACCGTGCTCGCCGACTTCTCGAGCGACCAGATGGGGCTGCTCGTTGGAGTCTCCGACCCCGCGCTCGGGCCGCCGTACACCGACTTCTGGAAGACCGGCCGCGTGCTCTACCCCTCGGTGGTCAGGCGCCGCGTGTGGATGCCCGAGGCCGTCGACGACTGGCGGGTCGCTCCTGCGGGCGCCGACCTCACGAAGTACCACGGCCCGGGAGAGGTCTTCACCGACCACGCCTCGCAGGTCTTCGAGGTCGAGTCGCTCGAGGCGCCGCCGCAGAGCTTCGTGCCTGCCGTGCTGAGCCGGTTCACGATCGAGGCGCTCCAAGACCCGAAGCTCTTCGAATCGATCGTCACCCTCGCCTGCGCAGAAGACCCCGAGTGCAGCGCATGGCGCTGCGAACGCCTCGGGCTCTGCAAGTAGCACGGGCGCGGTGCTGCAGCCCGCCCGCGCACCACTTCCCCAAGCTCATCGACTTCGTGAGGCTCACGCTCCGCACGGTGAAACGCGAGTGATGGACGCAGCCCACTCAAACGCGGGTCGCAGCCCTCTCACGCTTCGCCGTCTCGAGAAGTCAGACCGCAGCTTCAGGTGGGGTGACGAGGCGGGTCTGGCGCATGCGGTCGGGCGAAAGGTGCACCGTTGAACGCGTGGGTCGTACGTGTGACTGGCCGGGTCGCAGCGCGCCCCCCAACCCCCCGTGCGCTGAACGGGTCGGAATCCGCGCTGCAACCCGCCCCCGCCCGATCGGAAAAGGCCCGCATGGGAATCGACAACCTGCTGTCGAAGCTGAACACCCCCGCGAAACCGGCGAAGGCCCCGGCGAAGACCGAGACCTACAACCACACACCTGCCGCCCCGGGCGCGGTGGCGAAGACCGCGACTCCGGCCTCCACGGCCGAGAGCGCCTTCGACTTCATCGCGTCGAAGGTCGAGGCGGCGAAGCAGGGGATGGAGAAGCTCACCGGCGCCAGCAGCGCGTGGCGCGACGTCGGCATTCACAACTCGAAGCCCGAGGTGACGCGCGAGGCCCTGAAGCAGCACTACCAGCAGACCCGGTCGAGCGCGGACCCCGCGACGATGAAGGACGGCGACAAGACGACGCTGAGCGGCTCGGTCTCGACGCCCGCCGGCGGGGTCTCGCAGAACGTGGAGTTCCGCAAAGAGAAGGGGAAGTTCATCGTCACCGTCGGGGGCGGCAACCAGCTGGGCGTCGACGGCGCCGTCTCAGTCGGTGGCAGCGGCAAGCAGGAGTTCACGTTCAAGACCGCGGCCGAGGCAGAGCGCGGCCTGGCCATCATCGGGAAGATGCAGTCCGGCGGCGCGCGCCTCGGGGACAAGTCGATCGGCGGGGCGTCGCCGGAGGATCTCGAGTGGCTCCAGAAGCGCGCGACCGCGACCCAGGTGACCTTCACCGGCGAAGCGGGCACCGGCACCGAGGCCGAGAAGATCGCCCTCGGGGCTGGCGCCGCCAGCGAGACCTCGGTGCGCGTCGAGTACGACAAGAACGGCAACGCGAGCGTCAGCGTGCGCTCGAAGGTCCAGGCGAGCGGGTCGGTCTCGGCCCCGTTCGGCTCTTTCAACAACGAGGCGAGCGAGTCGCTCGAGATCGAGCAGTCGTACGACCTGCCGCCCAACTTCGACCTGTCGCGGCTGAAGGACCCGGCGACGGCGAAGGCCGCGCTCGCCGAGCTCGCCGCGAAGGGGAAGGCGAAGCCGATGAAGCTGCGCTACGGCAGCGAGCGGAGCGCGACGACGTTCGGCAACGGCATCGGCAGCGAGAAGAAGACCGAGGTCGAGGTCTCGCCGGAGCAGGCGCGGAGGGTCGCGCAGGCGTGGCGGAAGCAGGGCGCCGCGGGCGCCGCGAAGGAGCTCGGCAACACCCCGGTCACCGTCACCGAGCGCACCTACGTGCAGGGCGGCGTGGCGGCCGGCGTGAGCGTGTCGGGGGCCGGCGGGAAGGTGGGCGCCACCTCTCAGCGCACCGAGAGCATCGAGACGCGCCGGACCACCGCGAACCGTGAAGCGGGCGAGGACCTGTCGGCGCAGGAGCGCGACCGGGCCGACGACGTGGCGTTCAAGAGCGAAGGCCCGCACGACCCGCTGGCGCCCGTCGACACGGAGGACCCGCTCGCGCGGCTCGAGACGAAGGACGAGGAGTAACCACGGCCGAGTCTTGTGGGCCTGCTGCTCCATCAGGCGCCAGATCTCGTGGCCGAGCACGTCGAGCTCGGTCGACGTGTCGCGCTCGCCGAGCTTGCGAATGACCGCGGTCTGCGCGCGGAGGATGACGGCGTCCTGCGCGAAGATCCGCTCGGCGACCGGCGCGATGAACGGCCGCACCCGCCAGTTCGGAATCGGCAGCCGGTATGTGACGACGGCCCAAACGCGCGTGACGGAGTCGAGCGGCGTCATCGCCGCCGCTCCACTGCCCAGCCGGTCGCTGGAAGCTCAGAGCCCCGCGAGCGTGCGGGCGTGGTAGCTGACGATGACGTCGGCTCCGGCGCGGCGCATCGAGACGAGCTGCTCGGTGATGGCGCGGTCGAAGTCGAGCAGGCCCGCATCGGCCGCGGCGCGCACCATCGCGTACTCGCCCGACACCTGGTACGCGCAGATCGGCAGGTCCGACCCTTCGCGGGCGTCGCGAATGAGATCGAGGTTCGTCAGCGCCGGCTTGAAGAGCAGCACGTCGGCGCCCTCGGCCTCGTCGAGCTTCCACTCGCGGCGCGCCTCGCGGCGGTTGTGCGCCGGCATCTGGTACGTCGTGCGGTCGCCGAACTGCGGCGCGCTGTCGGCGGCGGCGCGAAAAGGCCCGTAGAACGCCGACGCCATCTTCACCGCGTACGAGACGATGCCCACGCGCGTGAAGCCGGCGGCGTCGAGCGCCCCGCGAATCGCCGCGACCCGCCCGTCCATCATGTCCGACGGGCAGACGAAGTCGACGCCCGCGCGCGCGAGCTCGACCGCCATCGTGCACAGCACCGCGACCGACTCGTCGTTCAACACGACGCCGTCTTTCACCAGGCCGCAGTGCCCGTGCGTCGTGTAGCTGCACAGGCAGACGTCGGCGAACAGCGGCAGCGCCGGCGCGATCTTCTTGATGGCGCGAATCGACTCGACGAGCGGCGCGAGCTGCTCCGAGAGCTTCTCGGGCGTGTCGCGCTTGAACGGCGGCACCCCGAAGAGCATCAGCCCCCCACACCCGGCCCGCGCGAGCACCGTCGCCTCTTCGTACAGCGGCGCTCCGCTCGCCTGGTACAGCGCCGTGCCCGCCTTCGCCTCGCGCTTCACGTCCTTCTCGGGCACCACGAAGTACGGCTGCAGCAGGTTCGCGATGCCCACGTGGGTCTCTTGAAACAGCTTCCGCGTGGCGGCGTTCTCGCGGAGGCGACGCAGACGGACGGGGAGGTTCATGGGTTCTCCTTCAGGACCTTCTTGACGGTTTCGGGGGTCGCGAACAAGGGCGCCGGGCCGGGCCACGCCTTCGCCGTGCTCTCGCCGACGCAGAGCACGCGGCCCGCGACGCCGCCAGCCGCGATGAAGTTCCGCACCGCCGACGGGCTGTAGAAGACGAAGGCCTCACCGCGGTGCTTCGCGAGCGCCTCGGCGAGCCCCGACGGAGCGCGCGTCTCGTAGACGACGTGCCGGTGCACCCGGCCGACGGTGTCGAGAAGGCGCACGGCGTCGAGCTGCTCGGCCTGCTGCAGGCCCTGATCGCTCGTCGGGTACAGCACCTCGAGTGGCGGCTTCCCTCGAGCCCACTTCACCACCGCCTGCGCCAGCGCGACCGCGCCGCCCTCGGCCGCGATGTCGGGCCGCGCGAGCACCGACGCGGTGGTCGGCAGCAGCGCGGCGATGCGGGTGCCCGGGACCACGGTCAGCCAGCGCAGCCGCTTCGCGACGTGCGCCGACGTCACGAACACGAGCGGAGACTTCGGCCACGGCGGCCACGGCAGGTCGTGGCGCTCGATGCACGGCACGATGTCGAGCAAGAGCTCGTCGGCCAGCGCCTTTCCGTCTTCGAGCTCCCGCGTCAGGACCCAACGCACGGCGAGAGCATCTCACGAGGCACCGGCAGGGCCCGGGCCGCATGACAGACTTGTGACGAACGGGTGGGTGCGACGGACTACGAAGGGGGCATGAACGGACGCGCCCGCTTCCTCGCCTCTTTCGATGGTCAGAAGGTCGACCGCCCGCCGGTGTGGCTCATGCGCCAGGCCGGCCGCTACCTGCCCGGCTACCGCGAGGTCCGCGCGAAGGCGGGCTTCTGGGACGTCTGCCACAACCCCGAGCTCTCGACGAAGGTCGCGCTCGAGCCGCTCGCGCGCTTCCCGCTCGACGCCGCCATCGTCTTCTCCGACATTCTCGTCATCCCGCAGGCGCTCGGCCTCGACGTCACGTTCGGCACCGGCGACGGCCCCAAGGTCGGCAAGCCGCTGCGCTCGCGCGCCGACCTCGACGCGTGGAACACGAGCGGCCTCGTCGAGCGGCTGAAGTTCCTGCCCAACGCCGTGAAGCACCTCGCCGCCGCGCTCAACGGCTCGCACGGCCTGCTCGGCTTCGCGGGCGCTCCGTTCACGCTCTTCTCGTACTGCGTCGAGGGCGGCTCGAGCGACGACTTCAAGCACGCGCGGGTCATGCTCCACCAGGAGCCCAAGCTCGCCGAGGCCGCGCTCGCGACGCTCGCCGACTCTGCGGCCGAGCTCCTCAACGCCCAGCTCGACGCCGGCGCCGACGCCGTGCAGCTCTTCGACACCTGGGGCGGCCTGCTCAGCCAGGACGAGTACCGCCGCTTCGCCCTGCCCGCCCTGCGCCGCATCACGAACGCCCTGCGCGGCAAGCGCGTGCTCCTCTTCGTTCGCGGCGGCCACCACCTGCTGCCGCTGCTCGGCGAGAGCGGCGCGTCGGGCTTCTCGCTCGACTGGCGCACGCCCTTCGCCGACGCCCGCGCGCGCTACCCGAACCACGTGCTCCAGGGGAACATCGACCCCATTCTGCTCTTCGCCGGCGACGAGCTCGTTCGCGCCAAGACGCGCGCGCTGCTCGACGAGATGAAGACGTCCTCCAACGGCTACTCGCGCTGCATCGCGAACCTCGGCCACGGCATTCTGCCCGGCACGCCCGAGACCGCGGTCGAGGCCCTGTGTAAGACGGTGGCCGATGGCCGCTGACGTCGACGTCTGTGTCATCGGCGGAGGCCTCGCCGGCATCGCCGCCGGTCTCGCCGCCCGGCAGGCCGGCGCCAGCGTCGCGGTGCTCGAGGCCTCGGGCGAAGCCGGCGGCAAGGCCCGCACCGGCGACGGCATGGAGCGCGGGCCCCAGAGCTTCAACGGCCGCTACGAGGTCTTCTGGCAGCTGCTCGAGCAGCTGAAGCTCACCGACCTCGCGTACGCGCTCTCGGGCGAGTCGAACATTCGCTACCTCGCGCGCTTCGGCCGCCTGCACGCGCTCAAGCCGTCGCCGCTCACGCTCGTCAGCACGAGCGCCGTCACCATGCGCGAGAAGCTCGCGCTCGCGAGAGACGCGGCGGTCGGCGGCCCCGTCGAGCCCGCGGCGAGCCTGCACGACTTCTTCGCGAAGCGGTTCGGCGCCTCGTTCGCCGAGGGCCCGCTCGCCGCCATGGTCAGCGGCATCTGGACGGGCGACCCCAGAGAGCTCGCCGTCGACGGCTGCTTCCCCGGCCTGCAGGCGAACGCCATCGAGAAGAAGAGCGTGCTCAAGGGGCTCATGCCCTCGACCAGGAGCGCGCGCAAAGGCGTCTGGCGCCTCAAGGGCGGCATGGGCGTCATCGGAGACGCCGCGCTGAAGGTGCTGCCCATCGAGCTCAACGCGCCGGTGCGCGAGCTCACGCGCGACGACAACGGGTTCTGGGTGCGCGGCGGGCGAGACCTGCACGCTCGCGCGGTCGTCGTCGCGACCGAGGCCCACACCGCGGCGAAGCTGCTCTGGCCCGTCTCACAGAAGCTCGGCGCGACGCTCGGCCAGCTCACCTACGCGCCCGTCACCGTCGTGCACTGGGAGGGCGACGACGCCCGCTTCGGCCCGGGCTTCGGCTACCTCGCCTGCCCCTCGGAGCAGCTGTTCGCGCTCGGCACCATGTTCCACGGCAAGCGCTTCTCGACGTTCGTGCGCGGCGCGACCGCCGACGACGCCGCGCTCGCCGCCGGAGTCGCCTCGGACGTGCGCAAGCTCACCGGCGGCAACGTCGGCCGGGTGCTGCGCATCGATCGCCACTCGCACGCCGTCTTCCAGCCCACCGTCGCCGCGCTGCCGGTGCGCGACGGGCTCGCCGCGCTCGCCGACGAGGCCGGCGTGGTGTTGGCCGGCAGCTACCTCGGAGCGAGTGCTATGAAAGACGCGCTGACCTCGGGGTTCATCGCCGGGAAACGCGCCCACGAAATCAGCCAGAGGAAACCGCAATGGTCGCGCTCGCTGTCGTAGGCATGGACTTTCGCGAAGGGCCGACCGGCGTGCGCGCGTCGCTCGTCGCGCTCGACAGCGGCGCCGACAGCCCGAGCGCCGAGCTGATGAACAGCGGCGCCGCGCACGGCATCGCGCGCCTCGAGACGTGCTCGCGCACCGAGTGGGTGCTGTCGTCGGACCAGGCGCAGTGGGCGGCCGAGCTGCTCCGCAGCTCGCTGATGACCCGGCTCGGCGAGCAGGGCCGGCGCATGCACCTCAAGGTCGGGCCGGCCGCGGCGCACTACCTGATGCGGGTGGCGGCCGGGCTCGAGTCGCTGGCCGAGGGCGAGCCCGCGGTCGGCCGGCAGGTGCTGAAGGGCTTCGAGAAGGCGCACGCGGCGAAGTACACCGACAAGGCGCTCAACGCGTGCTGGCGCGCGGTCGGCTCGCTGATTCACCAGCGGCGGGTGCTGGCGCCGACGTCGTCGTCGGCCGGCGTGCACTCGCTCGCGGCCGTCGCGCTCGAGCCCTTGCTCCACGGCGGCGCGAGCGTCGCGGTGTTCGGGCAGGGGCAGATCGGCAAGGCGGTGATGCGCGCGCTCGGCCGCTATCGGCCGAAGGCGTACAACCGCAGCACGCTCGAGGCGTTTCGGGCGGCGGCCGAGAAGTGCGACGCGATCGTGGTGTGCAGCGGCGCCGACAAGCCGTGGCTCGCGCTGCCGTCGCGGAAAGACGGGCCGGTCGTCATCGACCTCGGCTCGCCCGAGCAGATCGCTTCGGCCGACGGCTGGCAGCACATCGCGCTCGACGACCTGCTCGCGAAGAGCGGCCTGCAGCTGCCCGACGGTGAGCGCGAGGCGCTCGAGGCGCTGTGCACCGAGGCGGGCGACGCGCTGCTCAAGCAGCTGGCGGCGCCGGCGCGGGCGAAGGCGCTCGAGGCGATCGACTCCGAGCGGCGCGACTTCCTCGAGGTGACGCTGCCGCGGCTGCTCGAGGGCCTGCCCGCGAAGGAGCAGAAGCGCCTGCGGGCCTCCATCGCGTCATTCACCCACTCGGTCATCAAGCGGACCAGGAGCGAGCTGTGACAATGGGGACAAAAATGGGGACAGGCTACTTTTCCGGTCGCAGACCGAGGAGCTCACCCCAGCGGCCACTCGGAAAAGTAGCCTGTCCCCATTTTTGTCCCCATTTTTCGGTTGCGCAAAAAAGTAGCCTGTCCCCTTTTTTGCGCAGGAGGTCTCCATGATCGTCGGTTCGCGGGGCTCGGCGCTCGCCATGTGGCAGACCGAGCACGTCGTGAAGCTGCTCGGGCAGCCCGTGAAGATCGAGGTCATCACGACGCGCGGCGACGTCGACCGCACCTCGAAGCTCCAGGGCAAGCTCGAGAAGGGCTTCTTCACCGAGGAGCTCGAGGCCGCCCTGCGCGAGAAGCGCATCGACTTCGCCGTGCACTCGCTCAAAGACCTGCCCACGAAGGGCCCCGAGGACCTCGTCATCGCCGCCGTGCTCGAGCGCGCCCCGGTCGCCGACCGCCTCCTCGTGCGCGGCCCGCTGCCGCTCAAAGCCGGCGCCCGCGTCGGCGCCTCGTCGCTGCGCCGCGAGGCCCTGCTCAAGACCTGGTTCCCCGGCGCCCAGGCCGCGCTCTTGCGCGGCAACGTGCCCACCCGCGTGAAGAAGCTGCAGGCCGGCGAGTACGACGCCATCGTGCTCGCCGCCGCCGGCCTCACCCGCCTCGGCCTCGAGACGAACGGCCTCACCGTCTACGACCTGAACCCGCACCGCTGGGTGCCCGCCCCCGGCCAGGGCGCCATCGGCATTCAGTGCCGCCGCGACGACGCCAAGACACGCGAGGCGCTGCACCGGCTCCAGCACGAGCCGACCGCGCGCGCGGTGCACGTCGAGCGCGAGCTCTTGCGCATCTTCGAGGGCGGCTGCACCGCCCCGTTCGGAGCCCTGCTCACCGGCAACGTGCTGCGGGCCGGCGCCGAGATGAACGGACAGTGGCGCGTGGTGAAGCGCGAGGTACCCTCTGCTCCGGACGAGACGTTCTACCGTCAGACGCTCGAAACACTGTCGAAGGCAGGAAACGATGACGACGAAAGCTGGCTGCACCGCGAAGTCTGAGGCGCTCTACGCGCGCGCCGTGCAGCTCATCCCCGCCGGCGTGTCGAGCCCGGTGCGCGCCTTCAAGAAGGTCGGCGGGCGCCCCATCTACTTCGCTCGCGGCGAGGGCGCGTACGCCATCGACGAAGACGGCAACCGCTACGTCGACTTCTGCATGGCGTGGGGCCCGCTGATTCTCGGCCACGCCCACCCGGCGGTCGTCGAGGCCGTGTCGCGCGCCGCCCGCGACGGCCTCGCGTTCGGCACCGTGCACAAGAACGAGCCGCGCCTCGCCGAGCTCGTGCTCGAGGCCTTCCCCTACGCCGAGCGGGTGCGCTTCGTCGTCAGCGGCACCGAGGCCGTGATGACCGCCGTGCGCCTCGCCCGCGGCGACACCGGCCGCTCGCTGCTCGTGAAGTTCGCCGGCTGCTACCACGGCCACGGCGACGCCCTGCTCGCGAAGGCCGGCAGCGGAGTCGTCACCCAGGGGCTGAGCGGCAGCGAAGGCGTGCCGCCGTCGGCCGTGAAAGACACCCTCGTGCTGCCGCTCGGCAACCTCGACGCGCTCGAGCAGGCGTTCAAGGCGCACGGCAGAGACATCGCCGCCGTCATCGTCGAGCCGCTGCCCGCGAACAACGGCCTGCTGCAGCAGAGCCCTCAGTTCCTCCAGGCGCTGCGCAAGCACACGACGAGCGCCGGCGCGCTGCTCATCTTCGACGAGGTCATCAACGGCTTCCGCTTCGGGTACCACGGCTACGCGAAGCTGTGCGGCGTCGAGCCCGACCTCACCACGCTGGGGAAGATCGTCGGCGGCGGCCTGCCGGTCGGCGCCGTCACGGGCAAGGCGCGCGTGATGGATCAGCTCGCTCCGCTGGGGCCCGTGTACCAGGCCGGCACGATGGCCGGGAACCCGGTCGCGCTCGCGGCCGGCATCGCCACGCTCGAGGAGCTGAAGAAGGGCGACGTCTACCGCCACCTCGACGCGCTGGGGCGCGCGGTCGACACGAAGCTCGCCGGGCACGCGCTGAAGGCAAAGGCGCGGCTGTTGCGCGTCGGCAGCGTGGTGTGGCCGTACTTCGACCTCGACGCCGCGCCGCCGCTCGAGGCCGACGACATTCGCCCGAAGGCGGTCGAGGCGTACCACGGCGGCTACCGGCGCTGGCTCGAGCGGGGCGTGTACCTGCCGCCGTCGGCGTACGAGGTGAGCTTCCTGTCGGCGGCGCACACGGAAGGTCACGTCGACCAGCTGCTCGACGCGCTCGCGTCATGAGGTCGTGGCTCTCGAGGTACGCCGAGACGATCGTGCTCGCGGGCGCGCTCGCGATCATCGCGTCGCTCGTCGTCTGGTGGGCCGTGTTCGCGAACCGGCTCATTCAAGACACCAGCGACACCTCGCGCGCCCAGCGCCTGTCGTTCATGATCCGCGGCGAGTCGGGCGTCTTCGCGTTCGCGCTCGTCGCCTGCATGCTCGCGCTGTTCGCCATCGCCCGCCGCGCCCGCACGCAGCAGCAGCGCATGGAGCGCCTGCTCCAGTTCACGAGCCACGAGCTCAAGACGCCCATCGCCGGAGTGCGCGCGCTGCTGCAGTCGCTCTCGCTCGGCAGCATTCCCGAAGACGCGCGCGGCGAGCTGCTCGGCCAGGGCGTGCGCGAGTGCGACCGGCTCGAGCACCTCGCCGAGACCATTCTCGCGTACCAGCGCACCGTCACGCGCCGCCGCGCCGCCGAGCGGCTGCGGGCCGACGTGCTGCTCGACGAGGTCATGTCGCACCGCAAGCGCACGACGCAGGGCGAGCAGCTCGAGGTGGCTCCGCTGCCCGAGAGCGTGCCGAACGTCTGGGCCGATCGCGACGCGTTCCGCGTGATTCTCGAGAACCTGCTCGACAACGCGCGGAAGTACGGCAATGGAACGACCCGGGTGAGCGCGAAGAGCGACGGCTCGAAGTGGCAGGTGCAGGTGCGCGACGACGGTCAGGGCTTCGAGCCCCACGACGCCGACGCGCTGTTCGACCCGTTCACGCCGCGCAAGTCGACCGGCGTCACGCACGGCAGCGGCCTGGGCCTCAGCATCTCGCGGCAGCTCGCGCGGCAGATGGGCGGCGACCTGGTCGCGCAGAGCGAGGGGCCGGGCAAGGGCAGCACGTTCACGCTGGTGCTGAGCTCGGCCGATGCCTGACACGGTGCTCATCGTCGAAGACGAGAAGCTGGTGCGTGAGCTCGTCTCGCTCAACGTGAAGCACGCGGGCTACGCGGTGCGGCAGGCGACGAACTTCGCCGAGGGGCTGGCGGGGTTCACGGCGCAGCCGGCTCCGGTGCTGGCGATCGTCGACGTGATGTTCCCGGGCGGCGACGGCTTTCTGCTCACGCGCACCGCGCGCGATCAGGGCGTGAGCTGCCCGATTCTGATGCTGACGGCGCGCAGCGACACGACGTCGAAGGTGCGCGGGCTCGACTGCGGCGCCGACGACTACCTCACGAAGCCGTTCGACGTGCCCGAGCTGCTCGCGCGCATTCGTGCGCTCTTGCGCCGCGCGACCGGCACGCCCGAGCTGATCGGCAAGCCGCGCTTCGAGCTCGGGCGACTGTGGATCCGCTTCGACACCGGGCAGGCGCTGACGAACGAGGGCGAGCTCAGCCTGTCGGACAAGGAGCTCAAGCTGATGGAGCTCTTCGTCACCAACGAGAACCGCGGCCTCACCCGCACCGACATTCTCGAGGCCGTCTGGGGCATGGATGCCTTCCCCACCGACCGCACCGTCGACAACTTCGTGCTGCGGCTGCGCAAGCTCTTCGAAGAGGACCCCGAAGAGCCCAAGCACATCGTGACGCTGCGCGGCCGCGGCTACCTGTTCCGGCGGAAGCCCGAGTCGTGACGCTTCAGCTCGCGCAGGGCAGGCCCGTGCTGATGGTGAACGTCGGGTCGCCCGACGAGCCGACGGTGCCGGCGGTGCGCCGCTACCTGCGCGAGTTCCTCTCTGACGGGCGCGTCATCGACATCGCCGCGTGGAAGCGCTGGCTGCTCGTGAACCTCATCATCTTGCCGACGCGGCCGAAGACGAGCGCTCACGCCTACCAGAGCGTCTGGCGGCCCGAGGGCTCGCCGCTCGTACACTTCTCGAAGCTGCAGCGCGACGCGCTCGAGAAGCGGCTCGGCCGCCCGGTGCTGCTCGCGATGGGCTACGGCAACCCATCGCTGCCCTCGGTGCTGAACGCGCTGAACGGAGCCGCCCAGCTCACCGTGCTGCCCATGTTCCCGCACTACGCGTCGGCGACCGTGGGCTCGGTGCTCGAGGGCGTCTACCGCCGGCTCGCGGGCCGGGCCGTCGTGCCGGCCGTGAAGGTCGTGCCGCCGTTCTGGCACTCGGCCGGCTTCCTCGACGCGCAGGCCGAGCTCGTGAAGGCGTCGCTGGGCGACGCCGAGCACCTGCTCTTGAGCTACCACGGGCTGCCCGAGCGCCAGGTGATGGCCGCCGACCCGGGCTGCCTGAAGAGCGACGCGTGCTGCGACCGGCTGCCGGCGGGCTGCTACCGCGCGCAGTGCCTCGCGACGTCGCGCGAGCTGCAGGCGCGCCTGCCCGGCGTGAAGCTGTCGAGCTCGTTTCAGTCGCGGCTCGGGCGCGACAAGTGGCTCGGGCCCGCGAGCGACGCCCACGTCGTCGAGCTCGCGAAGAGCGGCGTGAAGCGCCTCGCGGTCGCGTGCCCCTCGTTCGTCGCCGACTGCCTCGAGACGCTCGAAGAGGTCGGCCTGCGACTGAAAGAGACGTTCCTGCAGGCCGGCGGGCAGTCGTTCACGCTGGTGCCGTGCGTGAACGACTCGCCGACGTTCATCGACGGCCTCGCGAAGTGCGTGGAGGCCGCATGAAGCAGAGCGGTGGAAGACGAACCCCCTCTCCCCTCGTAGGGGAGAGGGCCGGGGTGAGGGGGTCGGTCGGCGTGCGGAGGACCTCATGAACGACGTCGTCGAGTATTTGAAGGACCTGCAGTCACGTCTGCTCGCGCGCTTCGAGCAGCTCGACGGGCGCGCGAAGTTTCTGCGCGACGCCTGGTCGCGCACGACGGGCCTGACCGGCGAAGGCGTGACGGCGGTGCTCGAGGGCGGCGCCGTCTTCGAGCGCGCCGGAGCCAGCTTCAGCGACGTGCGCGGCACCACGCTGCCTCCGTCGGCGACCGCGCGTCAGCCGCAGCTCGCGGGGCGCCCCTTCCGCGCCGCCGGAGTCAGCGTCGTCATTCACCCGCTGAACCCGCACGTGCCCACGAGCCACATGAACGTGCGCGCGTTCGCCACCGACGACGGCGCCGGCTGGTGGTTCGGCGGCGGCTACGACCTGACTCCGTATTACCCGTACGAAGAAGACGCCGTGCACTGGCACCGCACCGCGAAGGCGGCGACGGGCTCCCGCTACCCCGAGCTCAAGCGCGCGTGCGACGAGTACTTCGTGAACAAGCACCGCGACGAGGCGCGCGGCGTCGGAGGCGTCTTCGTCGACGACCTGAACGACGGCGACCGTGCGGGCTGCTTTCAGCTCATTCGCAGCATCGGCGACAGCTTCCTCGACGCGTACGCGCCGATCGTCGAGAGGCGCCGCGCGACCGCGTACGGCGACCGCGAGCGGCAGTGGCAGCTCTACCGCCGCGGGCGCTACGTCGAGTTCAACCTCGTGTGGGACCGGGGCACGCACTTCGGGCTGCAGTCGAAGGGCCGCATCGAGAGCATCCTCACGTCGATGCCGCCGCTCGTGTCGTGGAAGTACGACCACCGCCCCGAGGCCGGCAGCCCCGAGGCGCGGCTCGCCGACTTCTTGAAGCCCCGCGACTGGGCGTGACGGGCTAAGCAGCAGGGGCATGACCGCTCTTCCGCTCGTCGCCTCGCTGCTCGCCGCCGAACCGCCCGCCGACGTCGACAAGCTGTGGGACCAGGTCTGCGAGGTCGCGCGCACGAACCGCAAGTGCCCCGCGAAGGGCGGCGACGAGATCTGCACCGTGCTGAGCGCCTTCTCGAAGGGCACGCTGCCGCCCGAGCTCGGCGCCACGCAGTTCGGCCTCCTGCGCCCGCGCTACGCCGACGACGGCGCGTTCGTCGAGGCGAGCGGCGCGCACCTCGTCTTCGGGGGCAAGCCGGTGCACCTGTTCGGGCTCGGCCCCGACGACGAGAACGAGGCGAAGAAGATGGCCGAGCTCGCGGCCGCGTACTGGAAGGGCAGCGCGCCGGCCGCCGACAAGGTGACGGCGGGTGTCATCGACGCGGCGAAGGGCGTGCTCGCGCAGCCGCCTCCGCCGAAGCTGCACGAGAAGCGGGCGGCGCGCACGTGGCAGGTTCGGCCCGGTGAGGCGCCCGACGTGTTCGCGGTGCGCCTGTTCGAGAAGAAGCTCTACCTGCTGTCGCTGACGGCGACGAAGAAGAAGACGGCCGACGGCAGCCCGCCGCTCTCGGTGGCGTCGTTCGGCCTGTCGGCGCCGTAAGCCGGCTACAGCCCCGGCACCGGCCCGCAGTTCGGGTCGTCGCCGAAGCCGTTCACGTTGGGCACGCCCATGAGCCGCGCCACCGACGTCAGCACCTTGTCGTTGTAGATGCGGCCCGGCGTCTTCACGTAGCGGCCGGCGTTCAAGCCGCCCTTCTGCGTGCCGAACAGCACGACCGGGATGCGGCGAATGTCGTGGTGGTAGCTGAAGTGCGAGATGCCGAGCACGATGCTGTGGTCGAGCAGCGTGCCGTCGCCCTCGGGCGTGGCCTTCAAGAGGCGCACGAAGTTGCCGAGCTCCTTCCAGTCGGCGCGCGAGCAGTCGATGTACGTCTGCCGGGCCTCGGGCGGGCCGTGGTGAATGTCGTTGTGCAGGTCCGACAGGTTCTTGCCGGCCCAGTTGTAGTGCCACGCGGTGCCGCCGACGCCCGAGCCGCCCCACACCATCGAGCCGACCTGCGCGCGGTTGCAGCAGAAGCTCGCGAACATCGTCGCGAAGTGCGCCTTGTAGCGGTGCTCGATGGTGAAGTCGTTCGTCGGGCGTGCGGGCACCGTACACGCCGCCTGCGGGGGCGGCACGCTGCCGAGGTCCATCTCGACGCTGCGCTCGGCGGTGCGAATCGCCTCTTCGTGAATGTCGAGCTTCAGCTTCTCCATGCCCGAGAGCTCGCGCCGCAGCCGCGAGAGGTCGGTCGTCATGCCGTCGAGCAGCGAGCGCCGCGCCTTGAGCCTGCGAATCAGCGCGTCGCGCATCGGGTTGTTCTGCTCGGGCGGCACGAAGCCCCCGAACATGCGGTCGAACGCCACCGACGGCGGCTTGATCGCGATCTTGAACGCGCGCGGGCCCGTCGCGAACGGCCGCTCGCGAATCGACTCGTCGCTGCGCCCCTCGACCGTCGTGACGTTCACCTCGAGCGACGTGAGGCCCAGCCGCTGCGCCACGAACTGATCGATCGAGATGCCGCCCGGCAGCCCCTCGGAGCCGTCGTCGATCACGTCGGCCGCCGTCACCACCTTGCCGGGCGCTCGCGCGTGGTTCGCTCCGGCGGCGTTGTAGCCCGAGTCGCGAATGTCGACGCCGTCGATGATGACCATCTGCCCGCGCAGGTCGGCGCAGTCGCGCAGAATCTCGCCCTCCCAGCTCGTGCCCGCGCCGTTCGTGAAGAACGCGTTCTCGTCGGGGAAGCCGGCCGAGTTCACCCAGACGAACAGCCGCTTCGGCGCCATCGCCTGCGCCTCGGCGCGGCGCAGCGACAGCACCGGCGACAACAGCGCCGCCGCCTTCAGCGAGCCGAACACGAAGTCCCTGCGGTTCAGCGTCATGGCGTGCCTCCCGAGCTCCACAGCCGCGCCCCGCCGGGAGTGATGATGAACAGCTTGCCCGCGCCGTCGATGTAGAGCTGGGCGCCGGGGTTCCCGAACGTGCTCGTGTGGAACCTGGGCACGTCGTCGCGGTCGTAGACCACGAGGTTGCCGTCGGCCTGCATCACCGTGCGGCCGACGCTGGTGCCCGCGGTGTTGCTCGCCCACAGCGCTCCGCCGGCGGTGCGGTACAGCACCAGGTTGCCGTCGAGCTGGTACAGCAGGCGGTACTGCCCGTCGGTCGACGTCACCGAGCGGTCGCCATCGATGCGGGCCCCCGACCCGAGCAGCAGCGTCACCGCCGACTGCATGCCCCCGCCCGAGCCGCCCGAACCGCCGGAGCCTCCAGCGCTCCCGCCCCCGCCGCCGCCTCCTCCCCCACCGCCCATCGCCGGCGGCACGAACGGCACGCCCTTGCGCAGGTAGAGCGAGGGGCTGACGAGCAGCTCCTCGACGTAGCGGGCGATGGCGAGCGGGCCCGAGCCCAGCTTCTGCACGAGCGCGCGGCTGAAGCTGTCGGTGGGGTCGGTGTGCGCGGCGCCGGTCGCGAAGGCGACGAAGTTCTGGCTGAAGCAGCCGGCGGTGGTCGGGCTCGCGGCGATGGCCTCGGCGAGCTCGGTGCCGCCGCTGAAGCCGCGCACCTTGCCGGCGAACGGCACGTCGGCGACCGCGCTGTTCACGGGCCGGCCGTTCTGCTCGGTGCGGTACCGGCCGAGCGCGTCGTAGCGGCCGAGCGTGAAGCCGAGCGGCATGAACTGCCGGTGGCAGGCGCGGCACTCGTCGCCCTGCTGCATCATCGCCTCGTACTGCTCGCGCGTCGTGAGCTGCGCGAAGTTCGGCACCTGCATCGCGGTGTTCATCGCGGCGACCGTGTTCACCGCCGAGGGCGGGCCGACCTCGTCGCACAGCAGCTGCCGCTTCACCATCAGGCCGCGAAGCACGGGCCGGTCTTTCAGCGCGTCGTCGGCCGAGGCGATGGCGGCCATCGAGCTCGCGAGCGTCAGCACGCCCTTGCGCTGGGCGGGGTCGAGCTGCAGCCGCGTCGGGCCGGTCGCGGTCTGGCCGTACAGCGGCGCGGTGTTCGCGTCGGCGATGGTGAAGCTCTCGGTGAAGAGCGCGGGCAGCGTGCCGGCTCCGTCGAAGACGACGGCGGCGAGGTAGCCGTCGAGCTCGGCCTTGAGCGACCCGCCCAGCTCGGGGGTCGGCAGCTTCCGGTAGTCGGCGGGGCGGGCCGCCATCTCGTCGACGCGGGTGAGCTTGAGCCACTGGCGGAAGAAGTCGCCGATGCGGCCGCGGGCGGCGGGGCTCGCCCAGAGCCGGCGAACGTGCCGGCGCAGCGCGGCCTCGTCGAGCTGCCCCGCCTCGGCGTCGGCGAGCAGCGCCTCGTCGGGCATCGAGCCGGTCAGGGTGTACGAGACGAGGGTCGCCTTCTCGAACTCGTCGAGCGTGTAGAGGTCGGCGCCCGGAGCCATCACCCGGCCCACCTCGCTGCGGTAGAGAAACTGCGGGGCCGTGATCAGCCGTGCCACCACCGCCTGCGCCGCCGTCTTCTTGTCGCCGACGTCGCCGGCCACGACCTGGAAGAACGTGAACAGCTCGCTCTGCTGCCCGGCGGTCAGCGGCCGGCGGTGGGCCCTGCGCCCGAGCTTCGCGATCAGCTCCTGCATGCAGGCGTCGGTGATGTTGGCGGCGTCGAAGCAGGGGAAGTCGACGCGCGCGCGCGTGCTCACGTACTCGCCCGCGAGGGTCTCGCTCTCGTCGGCGAGCGCCGACAGCAGGTTGTCGTCGACGTGAATGTTGGCGCCGTTGTCGAAGCCCGCCGCCCAGTCGGCCTGCGACAGCGGCGTGCGCACGTAGAGGCCGAGCAGGTCGCGCACCGTCGCGCGGTACTCGGGCGCCGACAGCACCCGCAC
>JBGALX010000060.1:0-33124 GCA_044223505.1 Myxococcaceae bacterium
CCGACCCCCTCACCCCGGCCCTCTCCCCTACGAGGGGAGAGGGAGGCGCGGGCTCGATGGCTGGAGCAGGCGTCGCGACGACGACGGGCGGTTCCACGGCGGCGCTCGGAGGCGCAGGCTCGACGGGTGGAGCAGGCGGTTCGACGACGACCGGCGGTTCGACGGGGGCGCTCGGAGGCGCAGGCTCGATCGCTGGAGCAGGCGTTGCGACGACGACCGACGGTTCCTCTGCCTTGCGGGGAGCTGCGGGCTCGACGATCGGGGGCGCCGGCTCTTCGGGCGGCAGCTCTTCGCCGGTGATGATGAGCGGCGCGATCTTCTCGACGGGAGGCAGGTCGAGCGAGAGCTCGGTCAGGGCGAGCGACGACGGCTTGCTCGGCCAGGGCGAGGCGCCGGGGGCCACGTGCTCGCCCCAGGAGGTGTTCTTCGAGACCTCCTGCAGCACGAGCGGCGTCGGCGCCGACGGCCGCGGCGGCAGCACCGCCCGCTCGGCGAGCACCTTGAGCTGCGCGATGGCCTCGGCGCCGAGCTTCAGCAGCGAGCCGTTGCGGCCGAACGAGTCGACGTCGTTGAAGTCGACGATCGCGTCGAGATCGGCGGTGCCGGCCCCGACGACGATCACGTGCAGCTTCACGCGCTGCTCCGAGGGCAGCGGGCGGGGCCAGGGCACGAAGCAGCTGCCGTGCGAGATGACCCCTTCCCATTGCAGCTGAAACTCGCGCACGTCTTCGAACGCGAGCGTCAACAGCACGGCAGCGTCATCCGACCCCATGCGCAGACCTGTTGTTTTCCCACACTCGCGGCGATGTCGGAACTTCCCAGCGCGTGCGTCACCCACTATGAGCCATCAGCCATGAACGAGAAGTACGAGCCGAAGGAGCTGGAGCCGAAGTGGCAGCAGCGCTGGGACGCTACGAAGGCCTTCGCTGCCGGCCGCGCAGGGCCCAAGGGCAAGAAGTACGTCCTCGAGATGCTCCCGTACCCCAGCGGCAAGATGCACATGGGGCACGTCCGCAACTACCTGCTGGGTGACGTCTACGCCCGCTACTTCCGCATGCTCGGCTTCGACGTCGTTCACCCCATGGGGTGGGACGCGTTCGGCCTGCCCGCCGAGAACGCCGCGATCAAAGACGGCGTGCACCCCGCGACGCGCACCGCCGAGAACATCGCGTCGTTCAAGAAAGAGATCCGCTCGCTCGGCTACGCGTATGACTGGGCGCTCGAGGTCGACACCTCGAAGCCCGAGTACTACCGCTGGAACCAGTGGTTCTTCGTGAAGATGCTCGAGCGCGGCCTCGTGTACCGCCGCTTCTCGAAGGTGAACTGGTGCACCGGCTGCCTCACCGTCATCGCGAACGAGCAGGTCAAAGACGGCAAGTGCGAGCGCTGCGACTCGCCGGTGCTCGACAAAGAGATGCCCGAGTGGGCCTTCCGCATCACGAAGTACTCGCAGGCCCTGCTCGACGCCCTCGACGACCTCAAAGAGTGGCCCGACCGCATCACCGCCGCCCAGCGCAACTGGATCGGGCGCAGCGAAGGCGTCGAGGTCGACTTCGACGACATCAAGATCTTCACCACCCGCGTCGACACGATTCACGGCTGCACGTACGTGGTCGTCGCGCCCGAGCACAAGTTCGTCGACCGCGTCACCCAGAGGCCCGACGTCGCCGCCTTCGTCGCGAAGATGAAGGCGAAGTCGAAGACCGAGCGCACCGAAGAGGGCGCCGAGAAAGAGGGCGTCTTCACCGGCGAGTACGTCACGAACCCGGCCACGAAGAAGAAGGTCCCCGTGTGGATCGCCAACTTCGTGCTCGCCGAGTACGGCACCGGTGCGGTGATGAGCGTGCCCGCGCACGACACCCGCGACTTCGAGTTCGCCAAGAAGTACGGCCTGCCCGTCGAGCGCGCCGTCGGCCCCGCCGACAAGGAGCTGCCCTACACCGACGACGGCTTCGTGCTCGCCGCCGGCAACCTGCCCTCGGCCGACTTCCGCAAGAACGAGGGCCCCAAGCTCGGCAAGGCGACGGTCACCTGGCGCCAGAAAGACTGGGGTTTCTCGCGCCAGCGCTACTGGGGCACCCCGATTCCGATCGTCTACTGCGAGAAGTGCGACCCGAAGCGCGAGGGCATCCCCGTGCCGGTCGACCAGCTGCCGGTCACGCTGCCGCAGATCGACACGCAGGCGGTGCTGACGGGGAAGGGTGAGCCTCCGCTCGCGAAGGTGCCGTCGTGGGTCAACACGACCTGCCCGAAGTGCGGTGGCCCCGCGCGCCGCGAGACCGAGACGATGGACACGTTCGTCGACTCGACCTGGTACTTCGCGCGCTACCTCTCGCCGCACCACGAGAAGGCGCCGTTCGACGCCGAGGCCGCGAAGAGATACCTGCCGGTCGACATCTACGTCGGCGGGCCCGAGCACGCGACGATGCACCTGCTCTACTTCCGGTTCTGGTACCGGGTGATGCGCGAGCTCGGCCTCGTGCACAGCGACGAGCCGGTCACGCGCCTCATCACGCAGGGCATCGTCAACGGCCCCGACGGCCGCAAGATGAGCAAGCGCTGGGGCAACGTCGTCGCCCCGTCGGACATCGTGTCGAAGTACGGCGCCGACACCGCGCGGCTCTACGTGCTCTTCGCCGGCCCGCCCCAGCAGGACTTCAACTGGAGCGACGAGCAGGTCGAGGGCGCCTTCCGCTTCCTGAAGCGCGTCTGGGCGCTCGCCTCGGCGCAGCGCTCGGCGACCGCCGCGAACGAGGCCAACGCGCTCGAGATCAAGAAGCACACCCACAAGGCGATCAAGCGCGTGACCGAGGCCATCGAGCGGCTCTCGTTCAACACCGCCATCGCCGGCACGATGGAGTTCGTGAACGCGCTGTACCTCGTGCAGAACCCCGACTCGGCCGCGATGCACGACGCCGTGAAGACGCTCGGCCGGCTGCTGTCGCCGTTCGCGCCGCACATCGCCGACGAGATCAACGAGGCGTACGGCGGCAAGACGATGCTCATCGACGAGCAGTGGCCGCCGTACGACGCGGCGCTGGTCGTCGACGACGTCATCCCCTACGCCGTGCAGGTGAACGGCAAGCTGAAGAGCGAGATCCGCGTGCCGGTCGCCGCCGCCGAGGCCGAGGTTCGGGCCGCCGCCGAGGCCGACGACAAGGTGAAGGCCGCGCTCGCCGGCAAGACGCTCCGGAAGTTCGTGTTCGTGCCCAAGCGCCTGGTCAACTTCGTGGTCGGCTGATGTCCGCGGTGCTCGTCGCGCTGGTGCTCGCGCAGTCGACCGATCTGCTCGGCGGCGGCGACGAGCCACCTCCGGTCGAGCAGCCGCCGCCGTCGAAGAGACCGAAAGACGACGCGCCCCTCGTGATCCCTCCGCCCGACGGCCCGGTGCCCGACGGCGTGCCGAAGGGTGAAGACGCGCCGCCGCTCAAGGCTCGGCCGTCGCTGCCGCTCGACCTGCACCGCCGCGAGCTCGTCATCGAGCGCCAGAAGCTCATCGACACCATGCCGAGCTACGTGCCCCCGGCCCTGCTCGTCACCGGCGGAGGCCTCGCCCTGCTCACGGGCATCACGTTTCTCGCGACGGGGCTCGAGGCCGCGCTGCAGGGGCACCCCGGCCCCGACTTCATCGTCGGCGCGTCAGGCACGCTGGTCGGGCTCGCGGCCTTCGTGTTCGGGTTCATTTGGGGGCGCGAGCGCTCGCTCGATCGCGAGCCGTTCGAAGAGCGCATCGAAGAGATCGAGCAGGAGCTCGGCTGGTGAGCGCGCGCCGCGCTGCCCTCGCCGCGGTGCTGGGGCTCGCAGCGGCGTGCGGGTACCGGTTCACCGCGCCTGGCGGGCCGCTGCCGCAGGGCATCCGGTACGTGCAGGCGCCGGTGTTCGTGAACGTGACTCCCGAGCCGGGAGCCGAGGCGCTCTTCACGCAGGCGCTGCGCGAGCAGCTCATCCGCGCGGGCACGCTGGGCGGCGAGGACGCCGAGGCGCGCATCGAGGGCACCGTGCTCGGCGTCAGCGCGGTGCCGATGCTCACGCCGATCAGCGACGGCGGCATCCCTCGCCCGACGTACCGCCTCACCGCGACGGTGCAGCTGCGGCTCTTGCGCGGCGGCGCGCTGCTCGCGCAGGCGCAGGTGACGGGCGAAGAAGACGTGCTCTCGGGCCTGGCCTCCGACAGCGATCGGGTGATCGTGGGCACCGAGACGAACCGCGGCGCCGCGCTGCGCCGGCTCGCCGACGCGCTGATGCGCGAAGGGTACGAGCGGCTGTGCACGGGCTGGTAGCGGCGCACGTCGTGGCCGCGGCTCGAGATATGTAGCCAGATGATTACCTATTGACCGAGCCGAGGCGTTAGAGATATCAATATGAGTAACCAATGGCTCACGCATCAGCCGCAGCCAACCGCAACGACGTCTTCCGCGCGATCGCCGACCCCACGCGCCGCGCGATCCTCGATCGCCTGCGCGCGGGCCCGACGCCCGTCAACGCGCTGGCCGTCGACTTCCACCAGTCACGCCCGGCCATCTCGAAGCACCTGCGGGTGCTGCGCGAGGCCGAGCTCGTCACCGAGCAGCGCTCGGGCCGCGAGCGCCTGTACCAGCTCCAGCCGCGGCAGCTGCAGGCGGTGGCGAGCTGGGTCGAGGGCTACCGCGCGTTCTGGCTCCACAGCCTCAACAACCTGAAGCACTACCTGGAGAGCAAGCCATGAGAACAGCCCGCTCCGTCGCCGACGTCGGCGCCGGCACCGTCCACGCGCTCGTCGAGATCGCCGCGCCGCCCGAGCGCGTGTTCCGCGCCCTCGCGAGCGAAGAGATCGCGAAGTGGTGGGGCTCCGACGACCTGTACCGGGTCACGAAGTGGACGGGAGACGTGAAGCCCGGCGGCAAGTGGCGCAGCGTGGGGAAGGGCGCCGACGGCAAGCCGTTCTCGGTCGAGGGCGAGTTCCTCGAGGTCGACCCTCCGAAGAAGCTCGTGCACACGTGGCGCTACGACTGGGACCCGAGCGGCTCCGTCACGACCATCACGTACCGGCTCGACGTCATCCCCGGCGGCACGCGCGTCACCCTGCGCCACGAGGGCTTCACCAACGCTCCCGACGCCTGCTTGAGCCACGGCGACGGCTGGAGCCGTGTCCTCACCTGGCTCACGGAGCACTTCAAATGAAAGCTCATCGCATCGCCGCAGGCCTGCTCTTCATCTTCTGCGTCATGCACACCGCCGGAGGCATGCTCGCGCAGAAGAGCCTCGGCCCCGCCTCCGACGTCGTCTTCGCCTCGATGAAGGCGGTGCACTTCGACTTCAACGGCGCCGACTCGACCTGGTACGGCTTCTGGTTCGGGTTCGGCCTGATGGCGTCTGCGTTTCTGCTCTTCTCGGCCGTCGCCGCCTGGCAGCTCGATCGCCTGCCGCCCGTCGTCGCGTGGTCGCTCGTCGCCGCGCAGGCCTTCAACGCCTTCATCAGCTGGCGCTACTTCTTCGCCGGCCCCGGCGCCTTCGCGACCGTCGTCGCCGCGCTGCTCGCCTACAGCGCGCTCAAGCCGAGCCGGGCTCCAGCCCCAGCTTCCGCGCACGCCGCGCGAGCGTGACCGCGTCCATCTGCAGCTGGGCGGCGGCGCGCCGCACCACGCCGCCGTGCTTCGACAGCGCGTCGCCGATCAGCTGCCGCTCGATCGCCGCCAGCTGGTCGCGCAGCGACGCCGATCGGGCGGCCTCGCTCGCCGGCCCCGACAGCGCGCGCGGCAGCCGGTCGGCGCCCATCGTCTCGACCGGCGCCGACAGCAGCACCGCCCGCTCGACCACGTTGCGCAGCTCGCGCACGTTGCCCGGCCAGCTCCAGCCCATGAGCGCCGCCTCGGCGTCCGGCGTGAAGCCACGCGCCGACTTCCCGTGCGTCTCGTTCAGCGCGTCGACGAACGAGCGCGCGAGCGGCAGCACGTCGTCGCGCCGCTCACGCAGCGGAGGCACGTCGACCACGAACGTGTTCAGGCGGTAGTACAGGTCGGCGCGGAACCGGCCCGCCGCCACCTCGTCTGCGAGCCGCCGGTTGCTCGCCGCGATCACCCGAACGTCGACGCGCCGCACCGACGTGCCGCCCACGGCGCGCACGTCGCCCGTCTCGATCACGCGCAGGAGCTTCGCCTGCAGGTTCGGCGTCGTGTTCTCGATCTCGTCGAGGAAGATGGTGCCTCCGTCGGCGAGCACGAACAGGCCCGGGTGATCCGACACTGCGCCCGTGAACGCGCCCTTCACGTGCCCGAACAGCTCGCTGTCGAGCAGCGTCTCGGGCAGCGCTCCGCAGTCTTGCACCACGAACGGCGCGTGCGCCCGCGGCGACAGCTCGTGCACGCGCTGCGACAGCACCTCTTTGCCGGTGCCCGTCTCGCCCTGCAGCAGCACCGTCACCTTGAACGGAGCCACCTGTCGCACCGTCGCGATCACCTCGCGCATCGGCGCGCTCGTGAAGCCCGGGCCCTCGACGCCCGCCGCCAGCGTCAGCAGTGGCCGCGCCCGATCGCGCAAGAGCCGCTCGAGCTCGACCGACATGCGCTGCTGCTGCAGCTGCACCTCGTGCGCCCGGCACGCCGTCAGCACCGCGTTGCGCAGCTGCGCCACCGGAGCGTCGGCCGGCAGCGCCTGCTCGATGCCACCGCTGTTGAACAGCTCGACGAGCAGGTCGGGCGCCGCCTTCGCCGCGAACACCACGCGCGGCTTGAGCTCCGCCGGCCGGCCCAGGTGCAGCGTCGCCGCCCGCGAGGCGCCCTCGATCAGGTGCGCCAGCGCCACCGCCTGGTAGTCGTCTTCTCCGCACAAGAGCACCGTCGCCACGTCGCCGCGGCCGAGCAGCCGCTCGACCTCGACCGGGTCGTCGGCGAACAACAGCTCCACCTCGTTGTGAAACGCGAGCTCGAGCGCCCGCTGCAGCCCGCGCGGCGCGCCCGCCACCACCACCCGCAGCCGGTGCGCCGCGAGGAAGCGCCGCAGGTCGACGAGCCCTGTGCCCTCGAAGCGCTCGAACCGCACGCCCAGCGACGTCATCGCCGTGTCGTGCCGCCAGCGCACCACGCCGTGCACTCGAATGCGCGGCCCCGCCGGCAGCGGGAAGTCGAGCTCGATCGACTCGCCCTCGACCGGCCCATGCCCGCCGCGCGTCGGCCGCGCCACCAGCCCCATGCCCTGCTCCGTCACGTTCACCGACCAGCACGCGTGCAGCGGCGGCAAGCACAGCACCGGCACGAACAGCGACTTCCGCTCTGCCGGGCCACGCATCGGAAATGAAGTATCGCGCGACAGGCCTCTTCATAGGAAGAGCGCTTCAGAAGTGAAACATCGCAGCCCCGCCTACAGGCCTCGAATCAGGCGCTTGGCGCTGGGCCCTGCGGTTGCTCTGGGTTCGGTCAACCCTCATGCGGCAAGCGACCACCATCGTCGGCGTCGGCGACTTCACCCCCGACCAGATCATCACGAACGAGACGATGGCCCGGGCCATCCCGGGCTGGAGCGCCGAGCTGATTCAGGAGCGCACCGGCATCACGGAGCGCCGCTTCCTCTGCGGCGTGGACGCCGAGACCGGCACGTCAGTGCCGCCGGTCGTGGGGCTTCGCTCGAACTGCGACATGGCCGAGCTCGCGCTGTGGGACGCGCTCAAGGGCGCCGGGCTCGCGCCGCAGGAGCTCGACGCGCTCTTCGTCGTCACGTGCACTCCCGACCAGCCCGACTTCAACCACGACGCGATGGAGCTCCATCGCCGCCTCGAGCTGCGCGCCGACGCGACCGCGATCGTCGTGAACGACGGCTGCGGCGGCACGCCGTACGTGCTCGACCTCGTCCACAAGCTCGTCTCAACCGGCGCGATGAACACCGTCGCGCTCGTGGCCAGCAATTTTGCCTCGGCGCACGTCGATCGACGTGTGTACTGCGGCGAGCTCGAGACCGCTTCGGGCAAAGCGGTCTCGGGTTTTTTATCGATGTACGTCTTCGGCGATGGCGCCGGTGCGGTCGTGGTGCGGGGGACAGGCGGCGATCGCGGAATCGTGAAGTCGCTGTCAGGCAATGGGCACGAGCAGCTCGTGCTCAAGCGAGGCGGTGGTGCTGAGCTCCCCTATCTCAGCGCCGCCGCTCGCCCTGTCGACTACGCCTTCGTCGTCAACGGCCACGTGGTCGCCGCGAGCTACCCGAAGCTGATGCGCCACGCGATCGACGCCGTCGGCCACACGAACGGCGTGAAGCGCTTCTACCTGCACCAGCCGAACAAGCGCGTGCTCGACCGCTTCGTCTCGGCCGCCGAGCTCGGCGCAGACCGCGTCGCCTGCACCGTCGACACGCTCGGCAACACCTCGGCGGCCGGCATGCTGGTCGCGCTGTCGATGGACGTGAAAGAGGGCCGGGTCGCGCTCGGCAGCGGAGACCTCGTCTGTCTCGCGGCCGCCGGCGCGAACGTTCACTGGGGAGCGCAGCTCATCCGCCTATGACTCCGAACGTCACTCCTCCGGCTCCGGCCCCGAAGCTCCCGCGCGTCGTGCTCGCGCCCGATCTCACCATCTCCGATCTGTCTGATCGGCTGCGCTTCGCGAACGACGACGACACCTGCAAGGGCATGTTCTTCAACGGCGTGCTGCTCGCCACCGAGAAGCTGCTCGGGCCGAGCGCGCGGGCCCAGGTCGCCGCGCACCTGCCCGAGAAGAAGTACGTCGACTTCTTCAACTACCCGATCGCCACGTTCCTGCCGGCCGCGTTCGAGGCCGCGAAGCTGCTCATCCCCATGATGGGCGGGTTCGACGCGGCGATTCGCAAGCTCGGCGAGCAGGCGATCGACGACTTCCTCGCCACCGCCGTCGGCCGCACGCTCGTCACGGTCTCGGCCGGCGAGCCGAAGCGCCTGATGCGCGCCGCGCCCGTCGCCTACAAGACCGCCGTCAGCTACGGCTCGCGCGAGACCATCGTCACCGGTGGGAACACGTGCGTGTTCAAGATGCGGCGCGACTTCATGCCGCACGCGTACCACGAGGGTGTCTTCATCGCGGTGCTCCGCGCGCTGGGCTGTCACGACGTCAAGGTGCAGGGCCGGAAGTTGGGTCTGTTCGACGCCGACTACGAAGTGTCGTGGAGGTGATGCATGAGGCTCCTGCTCCCGCTGCTGCTGCTCTCGGTGCCCGCACTCGCCGGTGAAGAGACGTACGTGTTCAAGAGCTTCGAAGACCCATCGACACCGCCCGACCCGGCGGTGTGCGCCGCAGCGCCGTTCTCTACAAACGTGCGCCTGGGCGCGAGCCTCTGGAGCGTCCGCACCAACCGCAGCCACGGCGAGCTCAAGAGCGTGCGCAAGCGCATCGGCCGCGCGACCGCGTGCCTGCAGCTCACGAACGCGCTGTTCCCCGAGGCGCTCGTGCAGCAGTTCTACGCGAAGTTCGATCTGCCGCAGGGCTCGTACACGGCCGTCGGCACCTGCACCGTCTCATCGAACAGCGTGCCGCAGACGTTCATCATCCTCGCGGGGTGCACGCTGAAGATCGTGAGCGGCCCCAGCGGCTCGCTGGGCGGCATGGTGACGTCGAGCTCGGTCTTCAACCCGCTGCAGCGCCCGGGCTTCACGACCGGCTCGGTGTGGACGCTGCAGGAGTACACGGCGCCGAGCGCGCCCGAGTGCCGCCACGGGCACCACGGCCACGCCGACGAGGACGACGACGGATGAGCCCGGGACTGCCCGTGATGGTCGAGGTCGCGCGGCCCGACGGCTCGCAAGAGCTCGTGCGGGTCGGCACGGCGCGGCGCGACGGCGCGTACTTCGTGCTCGACCTCGGGGCGCTGCGCATCAGCTCGCCGCAGCCGCCGCCGCAGCCGAGCGCGAGCACGGTCGAAGAGCTCGAGTACATCGCGACGCGAGCGAGGAAGACGCTCGCGGACCCCAGCAAGGCGAAGTGGCACGCGCAAGAGCGCACGCTGCTCGAGAAGGTCGAGCTGGAGCTCCAGCGCTGCAAGGTAGGCTGAAGAAGTCGAGGCCGAGTCCCCTCTCCCCCGTAGGGGAGAGGGCCAGGGTGAGGGGAGCGCCGGCTAGGTACAGCAGAGCGAGCCGGTCCAATCACCGCCGCACGACGCAGCGGTCCCCGCAGCGCAGCCCGCCCGGTTCCGAACGCAGCACTTCGCGCCGGTCCAAGCCATGTTCGCGCTCTGGCAGCTCACGGCGTCGCCGTCGACGCAGCTCGTGAACGCGTTCACCGCGCAGCAGCGAGCGCCGGTCCACACGAGGTCCGCCGTGCTGCAAGCGGCCGCGGTGCCCTCGACGCAGAGGTTGAACGAGTCCTTCACGCAGCACTGCAGCCCGGTCCACTCCAGCAGATCTCCGGCGCACGCCGACGCCGTGCCGTCGACGCACTGGGTGTAGGAGGCCTTCACGCAGCAGGTGGAGCCCGTCCACTCGAGGTCGGCTCCGAAGCACGAGGCGGCGGTGCCCATCGCGCACCGCCCGTAGCCCACGGTCACGCAGCACTGGGTGCCGCTCCACCACAGCTCGGTGCCGGTGCAGACGCTCGCGGTGCCGTCGACGCAGAAGCTGATGCCGGGGGTGCCGCCGTCGGTCGAGCCTGGCCGCGGGTGCCCGGCCGCCGTGCACGCGCCGTCGCACAGCTCGCCCGGAGTCTGGCACCGCCCGGCCTTGCAGCCCTTCGCGTCGACGTCGACGCCGTCGCCGCAGCGGCAGCTCACGGCGCCGCACTCGCCGTCTTTCGCGCACGAGGTCGCCGCGATGCAGCGGCCGTCGAAGCAGACGTCGGTCAGGCAGTTCGTGCACGCGGCGCCGCTCGAGCCGCACGCTGCGTTCGCGGTGCCGACGAGGCAGACGCCCGCCTCGGAGCAGCAGCCCTCACAGGCCGCCGCCGAGCACGGAGACTTCGTGCCGCAGGAGGGGATCACGAGCGCAGCCACGATCGCGAGCGCAGCGATGATCACGGCCGACGTTCTCGTCATGGCCCCTCACCCCCGGTCTTCTCAGGGACGACTACTTCTTCGCAGAGAGCGCGGCCGCGAGGCGCGCCACCCGGCGCGACGCGTTGCGGGCGTGCAGCACGCCGCGGGTCGCCGCGCGATCGAGCATGCGCGTCGCGTTGCGCACGGCCTCGGCCGCCTTGGTCTTGTCCGCGCCGGCGACGGCCTCGCGGGCCTTCTTGATCGCCGTCTTCACCGAGTTGCGGATCGACAGGTTACGGGCACGGCGCTTCAACGACTGACGGTTGCGCTTCTGGGCACTACGCGTGTTCGCCACGTTTCAATTCTCCTAGAGCCTTACGTTCTTCGCGCTTGGCCTCTTCCCACAGCGCGTTCAGCTCGTCCAGAGGCACCTTGTCGAACTTGCGGCCCTGGGCGTCGAGCTTCGCCTCCATGTGCTGGAAGCGGGCCGTGAACCGCTTGTTCGTCTGCCTCACCGCGTCTTCCGCCGGCGTGTTCAGAAACCGCGCCAGATTCGCCATCGAGAACAGCACGTCGCCCAGCTCGTGCTCGATGGCGTCTTTGTCCTTCTGCGCGATCGCCTCGTCGAGCTCCTTCAGCTCTTCGTCGAGCTTCGCCCGCACGCCCTCTAAGGAGGGCCAGTCGAACCCGATGCGCGACGCCTTCTCGGTCAGCCGCTCGGCCCGCTGCAGCCCCGGCGCCCCCTGCGGCACCCCGTCGAGCACCGACCCCGCGCGCCCCGTCTTCTTCTTGCGCTCCTCGGCCTTCAGCTTCGCCCAGTTCTCGAGCACCGCCGTCGAGCCCTTCAGCTTCAGGTCGCCGAACACGTGCGGGTGCCGCGAGACCAGCTTGTCGGCGATCCACGTCGCGATGTCGCCCATGTCGAACTCGCCCTTCTCTTCGGCGAGGCACGCGTGGAAGACGATCTGGAACATCAGGTCGCCGAGCTCCTCGCCCAGCGGTTTCCACGGGCCGCCGTAGGCCACCCGGTCCATCTCGTCGAGCACCTCGTAGCACTCCTCGATCAGGTAGGGCCGCAGCGAGCGAATGTCCTGCTCGCGATCCCACGGGCAGCCTTCGCGCAACCGGCGCATGACGTCGATGAGCCGCTCCAGGGCCTCTCCGCTCTTTCCCATCTTGGAAACGGGGCCTTATCACCTATGCTCGGGCGTCGAGTGCGACGTTGTTTGACCTTCGTGCTGCTGCTCTCGGCGGGCTCGCCTGCCTGGGCCCAGGTCGATCTCGTCGACCCCGACGCGAAGCCCACGCCGAAGAAGGCGCCCGCACCCGCGCCTGCTCCCCCGCCCGCCGCTCCGAAGGAAGACGAGACCGCGCCTCGCCAGCCCATCGATCTCAAGCCCGGCGAAGACGCCGAGATCGACTCGCCCGACGAGCCCGACGAGCAGCCCAAAGAGGCGCCCAAGCCACAACCCATCAAGAAGGCCGAGCCCAAGAAGGTCGAGGCCGCGCCCGCGAAGCCCGCCGTGCCGCCCATTCAGGTCACGAAGCTCGGCGACGCCGACCTCGACGCCGCGTGGGATCGCTGGCGCGTCGCCAACGCCGCCTTCGCGAGCGACCCCAAGGCCGAGGCCAACGCCCGCTCCGAGCTCTTGCGCCTCAAGGCCGAGGTCGGCGCCCTCGACTTCGAGGCCTGGTCGATCGCCATGCTCCGCGCCGCCGCCCAGCACGAGACCGAAGGCGCCTCGGCCGTCGCGATCGAGCAGGCCCTCGGCGCCATGGAGCTCGCGCCCAACCTGCCGTCGTCTCACTTCGGCCTCGCGCGCGCCTACTTCGCAGCCGACCCGAGCGACATCGGCCGCTACTTCTCGGCGCTCCAGGCCGGCGTCGCGCGCACGCTCGGCGAGCCCCGCTACGCGCGGCCCCTGCTCGCCGACGTCGGAGCAGCGCTGCTCACCGCGCTGCTCCTCACCGGCACCCTCGTCGTCGCCGTGCTCTTCGCGCGCCGCGCCCGCTACTTTCTCTTCGACCTGCAGTTCTTCTTTCCCCGCGCCGTCCCGCGCTGGCAGGCCGCCGCCATCGGGCTCGTGCTGCTCACGCTGCCCATCGTCTTCCGCCTCGGCGTCGCGCCGTCGCTGCTCTTCCTCTTCGGAGCCGTCGCCCTCTACCTCACGCTCGCCGAGCGCGTCGTCGCGGCCCTGCTCATCGGGGTCATCGGCGTCATGCCGCTGCTCGGCGAGCAGCTCGTGCACTTCAGCGCGTTCGCCGACACGCCCGCCGAAGACGTCTGGCGCCTCGAGCGCGGCGGCACCGGCTCCGAGGCCGTCGCCCAGCGCGTCATGCGGCGCGCCGCCGAAGACAAGGCCGGCTACGGCGAGCTGTTCGCGCTCGGCACGTTCGAGCTCAAGCGCGGCAAACTCGACCTCGCGCTCAAGCGGCTGAAGACGGCCCTCGCCCGAAACCCCGGCGAGGTGCGCGCCCAGGTGAACCTCGCGGTCGCGATGATCCTCTCGGGCGATCTCGAGAACCCGCTCGCGCTGCTCGACGACGCGAAGGGCAAGGCGCCCGACCTCGCCGCTCCGTGGTTCGATCTCGGGCGGCTGTACCAGCGCCGCGTGCAGACGCTCGGCCTCGACGTCGCGTCGGCCGACGTCGACAAGGGCAACGAGGCGCTCGGCCAGGCGCGCGCTCGTGACCCCTCGCTCGCCGAGCGCGGCGACCCGCCCCCCGAGAAGCAGCAGGGCAACACCTTTCTCGTCACGCTGCCCCTCGCGCGGGGCGAGCTGCTCGCGCTCACCGCGTCGCCCGAGGTCGAGGCGCGCGTGCGCTCGCAGCTCTCGCTGCTCCTGCTGGGCGACGTGTCGGCCCCGTGGGCGCCGCTGTACCCGCTCGGCGCGGCGCTCGTGCTGGTCGCGTTCGGGGCGCTCGGCCGCCGCCTCGGCACGACCCGGCCCTGCAGCAAGTGCGGCGCCCCCATGTCGACGCGCGCCGAGCCCGAGCTCTCGCCGGTCAGCGTGATGTGCACGCAGTGCGTGAACGTGTTCTCGAAGAAGGGCGTGGTGCCCCCGGCGCTGAAGGTGCGCAAGCAGGTCGAGGTCGCGCGCTACCAGAGCCGCGTCGACCGCCTCACGTTCGGCCTCGGGCTGCTCTGCTCGGGCATGGGGCACGTCTTCAAGGGGCTGCCGGTGCGCGGCGCGGTCTACGCGTTTCTCTTCGTGTTCGCGGTCGTCGCGGTCGTGCTGCGCGACGGCGTGTTGCGGGCGCCGTTCGAGGGCCTGCCCGGCTGGGTGAAGCTCGTGCCGGTCGGCCTGTTGCTCGTCGGCGTCTACGTCATTTCCGTGCGCGGCCTGTTCAAGAAGCAGGGCCAGGGAGCCTGACGCATGGCGCTCAAAGGCACGCTCAAAGACTTCGGCATCGCGGACATCCTCCAGCTGATCGGCCAGCAGGGGAAGACCGGCACGCTGCACCTCAAGACCAGCCACCAGGAGGTGCACATTCACTTCCGCGAGGGCGCCATCATTCGCGCCGAGTCGAGCACGCGGAACAAGAAAGACCTCATCGGCACGATGCTCGTGCGCGCCGAGCTCATCAACGACGCCACGCTGACGACCGCGCTCGACACCCAGAAGCGCACGCTGCAGCGGCTCGGCGACGTGCTCGTCGACCTCGGCGCCATCTCGGGCGAGAAGTTCAAGCAGATGGTGCAGCTGCAGACGACCGAGACGCTCTTCAAGCTCTTCACGTGGAAGACCGGCAGCTACGGCTTCGAGCAGACGGAGGTCGAGGCCGACCCCTCGGTCGCGCCGCTGCGCGCCGAGTCGGTGCTGATGGAAGGCTTCCGCATGGTCGACGAGTGGCCGGTGGTGAAGAAGAAGATCACCAGCTACGAGATGACCTTCGAGCGGCTGAAAGAGCTGCCGCCCGCTCCGCCCCAGGCCAACGACTTCGACGCCGCCCTCGACGACGCCTTCGAAGAGAAGAAAGAGGTCAGCAAGGGCGAGTTCCAGTCGGTCGGCGAGCAGGAGCGCCGCGTCTACGGCCTCGCGACCCCCGGCCGCACCGTGCGCCAGCTCATCGACCTCTCGTGCCTCGGCGAGTTCGACACCTGCAAGGCGCTCTGCAACCTCGTCAACCTCGAGTACCTCAAGGGCCTGCCCGGCACCGGCAAGGGCATGGAGCTCGACCGCGACGACACCTTCCTCGAGCGCGCGTTCGCGGTGCTCGGGCGCGTCGTCGTCGCGCTGCTGATGGCCGGCGCCGTCGGCTTCCTCGCGCTGAAGGCCGATCTCGGCGCGCTCAAGCTCGGCTCGGCCTCGGCCTCGACGTACAGCGACCCGGCGGCCCAGCGGTTCATCTCGCGCCAGCAGATGACGCGCATCGAGTCGGCGCTCGCGCTCTACCGCCTCGAGAAGGGCGAGCTGCCCGAGAAGCTCGACGCCCTGGTCGACGCCGGTTTGCTGGCGTGGGACGACTTGAGGTACCCGTGGCGCGACGGTTATTTCTACCGTCGGACCGAGGCGGGGACGTTCGTCCTGCTGCCTCCCTTGCGATGAAGCAAATTCACGTCGAAGACAACGATCTGATGCGCTCGCTCGCGGGCGCGCACAACGAGAACCTGAAGCTCGTCGAGCGGCGCCTGGGCGTGAAGGTCGGCCAGCGCGGCACCGACCTGAGCCTCTCGGGCGCCAACGACGCCGCCGTGCAGCTCGCCTCGGTGCTCTTCGAGCAGCTGCTCGAGATGCTGAAGAGCGGCCGGCCCGTCTACAAGGAAGACGTCGAGCAGGCGATCAAGGTCATCGGCCACCAGGACGGCGAGAAGTTCAAAGACCTCTACTCGACGCCCGTGCTCACGCGTGCCGGCGGCCGCCAGATCTCGCCGAAGGGCGTCGCGCAGAAGCAGTACGTCGACGCCATTCGCACGAACGACATCGTGTTCGGCGTCGGCCCCGCCGGCACCGGCAAGACGTACCTCGCGATGGCGATGGCGGTCTCGGCGCTCATCGATCGCAAGGTGAAGCGCATCGTGCTGGCGCGGCCGGCGGTCGAGGCGGGCGAGAAGCTCGGCTTTCTGCCCGGCGATCTCGCCGAGAAGGTGAACCCGTACCTGCGCCCGCTCTACGACGCGCTCCACGACATGATGGAGCACGAGCGCGCCGCCCAGCTCATCGAGCAGGGCGTCATCGAGGTCGCGCCGCTCGCGTTCATGCGCGGCCGCACGCTCAACGACGCGTTCGCGATTCTCGACGAAGCCCAGAACACGTCGGTCGAGCAGATGAAGATGTTCCTCACCCGGCTCGGCTACTCGTCGCAGGCCGTCATCACCGGCGACGTGACGCAGATCGACCTGCCCGCCGGTCAGCAGTCGGGCCTGGTGCACGCCCGCAAGATCCTCGGGGGCATCGACGGCATCGCGTTCGCCGAGTTCAGCGACGCCGACGTCGTGCGCCACCCCCTCGTTCAGGAAGTCATCAAGGCGTACGCGAAGGCGCCTTGATCGCTCTTCCTCTGCTGGCGTGGCTCGCGGCGGCGCCCGTGCAAGAGGTGAACGTCGGCGTGTACCTGCACCACGTGCCCGAGATCGACTTGAAGTCGAGCACGTACCTCGCCGACTTCTTCATCTGGTTCCGCTGGAAGGGGCCGCACGACCCGACGCAGACCCTCGAGTGGACGAACCTCGCCGACGCCTCGGCCCTTCAGCGCACGTTCATCTTCACGGACGAGGCCGGCAACTCGAAGCCCGTCGAGATGCCCGACGGCTCGCTGTACCAGCAGCTCCACATTCAGGGCCGCTTCACGCACCCGTTCTCGATCGAGCGCTACCCCTTCGACGAGCAGGACATCGTGTTCGAGATCGAAGACAACCAGAACCAGGCCTCCGAGCTCGTCTACGTGCCCGACACCGCCGGCAAGTCGGCGCTGCACCCCGGCTTCGCCCTCGCGGGGTGGGAGGTCGGCGACCTCTCGCTGGCCGTCTCTCAGGCGCGCTACGACACCAGCTTCGGCGACCTGCGCGTGAAGGCGAACGAGCAGACGTTCGCGCACCTCACCGCGAAGCTGCACGTCAAGCGCCCCATCTGGAGCTCGCTCGTGAAGACGATCGTGCCCATTCTCATCGTGCTGCTCATCACGCTCGTCGTCTTCCTCATCGACGGCAAGTACTTCGACGCCCGCATGGGCCTCGGCATCACCACGCTCATCTCGGCCGTCGCCCTGCAGCTCACCTCGAGCGCGTCGCTGCCCGACGTCGGCTACGTCGTGCTGCTCGACAAGATCTACAACGTCTCGTACTTCATCATCTTCGTCGCGCTGCTCGAGTCGGTCGTGGCCGTGCGCCTCGTCGACAAAGAGCAGTCTGAGCGCGCCCAGCGCATCGACCGCACCACGCTCGCGCTCTCGCTGCTGCTCTCGCTCGGCGCGGGCGTCTGGCTCGTCGTCACGCGCTGAACGCCCTCTGCGCGATTCGGGCGCGGCGTGCGGCACGACGCTCGGCGCGTGCGTGTGGCTCGGCCTCACCCGCTGAACGCCCTCTGCGCGATTCGGGCGCGGCGTGCGCCACGACGCTCGGCGCGTGCGTGTGGCTCGTCCTCACACGCTGAACGCCCCTTGCTCGATTCGGGCGCGGCGTGCGGCAAGACGCTCGGCGCGGGCATGTGGCTCGTCACCACGCGCTGAACGCCCCTTGCTCGATTCGGGCGCGGTGTGCGGCAAGACGCTCGGCGCGCGCCCGGCGCAGCGATCGCACCACGCTGCTGCTCTCGCTCCGCGCGCGCGTGTGGCTCGTCCTCACCCGCTGAACGCCCCTTGCTCGATTCGCGTGCGCCACGACGCTCGGCGCGGGCGTGTGGCTCGTCATCACGCGCTGAGTCGCTCGCTCGCTGAGTGCGGCGCAGCGTGCGCCACGACGCTCGGTGCGGGCGTGCGGCTCGTCCTCACCCGCTGAACGCCCCTTGCTCGATTCGGGCGCGGCGTGCGGCAAGACGCTCGGCGCGCGCCCGGCGCAGCGATCGCACCACGCTGCTGCTCTCGCTCTCGCTCCTCGCGGTCGTGTGGCTCGTCCCACACCGCTGACGAGAGCTCGCTCGCGCACGAGTCACGTGAGCGGCGTCGAGCCCAGCGCCACCGCGGCCGCGTGCACGGTCGCCGCGATGCGGACGGCGTGGTGCACCTGCTCTTCGGTGAGGCCGCCCTCGATGACGACCTTCTCGTGCGCCTGAACACACGTGCCGCAGCCGTTGATCGCGCTGACGGCGAGCGAGAAGAGCTCGAAGTCGGTGCGGTTCGTCGCCGGCTTCACGAGCCGGTTCATGCGCAGCCGCGCGGGGAAGGCCGAGTACGACGGCTTCCCGACCAGGTGCCCGAACCGGTAGTACACGTTGTTCATCGCCATGAGCGCCGCCGCCGCGACGCCGTCTTCGACGAGCGCCTCGCTGGTCGCCCCGCGGGCATCGGCGGCGATCGCCTCGTACAAAGCCGGGTGCCGCGACGCGGCCGCCGACGCCACGGCCACGCCCCAGCGCTGCTGCACCGAGAGCGGGCCGTCGGTCAGTACGGCCTGCAGGTTGAGCTTGATGTCCTTCGCGGCCTCGGGGAGCCGGTCGCGCAGCGCGTCGAGCGAGCTCACGCGGCCTCCAGCGTCTTCTCGCCCTTCTTCCAGTTGCACGGGCACAGTTCGTCGGTCTGCAGCGCGTCGAGCACCCGCAGCACCTCGTCGACGTTGCGGCCGACGCTCAGGTCGTTGACGCTGACGTGGCGAATGACGCCCTCGGGGTCGACGATGAACGTCGCCCGCAGCGGCACGCCGTCGGTCTTGTGCAAAACCCCGAGCGCCGTCGACAGCTCGCGCTTCGTGTCGGCCAGCATCGGGAAGGGCAGGGCCTTCAGGTCGGGGTGGCTCTTGCGCCAGGCGAGGTGCACGAACTGCGTGTCGGTGCTGGCGCCGTAGACCTGCGCGTCGCGGTCTTTGAAGTCGCCGTCGCGGCGGCCGAACTCGGCGATCTCGGTCGGACAGATGAACGTGAAGTCCATCGGCCAGAGGAAGACGACCTTCCACTTGCCGGGGCTGTCTTCGTGGGTGAGCTCCTTGAACTCCTGGCCGGGGTTCAACGAGACGACGGACTGCAGCTTGAACTCGGGGAAACGGTCTCCAATGGTTTTCATAGAGTGATGCATGTCGCCGCGGGCCCATCGCCACAACACATCGTTATGATGGTTTAGATAGTCTGTGGCTATCGAAGAGGCTCGACGCGACGCGCCGCGCTCCACGCGCGCTCGAACTCGGCGGCGAAGCGGCGCACGTGCGCGGGGCTCAAGACGCAGTCGGTCTCGGCGCGCGCCGACGGAGCGACCATCAGCCCCAGCCGCCGCTTCGCCGACCTCACGTCGTACAGCACCACCTCGAGCACGAAGCGCCAGCCGTCGGGCGGCGTAGCCCTCACCTCGAGCGCGCCCCCGAGCCGCAGCAGCGCCTGCGCCCGGGCGAGCGCGCGCGGCGCCGCCGGCACGAGGTAGCGGTACGACGCCCCGCGGGCGAGGTTCGCCGCCACGACGGGGCGCAGCGGCCCGACGTCGAGCCTCAAGTCGGGCGACACCACCCAGATGCTCTTCGCCGCCGCCTCGTGAGCGACCTTCTGCTCGCGCGACCACATGAGCTGCACGCGCGACGCCAGCAGCGTCTCGGCGAGCCGCGCGCGGGCCTGCCCGAGCTCGGCGACCAGCGCCTCGGTCTCGGCTGCGAGCACGCCCCTCAGGCGCTGCACCTCGTCGTCGACCGCGTCGAGCACCGACTGCTCTCGGGCGCCGGTCGCCTCGGCGTCGACCCGATCGCGCAGCACCGCGAGCGGCAGCCCGAAGAGCCGGCTCAGGCGCTCTTGCAGCTTCGCCGACGGCAGCAGGGCGCCACGCTCGAGGCGCGAGATGACCGCGTTGCCGTTGAGACCGACCGCGCGCGCGACCTCGGCCTGCGTGAGGCCCCGGCCGCGCCGCAGCGCGACGAGCTGTTCTGCGAGGGTCATAAAATGACTGATTATGACTTGATGATGAGCACGCGCCAGCCCCAAGGTGCCGGGCACTGCAGGGCCGGGGAGCTCTCGTTCATGAAGCGTGGCGTGCTGTGTGGGTTGGCGTTCTGTTCCTGTTTCGTACCTCCGGTCGAGCTGATCGACGCGCCGCGCGAGGCCGAGCCCGAGCCGGCCACCGCGAGCCAGCCTCCGGCGGTCGAGCGCAGCCCCGGCGCCGGGCAGCCGGGCGAGAAGGTCTGCATGCCGGCGCCGGTCGCTCCGCAGCTGGGCGGCCACGTGACGGTGCCCGTCGAGTCGTTCAGCGCCGAGGCGACGGCGGTGCGCCCGCTGGCGGCGGCCGGCGGGTGGGTCGCCTGGTACGACGACCGCACCGTCTTCGTGCGGCGGCCCGACGGGCAGCTCGCCCAGAGCGGCCACGCCATGGGCCTGGTGTCGCAGCTGCGGCTGGTGCGCGGCGGTGACGGCACGGTGGCGGTCGCGTTCGGCGACACGCAGGGCGCGCACGCGTCGATGCTGACCGCCGACGGCACCGTGAGCCACCGGGTCGACGTGCCCATCTGGCCCGCGTTCGAGCTCGGCTCGGCTCACACGCAGACGACGCCGGTGGCGCTGGCGGCGCTCGGCAACGGCTACGCGCTGTTCTGGGTGGTGACCGAGCCGCTGGCCGGCGGGCAGCAGCGCCAGGTCACGATGGGGCAGCGGCTCGAGGCTGGGGCCGTGCCGGTGCAGCTGTACGCCGCGCCTCCGTCGTTTGGAGCGCCGCAGCTGCTGCCGGTCGTCGAGGCGGTGCGCGCGGGCGGCGCGGTGGCGCTGCTCACCGGCGGCCGGCTGCTGGAGCTCGACGACACGCTGTCGGTCGTGCACTCGCGCGAGGTGGGCTACGAGCGGCCGGCGCGCCTCGCGTGGAACGCGACGACGCGACAGCTCGCGGTGATGACGGCCGAGCCGGGCTACCGCCGCCCGCCGCTCAGGGTCTCGCTCTTCGACGGGCTCGACGGCGGCGAGCGCTTCGGGCTCGAGGTGCGCGAGCCGGCCTACGTCGAGGCGGGGGGCTGGTCGGGGCACAACGGCTTCGACCTCATCGCGTGCGGGAAGGGTTTCTTCGCGGTGTGGCGCGACGACGCGGCGATCGCGGGCTGCCCCGAGTACGGCTACTGCCAGGTGAACGATCTGGTCGGGGCCTTTCTCGACGGGGCGCGGCAGGTCGTGAGCCGGCCCGCGAGCGGGCGGCTGGTGCGAGCGGTGAGCCCGGCGCTGTCTGAGGGCTCGAGCGTCGATCTCGTCTGGGCGCAGCAGCCGATGGGCGACGGCGGTATGGCCGAGAGCTCGGTGCTGGCGGGGCGGGCGGGCGTGGCTGACTGCAGTTGCCTGTCGCCCTGAGGCCCGCTATAGGCCCGCCTGTCACGCGACTGCACCCCTCCGCGGTCGCGCGACTTCTCATACCGGAGGCGGAAGGAACATCGCAGTCATGTCAGTCACGCCGGAGCGCAAGACCGCGCTCGTCACGCAGTTCAAGACCCACGACAAAGACACCGGTTCGCCTGAGGTGCAGGTGGCGCTTCTCTCGGAGCGCATCACGCACCTGACGGACCATTTCAAGACGCACAAGAAGGACCACCACTCGCGGCGCGGCCTGCTGAAGCTGGTCGGGCAGCGCCGGCGGCTCCTCGACTACCTGAAGACGAAAGACGGTACGCGCTACAAGAAGCTGATCGACGGTCTCGGTATCCGCAAGTAGTTCCACCCGCAGTGAAGGAAGCGGCCGGTCGTATTTGATTTTCTGTCCCGGGGCGCCGAGCCGCTCGGCGTCCCGGGTCAGGGATTCAAAGCGCCCGTCCGCTTTGAAAGCCCATGTACATCAAGAAGAGCATCACCCTCGGCGAGCGTGAGTTGTCGATCGAGGTCGGCCGGCTGGCGAAGCAGGCTGACGGTTCGTGCGTCGTGCGCTACGGCGACACCATTCTGCTGGGCACGTCGGTCAGCGCGCGCGAGAAGAAAGACGTCGACTTCCTCCCGCTGACCGTCGAGTACAAAGAGAACCTGTACGCGGCCGGCAAGATCCCCGGCAGCTACTTCAAGCGCGAAGGCAAGCTGACGGAGAAAGAGACGCTGAGCTCGCGCCTCGTCGACCGCGCGTGCCGCCCGCTGTTCCCCGAGGGCTATGGCTACGAGACGCAGGTCATCGTGAACGTGCTCTCGTCGGACGGTCAGAACGACCCCGACGTGCTCGGCCTCACGGCGGCCTCGGCGGCGCTCTCGTCGTCGGACATTCCGTTCAACGGCCCGATCGCGGGCGTTCGCGTCGGCCGCATCGACGGCAAGCTCGTCGTCAACCCGACCTACAAGCAGCGCGAGACGAGCGACATCGATCTCATCGTCGCGTGCAGCGCCGAGGCGATCGTGATGGTCGAGGGCGGCGCGAACGAGGTGCCCGAGAAGGACATTCTCGCGGCGCTCGAGTTCGCCCACCAGCAGTGCCAGGCGATCATCAAGATGCAGAACGAGATCCGCGCCGAGCTCAAGGTCTCGGAGCGCACGTTCGACAAGATCCCGAAGCACGACCCGGCGCTGGTCGACACCGTGCGCGGCCTCGCGTGGGACGGCATCAAGGCCGGCTACGCGATCGCCGACAAGGGCGACCGCTACGGCAAGCTCAGCGAGGTCAAGAAGGCGATGCTGACCGCGCTGAAGGCGAAGCTCGGCGACACCAGCTACACGCCGGCGCTCGAGAAGTCGGCCAAGGCGATCTACGAGGACCTCAAGTACGAGTACATGCGCGGCATCACGGTGGCCGGTCAGCGCATCGGCGGCCGCCCGCACGACGGCATCCGCAACATCACGATCGAGATCCAGCCGCTGCAGCGCACGCACGGCTCGGCGGTGTTCACGCGCGGTGAGACCCAGGCGCTCGTGGTGGTGACGCTGGGCACCGCCGACGACGAGCAGCGCATGGAGTCGCTCACGGGCGACTGGTTCCGCAAGTTCATGCTGCACTACAACTTCCCGCCGTTCAGCGTGAACGAGACCAAGCCTCTGCGCGGCCCCGGCCGTCGCGAGATCGGTCACGGAGCGCTCGCCGAGCGCGCGCTGAAGGGCATGATCCCGCCGAGCGACAAGTTCCCGTACACCATTCGCATCGTGTCGGACATTCTCGAGTCGAACGGCAGCTCGTCGATGGCGTCGGTCTGCGGCGGCACCCTGTCGCTGATGGACGCCGGCGTGCCGATCAAGCAGCCGGTCGCGGGCATCGCGATGGGCCTCGTGAAAGAGGGCGACAAGGTCGCGATCCTGTCGGACATCCTGGGTGACGAAGATCACCTCGGCGACATGGACTTCAAGGTCTGCGGCACGAAGAACGGCATCACGGCCGTGCAGATGGACATCAAGATCACCGGCCTGACGACCGACGTGATGATGCGCGCGATGGAGCAGGCCCGCCTGGGCCGGCTGCACATCCTCGACAAGATGCTCGCCGCGATCCCCGAGCCGCGAAAAGAGATCAGCAAGTTCGCGCCGCGGATCACGACGATTCAGATTCGCCCCGAGATGATCAAGAACGTCATCGGCCCGGGCGGCAAGGTGATCAAGGACATCATCGCGAGGACCCAGACGAGCATCAACGTCGACGACACCGGCCGCGTCGACATCGCGTCGGCCGACGGCGAGGCCGTCAAGCAGGCGGTCGCGATGATCCAGGCGCTCACGCGCGAGGCCGAGGTGGGCAAGATCTACCTGGGCACCGTGCGCCGCGTGAAGGAAGAGATCCCCGGCGCGTTCGTCGAGATCTTCCCCGGCACCGACGGCATGATTCACATCAGCGAGCTCTCGGACAAGCGCGTGAAGACGATCGGCGAGGTCTTGAAGGAAGGCGATGAGGTGATGGTGAAGGTCATCAACATCGACAAGACCGGCAAGATCCGCCTCTCGCGCAAGCAGGCGCTCGCCGACATGGCGGCCCAGCAGGGCGGCGGAGCTCCGGCTCCGGCGGCCAGCGCGCCCGAAGCGAAGGCGTAACAAGCCCGCGTCGTCCCGCCCAGCCCTTGCCTTGGCCTCTGCCCGCGTCGGGTTCTCCCACGTTCGGGCAGTGGCACGGCTGAGGCACATCGCCACAGCCGCGCTTCGTCACCGCCGTTACACGCTCTGGCGCAGTGGCGCAGCTCATCGAGCAGGGCGATCTCTTCTTCGCGTTCCGCAGGCGCGTCGGCGCTCCGCGCGTTCACTCGCTGCGCGACGTCCAGCGCATGTACCTCGTGCTGGGCTCACACCAGCCGCGCGAGCACTTCCGGGTCTTCATCATCGGCCGCAAGCACCTGCCCGAGCCCGGCGTCGAGCGGGCCTGGGCGTTCAACACGCTCACCACCGACGACCCCGAGCTCATCGACGAAGAGATGAGCGGCAAGGACTACGCGACGAAGACGCGCGGCGTGCGCCACCTGCCCGAGGCCGAGCTCGCCGGCGAAGGGGCGTACCGGCTGCTGCTGCGAGAAGACGGCGCCTCGGAGCTCGTCTACGCGCTCGAGCAGCCGGCGCGCATGGGCTCGCTGCAGAAGGAGCTCGGCATTCACCACGAAGGCCGGCTCCTCATCGCCCTGCGCAACCCCGACCTCGGCCGCCTCGGAGGAGGCCGAGGCCCGAGCCCACAGCTGCCTGCCGAGATTCGATCGCGCTTCGGCGGCCATCGCTGGCTGCCGGTCGATGACCCGCACCTGCTCGACTACCCGTACGCGCAGGTCATCTTGATGGCCGCCCGCGGCAAGCCGATCGAGCTCGACGCCTCGGACCCTCACGGCCACGACGAGGTGAAGCGGCTGCTCGGCTCGCGCGTGCGCCGAAGCCTCGACGACGAGCCCGTCGAGCGGCCGCCGCTCAAGCTCGTCTGCGCGATGTGCGGCGAGGCGTTCGAGACCCGCAGCCAGTTCGAGCGCCACGTGCGCGCCGCCCACCCGCCGCGCGCGCCGTCGGCCGCCGATCTCGCCGCGACGCTGAAGGGTCTGCACTTCCCCGTCACGCGCGCGCAGCTGCTCGAGCGCGCCGACGCGAAGGTCGTCGAGCTCGTTCGACAGCTCCCCGACCGCGAGTACTCGGGCGTCACGGATCTCACGAAGGCCCTCAAGGCCCTCAAAGACCGGTCGCCCGGTTAGCGCTGTCGGGCAATGTAGGCGGCGCGCCAACCACGCGGGAGACCGGCCGCACTTCCGTGGCCGAGGAAGAGATCGCGCGCGCCCGTTGTACGTTTCACCGTCCGTGGCCGCCCCCGAGCTGAACGGCAAGAAACCGGCAGCTCCCGTGCTGGCGAGCATTTCGCGGGGTCTGTCTGCCTTCCGGTGGGTCTTCATGCCGCTGGGGCTCATCGCGCTGGTCGCGGTCGGAGTTCACGCCGCCGCCGACAGCGTCGACGACCGCATCCGCTGGCTCATCGAGCAGCTCGACGCCGCCTTCGACAGCGTCTTCGCCGACTTCGACGCCACCCGTCACTGGGTCGACGCGATCGGCTCGGTCGAGCGAACGCACATGGCCCGGGGCCTCGCGCTGCTCTGGGAGCTCGCCGTCGACTTCGTCGTCGCGCTCCCGCTGCTCGGCTACCTCGAAGAGTCCGAGCGCGCGCCGCTCATCAACCCGCAGAAGACGTGGCGCTCGCTCTTCGACCGCCTCAACAAGAAGCCCACGCCGATGCGCATCTTGCGCCCCGTCGCCACCGGCATCTTCGCCGTCGCCGGCGCCTACGCCATCGCCCGCATGGTCGAGTCGTCGCTCTACCTCGCCCTGCGCAACGGCATCGTGCCCGACGGCCTCAACGGCCCTGCCGCGCGCATCTTCTCGCTCACGGCCATGGTGCTCGTGCTCGCGGCGCTCGGCTGGCGCGCCGTGCTCCGCTCGCTGCAGCACGCCGACGAGCTGTGCGAGAAGCAGAAGAAGAGGTCCGCGACCTTCACCGTCGGCCTCGTCGGCTCGGCCCTCGCGCTGCCGCTCGCCATCGCCGCCGCCGTCGACACGCCGTGGTGGAGCTTCTTCCGGTGAGGGCCTGACGTGTTCGTTCAACCCAAGACCGGGCTCGTCAACCTCGTCGCCGCGGCGCTCTGCCTCTGGGCCGCCGCGTACCACACGCCCGTCGGAGCGCTCATTCGCATCGCGTCGGCGAAGCTCATGGGCAGCCGGTCGACGGCGCGGCCGCTGCTCTCGTATTACTCGGGCGGCGTCTGGGAGCTGCCGCAGAACAACCTGAACATCGAGTCGACGCCCGACGTGCCCGACCCGCAGGCGCTGGCCGCCGTGCCGCCCGGCCCCGCGCTCGGCCGCGCGCTGTTCGTCACGTACACGAAGCTCCCGTTCGATCAGCGGCGCAGCGGGGCCGCCCTCGCGCAGCGCTACGGCTTCGTGCCCAGCGCGCTCGAGCAGCCCGGGACCGGCCCCGACGCCGCGACGCAGATCGTCGACAAGGCGCGAGGCGAGCTCGGCAGCGAAGACGCCGCGGTGCTCGCGTTCTTCGCGGGCTACGACACCGCGCGCTTCGCCGCCGAGCGCACGAAGGCCGAAGGCTACCCGCTGACGCTCGATCGCCTGGCGCAGCGGCTGCCGCCCGACGCCACCGCCTCGGTCGACGCGAGCTCGCAGGCGCTGCTGCTCTCGACGGCGTACGGCCTGTCGTGGCCGGTGCCCGCGAGCACGCGCGTGACGTCGCCGTTCGGCTGGCGCACGCACCCGATTCTGGGGCGGCAGCAGCTGCACACCGGCGTCGATCTCTCGGTGCCCGAGGGCAGCGACGTGCACGCGACCGCCGCCGGCACGGTCATTCGCGTCAGCGAAGACGCGCTCAACGGCAAGCTCGTGATCATCGATCACGGCCGCGGCGTGACGACCGCGTACTGCCACAACTCGTCCTTTCGCGTGACGCTCGGCCAGGTCGTGAAAGAGGGCGACGTCGTCGCGTACTCGGGCAACACCGGCCGCAGCACCGGGCCGCACGTGCACTACCAGCTCGAGCTGGGGCACCGGCCGGTCGACCCGTTCCTCTTCAAGGGCAAAGAGATGAAGGTCGCGCTCGAGCTGCCCCCGGCGCACCCGCAGCAGAAGAAGGGCGACCCGCTGAAGGCAGCGTTCGAGAAGGTCGCCGTGCCGGGCACCGACATGGAGTGACGGCGGCGCGCGGTTTGGCCGGCCGAGACACGCCCATTTCCGAATCGGCAGCGCGGTGACCCGTTTGTCACCGGGAAGCGTTGGGTGCTAGAGGGCCCCGAATCCTCGTGACGCCCCAGGTGAGGGTCGTGAAGCTCCGGCCCGACATTCAGCTGCCGCGCTATCAGTCGGCTGAAGCCGCGGGCATGGATCTCGTCTCAGCCGAAGACGTGAACCTCGAGCCCGGCCAGCGCCATGCCGTGTCGACGGGCCTGTCGCTCGAGATCCCCCAGGGCTTCGAAGGCCAGGTGCGGCCCCGGTCGGGGCTGGCACTGAAGGCCGGCCTGACGTGTCTCAATTCTCCGGGGACCATCGACTCCGACTACCGCGGCGAGGTGAAGGTGATTCTCGTCAACCTTTCGAGAGAACTCGCGAAAATCCGCCGGGGAGACCGCATCGCGCAGCTCGTCATTGCGCCGGTCAGTCGGGCGGTGCTGGTCGAAGTTGAGAGCTTGAGCGAGACGCAGCGTGGCGGGGGTGGTTTCGGGTCGACGGGCGTGGTTTGATTCAAAGGTTTTAGGCGCTTACACGAGGTTGGTCCTCGATTGCTTTGCTACAAGTGCGGCAGCCACGTGCCGGATACCTCGGACTCCTGCCCGAACTGCGGGCAGAAGCTCGCGGGGGGCGGAGTCCGCCAGGCGACCGCCACGTTCTCGCGCCGCAAGCTCTCGCAGAGCGTCGTCGACGGAGCGCCGTTCAAGCCGCAAGATCTCGTCGCCAACCGCTACCTGATCAAAGACACGGTCGCCGTCGGCGCGCTCGGCTACCTGTTCCGCGCCCACGACAAAGAGATCGACGTCGAGGTCGCGCTCAAGGTCATCAACCCGAAGCTCGTGCAGACGGCCGACGAGCGAAAGCACTTCGCGAAGAACATTCGCCTCGCGCGGAAGCTGAGCCACCCGAACCTCGTGCGCGTCTACGAGGAGGGCGAAGATCAAGACCGGCCCTATTACACGTCGCAGTACCTCGACGGCCTGACGCTGCGAAAGATCATCGACCTGCGGCTCGCGAAGGGGCAGTTCTTCAACGTCCGCGAGATCGAGCCGATTCTGCTGCAGATCGCGAACGCGCTCGACGCTGCGCACAAGGTCGGCCCGCATTCGGACATCAAGCCCGACAACGTGCTCGTGCTGCCCGACCTGCTCAAGGTCACCGACTTCGGCGTGGGCCTCGCGATGCCGCGGCTGCCGTTCGTGCAGGCGATGAAGGCGCGGCGGGCCGATCGGTACCTGGCTCCCGAGCTGGTCGAAGGCCGCGACGTCGATCTGCGCGCCGACATCTACTCGATGGGCGTGATCCTCGGCGAGATGCTCTCGGGCCTCACGCCCGACGGTGTCATCCCCGAGCTGCAGCGGCGCAACTCGGACGTGCCGCAGGCGCTCGAGGGGCTCTACCGCCGCGCGCTGAACCAGAACCCTGCCGCGCGCTTCAAGAGCGCGGGCGAGTTCATGAGCGAGATTCAGGCGGTCGCGAACGCCACGGCGCCGCCGCCGCTCAAGTCGCGCGAGAGCGCGCTCGGCAACCTGCCGCAGCGCCCGAGATCTTCGACGGGCGTCGGCGCGCTGCAGCTGTCTCCGCGGCGCGAGAAGCCGCCTCCGCCGGTGCCCGACATGCCGCCGCCGCCGCCCGACTCGGCAGAGATGATCGTCGGCAGCGCCGAGATCATCCCCCCCGACGCGACGCAGCCGGTGAACGAAGACCACCTGCGCTCCGCGCTCGAGTCGTCACCCGACGGGCCGCCGCCGCCGCCCGAAGAGGGCCGCGAGCCGACCGAGGTCATCGACTCGGGTCAGCTCATCGCCGACGACAAAGAAGAGACGCAGCTGCGCGTCGAGACCGTCGCCGACCCCGAGCCGGCCACCGCCCACCCGGGCCGCCCGCCGCAGCCGGCCGAAGACAAGAACCGCACCGTCATCTGGCTCGTGCTCCTCACCGTGCTGGGCGTCGGCATCGGCGCCGGCGGCGGCTACTACCTGCTCATGAGCATGCGCGCGCGCAACGCCGAGCAGACCGAGCAGCAGAAGAAGCTCGAAGAGGCGAAGCGGCTCGAGGAGCAGAAGAAGGCCGAGCAGGCGCGCATCGACGAGGCCATCGCCAAGAAGCAGGAAGAGGAGCGCATCGCGGCGCAGAAGAAGGAAGAGGAAGAGGCCGCGAAGAAAGAGCGCGAGCGCCTCGCCGCCGAGCAGAAGGCCGCCGAGAAGGAGCTGCTCAAGACCGGCCTCGCCGACAAGGCCGCCCGCGAGAAGGCCGAGCGCGAAGCGAAGGCCGCGGCCGACAAGGCCGAGCGCGAGGCGAAGGCCGCCACGATCGCCGCCGAGAAGGCCGAGAAAGAGCGCCTCGCGAAAGAGAAGAAAGAGAAGGAGCCGAAGGTCGCCGCCGTGACGCCGCCTCCTGCCGAGCCCGCGGTGCCCGCGAAGACCGACGGCCCCTGCGGCGAGGGCATGCGCCTGGTCGCCGGCGGTGCGTTCAAGATGGGCACGGCGGCCGACGACCCGATGATGGGCTTCGACGAGCGCAAGCTCTCGTCGGTCGACGTCGCCGCGTTCTGCGTCGACCTCTTCGAGTTCCCGAACAAGCGCGGCGTGTCTCCGACGGTGAACGTGCCGTGGAGCGACGCCAAGCGCCTCTGCGAGGGCAAGGGCAAGCGCCTGTGCAGCGAAGAAGAGTGGGAGAAGGCGTGCAAGGGCCCGGGCAACGCGCGCTGGCCGTTCGGCAACACGTTCGACGCGACGGCGTGCAACACCGAAGACGAGAGCGGCGAGAAGCGGCCGCTGGTGCCGTCGGGCCGGTTCGGCAAGTGCCGCTCGGGCTACGCGGTCGGTGACATGGCCGGCAACGCCGCCGAGTGGACGGCCGAGAAGCTCGTGAAGGGCGGCTCGTTCGCGAGCTCCGACTACGCGGTGCGGTGCTCGGCGCGGCGCGCCGGCGGCTCGATCTCGAAGTCTGCAGAGATCGGCTTCCGCTGCTGCCAGGACCCGAAGAACTGACTCATCGCGGCGGCGTCGACTCGGCGCGCGCGCAGAGAAACTGGCTCCGTTTGCCTCCAGGTGTTGGGGGAAAACGCAGCCACGATGGCGTGAGGCGCGTGCTGCGCGGCGGGCACGAAGGCCGCGTCGGCGTGGTAGAGCGCGCTCATGATCCCCCGTTACTCCCGCCCCGAGATGACCGCGCTGTGGACCCGCGAAGAAGGCCTGCGGCGCTGGCGCGACGTCGAGCTCGCGGCGCTCGACGGCATGGTGGCGGCGGGCGTGGCTCCGGCCGAGGCGGCGAAGATCTGCCGCGCGAAGGCGGGCGACTTCACGGCGGCCGACGTTCAGCGCGTCGACGAGATCGAGAGAGAGACGAAGCACGACGTCATCGCCTTCCTCACGTTCATGGAGCAGCGCATCGGCCCCGAGGCGCGCTGGCTGCACTTCGGCATGACGTCGAGCGACGTGCTCGACACCTCGCTCGCCCTGCTGCTGCGTGACGCCGCCAACCGGCTGCTCACCGGCATCGACCGGGCGCTGGCCGCGGTCGAGAAGCGGGCGTTCGAGCACAAGCGCACGATGATGGTCGGGCGGTCGCACGGCATTCACGCCGAGCCGATCTCGTTCGGGCACAAGCTCGCCGTGTGGTTCGACGAGCTCAAGCGCGGGCGCGTGCGGCTCGAGCGGGCGCGCGACGGCATCGCGGTGGGCATGATCTCGGGAGCCGTCGGCACGTTCGCGCACCTGCCTCCTTCGGTCGAGGCGTTCACGTGCAAGGCGCTGGGCCTGGGCATCGACCCGGTGTCGACCCAGATCATTCAGCGCGACCGTCACGCCGAGTACTTCGGAGCGCTCGCGCTGCTCGCGACGAGCATCGAGAAGTTCGCCGTCGAGATCCGCCACCTGCAGCGCACCGAGGTGCGCGAGGCGGAAGAGCCGTTCACGCAAGGGCAGAAGGGCAGCTCGGCCATGCCGCACAAGCGCAACCCGATCTTGAGCGAGAACCTGACGGGGCTCGCGCGGCTGATGCGGGGCTGGGCGCAGGCGGCGCTCGAGAACGTGCCCTTGTGGCACGAGCGCGACATCTCGCACTCGAGCGTCGAGCGGGTGATCGCGCCCGACGCGACGGTGACGCTCGACTTCATGCTTCATCGCTTCAGCCACCTCGTCGAGAACCTGCGCGTCTACCCCGAGACGATGGCGAAGAACCTGACGCTCCTGGGCGGCGTCGTGAACAGCCAGCGCCTGCTGCTCGAGCTCGCGAAGCGCGGCGTCGATAGGCAGGCCGCGTACGTCATCGTTCAGCGCAACGCGATGAAGTTCTTCGAGCACGGCATCGACTTCAAGAGAGCGCTGCTCGGCGACGCCGAGCTGCTCGGGAAGATGAGCGTCGCCGAGGTCGAGGCCTGCTTCTCGCCCGACTACCACCTGAAGGCTGAAGACGAGATCTTCAAGCGCGTGTTCGGCAGAGCCTGAGAGAGCGCGTCCCCTCTCCCCTCGTAGGGGAGAGGGACAGGGTGAGGGGCTCGTGCCTTCGTTGAGCGCTTCAGCGCGTCATCGGAGGCGCCCCGTGCGCAGCTGAGCATCTTGGTGCGCTCGACTTCTCCCTCGCGCTGGGCCACTCCCCTCGTAGGGGAGAGCAAGGGACAGGGTGAGGGGCTCGTGCCTTCGGCGAGCGCTTCTGCGCGTCATCGGAGGCGCCCGTGCGCCGGCGTGGTGATTGAGCTCGCGATTGTGTCTTTGAAGCGCTCGACTTCCCCCTCACCCCGGCCCTCTCCCCTACGAGGGGAGAGGGGGCTCGTCTTCGGGCGGTGAGCTTCCGCGCGGGGCCGTGCATCTACCGGCTATCATCGACCCGCTCATGCGCCGCGCCCTCGCTCTCATGTGCGTCCTGGTGGGATGCACCGGTCGCATCGTCGGCTCCACGGAGTCGCCGCCCGTGCAGCCGGACCCGAAGGTCGAGCCCGAAGCGCCGCGCGAGTGCCGGCCGGTGCCGGCGCCGATGCGAGCGCTGACGCCGCGCCAGTACGACGTCGTAGTCGCCGACCTGCTGCAGGACACCAGCCGCCCCGCGAGAGATCTCGAGGCGCCCTCGAGCGAGACGCGCTTCGACAACCACGCCGAGTGGATCTCGATGGACGAGGTTCGCCTGCGCTTCTACCTCTCGTCCGCCGAGACGCTCGCGAACCGCGCCGTCACCCGCCAGGCGATGCTGTTCCCGTGTGCGGCGCCCGCAGCCGCTCAGGAAGAGGCGTGCGTCGGGCAGATCCTCGACACGTTCGGCCGCCGCGCCTACCGCCGCACGCTCAACGCTGGCGAGCGCACCACGCTGCTCGGCGTCTTCCGCACCGTGCGCGCCCTCAGCGGCGCGACCTACAACGACGCGCTCTCGGCCGTGCTCCAGGTCGTGCTGCAGTCGCCGCAGTTCCTCTACGTCACCGAGGTGGGCGCTCCCATCGACGGAGCCTCCCGCCCGACCTCGCGCCTCACGCCCCTCGAGGTCGCCACCAAGCTCTCGCTGTTCCTCTGGGGCACGGTGCCCGACGTCGCGCTGCTCGACGCTGCCGAGGGCGGCCGCCTCGCGACCAAGGAAGACGTCACGCGCGAGACGCGGCGCCTGCTGGCGAGCCCGCGGGCGCGCGAGGGCTACCTGCACTTCGCGTCGCAGTGGCTCGAGCTCGATCACCTCGACGCCGTGATGAAGAACCCGATGACCTTCCCGGCGTGGTCTCCGGCGGTCTCGACGGCGGCCCGCGCCGAGCTCGAAGCCTTCGTCGGCGACGCCTACGCGGGCGGCCGCGGCTACTCGGCGCTGCTGACCGCGAAGGACACGACGGCGAGCGCGGCGCTGGCTCCGCTGTACGGCGTGCAGGCGGGCACCACGACGCTGCCCGACGGCCGCGCCGGAGTGCTCACTCGCGTCGCCTGGCTCGCTGCGCACGCCCACCCCGAGGCGACCTCGCCGACGCTGCGCGGCAAGAGCATTCGCACGCGCATGCTCTGCGAAGAGGTGCTGCCGCCGCCGCCGGGCGTGAACGTCATGCTGCCGAACGTCACCGGGCCGGCCACCAT
>JBGALX010000061.1:0-33346 GCA_044223505.1 Myxococcaceae bacterium
CTGTCTTGTCGGCCTCGGCTGCGTGCTCTCCCGCGCCTGGGCGCATTCAACTCCTCGCCTCCTTTGCTGCACCCGCCCCGCACGCGTTCGCTTGCGACCCTCCCTCGACATCGATTCGGGCGCTCATTCTTCCTCGACTTCCGCGGACCCGATGGCGGCAGCGGGCTACGGCGACGAAGACACGCGGGCGTCGCAGCTCGTCGACCTCATTCACATGGCGTTCGCGTGCGACCTGACGCGCGTGGTGTCGTTCGAGCTGACGTCGAGCATGTCGGGCATTCGCCTGCCGAACTCGCTGGGCATCGTGTACCGGAACTGGGACGGCTCGCCGCTGCCGGTGCCTCCGCTGCACGAGGCGACCCACAGCCAGGGCAATCACCTCAGCGTCGCCGAGGCGATCGCGTGGCACACGAAACAGCTCGGGCGGCTCGCGCAGAAGCTGAAGGCGACGCCCGACGTGACGGGCACGCTGCTCGACCACACCGCCATCGTGTTCTTGATGGAGGCGGGCCTCGGCAAGGCGCGCGACCCGAACGAGACGCCGCCGCACACGAGCGAGGGCATGGCGGCGGTGGTGGTGGGCGGCTCGAGCATGGGCATGCAGCTGGGCAAACACATCGTGTCGAACGGCGAGCACCCGGCGCAGGTGCTGCTGACGGCGATGCGCGGCGTCGCGGGCAACGCGGTGACGTCGCTCGGAGACCTCACCACCGAGATCGTGGGCCTGCGCACCTGATCAACGGCACGCCTGTCGAGGCGTGGTCGTCGTCACCGCTCCGCAGACCTCGCACCCCGGACAGGTGACCGGGTTGCATGAGGGCGCGGTGCCGCACGTGCGGTAGCTGGCGGCCTGCCCGCACGCCGGGGCCGTCGTGGCCGCCCAGCCCGAGCCACTGCAGCCCCGGTTTCCTCCGGCGCAGGTTCCGGAGTTGCTGCAGCCCCCCACGGAGGTGTCGTCACGAACCGAGGAGCCGCTGCAGTCGAAGTCGAAGCCGCCGGCACCCGGGCACCCGACGGCAGGCGTCGTGAACGACAGGCCGCCCGGGTGAGCCCGGCTGTCCGTGTCGCAGCAATCCGACGCCGGCTCGTTGGCGCGCGCTTCCTGTGGGTCTGCGCAGTCGGTGTCCGCGGAGACGACGGTGCTCATCACCCGGAAGCCGTCGTTGTCGGCGTCCACAAAGCAGACCTCCTGCCCGTTGCAGTTCTGGTCAACTTCGTCGCCGACGACCTCGCCCGCCCCCGGGTTGATGGAGACGTTGTTGTCATTGCAGTCGGTGCCGAGCGGCCGGAAGCCGGGAGGTGCAACGCTGCAGAAGGAGAACGGGGCTCCGGCGCCATATCCATCATTGTCGAGGTCTCTGAAGAAGACGCTGCAGACCCCCGACGTGCACTGGCTTGCCGAAGAGCACGCGGCGCCCACTCCGACTCTCGGCAGGCATCCGGCGGCGCCGGCGCACCAGTGGGTCGGTGACATGCACTGGGCGTCGGTGCTGCAGGTCGTGAAGCAGGCCGGGCCGTTGCAGACGAATCCATTGCACGACACAGCAGGCTGCGGCTGGCAGGATGAGGTGTTGTCGCAGGTGGGGGCGGGCGTCGACACGCCGTTCGCGCAGGAAGCGTTGCCACACACGGTGCCCGGGGGCATGCCTTCGGTTCCATCGACGCAGGTGATGCCGCCGGTGGCGCAGGAGGTGATGCCCCTCCGGCAGCGGTCGGGGTTGGTGTTGCACAGAATCCCTGCGGTGCACGGCACGGTCGCCCAGTCTCGCGTGTCGGGGTCGCAGCCGTCGGGCAGCCCGTCGCCGTCCGCGTCGAGAGCGCGCGGGCGGATGGGGCAGCTGCCCGGCGAATGGGGTGCCGTCACGGCCCACAGCGGGTTGGTGAGCGCGTAGTGCCGAATGCAGGCTCCCTTGCGCGGCTCGATGTCGGAGAAAAAGCAGCCGTCGGTGTCCTGCAGATCGGTCTCGGCGAACGCGCGGACGAAGAACCGATCGCCCGGCGAAGACCTCCCGGCCTCGAGGGACCTGAGGGGAATCGAGACCGGCCGGAGGCCGCTCATCGAAGCGCCGACGACCTCGAGCCGCAGCACGCCGGTCGGCGTCGGGTCGCGCCAGTAGCCGTCCTCCATCTGCCCGTAGCTGAGGCCGTTGTCGTCGTTGTGGTACCACGTCGACGTCAGCCAGGCGTCTCCCGGGAGGTCGGCTGAATTGGGGCCGTTCGCGGCGACTCCGCGCGGGCCGGCCAGGGGTGGCGAATAGATCCGCTGGTGAGCATCGGGCCCGGCCAGGTCGCTGCGCGAGCCGACGTAGAAGTCGATGCGCCGCACCCTTCCGAACTCGGCGGTCGAGGTCCACTCGACCAGCAGCGGCAGGTCGGCCTCACCAAAGAGCTCGACCACACCGCCCATCGGAATATCGGAGTCGTCGATGGCGCCGTTGCGGTTGCGATCGATCACGATGCGGAGCGCCGGGCCATCGGTGACCGAGAAGTGCCCGGCGGCGATCGCGCCGACGACCTGCGCCTGGGAGTGGCGCCGCAGCTGCTCACCCGAGCTGGCGTCCTGCGACTGCGGCGGCCCCGCGAACACCAGATTGCGCGCCTTGGCGATCGCGGTGTCGGTGATCCCGTTCGTGCCCACGGCGTAGCCGTTCCGGCGGTAGTTGAGGTCGCCGTGCGCGTCGGACCCTGCCGAGATGAAGAAGCGGCGCGGCTCACCGGCCGGCAACCAGGTCAGGCCGGCCGTCTGACCCGTATCGAGCCCCCACAGCAGCGTCTGATCCCAGGTGTACGCGCCGTGGTGCAGCTGACGCTCGGTCTCGTAGGTCCACTTCTCGTAGGCACGATTTGCCAGATCGAAGTACGGCTGGAGCGCGAACGACTTTCTGACGAATCCACTGCGTCTGCCATTGGCGATTCCCGAGAGGTCGTTCTCGATGTCTTCATTGAAGTTGTACCCGGACTCGTAGGAGTCTCCGTAGACTTGGCCTTCCCAGCCACCGAGAGGGCCGCTGTCGTATTTGATCTGCGTTCTCAGGTGCACCGGCTCATTCCAGAACTCGAGCCCGAGTATGCCCGGCGACCGCCAGGCCTTTCGCATCATGAACGGCGACACCGGCGGGCCCTCGGGGCCGGCGCTCCCCATTCCCGCGTTGAGCGGGTGCGCGAGGAACGCGAAGCCCTTCTGCTCTATCTCCGGAAGGAGCGGGGGCCTGCCCGAGAGGAAGCGATCGAGCCGGCGCGTCGCACCGCCGTAGCGGCTCGTGCTGCTCGAGATGAAGCCGCCGGTCGCGTTGGAGGAGGGCAGATAGATGAGGTGCTCGCGGCCGAAGAAGAACTCGTTGAACCCCTGCACGTCGCGCACGAGCAGGCCGGTCGCCGACTGATTGTCGTCGTAGAGCTCGGTATAGACACAGGCCGACGTGCCGTAGTCCAGCCACGTATTCCAACCACCGCAAAGATTGCCATAGTTGAATGTCAGGCCATTGCCGTACTGCATCGTCCAGATGGGGTTGCCGCCATTGTTGCCGTAGAACCCGATGACGTCCGTCTCGGGAATTGCGTCGAGCTCGCCTCCGAGGAACAGCTGAGGAATGACCTGGTGGCTGTTCCAGCCCTGCGGCGCGCGTGAGCCCGGGCCATCCATCGCGATAAATCGGTTGATGCCGACGCCGTCGACCACGTCGCTGAGCTGGTATTGGAGGTACGTAAATCGATCGCCATTCATGTCGCGCAGCGCGGTGAAATGGAGACTCGGCGTGAGGTCGTCGAGGTCGGCGTCGATGATCTGCGCGCTGTCGGACGCGTGCTCGGTCGCGAACACGAAGTCGATGCCGAGGGCGCCCATGGCGCGAATCACGCCCCGGTGGTTGTAGCCGCTCTCGCCCTCGTTGTCGGTGCCCTGCGAGTGGTAGTGCAGGTCTCCGTAGACCCAGCCGGCGCCGAAGCGCGGGAGCGGCTGCTCCCCGAGGTGAACGGTGGCGTAGTTGCGCAAGGTGTAGAGGTCGCCGGCCGCGGCCGCCGCCTCGCACGACTCGTAGACGTTCCCGGTGATCGTCACCTCGAACGTGAGAGGAACGTCATCTCCGGGAATCATGCCTCCCGTCGGCGTGTACCAGGCGACGGCATGCCACTCGGCCTGGCCCACCGCGGCGCTCGCGGCGCAGAACGCGTTCGCGGGCAACGGGCGGCAGAGATCATGAGGCGGGGCACCGCCCGGCAGCTCCCACTGGCCGCTTCGCTCGATCTCTTCGAGCATCGACAGCGAGAAGCTCGTGGTGCGAGACCTGCCCTCACCCACGCGCTCGTCGGTGACGTTGAGGGCGCAGAAGCTGCCGAGCGCGTAGCCCGGCGCGTCGCTCGCGATGATGTCGGCATCGTGAATGCTGATCTGAATGGGGATCGCGCCGTACTCGATGCCGGCCGGCCCGCTGCTGGGCTCGATCCGCCACGGGGCATCGATCGCATACTCGAAGGTACCCTCGATGCCGCCGAGCGCCTGCCGCTGCTTCTGGCCGGCCCGGTCGCCGGGTTCAGCGGGTCTCTCGGCCTCGACGCACCCCAGAGATACCAGGCAGACCGCGACTGCCGCTCTCGTGAAGACCGGCCCTGCTGCAATGCGTGGCATCGTCGAATTTCTCCAGCTCGAAAGTGAGCTGCGCGCCCGTTGCACCCGTCAGGCCAGCAGGCTGCGCGCGCACGCTGTAGGGATTGCTGGGCGAAGCGCGCTCGCGGCCGTGCCGACTCGGCGTGGCGAGCCGATTCGGCTCGGCGTGGCGAGCCGATTCGGCTCGGCCGAAGTGGCGTTCACACCTAGCGCTTCGAGTCCACCAGCTTCACCTTCGTGCGCTTGCCGCTGATCAGCTCGACGTCCCGCTTGCCGCCTTCGGGCCGGGTCTCGGGCACCGGGAGCCAGCACTTGCCCGGCGCGACCGGCAGCTCGGCGCGGCCGTCGCGCAGATGGACGCGCACGTACCGGCCGCCGCAGTCGAGCACGATCTCTCCGCCGAGCGGGCTCAGCTTTTTCGACTCGCGCACCTTCACCGGGTCTTCGACCTCGAGCATCGCGGGCACGACGGGCGTCAGCTCGAACGTCATCGCCCGATCGCCGACGGTCACCTCGGTGTTCGGCACGTCGGGCTCGGCCCAGACGACGTAGCGGCCGGGCACGAGCAGGTGTTTCGTTCCGGTGCGCCGCGTCGGGTCCCACGTGAACGAGGCGACGCGCCACGCTTCCGTCTGCTCGCGCGCGAGGCCCTGGCGCCGCTCGGCCTCACCGGCGGTGATGACCTCGGGCTCGCCGCCGTCGCGGGGGCCGGGCAGCACGAGGGTGAGCAGCGCGCCGCGGTGCAGCACCACATCGCCGAAGTCGTGCACCTCGCCCGCCTTGCCGGTGACCGGCAGCGTGAACGAGACGAAGCCCTCGCCCGCGACGTCGACCTCGCGGAGGTTCAGCGTCATCACGAAATCGAAGCGGCCCTCGGCGTCGGTGCCGTGGCCATGGCCCTGCAGCAGGATGGCGTGCTCGGGCGGCTTGCCGTCGAGCAGCAGCCGCCCCTTCACGCGCTGCATGCGCTCGAGCACGATCTTCTCGGGCAGCTTCACGGTCGGTAGCCAGAACGTCGGCGAGAACATGTGCCCCTCGGCCTGCACCTCGATGACGACCTTCGGCGGAAGCTCGTCGAGCACGAAGCGGCCGTCGGCATCGGTGTAGACGCGGTCGGTCGCATAGATGCCGCCGCTGCCGGCTCCGACGCTGCCGCGCTTGGCGTCGGCCCAACGCACCTCGGCCTTCGCGATGGGGACGCCGCGGTCGTCGACGACCCTGCCGCGGGCCGACAGCGCGAGCACCAGCGCGGCGAGTGCTGCGGTCATGAGCCCATTGTCGCCGGGCGCGACTTGCGCGGCGTGCTGATTTGTGAGTCAAGGGCGCCCCCATGCGCCCGGTCACGCTCTGCCTGCTGCTCCTGCCGTCGTTCGCACTCGCGCAGCCGATGGACCTGTTCGGCTCGGGGCCGAAGAGCATCGCGATGGGCGGCGTGCAGATCGCGGCCGACGACGACTACACGGCGGCCTACTACAACCCCGCGCTGCTCTGGCACGGCTCGGTCGGCTTCGGCATCAACTACACGGCGCCGTCGTTCAACGTGCAGGCGACGGCCGAGCCGGTCGGCGAGCAGGCGCTGCTCTGGCGCAAGCCGGTCGACTACACGGGCGTGACGAGCGTGGCGAACGCGGTCTCCTGCGCGCGCATGTACTCGGCCTCCGACAGCCCGGTCTCTCCTTGCGCCTGGGCCTCGGCCTCGACGTTCACCGCGAGCCCCTGCACGAACGAGTGCAACAGCACGTGCAGCTCGAGCTTCTCGGCCGCCTCGAGCTGCGTGCCGTCGAGCGCGCGCATCACCCAGTTCGCGAAGCCGATGCCGTTCGGCGACGCGCTCGGCCGGCTGACGTGCATCACCCGCGCGAGCCACGGGTGCCGCCGCAGCACCGCCCACTCGAGGCGCGCGCCCCGTCTCGAGCTGCGCGCGCGCGCCCTTCGGCGGCGGCTCGGGCAGCGGGAGCTCGACCGGGCCGCGCGCTCCGGCCCGCGAGCCGCACGCCAATGTGTTGCCTTGACGCGCCACGCTCCAGCCACGCGGTAGCGATGCCCCTATCATCTCGCGGGCCATGCGCACCCAGGCTCTCTCATCTGCCGTCGCCATTTGCTTGCTCGTCGCTTGCAGTGGCAGCCCCTCGAACTCTGATGCCGGCAATGCGGGAGGAGGCATCTCGTCGGCCGGCGGCTCCGCGACGGGCGGCGGCTCGGCGACGGCCGGCGGCTCTGCGACGGGCGGCGGCTCGGCGACGGCCGGCGGCGCTGCGACGGGCGGCGGCTCTGCGACGGCAGGCGGCTCTGCGACGGCAGGCGGCTCTGCGACCGGCGGCGGCAGCGGCACCGCGCCGACGGACCCGCAGCAGCTCACCGCGACGCCGGCGAGCCCGACGTCGATCTCGCTGTCGTGGCTGGCCAGCACCGGCACGCTCACCGGCTACGAGCTGGAGACCGCCGCCTCGGGCAACGGCCCGTGGTCGGCCGTCGTCACCACGAGCGCTGCGGTGAACGGCCACGTGCACACCGGGCTCACCACCGGCACCACCTACTTCTACCGGGTGCGCGCCGCGTCGATGGCAGGGCCCTCGGGCTACAGCAACGTCGCCAGCGCGACGCCGGACCTCGGCGGCATCGCGCCGCCCGACGTGCCGACCGGCGTCAGCGTCACGGTGGTGAGCAACGTAGCGCTGACCGTCGGCTGGAGCGTCTCGCCGGCAGTGGCCGTCGAGGTCGAGCGCAGCCTCGCGAGCACAGGCCCGTTCGGCCGCGTCTTCACCGCCCCGGTGGGCACCACGCAGTTCGCCGACACCGGGCTCACGGGCGCGACCGCGTATTGGTACCGCGTACGCGCGACGAACACCGGCGGCACGTCGGGGTACAGCGCGCCCGTGAGCGGCACGACCCTGCCCATCGCCGCGCCCGCGGCGCCGACCGGCTTCACCGTCACCCACGAGGCCACCGACATGGCGGGGGTCACGGCCATGCGCCTGAGGTGGACCGACGTCGCCACCACCGAGACCTCGTACGAGGCGGAGTGGTCGGTGGGCGGCGGCGCGTGGACGACGCGCGTGCTCCCCCCCGACTCGCAGAACTACCTGTGGACGTCGCCGGCCAGCTTCCAGCTCAACGACTACCGCGTGCGCGCGGTGAACGCCGGAGGCGGGTCGGCCTGGGTCACCGGCTCGGCCTTCGCTGGCGCGGTGTCCGCCGGCTTCGTCTGTCAGACCCCGACCAACCCCACCGCGACCGCCTTGAGCGAGACCACCATTCGCGTGGGCTGGGGCTACACGGCGGGCTGCGACACGGTGTCGCTCGAGCGCGCCGCCGCGGTGGGCGGCCCGTTCGTCGAGATCGCTCGGCAGTTCAACGCCTTCGGCTTTCAGCCCATCTTCGACGACACCGGCAGGGCCCCAGGCTCGACGTGGTTCTACCGGGTGCGCGGCGTTCCCAACACGGGCACCACGCCGACGGGCATGTACACGGCGGTGGTCTCGGCGACGACGCCGAGCAACCTCCCCGCGCCCACGGGCCTCACGGTGAACGTCACCTCTGCCACCACCGTGACCTTGTCGTGGACCGACGTGGCCACCGATGAGACCGGCTACGCCCTCGAGCTGGGCAGCGCCGCGGGCGGGCCGTTCACCGAGATTGCCCGCGGCCCCGCGAACACCACGACCGGCGGGCTGCAGCAGCTCGCGCCCGACACGCAGTACTTCGTGCGCATCGTGACGCTGAAGGGCGCGCAGAGGGCCGCCGGCACCGCGGTCGGCTTTCGCTCGGCGAAGACGATGACGCTCTTCGCGACCCACGACACCACCATCGTCGAGAGCACCGCGACGCCCGCCAATCAGGGCACCAACTTCACGTCGGGCCCGGTCTCGGTGGGCTGCTTCTTCGTCGCGATCAACGACCTGGGCGGCAACCTCTACCCGTTTCACCAGTGCGGCGGCACGCTGATTCGCTTCGACCCGGCCCCGCTGGCAGGCAAGTCCGTGCTCTCGGCCGCGCTGGTGCTCAAGCCGTGCACCCTCGCGCCCGGGCCGCTCAGCAACCCGGGGCTCCCTCCGGCGACCTACGACGTTCACGCCATCGCCGCCGCGTGGAACGCCGCGACCGTCACGTTCAACTCCGCGCCGGGCATGTACCCCATGCCCACCGCGACGGTGTCGGCGCCGGGCACCACCGCCCCCTCGGTGTTCGACGTCTCGGGCATCGCCCGCAACTGGGCGACCGGCACGTGGGTCAACAACGGCCTCTACGTGCGGCAGTACCCGGTGGTCGATCGCGTCCCTCCGCAGAACGCCCAGGGCGGTTACACGCAAGACCAGACGACCTCGTACTGCAGCGTCGAGCAGAACGGCGGCGTGCCCGGCAACCGGCCCGCGCTGGTGTTCGATTACCTCTAGTCGCGCGCCCCTCGGGAACAGCAGGCTTCCCTCACTGCGGCAGCGAGACCGACGACAGCGCGCGGCTGACGAGCGGGCCGACGGGAATACCGCGCACGTCGTCGACCTTGAGCAGTCGGGCGGCGCCGCCGAACGAGATGCGCATGCTCGCGAAGCCGTGGTCGAACACGAGCCGCAGGTGGTCGGGGTAGCCGACGCTCAGCGCCGTGCGCACGCGGTTGATGGCGGGGTCGATGCGCTGCGGGTCCTGAATGTCGAGCAGGTCGCGCAGGTGCTGGTTGCCGATGCGCAGAATCTCGGCGCGGCCGTTGATGCTGCGGTCGTGGGCCGAGATGACCACCGCCGCGTTGCCGTCGAACGGCTCGCCGCGCGACGACTGCACGCCGGTCGCGCGCACGTGCGCCTCGAGCGTCGAGCGGTTGCCCTGCAGGTCGAGCGTGCACTGCCCCGTCACGCGCCCTCCGCGAATGCCGAGCTCGAGCTGGCTCAGCGAGACCACGTTCTGCTCGACGGCCAGGTTGCCCGCGAACGGAGCGATGTCGCCGTACTGCGTCGCGATTCGCTTCGCCGTGATGAAGCTGTTCTGCGCGAGCAGCGGGTGCTGGTCTTCGTAGCGCAGCATCGAGTACGGGTTCGCGTCGATCTCGCGCGTCAGCTTCAGGCCGTCGTCGCCGAGCATGAAGCTCTCGTTGATGGCGACCTCGCCGTCGAGGCCGTCGGCGTCGACCGTGCCGTCGGGCGTCTTCACGTCGACGTCCTTCAGCTTCAGCTTCGAGCGCACGCGGAACACGTCGAGGTCGGGCGACGCCACGCGGAAGGCCAGCGTCACCTGGCCGCGGCCCTCGAACGTGTCGGGCAGCTTCAGCGCCGCGAGGTCCTGCTCGAGCGTGCCGCGTACCGTGAGCTGCCGGCGGTCGTCGCTCAGGTCGAGCGTGCCCTTCATCGACAGCTGCGTCCTCGTGTCGGGGTTCGTCAGCTGCACGTCGTGCAGGCGAATGAGGCCTCCGGCGTTGCGGTCGGCCGCGAGCGCGAACGTCACGCTCTTCACCGGCACCGGCAGCTCGGGCCGCCGCTCGATGGAGGCCGCCTTCATCGTCTGCTGCAGCGACAGCGCGCCGTTCTCGAGCGGGCCTTCGATGCTGAAGCTGAGCTCCTGGGTGAGGTCGTGCGCGGTCGTGCGCTTCTCGCCCTGCACCAGCGACACGCGCTCGAACCTCAGCGTGCTGTGCAGGCCGCGTCGCGCCCCCTCGGCCTCGAGCTCGGCGCGCCACTGCAGCTTCGGCGTCGCGACGGTCTGCCCTTCGCCCTGCCAGCGCAGGTGCTCGGCGTCGAACGCCAGCTTGCCTTCGAGCGCGAGCGTGTCGAGCGGCCGCTTCACCACGCGCACCTCGCCAGCGGTCGTGACGTCTTCGACGAGACCCAGCACCACGCCGTCGAACGAGAAGCTCGTCTGCAGCCGGGTCACGTCGACCGACGACTGCAGGTCGAGTGCGGCGAGCAGCGGGCCCGCCTGCGCCGCGTCTTTGAGCTCGCCCTTCAGGTTGCATTTGAGCGCCTTGCGCTTCGGCTCGAACGCGACGACCGCGTTCAGCGCGACCTTCGGCCCCGCGAGCGTGGTGAGGCCCGCGCGCAGCGACAGCTTGCGGCGGTCGACCCCCATCGTCGCCGTCACGTGCTGGGCGCCCAGCTCTTTCTCGCCGGCGCGCAGCGACTTCGTCTTCAGCTCGGCGTCGCCCTCGTGAACGAACGCGTCGCCCTTCGAGTGCAGCGCGAGCCCGAGCTCGCCGAGCGCCAGCGTGCCCCACTCGAAGCGCGGCATCGCGAGCGTCGTCCGGTGCTCGATGTTCGGCGAGTCCGACGAGAGCGAGTCGACGCGGCCGGTCGAGTCGAGCTTCGCCGACAGCTTGCTCCACGGCGCCTTCGCCGCGGTCTCGGCCGCGAGGAACGGCGTCACGATGCCGAGCTCCGGCGCCTGGAGCGCCAGCGTGTACCCGAGCGCCTCGCCTCCCTTCGTGGCATCGAGCGTCGCGTGCAGCGTGCCGACGTCGAGCTCGGCCTTCGCCGCACCGTCGCCGGCCACGGTGGCCCGCGTGACGTCGAGCTGCAGCCGTGCCGGCGCCGAGAGCAGCCGCTTGCCCGCAGCGTCCGTGAGGCGCAGCGCGCCCAGCGGCAGGTCGGCCTTCAGCGTCAGCGGCTCGCGCTGCGGCAGCGGAGCCGTGGCCTCGAGCGCGAGCTTCTCGACCGCGGCCTTCAGACCGCCCGTGTCGGCCGTGAGCGCGGGGAGCGCGGCCGAGAGCGCGACGTCTCCGGCGACTCCGAGGGGAGACGCGGGAGCCGGGCCGAGCTTCGCGACGCGGAGCTCGACCTTGCCCGAGGGCGCGCGCACCGTCGTGTCGCCGCGCACCTCGAGCCCCTCGAACCGCAGCGTCGCCTTCGCCGTCAGCGCGTCGGGTGATGCGCCCGGCTCGGCGACCACCTCGAGCTGCGCGGTGTCGACGGTCACGCCCGCCGCGCGCAGCTGCTTCACCGCCGCGTGGAGCTGCAGCGCCTGCGCGCGCGGCACCGCGCTCAGCGTCACGTCGGTCGCGTCGAGCGCGAGGGTGCCTTCGGCGAGGCCGACCTGCTGCGGTGGCAAGAGCGCCAGCAGCGGAGCGAGCTGCGCGTCGACCTTCGCCCGCGTGAGCACCGGAGCCGCGGCCTCGTCGTCGGGCAGCACGAGGCCCCCTTCGAGGTTCGCGACGCCGGCGACGCGCGAGGGCTCGAGGTCGACCACGACGCGGTCGCTCTCGAAGCGCGCGGTGGCCTTCGCGTGCAGCAGCTCTTTGAGCGCGTAGTCGGGCGCGAACGTCTGGCGCGACGTCGAGAGCTCGACGCCGGCGCTGGCGCCGGTCTTCGAGAGCTCGACCTGCAGCTGCAGCTTCAGCGAGGCCTGCGCGGTGTCGCGCGCGAGCTCGAGGTCGTCACCGAGCCGGGCCTTCAGCTGCCAGCCGGGGCCGTCGGGCTCGGCCTTCGCGGTGAGCGTGAGGCCTTTGACCGTGAGCTTCTGGGCCGGCATCACGACGGTGGCCTCGCTCAGGTCGAGCTGGTCGAACGCGCGCGGCGCCGACATGAGCTCGACGAGCTGGCGCGAGAGCCCCTGCTTCGGGCCGGCCGGCTCTTGCGCAGGGCGCTCGTCGGGCACGAGCGTCAGCACGAGCCCGCGCGCGGTGAGGGTCTCGAGCTTCGGCAGGTCGAACAGCGACCACGTGACGTCGAGGGTCTCGAGGTGCACGTCGGGCTTCGAGACGACGAGGCCCTCGAGGTGAATGCCCGAGAGCCCGCGCAGCGTCGCGACGCGGTAGTCGAGCGGCTGGCCGGCGGCGGCCGAGACGCGCGCCTTCACCCACGGGTGCTCGAGGTGCGTGAGGATGAGCGCGACCGCGCCGATGGAGAGCACCAGGCCGACTGCGATGCTGATGAGGGTGCGGCGCAGCCAGACGGCCATCGGTCGGAATGTAGCGTTGCCGTGCCGCAACGCCACGATGACGCGTCCCCTCTCCCCCGTAGGGGAGAGGGACAGGGTGAGGGGCGAGAGCGGTGGGGGAGCGCTCTCTCAGCTGCTCCTCACGCTCAACGCCCCCCTCACCTCGGCCCTCTCCCCTACGAGGGGAGAGGGGGTTCTTTATCGGGCCGCACGTTGAGCTCGAGCTTCCACTTCCCGGCGCCGCCCTTCTCGACGCAGCGCAGCTCGAGCGAGCCGAGCTCGGTCACGGCGGCCTGGAGGTTCACGGGCACGAGCGCGCCGGCCTTTTGCCCCTGCAGCGTCGTCTCGATGGGAGCGACCTCTTCGAGCTCGCCGGGGTCTTCGAGCATGGTGCCGACCTTGTCCTCGCGGCGCACCGACGAGGCGAAGAAGCGGAAGCGCGTCGGCTCACCGACCACGAGCCCGAACTGCTGCGGAGGCACGTCGGCCTGGGTGCCCTCTTCCATTCCGAACGGAGCGACGCACAGCGCCTTCACCGGAGGCTCCATGCCGGGCACCGCCGGCATCGCCGACTCGACACCCACGTAGTACGCGCGCGCCGTGCCGCCGCGAATGCGGAGGCCGTGACCCTGGCGCACCCAGCCGTAGTAGGCGGCGCCGCGAGCGACGGCGAGGTCGAGGTCGGCGCCGGGCAGCTCCTTCGGTTTGCTGCCCAGCCACGCGCCGAGCACGTCGAGCACGCGGTCTTTGAGCGCCGACGCCTTGAACACGCCGCCGTTGAACAGCACGGCGGTGGGCCGCGCGAACGCTTCGCCGGTCTTCGAGAGCGCGGCCTGGCGCGTGAGGAAGGCGGCGAGGTGCTTCGTGACGGCGGGGTCGGCCGCGTAGGGCAGGGCGATCTGCGCGAGGCCTGTGCGGCGCGCGGTCGCGGGCAGCTCGTCGATGCGCGTCTTCGGGAAGAAGCCGTCGGTGAGCAGCGCGTTCAGCTCGCCGCGCTCGAGCGTCGTCTTCAGCGTGCCGCCCATCAGCGACGAGCCGCGGCTCGCGAGCGTGACGGGAGCCGAGGCGAGCTTGGGGTCGTTGAACAAGAGCTCTTTCGCGGCGCGGCACGCATAGGTCAGCGCGTTGAGCTGGAAGGCGTCGAGCTTGGCCTTGAGCTTCTGGCTGAGCGCGTGGGCGAGCGCGAGGTCCATGTTGTCGCCGCCGAGGAGGATGTGGTCTCCGACGGCGAGGCGCTCGAGCTGCAGCTCGCCGCCCTTCTCGGTGACGCCGATGAGCGAGAAGTCGCTGGTGCCTCCGCCGACGTCGACGACGAGAATCACCTCGCCTGGCTTCACGACCTTGCGCCAGCTCTCGCCCTGCGCCTCGAGCCACGCGTAGAGCGCGGCCTGCGGCTCCTCGAGCAGCGTGACGTCGCCCAAGCCCGCCTGCTTCGCGGCCTCGAGGGTGAGGTCGCGGGCGCCGGCGTCGAAGCTCGCAGGCACGGTGACGATGACCTGCTGGTGTTCGAGCGGGTCCTTCTTGAACGCCTGGTCCCACGCCTCGCGCAGGTGCTCGAGGTAGCGCGCGCTGGCCTCGAGCGGGCTGACGCGCGGCACCTCTTCGGGCGCGCCCCACGGCAGCACGGCGGCGCGGCGATCGATGCCGGGGTGACAGAGCCACGACTTCGCCGACGAGACGAGGCGCGCCGGCACCTTCGCGCCGTGCGAGCGCGCGAGCTCGCCGGTGACGTGCGCGGCCTTCTTGTCCCACGGCAGCGCGAGGCTGCCGGCGGGGAACTCGGCGGCGTTCGGCAGGTAGAGAAACGACGGGAGCAGCTGCTTCGCCTCGACGGTGCCGGGCGCGATGAGCTGCGGCACGGGCAGCATCGGCTGGCCGGCGCCGCGCGGCTTGGCCTCGGCGAGAGAGAAATACGAGAGGGCGCTGTGCGTCGTGCCGAGGTCGATGCCCAGCGCGTACTTCACGGAAGCTCCACTTCGGCGGGCGCGAGGATCTTCGGGTCGAGCGCGGCCGGCGGAGCAGGCAGCGTCACCTCTTTCGCGGCCCAGCCGTGGTGCTTGAGCGAGCCCTTGAACGGGCCGGAGCCCGCGACGTTTCCGGTGAGGCGAATGCGGTTGGCGTCGAAGCCCGCGGGCACGTCGACGGTGGCGCCCTCTTCCTGGGCGAGCACCGGCTCGATGGCGAGGTACTGCCGCACGACCTTGCGGCAGCCGTCGTGCACGACGCGGGCGGCGGCGCCGACCTGCTCGTCGCTGAAGCCGGCGACGTCTTCCTGCAGGAAGTCGACGAAGCGGCCCTCACGCTGGAGCATGCTGAGCAGGAAGAGGCCCGACGCGTGCAGCGCCTCGGGCTTCGGCGCGGCGGCTGGCTTCGGAGCCTCGGGCGGCGCCGCGGGCGCGAGGGCCGGAGCTCGTCGTGAGCGCAGCGTGAAGTAGCAGACCGCGAAGCCGAGGACGAAGCCTGCGGCGGCGAAGACGTAGCTGAGCTCGGCCATGCGCGCGCGATAACAACGCGTGCGGGCGAAATCTAGGTCGAGATGGTGAGCGGGCTTCTGGTAAGCGCCGCGCCATGATCAAAGGCATCCACGGCCTCCTCTACTCGTCCGACGCCGAAGCGACCCGAGCCTTCTTCCGCGACAACGTGAAGCTGCCGTTCACCGACACCGGCGAAGGCTGGCTCATCTTCGACTTCGCCGAGGGCGATCTCGGCGTTCACCCCATCGACCACGGCGGCACCGCTGGCGATCACGACGTCTCGTTCTACTGCTCCGACATTCACGGCACCGTCGCCGACCTCAAGTCGCGCGGCGTCGAGTTCACCGAAGACGTCGAGGACCACGGCTACGGCTTCGTCACCCACTTCAACGTGCCCGGCGGCATCAAGGTCCAGCTCTACGAGCCCAAGTACGCGAAGGCGAAGAAGCCGGCGCCTGCGCCCGCCAAGAAGAAGCCCGCGCCCAAGGCGAAGAAGAAGACCTCTGTGAAGAAGAAGAAGCGCTGAGCTCGCCAAGAAGAAGCCCGCGCCCAAGGCGAAGAAGAAGACCTCTGTGAAGAAGAAGAAGCGCTGAGCTCGCTGAAGTCTATATACGTGCGGTATATAGACCTCATGACGGTCAAGCGTTCACGCGCGAGGGTCTTCTGGTCCGGCGGTAGCCAGGCGGTCCGGCTGCCGAAGGAGCTCCGGCTCCAGGCCACCGAAGTGCTCGTTTCACGCCGGGGACGAACGCTCGTCATCGAAGAGCCGGCCGAGCGCGATGACTGGGCGGGCTTCTGGGACCAGCTCGTCTCGCCGAAGACCAAGGTCCGGCGGTGGAAGACGGCGCCGGTCGAGCGGCGGAGAGCCGTCTGAAGACCCTGCTCGACACCGACATCTGCATCGCCGTCATGAACCGCGATGCGCGCGTTCGGCCTCACCTCGAGGCGATCGCGCCGTCGCAGCTGCGCATGAGCGCCATCACCCTCGCCGAGCTTCGCTTCGGAGTCGCCAAGAGCGAGCAGCACAAGCGCGCCGCCTCGAACCTGCGCGTCCTGCTCGGCAAGGTCGCGGTCGTGCCGTTCGATGACGCTGCGACGGTGCGCTACGGCGAGCTGCGCGCGACCCTCGAGCGCCGCGGCGCACCCATCGGGCCACTCGACACCCTCATCGCGGCACACGCCCTCTCTCAGAAGTGGACGCTCGCGACCCACAACGCTCGCGAGTTTCGCCGCGTGCCGGGTCTGCGCATCGCCGACTGGCTGTAGCGCCAGAGCGCGTCAGCCGAACAGCTCGTTGCGCGCCGACTCGGCCACCGCCACCACCGCCGGGTGCCGCAGCCGCCGCTCGACGCTGATGGCGTAGAAGCGCTCTTTCACCTCGTCGGTGCGGCCGATCGCCGTCACGTCGTACTGCTTGATGACCGCCTGCTCGATCGCCGTCGGCGCCACGAAGAAGCCGAGGCCGCGGTGCCCGAACGTCTGCGCGAGCGCGCTGTCGTCGAACTCGCCGATGACGTGCGGCCGCACGCCGACCTTGTCGAACCACTGGTCGAGCTGCCGCCGCACGCTCGTCGACTGCGCGGGCAGCAGCGCCGGTGCGCCCTCGAGGCTCTTCGGGAAGCCGCGCTTCAACGGCTGCGCCTTGTCGTCGCGCGCGAAGAACGTCGCGCCCGACTCGCCGAGCGCGTGGCTGAACGCGCGCACCTTGATGTCGCTGCCCGCAGGCACGTCGCTCAGCACCACGTCGAGCTCGTGCACCGCCAGCTGGCCGAGCAGCTGCGGCAGCGGCCCTTCGTGCACCTGCAGCTGCAGCTCGGGCACCTGCTCGAACGCCGGCTGCAGCAGCCGCTCGGCGATGAGCTTCGGAATCACGTCGGCGACCCCGACCGTGAACCGCACGTAACGCCCGGCGGCGCCGCGGGTGACGGCCTCCTGCAGCTCGCGGCCGATGCGGAAGATCTCGTCCGAGTAACGAAACGCGGTGCGCCCCAGCTCAGTCAGCACGAGGCGGCGGCCCTGCCGGGCGAACAGCTTGATGCCCAGCGAGTCCTCCAAGGTCTTGAGCTGTGTGGAGATGGTGGGCTGCGACAGGTGCAGCTCCTTGCTCGCTGCGGCGATGGTCCCGCTGCGCGCTACCGTCCAGAAATAGAGGAGGTGATGGTAATTGAGCCAGGCCACGGTTCCGGCCTCATAGCGCAACCCTTCGAAAAACCCGATGGGTTACGCACTGGGAATCAAAATGTCGGCCCGGGCGTCGCCGGTTATTGAGACGGCATGTTGACTTCGTTGCGCCTCACCCGGGTCGCGGGCATCGACATCAAGGTCCACGTCTCGTTCGCGCTGATCCTCGCGTTCGGAGCGATGCAGTGGGGTGCCTCGTTCGGTCTCCGCGGCGTCTTCTTCGGTCTGTTCTCGACGGTGCTGCTGTTCAGCTGCGTGCTGCTCCACGAGCTCGGCCACTCGCTCGTCGCGAAGGGCTACGGCATCCCCGTCAAAGAGATCACGCTCTGGCCCTTCGGCGGAGTCGCCCAGCTCGGCGCCCGGCCCAAGACGCCGACCGAGGAGCTGCTCATCTCGATCGCCGGCCCCGCCGTCAACGTCGTGCTCGCGCTCGCCTTCTTCGTCATCGGGTGGGTCGGCCTCGGCACCGAGGGGCTCAAGCACGCGATGGTCGAAATCGGGCAGACGCCTCCGACGCTGACCACGCTGCTCGCGCTGCTGCTCGGCAGCAACATCGTGCTCGCCGTCTTCAACCTGCTGCCCGCGCTGCCGATGGACGGCGGCCGCGTGCTGCGCGCGCTGCTCTCGTACCGGCTCGGCCACGGCAAGGCGACGTTCATCGCCGCGGCGGTCGCGCGCGTCATCGCGGTCGCCATGTTCGCCGCCGCCATCGCGTTCGGCCACGTCATGCTCGGCGTCATCGCCGTCGTCGTCTTCTTCGGAGCGACCCGCGAGGCGGCGGAGCAGAAGGCCGGCGAGTCGCTCTCGGGCGTGCGCGCGGGCGTCGCCGTCAACCCGCACGCGGTCGTGCTCGGCCCGTCGACCAGCGTCGGCGAGGCCGTGAAGGCGATGGTGAGCAGCGGCCAGTCTGCGTTCGCGGTCATGCACTACGGCCGGCTGCTCGGCGTCGTCGCGCGCGACACGCTGCTGCGCGTCGCCGGCCTCGAAGGCCCCGCCGCGTACGTCGCGGGCGCCATGCAGCGCCACTTCCCCATGATCGACGCGCAGGCGTCGCTCGAAGACGCCCGGCAGAAGATGAACGAGACCGTCTCGTCGTACGTCGTCGTCGCCGACGGCGAGCGGTACCTCGGCCTCGTGACCGAGAGCGAGCTCGCGCGGCACCTCGCTCCTGCGCAGGCGATGGCGAGCGGCTTCAAGCTGCCGCGCTGGTTCCGCTGACGACGCTCTTGCTCCAGTTGACCACTGCAGTGGGCAATCGACCGGGGGTAAGCGCCGAAGATCAGAGCTGCACACCGCCGGTGAGCGATTTGCAGCGTGCGCCGCATCGTGGGCGTGCCCTCGGAACGCGACCTGAAAGACTCGGCTCATCGCCGCATGGCGCGCGGCGACGTCGAGTCCGCGCTGAAGACGTACAAGCAGCTCATCGTGCTGAACGGCAAGGAGCCCGCGTACCGGCTCCGGCACGCCGAGCTCTCGATGAAGCTCGGCCGCACCGACGCCGCCGTCGGCTCGTACCGGGTGGCCGCGCTGCTGCTCTCGGGCTCGGGCCGCGTCGCGCAGGCGAAGGCGGCGCTGCACTCGGCGGTGCGGCTCGCTCCGAAGGACCTGAGCCTGCGCCGCGAGCTCAAAGGGCTCATCGACGCGTCGGCGCCGCCGTCATTCTCGCCGCTGCTCGGCGCCGAGCACGACGCCGACACCGAGCCGTGCCTCTTGCCGATGCTCGAGTAGCCGGCGCTGCCGCTGGGCCTCTACGACGAGATTTGAGTCACCTCGTCGCGGCCGAGCTCGCGCATCGCGCCCTCGGGCACGTCGAGCGTGAGCCCGCCCACCGCCTCGCGGTGCAGCTTCAGCACCGGCAGCCCCACGCGCGCGAGCATGCGCTTCACCTGGTGGTTGCGGCCTTCCGTCAGCGTGAGCTCGACGATGCCCGGCGCGCGCAGCTTCGCCTCGGCCGGCCGGGCGGGCCCGTCGTCGAGCGTGACGCCCGCTCTCAACGGCTCGAGCTGGGCGTCGGTCGCGCGCTCGTTCACCCACGCCACGTACCGCTTCGGCAGGTGCGACTCGGGCGACGTCGCGTGCTCGACGAAGCGCTCGTCGTTGGTGAAGAACAACAGCCCCGTGGTGTCGACGTCGAGCCGCCCGACCGCGAGCCACGTGAAGCGGCGCTGCGCTTCGGACAGCAGCGGCAAGAGCACATGCATCACGCTCGGCCGCGAGTCGCGCGCGCCGCCCTCGGCGATGACGCCCGCGGGCTTGTGCAGCACCAGCACGCGCGTCACGCGCTCGAGCGACACGGGCGCTCCGTCGACGGTCACGCGCGAGCGCTCGGTCACCGGCGTGAACGGCTTCGTCGTCACCTTGCCCTCGACGCGCACGCGGCCGGCGGCGATGGCGGCGGCGAGCTCCGAGGCCGGTAACGCGCCCGAGCGGCCCAGCGCGCGCAACAGCCAGTCGCCGCCGGTGCGCCCCGACTCGCGCGCCGCGTTCAGCCACCTCGGAGTCTTCGCGCGCCTCGCCACGAAGCATGAGACTATGCACGCGAATGCCGTCGCTCGCGCTGCTCGTGGTGCTGCACGCCTCGACCACCGTCAGCCTGGTCATCGACCCGGCGCTCGCCTGCCCCAAACAGGCGTCGCTCGCCGAGCGGTTCGCGCGCGTCGGGCTCACCGTGAGGTCCGAGGCGCCGACGGTGGCGAACGTGCTGCAGGCCCTGCCGGCCTTCGAGGTGAGCGTGAAACCCACAGCCGAGGGCTTGCTCCTGGCGGCGAAACGGACGTCTGATGGCAAGGTGTTCGAGCGGGAGATGCAGCCAGGGAAAGAGGACTGCCCGACCGTCGAGCGCCTCGTAGTGGTGCTGATCCACTCGTGGATCACGGCGAAGATGCCCGTCTTGTCACCCGCGGGCGGCAAAGACGGCGGCGTGAAGCGCTGATTTCGTAGAAGGTTTGCCCGGCTGAGGGCACCTGGAGGGCATGCTGTTGGCAGAGCGGCTCGACATGGTGGGAGACGCAAAGGGCTCCCTCGCGGACGTCCGCCGCCTCTACACGTCGCACGCCTCGGAGCTGCGCCTCGCGCTCAACCGGCTCGCCGGCAACGGCATCGACTGCGACGACCTGCTGCAAGAGGTCTTCGTCGTGGCCATGCGCAAGCTGAGCGACCTCGGCACGGCGCGCAGCGAGAAGGCGTGGCTCTACGGCGTGGCCGTGAAGATCGCCTCCGGCCAGCGCCGCCGCCAGCGCCTGCGCTCGTTCTTCGGCCTCGACCAGGTGAGCGAGCTGACGTCGGCCGAGTCGCCCGCGCGCACGCTCGAGCAGAAAGAGGCGTCGCAGTTCCTGCAGAAAGCGCTCGACTCGCTGCCGGCCGCGAAGCGCGACGTGCTGGTGCTGTTCGAGCTGCAGGGCCTCTCGGGTGACGAGGTCGCCGCGGCGCTCGACATCCCCGTCGCGACGGTGTGGACGCGGCTGTTCCACGCGCGCAAGGCGCTCTCGGCCGCGGTCGCGCGGCTCGAAGCGCGGGAGCGCCGCCATGGCTGAGCTCAAGCCCTGGAAGGATGGCGACGAGAGCGACCGGGCCGCCGAGCTCGTGCGCCTCGTCAGCGGCATTCAGCCGAGGCCCGTCGACGTCGCGAAGGGCTGGGACGGCGTCATCGAGCGCGTCGCGAAACCGAAGAGCTCGCGCCTCGTCTGGTTCGCGGCCGCCACGGCAGCCGTACTGCTCGCCTACCTCTCTCTCAACAGCTCCCCCGCTCCCCTCGTAGGGGAGAGGGCCGGGGTGAGGGGGCAGTTGAGCGAAGCAAAGAAGCAAACCGAGCCGGTCAGAGCAGCGCAAGGCACAACGCAGCCGGTCGCGAAGCCGGTGGAAGAGAAGCCACAGGTCACGCCCGCGCCGCCGCAGCAGAAGGTCGCGAAGCTGACTCCCCCCGCGCCTGCAGCGAAGCCAGTCGAAGCGCAGCCCGAGCGAGAAGCAGACATCCCTCCGGCGCAGCCCGTCGAGAACGTGACGGCGAGCGCGGGCGCGGTGTGGACGACGCCGGGCGAGAGCAGCCTCAAGCTCGAGCGAGGCCGGGTCGAGGTCGCGCCGCACGCCGAGGCGTACACGGTGACGACGCCCGAGGTGTCGGTGGTGGCGACGAACGCGCGCTACGCCGCAGACGTGACCGAGGCGGGCACGGTGCTGCGAGTGCTCGAGGGCGAGGTCGAGGTCTACTCGTTCGCGACGAAGCAGCCGGTGATTCTGCGGGCGGGCGAAGAGCGCGCGTTCGCGACGTTCGCTCCGCCGAGCGCGCTCGACGTGGTGCCGCCCGAGGTGAGCTCGCCGGCGTGCGCGCGGCACTCGCTCGATCAGCGGGTCGCGTGCCTCTCGCTCGAAGCGAAGGGCGAGGGCATGAAGGCGCAGGCGGCGCTCTACGAAGCGGCGTACCTGCAGTCGCGCGCGGGGCGGCCGGCGGGCGCCGAGCTCTTGCTGCGCGAGTCGCTGCGCCGCTTCCCGAGCGGAGTGCTGCACCCCGAGGTGCGGCTCGCGCTCATCAAGGCGCTCGAGGCCCAGCACCGCAGGCCGCAGGCGGCCGAGGTCGCGCGCGAGTTTCTCGAGGTGTGCGCCGACGACCCGCGGGTGGTCGATGTCCAGAACTTCCTGCGCGCGCTCGAGTGGCTCGAGTCTCGCTGAGGTTGCTTGAAGCTCCGGGGCTCGCGGGCTAGGACCCGAGCCCGCCATGGAATTCCGAATCGCTTCTGACGAGCTGAGGAAGGCCCTCCACCGCGCGCAGGGAATCGTCGAGCGCAAGACGACGATGCCGATTCTCGCCAACGTCCTCGTCAACGCGACCAAGGGCGGCATCACGGTGACCGCGTTCGACCTCGACATCGGCATCGTCTCGGAGCACCCCGCCGAGGTCCTCAAGCCCGGCGCCGTCACGCTGTCGGCGAAGACGCTCTTCGACATCGTCGCGAACCTGCCCGAGCCGCAGCTCAACCTGAAGAAGCTGCCGAACAACTACGCCGAGATTACGTGCGGCGCCGCCAGCTACCGCATCGTGGGCATGGCGAGCGAAGAGTTCCCGAAGCTGCCGAAGGAAGAGAACGCTCCGCTCGTGAAGGTGAGCGGCAACACGCTGCTCGAGATGATCAAGAAGACCTCGTTCGCCATCTCGAGCGACGAGACGCGCTACATCTTGAACGGCGTCTTCTTCGAGCCCCGCGAGGGCGGCAAGGTGCGCATGGTCGCGACCGACGGCCACCGCCTGTGCCTCATCGAGCGCGAGCTCGCCGGCGAGTTCAAGCTCAAGGGCGGAGTCATCATCCCGCGCAAGGGCCTCTTCGAGCTCAAGCGCCTGCTGGAAGAGGCGCCCGACGCCGAGTGCTCGCTCGGGTTCGCCGAGTCGAGCGCGCTGTTCAAGAAGCCCGGCCTCTCGATGGTGATGCGGCTCATCGACGGCCAGTTCCCCGAGTACCAGCGCGTGATTCCGAAAGAGGGCGAGAAGCAGGTGACGGTCTCGCGCGGCCGCCTCGCCGACTCGCTCAAGCGCATCGCGCTCTTGTCCGCCGACAAGTCGAACGCGGTGAAGGTGTCGCTCGCCGACGGCCAGCTGCGGGTGACGGCGAACAACCCCGACCTCGGCGAAGCGAAAGACGACATCGAGGTGCCGTACAAGGGCGCGCAGCTGACGGTCGGCTTCAACGCCCGCTACCTGCTCGACGTGCTCTCGGTGACCGAGAGCGACGACGTCGTCATCGAGCTCGGAGACGAGCACTCGCCCGGCGTCGTGCACTCGCCGGGCGACAAGAGCTACACCGCCGTCGTGATGCCCATGAGGGTGTGAGGAGCCGCGTCGATGCCTACCGCCAAGATTTCCCCGCAGTCGTTCGCCGTCGGTCACCGCAAGCTGGTCGAGGAGGTCGTCGAGCCCGCGGCGAAGCGGCTCAAGGTGAAGACGCTCAACACGAAGCTCGAGAGCGACCTGTTCGGCCGGCGCGACGCGCCCGACGTGAAGGTGGTGCTCGACAACATCAAAGAGATTGGCGACCACGCGTCGCGGGCGCTCCCGCTGCAGGAGCTCTACGACACCTCCGAGTCGAGGGCGCTCGACGCGGCGAAGGCGGCGGCGAAGTCGTCGGGCGGCGTGCTCGACGCGAAGTCGGCGCGGTTTCTGCCGTTCGAGTACCAGGCAGACTTCGAGAAGGTGACGGGGCTCACCATCGACGACAAGCCGGGCGCGGCGGTGAAGGGCGTGAAGATTTCGCTGAAGGGCAACGACGCGCACGTCGACATCGACTTCAAGCAGGCGCTGGCGGGGCAGACGGCGAGCAAGGTGGTGCTGGGCCTGACGCAGCGGGCGGCGATCATCGCCGAGAAGGTCGACCCGCCGGCGAACAAGGACCTGCCTCCGTATTGGATCTACATCTCGCCGCGGCCGGGCAAGAACGACGACCACGTGGCGCTCAACCGCGACAACGGCATCAGCGGCTTCTCGGACCCCGACACGGGCTCGCTCATCTTCGCGGGCGAGTCGACGATTCAGATCGTCGACTGGAACGACAACGACAAGGTTCGCGGCAAGCTGACGTTCAAGCTCGACGAGGTGAACGACATCGGCTCGAACGACAAGGCGCCGAGCGAGAAGACGAAGGCGGTTCGCACGGCGTGGTCGAAGCGGTTCAACAAGACCGACAACGTGTTCGACCTGTCGAAGCTGCCGAAGCTGAGCCGCGCCGAGTTCGAGGCGCTGCCCGGCGCGAAGACGCTGCTCTCGGCCGTGCGCGCGAACCACGGCACCAGCATCAGCCGGCTGCTCAAAGACGAGCGGCTCGAGCTGCGCCGCGACCCCGCGACGAAGTCGGCGGCTGCGTACGTGTACGCCGACGGCGAGCTCGAGAGCTGGCTGTACGTGCTCGACGAGAAGGCCAAGAAGTGGGTCGGCACCTGGGACGTGAACGACGACGGCACCAAGGGCTGGGAAGAGCGGTAGTCCGAGGCCGATCCCCGGCGCGCTGCTTCGTTCTCGCTGCGCGCGGTGCTCGCGTACATACAGCGTACGCTCCGCGCCGTGCTCGCTGCGGCCTCGCATCGCTTGGGCCTCGGCCTCGGATGATTCGTGGGTGCGATTCGACTGGAGACCGCTCGCACCGCTGCAGCGTGCTGGCGCCGAAACACCGGCGGGCGAAACTCCTTCTCTCGGTAGGCAGCGGCGCCGTAGCCTCGACGCCATGCGGAAGGCGGCGCTGGTCGCGGTGCTGTGGTCGTCGCTCGCTGCCGAGGCCGGCGCTGTGCGTCGCTGCCGGGCGGACGAGCGAGGCCGCGTCGTGTGCCAGCCGATCGAGGCGCTGAGCAACCGCTCGGCGGCGCGCCCGAAGGCGCGTCAGCACAAGCCGCGCAGAGAGGCGCACCACTGCACGTGGCTCGCGAACGGAACGGTGGTGTGTGGCCCTTTGCTCGCACACCGGCCGCGGCCGGAGGTGCTCCTGTTCGACCGCACGCCGCCGGAGCTGCCAGAGCTCGTCGCTCCGCCCGAGTCGTTTCGATGAAGGTGTTCGTCGCAGCGCTGCTGCTGTGCGCGGGCTGCGGGCTGAAGTACGCGCGGGCCGAGCGAACGATGGTGTTGCCGGGTGACCGCTGCCGGCTCTTCGCGGGCTCGGAAGAGTGGCAGTACCCGATGCGAGAGGTGAAGGCGTCGGGGCTCGAGGGGCTGCCCGAGGAGGTCGAGAAGTGCCTGCTCGCCGGAGTCTCGATGGAGCGCACCGACGCGGCCGCGCTGCAGGCGGTGCTGGTGGAGCGCTTGAAGGACCTCGGGTGGCTGGAAGCGCGCGTCGAGGGCGGCGCCGTCGTGCGGGGTGAGCGGTACCAGTTCGCCGCGGTGCCCGAAGAGCTGGCCGAGCTCGAGCTGAGCGGGCCGTTCATTCAGGCGCGCGTGCTGCTCGCGGAAGAGCGGCTGTCGAAGCAGCGGAAGTGCCGCGTCGAGCTTCAGCGCGGGGCGGTCGATGCCGAGGCGCGCACGGTCGCGCTGGCGGTCGGCGGCTGCGCGGCGAAGTAGCGGCTCACTTTCGCCGGAGCAGACGTCCTGGCTGCGTTTCCCCCCGACCGGTGGGGGAAAACGGAGCCCAGTGTCCGCGCGCGGCCCACGGCGAGCCCTACAGCGGTGTCGGTGAGGCGCGAGACTCCAGGCGCGAGGCGAACAGTCTCATTGCCTCGTCAGGGTGTAGTTGCCCTCTTCGATGCCGCCGTCGCGACGGTTGTACGTCAGCGTCGTCGATGGGTTCACGCAGGTGTCGTAGACGCCGCCGTCGACGGTGACCACGCCGGCGTTGTTCGTGTACGGGCCCACCTCGTTGATGTTCGTCGTGCGGCTGGCGGTGCAGTCGCAGCTTCCACCGGCTCCGGCAGTGCACGTCGTGCCGGGAAGGTACATCTGCGCAACATTCTGAATGAAGCTGCAAGGCACGCCCATGGCGCAGCTGCTCACGTTCGCAGTCGCACTCGCAGTGAGCGTGACATGACGCTCGACCGTCGTGCCGGTGAAGTTGACGCAGCCGCGCACCGTGCCGGCCTGGCTGCTGAACGTGGCGGTCGGGCACAGCTGCCGAATCTCGGGGAACGCGCTGTTCGCGCAGCCCGCCGTGTAGTGCCAGGTGCCGGGCAGCGAGCCCGTGCACACGTTCACCGGCGCGCAGTTGCCGAACGTGAGGTTCACGAGGGGCGCCTGCGTGGCGACCGTGCACTGCACTCCAGTGCTGCCACCAGCTGTACCACCCCCAGCTGTGCCGCCCGCGGTGCCGCCGCCCGCGGTGCCGCCGCCCGCAGTCGCACCGCCCGCAGTCGCACCACCCGCAGGCGCACCGCCCGCAGACGCACCACCCGCCGTCGCACCACCCGCGGTCGCGCCGCCCGCCGTCGCACCACCGGCCGTCGCGCCACCCGCAGTCGCGCCACCAGCAGTCGCACCACCCGCCGTCGCGCCACCGGCAGTCGCACCACCGGCAGTCGCACCGCCGGCAGTCGCACCACCCGCAGTCGCACCACCCGCAGTCGCACCGCCTGCGGTCGCGCCGCCTGCAGTCGCGCCTCCTGCGGTCGCGCCGCCGGCCGTCGCCATACCGCCGCTCGTCCCACCGGAGCCACCCGCGGTGCCGCTTCCACCGCCTGTTCCACCATCTGGCGGCGTACCACTGCACGCGAACGACAACGCCACCACGGCCACACCGAGCAGTACGCGATTCATGATTCCCTCCGAGGCGGCAGACTCTACTACTGCAGCGACGCCTTGACGGCGTTCAGCTGCAGCTGACGGCCCGCACCTGAATGTCGAGCTTTCCGCTCAGGATGTTCAGTGACTCGGAGACCCGAATCGATCGCCGTCGGCTGCCCGCTCGCACCGCTGCCCGCGGCCCACTGCGTCGTCGCGGCCGGTGAGCGTTCACCGCGGACGGTGTCGCCTTGGCTCCGTCGGTCTTCGGCGGAATCGCGGGGCGCGCGCCAATTCGAACGGGTGGGCCCGACGGTCAGTCGGCGTGGCGCCGCAGGCCCGTTGCGTCCGTTGCACGTGATTGGCCAGTCAGGTGTGTCATCTTCATGGCGCTCCCATCGTCGTTGGATCAGGTCCCCGCAGAGCAGCGACTGCCGGTCGCACAAGGCATTGCCTTCGGCGGCATCGGTCTCGCGGCGCTCGTCGTCTTCGTCGCGTACGCCGTCTCGTCGATGCAAAACGGGCTGAAGGGCGACGCGTGGAAGTATCTGCTCGGCTCGGCGGTCGTCGCGGCCGGCGGCATCGCGCTCGAGCTGATGCGCCGCCGCAACGCACGTTCAGCCCCAACCAGCTCACCGTCTATCAGCTCAGCCTGCTCAACACGTTTCGCGAGCTCACAGCGTTCGGCATGCTCGGCGGCATGGCGACGCTCGGGGCGCTCGGCACGTTCACGCAGCTCGGCCTCTACAGCGCGTGGATCTGGGCGGCCGCCATCACGTTCAACAGCCTCGCCTACAGCTCGTTCATCACGCGCGTCAGCGCGCGCCAGTACTACCTGCCCGGCGAAAACAGCCCGGTCGCGTTCGCGAAGAGCGCGCTCGCGCGTGTCGGCTGGAGCCACTGACGCCATCGCCCTTCGACGCCACGAGTGGTGTCATGGGATGTCTCCGATGGGCGTTCGCGAGAGGGAATCAGGACATCCCATCGGATGTCTCGGGATTCGCTCTCGACCCTTCAAGGGAGACATCCCATGTCTTCCTCGGGTCACACGCCGCCGTGTTGCAAAGCCGGTGAGTCATGCGAATTCGTCACGTGCTGCGGTCGAAGCGCGGGCGCTCCGCCGTGAGACTGGCGGCGGCTGCGCGGCAGTGGGTGAACCCCGCGCAGGACGGGTGAAGGTCAGCCGGCGGCGCCGGCTCGGGCTCGGCGGTCGCCTGCGACCTAAGCGTGGAGCCAGAGGTGCGAGCCACACCGGGCGCAGCGTGGGACTCAGACACCGCTTCCGCGTTGGCTGTCGGGCGACGCGGGTGAGAGCTCCAACGCGAGGTCCGAGCGGGCGTTTCGCTGCCGCGACCAATGGAGCACGCCTCGACGCTGCTGGCCGGAGGCCACGCCTCACGGCTCACTCGCGCCCGATGGAGCCCGGCTCGCGGCTGCACAAAGGCCACGCCGGCGGCCCAGCCGAGGCCCGCGCTTCAGTTCCGCTGCATCTTCAGCTGGGCCTCGAGCTGGCGGCGCACCTCGGGCGGCAGCTGCTCGAGCCCGCGAATCTGGCTCATGTCCGGCGGAGGCCGCTGCCTGAACATGTCGAGCCCGCCCTCGAACGAGGCGCGCTGTGCGGGGCCCATGGTGTACGTGAGCGCGTCGACGCCCTTCACGTAGTGCGCGTCCTTCGCGGGGGTGTCGCCGCCGAACCGAATGGCCTGCTTGGAGCCGTCCTCGAGCTGAACCTCGACGGTCGCGGTGGGCTTGGTCAGCCCGGCGGCGGCGTCGGTGACTCCGAGCACGGCGCGCGTGGCGCGCATCGCGTGCAGGCGGTTCAGCATGTTCGTCACCGTCCCCGGGTCGAGCTGGAAGCCGTCGGGCAGCTTCTTCGGCTCGAGCACCTTCCACTCGGCGCCGGTCTTCTGCAGCACGGTGGTCTTGCCTCCGGCCACCACGCTCAGCTTGTTCGCCTTCGCGGGGTCGAACGCGAGCAGCGTGCAGTTGCGCATGTCTTCGACGCCCTTCAAGAGCTGCTCGGCGGTGAACTGCGAGAGCACGTACACCTGCGGGTCGCCCTCGACCGTCATCGGCACGGTGCCGCCCTCGGGCTTCTTGGCTCCGAGCTTGAGCGTGACCTTCTTGCCGTCTTTCAGCTCGAGCTCGAGGGCGGCCGCCTGCTCGCCGAGCGCGTCGCCGAAGTCCTGCGCCTGCACGTTGGTCGCGGCCTGCACGAGGCGCTGGGCGGCCTCGGCGTCGTACTTGAAGTCGGCGGGCGGCGCGGGGTCGAGCGCCCAGGCGTCGCCGTTCTTCACGAGCGTGAGCACGCCCGCGGGCTGCGTCACCGTCACCTTCACCACGTCGGCCGTCGGAGCCGTGGCCACCATCTTCTTCCGCCAGTCGGAGACCTTCTTCTTCACCTGGTACGCGGCCTGGCTCGTCGTGGTGAAGACGGCGTTCGACTTCGCTTCGCGCACGTAGGTGCCGCCGCTCTTGGCGCCCTTGCCGAACACGACCGTCCATCCCGGGCCCGTCGCGGTCGTCACGGCGACCTTCACGCCCTTGGCGTCGTCGACCTCGAGCTCGGCGTGCTTCTCGGTCTTCTCGGTCACGAAGTCCTGCGCGCGCAGGTCTTTCAGGCCGTCGGTGAGCACCTTCACCTGGGCGTCGTCGGCCGCGAAGCCGTTCACCTTCCACCCGCCGGACTCGAAGGTCAGCTTCAGGCTGTTCGCGCCCGAGAGCTCGACGCCGGTAATCTCGCCGCCCAGCGGAGCGAGCTGCAGCTTCGGCACGCCCACGTTCACGTTCGTGTCGTCTTCGCGCGTGGCGAGCACGACGGCGAGGAGGACGGCAAAAGCACCGATGGCAATCAGCGTGGTCTTCTTCACAGCGCGATCCCCGTGCGGCGCCCTTCCCGCATGCGCCAGCGAATGAGCCCAAACAGCGCGAGCGCGAGCGGCAGGCCGAACGCGTTGCCGAACTTCACCGCGTTGCGAGTGCCGTCCGACAGCTCGGTCTTCAGCGTCGCGATCTGCAGGCCCCGCGTGCGCATCGCCAGCAGCGCAGGGTCGAGCACGAGCCAGTCGGCGACGTTCAGCAAGAGCGCCCGGTTCTGCGGCCCGAGGAACTCGTCCTGGAACAGCATCGACGTGCCCGCGACCAGCAGCCGCGACTCGCCCTTGCTCTCGGTGAGCGGCGGAGTGACGCCCGGCGCGGTCGACATCGCGGGCTCCGAGGCGTACGCGCTCTTCCACTTGCCGGTGACGGCGACCATCAGGTCGTGCGGGCCGGTGAACGTCACCTGCGCCTCTTGCCAGTTGCGGCGCGGGTCGAGGTTCTGCGGCTTGCCCTCGGTGGCGCTCTTCTCGGACGAGCGCGCCAGCACCGTCACCATCTTGCCGTCGCCCGGCGTCGCGGTGACCTTCGACGGGAACGGGAAGTTCACGTCGCCGATGCCGCGCGAGATGGGGTTGTCACCCTCGAGCCGCTTCACCTTGGGGATGAAGGGGAAGAGCACCGGCATCTGCACCATCATGAAGCCGCGCTGCTCGCTGATCTGAATGTTCTCGGCCTGGGCGTCGAACACCATCTGATCCGACTGCACCGTGACGCCGTACGCGGTCAGCAGCGGCTGCAGGCCGTGCTCGGCCGGCTTCTGCTCGAACGTGCGCAGGTCGAGGTGAATCGAGTCGAGGAACATCGCGACCGGCTTGCCCTCCATGACGAGCTGGTCGACGGCCTTCAGCTCGTTCGGCTGCAGCGGCTTCTCGGGGCCGAGAATCAAGAGCGCGTCGAGGTCGGCGTCGAACCGGTCTTTGCCCTGCAGCTCGACCGGGCGCACCTCGTACTGCTGTGAGAGCAGCGCCGAGAGGTTGCGCAGCTTCTCCTGCTGCTTCGGCTCGTCGTGCCCCTGCAAGAGGCCGATGACGGGCGTCTTCGCGCGCGTCAGCTTCCGCACCAGCGTCGTGAGGTCGTACTCGAGCGAGGCGAGGTTCTGCACGACGGGAATGACCTCTTTCTTCTCGTGGTGGCGGATGACGAGGCCGAGCCAGGCGTCGCGCGTGCCGCGGGCGTCCTCCTGCACGACCGGCAGGGGAATCGACTTGATGCCCTGCGAGGCGAGCTCTTTCTCGACCGACGTCTGCTGGCGGAAGGCGCGGCCGAAGACGTCGCGCTTCACCTCGCGCTTCGTCTCTTTGTCCTTGTCGGTCTCTTGCTGGGCCGGGTCGATGAACTCGAAGCTGACCTTGCCCTTCGACGCCGAGCGGAACTCTTCCAGCGTGTCGCGCACGTGGCTCGAGATGGTCGAGTAGGGCGCCGGCAGGTCGGCGGTGAAGTACGCGGTGATGGTGACCTGGTCGTCGAGCGCGCCGAGCGTCTCTTTCGTCGCGTCGGACAGCGTGTACATCTTGTCGTGCGTCGCGTCGAAGCGCGCGAAGGCCCGCAGCGAGAGCACGTTGAGCAGCACCAGCGAGCCGATGACGGCCATCGTGAAGACGGTCGGCGAGGCGACGGTCTTGGTGCTGAGCTCCTGGCGGATGTTCGCGAGCAGCTGCGTGGTGAGCACGAGCCCGGCGAAGATCAGCGACGCGTAGAAGAGCACGTCGCGCGTGTCGATGACGCCGCGCGCGATGTTCTCGAAGTGGTAGTCGACCGAGAAGTACTCGACGACCTTGCCGAGCCAGTCGGGCAGCAGCGCTCCGAACTTGTCGACGAAGTAGAAGCCGAAGCAGACGATGAGGCCGATGATGAAGCCCACGATCTGGTTCTTCGACAGCGCGCTCGCCCACAGCCCCAGCGCGATGAAGCTCGACGCCAGCAGCACGAGCCCGAAGTAGCCCGCCGCCACCGGGCCCCAATCGAACGGAGCCCCCGGCCCCGTCAGCGAGCTCACCGACAGCGCGTACGGCACCGTGAAGAGCAGCCCGACGCAGACCATGCCGAGCGCCGCGAGGAACTTGCCCGTCACCACCTGCCAATTCTCGACCGGCATCGTCAGCAACAGCTCGAGCGTGCCCGCTTTGCGCTCTTCCGCGATGGAGCGCATCGTGATGGCCGGCACCAGCACCACGAACGCGAACGCCGCGATGCCGAAGAAGCCGCGCAGCGACGCCTGCCCCGCGAGGAACAGCGTCGAGAAGTAGAACCAGCCCGCGAGCAGCAGAAACGCTCCGAGCACGATGTATGCGATGGGCGAGCTGAAGAATGTCTTGAGCTCTCGCCTCGCGACGGCAAGTACGCTGTTCATGCGGCCCTCTTTTCCACCGCGGTGAGCTTGCGGAAGGTCTCTTCGAGCGACACGTGCACGCGCTCGACCTGCAGCAGCACCCACTCGTTCTTCACCGCCGCGTCGAACAGCGAGCGGCGCGGGTCTTCGTTGCCGAAGCGCAGCTTGAAGCCGAACGTGCCGTCGCCCTCGCCCTCGGCCGAGTCGACGCCGGTGACTCCGGGCACGGCGCTGAGCGCGGCCTTGACGGCGACCGGGTCGAGCTTGTCGCCCTTGCGCGAGGCGAGCACGACCGAGACCGAGCCGCCCTCCGAGGCCTGCAGCTGCTCGGGCGTGTCGTCGGCGACGAGCCGGCCGTCGTTGATGATGAGCACGCGCGAGCAGGTGCTCTGCACCTCGCTCAAGATGTGCGTCGAGAGGATGACGGTCTTCTCTTGCCCGAGCTCTTTGATGAGCGAGCGGATCTCGACGATCTGGTTCGGGTCGAGGCCGCTGGTCGGCTCGTCGAGGATGAGCAGGTCGGGGTCGTGCAGAATCGCCTGCGCGAGGCCGACGCGCTGCCGATAGCCCTTCGAGAGCTGGTTGATGTCTTTGCCGAGCACCTGGCCGAGGCCGCAGCGCTCGACGGCGCGCTTGATCTTGGCGGTGCGGTTCTCGACCGGCACTCCGCGCACCTCGGCGGTGAAGCGCAGGAAGTCGACGACCATCATCTCTTCGTAGAGCGGGTTGCTCTCGGGCAGGTACCCGATGAGCCGCCGCGTCGCGACCGTGTCCTGTGTGACGTCGATGCCGCCGACCTTCGCGGTGCCCGACGTCGGCGTCGAGTACCCCGCGAGAATGCGCATCGTCGTCGTCTTGCCCGCGCCGTTCGGCCCGAGGAACCCGACGACCTGGCCCTTCGCGACTTCGAACGTGAGGCCCTTCAGCGCCTCGGTCAGGCCGAAGCGCTTCACGAGCGACTGAATTTGGATCATCGAACCCATATGGGCGCGACTCGGTAAATCTCGTGGGCGTACCTGTCAAGACGGAATACCGCCGACGCTCTGGCTGTAGTTGACGCTTCCGCCCGTTTTGAGCGAAGAGCCCGGCCCCATGCACGACGAGGGGACGGACGCCCGCCGCCACATGCGCGTGAAGTGCGGCTTCATGATTCGAGTGCCCGGCGGCAGCCTCGTGCCGACCTACGGCGACATCTCTTCGGGCGGCGCGAAGTTCACCATCGACGCCAACATCGGCAGCGCGGTCGAGGTGCTCGCGGGCGAGTGGTCGGCGCGCGCGACCGTGCTGCAGGTGATGCAGGGCGCGGGGCAGTTCACGTACCGCGTGAAGTTCGACGACAGCGACTCGGGCGAGCGCGTCTTCCGCTCGATCTTCGCGGCGGCCTAGCTAGACCCGCCGCGCCTGAGTTGAATGCGGCGTGGCACGCGCGGCGTCTTGTGCGGTGAGCCGCGGTGCAGAGCCTCAGTCGAGGTCGTAGCGCACGACGACGGCGTTGTGGTCCGACGCGAAGCCCGGGTCGACGTGCGTGCGCACCTTGCGCAGGTCGGGGTTGCGCGTGTGCATCACGTAGTCGAGCGTCGAGCGGCCGTGCGTCTTCGCGTGCAGCCCGCTGTCGTACGCGACGTCGTTGCCGAACATCTTGAAGTGGTTGCGATTGAAGTCGCCGGTGATGGTGACGGGGAACCCCTGGCGCTCGAAGCGGTCGATGAGCTTGCCCATCTTCTCGATGTGCAGGTTCCACATCTTCTTCCGCCACGGGTCGGTCGCCTGCTGCTTGCTGTTCCACGCGCCGCTCACGAGGTGCGTGTTCATGTGCACGAGGGTGTCGCCGGTCTCTTTGTTCTTCA
>JBGALX010000062.1:0-31362 GCA_044223505.1 Myxococcaceae bacterium
CCAAGGTGCGGATCAGCACCGGCATGCTCAGCAAGAGCCAGATTCAGAACTGGCAGAAGTTCCCCGACTCGGCGTTCGAGGGGAACTACGGCGGCGGGAAGCACTGGAAGGCCGAGCTGCAGCCCTGGTGAGGGAGGCGCGGTGATGAAGGCGCGGTGATGAAGGCGCGGTGATGAAGGCGCGGTGATGCAGGCGCGGTGATGGTGCCGCCGGCCTTCGGCCTCGTGCCCCGCAGCTTGCTCCCTCGCGCGGAAGACTGACTCGCGCTCTCGGGCCTGATCCGCTCGCGCCGGTTCGTCGCCGCTGCGTGTCGGCCCACGCGGATACGGCGGTTCTTCTCGGCCCGCCTCGCCCAGCTCCGACGCGGAAGGTCGACCGGCGCTCGGCCCCACCCGCTCGCCGCTCACGCTGCAGTCACGGCCTCGTGACAAGAAGTCATGGGATGTCTCCCTAGGGGGTCCGAGTGTGATTCGGAGGACATCCCATGGGATGTCTCGGAATTCGGTCGCGCTCCCCCCAGAGAGACATCCCATGACTTTTTGTCGCTGAGGGTCTTCGCAGCGGCGCAGAAACGCCGGCCGTCGCACGCCGGCTGTCGGTCGCTCGCGGCCCAGGGCAGCCCGAAGGGCGGCGCAGCCGCGCCGAAGGCGCTGCCCGAAGCACGGGCCGCCGGTCGAAGTACGGCACCGCCTCACAGGCAGCAACGGAACCCGGTCGAGTAGTCCCAGTGCGACGTGTCGTGCGCCGTCGTCACGTAAGAGCAGCCGTTACCGTTGATCACCGTGTCCACGTAGAAGCCGCCGCGGAACGTGCCCGCCGGATCCGCCGTCCACTCGTGCAGGTTGCCCATCAGGTCGAACACACCCTCCGGCGTCACGCAGCCCGTCTTCGTCGCCGTCGGCAGCAGGCCCCCATCGAGCCGGTTCAGACACGGGCTGTCGATGTGACTGAAGATCCACGCCGCGCCCGTGCCGTACAGCTCGACCGCCGGGTGCGTCGCTCGCGCGTCGTTGCACACGCCTGCCATTCGCGTCGGCCCGTACGGGTACTGCGTGTTCGACGGCCCTCGGCATGCCCGCAGCCACTCGGTGTCCGTGCACAGCCGCTTCCCCGCCTCGGCACACGCCGCCGCCGCCTGCGTGCCCGAGATGTAGCCCTGCGGCACCGCTCCGCGCAGCGAGCGCGCCCGCACCCGCGTCGCGCCCGGGTTGAAGTACGGCGACCACGGCCGCGTGCCCGCGTCGGCCAGCACCTCGTCGAGCGCCGCCTCGTACCGGTCGATGCAGAACGTCGCCACCTGCTGCATGCCCGCCGGGCACCCGCTGTCGGGCGCCTCTTCCGTGAGGCCCGCGTTCGGCCGCACCACCTCGTTCGGGTCACACGCCACCGCGGACCGCGGCGTGCAGCACTGAATGTTCGCCGGCCCGGGACACAGCCCCGCCGTCGGCATCCGCGTGCCCGTGCACACCGCGACGTCCAGGCACGTGCCGGGAATACCGCCCGCCGTACACAGCACCGGCGGAGGTCCCGCATCGGCAAGTCCTGCGTCGACGGGCGAGCCCCCGTCCGGTTGCCCCGCATCGGCCGCGCCGGCATCCGCAGTTCCGCCGTCGGGCGTGCCGCTGTCTGTGGCGCCCGCGTCGTCTTCGCCAGCGTCCGCAGGGCCCGCATCGGTTCCCGCATCGACGCCGGCGTCGAGCTCCACGCCCGAGTCGGGCGGCGGCTCCACGGGCGGCGTGCCGCACGCGCACACGAGCGCGAGCAGAACGAATTGCCGCCGCGCACCGCCGTCGGAGCAGAGGCTCATCGGCGCCACGCATACCGGTCTTCCGGTGGGCCGCGGAGATTTTCCGATCCGCCACCGAGTTATTCCCCTGAATCGGTCTTCGCCCTGCCCCGTCTTTGCGCGCATCATGAACCGATCGGCCTGGACGGGGTTTTGTGCAGCAGCTTTGGCAGCTTGTGCACCGGCGGCGTACGTCGTCGTCGAGCCGCAACCCGACGTCCCCGACGTCTATTACGACGCGCCCTCCGAGCCGGTCGGCCTCACCGTCGGCTCCGTCGACGAGTTCTACGAGCCCCTCGCTCCCTACGGCCAGTGGACCGAGAGCCCCGCCTACGGCTGGGTCTTCATGCCGTCGCAGAGCGACTACGTGCCCTACTCCGACGGCTACTGGATGAACACCGACTACGGCATGACCTGGGTCTCGGACGAGCCGTTCGGCTGGGCGACCACGCACTACGGCCGCTGGGTCTACGAGACCCGCTGGGTCTGGGTGCCCGACACCGTGTGGGGCCCCGCGTGGGTCGACTGGCGCGAGGTCGACGGCCTCGTGGGCTGGGCGCCGATGCCTCCGCTGCACGGCCCGCACTGCCCGAACGCGTCGTGGCGCTTCGTGAGCGTGCAGTACGTGTTCCGCGAGGACGTGCGTCACTGGTACCACCGCGCGTGTCCGGTGCCGTCGCCGTACGACCTGCCGCCGCCGAGGCAGCAGCAGGTGCGGCCGCCCTCGGGCCACGGGTGGAGCGGCGGCCCCGCAACCACGTGGGCGAAGTCGCAGCCGAAGCACACTCCGACGGCCGCGCAGCTCGGCCGCAACGACCTGCCCAAGCAGCAAGAGATCGCTCGCCTCGCGAAAGAGACCTCCGCGAAGTGGAAGGCCGCGCGCCAGGAGGTCCGTGCGTCGCCGCAGTTCGAGCAGGCTCGCAAGGCCGACGAAGCCCGGCGCGCTCGGGAGCTGGAAGAAGAGCGGCGCGCCGCCCAGGCGAAGCGTGACGGGGCCGACCGCGCGAGAGACGCCGACCTGCGCCGCAAAGCCGACGCCGAGCGCGTCGACCAGGAGCGCAAGCGCGCCGACGAGCTGCGCCGTGAGCTCGAGACCCAGCGCCGAGCCGAGTCCGACCGCCGCGAGAAGGAGCGCGTCGTCGAGGAGTCGCGGAAGCAGGTCGAAGCCCAGCGCGCCGAGCAGGTTCGTCGCGAGAAAGAGGCCGAGGCTCAGCGCATCGAGCAGCAGCGCGCCGCCGAAGAGATTCGTCGCGCCGAGGAGTACCGGCAGCAGCTCGACGCTCGCCGCAAGGCCGAAGACGAGAAGCGCCAGGCCGAGACCCAGCGCACGCAAGAGCTCGAGGCCCGCCGCGCCCAGGAGGCCGACGCTCGCCGACAGCTCGAAGCCCAGCGGGCGCAGGAGCTCGAGGCGCGTCGTCAGGCTGAAGAGACCCGCCGTGCCCAGGAAGCCGAGGCCCGCCGTCAGGCCGACGAGGCGAAGCGCACCCAGGAGCTCGAGGCTCGCCGCCAGGTGGAAGCCCAGCGCGCGCAGGAGCTCGAGGCGCGCCGTCAGGCTGAAGAGACCCGCCGTGCGCAGGAAGCCGAGGCCCGCCGTCAGGTCGAAGAGGCCAAGCGCGCGCAAGAGCTCGAGGCGCGTCGTCAGGTCGAAGCCCGGCGCGCGCAAGAGCTCGAGGTGCGTCGTCAGGCTGAAGAGGCCCGCCGTGCGCAGGAAGCCGAGGCCCGCCGTCAGGTCGAAGAGGCGAAGCGCGCGCAGGAGCTCGAGGCCCGTCGCCAGGAAGAGCAGCGCCGCCTCGCCGACGAGACCCGCCGCGTTCAGGAGATGGAGGCCCGCCGCGCGCAGGAGATGGAGATGCGTCGCCAGGCCGACGAGCAGCGCCGCGCTCAGGAGATGGAGATGCGCCGTCAGGCCGACGAGCAGCGCCGCGCTCAGGAGATGGAGATGCGCCGTCAGGCCGAAGCCCGCCAGCAGCAGGAGATGGCCTCACGCCGCCAGGCCGAGGAGATGCGTCGCGCTCAGGAGCAGGAGAACAATCGCCGCGAAGAGCAGCAGAAGCAGCAACAGCAGCAGATGCAGCTGCAGGAGCAAGCGCGTCGGGGCATGCGAGTGCGGTGAGCAGAAAGCCCCCTCTCCCCTCGTAGGGGAGAGGGACGGGGTGAGGGGGCCGGTCGAGCGCAGCAAGAAGGCCGAGCCTCCGCACTCCTCCTACTGCGCCGAGCGCAAGTCGCCCGGCCTGGGCGCGGGCAGCTTCTCGCCGCGCGCCACGGCCGCGACGATGCGCTGCAGCTGGGCGACGCCGTCGGTCAGCGCGGCGACGCCAGGCTGCAGGATCAGCGGGCTCTTCACCTCGTACAGCTGGTCCTCCCGCACGGCCGTCACGCGCGCCCAGCCGGGCCGCGCCGCGATCTTCTCCCGCTTCGCCTTTCGCCCGCACCAGCTCGCCACCACCAGCTCGGGGTCGCGCTTCGCGACCTCCTCTGGCGAATAGATGCGGCCCTTCGCGCCTTGATGTGCGCGGCTCTCGGCGCAGACGTCGACCGCTCCGGCCAGCTCGAGCAGCTCGCTGCACCAGCGAATGCCGCTGATCAACGGCTCGTGCCACTCCTCGAAGAACGCGCGGGGCCGCCGCGGCAGCCGGGCCGCCTCCTCGCGCACGCGCTCGAGCCCTGCGCGCAGCTCGGCGCAGAGTCGCTCGCCGGCCTCCGCCCGCCCGACCATCGCGCACGTCACGAGCACCGACTGCAGCACCTCTTCCACCGAGCGCTGGTTGAACAGGTGCACGGGCACTCCGCGGCGGCACAGCTCGGCGCCGAGCTCGGCCTGCAGGTCCGAGAAGCCCAGCACCAGGTCCGGCTTCAGCTCGAGAATCCGCCCGAAGTTCGCGTCGAGAAACGAGCTCACCTTCGGCTTCTTGCGCGCCTCCGGTGGCCGCACCGTGAACCCGCTCACGCCGACCACGAGCTCGCCCGCGCCGATGCGGTACAGCGTCTCGGTCGTCTCCTCGGTCAGGCAGACGATGCGCGTGGGCCAGCCCATGCGCATCGACTACAGCGCTCACGCGGCCGCAGCAATCAGCTGCTCGACGTCGCGCAGCGGAACCACGATGCCGCGCTCGGCGAGCGGGCCCACCACCTCTTCGCGCACCGCGCGCAGGAACTCGCCGTCGAAGCTCGCGCAGTCGAGCGACCCCAGCCCCGCCATGCGACGGCACTCGCCGGCGAACAGCACCGTGAACGCCCGCAGCGTCTCGCCCGCGAGGCGCCCGAGCCCGTCGCGCTCGTCGTCGCGCAGCTCCGCCCAGTCGAGAAACCACCAGCCGAGCTGCGCGTGCTGCGACTCGTCGCGCATGATGCGCGTGATGACCGCCTCGATGCTCTTCGAGCCCGCCGCCCGCCGCGACTGATTCAGCATCGGAATCGTCAGCGCTTCGCCCACGCAGCACGTGCGCACCACCAGCTCGGCGGCGCGCACCAACGGCCGCTCCGCCTGTGCCGGCCGCACCAGCTTCGTCGGGTCGACCTCGAGCGGCACCGCGCCGCCCAGCGCCATCGCGACGCGCGCCGAGAGCTCGGCGTGAAACATCTCGTCGGCCACGAACTCGCCCGCAGCCGCCACGAGGTCGATCGGCGCGCTCGCCGCGAGCAGCGCGGCCGAGATCTCGGCGAAGCACGCTCCGCTCGCGACCTCGCTGAAGGCCGCCCGCGTCCACACCTCGCGCGCCTGCGCGACCAGCGCCGCGTCGGACTCGCGCGCGATGCGCCCCCAGTCGACGTCGAGGCCTTCGTGACGCGACGACAGCCGCCGCGTCCACGGACCGCCGAGCACGTCGAGCGAGAAGAGCTTCACTTGCTCAGCTCGGCGCAGAACTCGGCCACCGTCGTCTCGGGCGGCACCTTGCCGTAGACGTTGCCGACCAGCGGGTACCCGTTCTCGTCGCACAGCGGCGCGAAGTGCGAGCGGTTGCCCATCGCAGACCGCATCGGCGTCTGGTTCAGCTCGGCCGCGAGCGGCTCGAGCTCCCGCTGCTCCTCGGGGGTCGGCGTGTGCTGTGCCCCCGTGCCGCAGGCGGTGGAGAGGACGACGGCCAGCAATGACAGGGTCGGCTTTCGCATGGTGCACAGCGGTATGCCGGCACCCGAAAAGAGGGACAAAGCACCTCACGCGCCGGCGACGCCGCCTCTTCGGGTCTCAGCTCCGCGCTGCGAGCTCGACCGCCGGTGCCGCCGGCGCCCGCGACGGCCGCGGCGACGCCCGAGCCGCTCGACGCGCCTCGGTCGTCTCTGCGAGCAGCTCGCGCAGCAGCTCGTTCGCGCGAAACGACCGCGTCCGCACCGCCTCTTCCGAGACGCCCAGCACCCACGCGGTCTCGGCGACCGAGAAGCCGTCGACCGTGCGCAGCATGAAGACGTCTCGGTACATGTCGGGCAGCTGCTCGACGGCGCGCTCGAGCAGCTCGCCCAGCTGCTTCGACGCCGCGGCGTCTTCGGGGCCGGCCTCGCGCCCTTTGAGGTCCAGCTCGTCGACGTCGACGTGCTCGACCGCGCGGCGCTTGCGCCAGACCGCTTCATTGACCGCGATGCGCGTCACCCAGCCCCCGAACTTCGCGCCACCCTCGAGCTCCGCCAGGTGCGAGTACGCGCGCATGAACGTCTCTTGCAGCACGTCGTCGACCTGCGCGTCGTCTTTCAGCACCGAGCGCACGACGTTTCGCAGCCGCTCGGTGTGCCTGTACATGAGCATCTCGAAGAGGGCCACCCGCCCTTCTTTGACGTGCTCCACCAGCTGTTCGTCGGTGATGGCCTCGTCCATCGCTGCGTTGTGACGCGCGCCCTCGGTGTGATGCAAGGCGCACGCTTCGGCGTTCCCGTTCGGTGACGAGAGCGCGCGTTACCGGTTGGTGCACTGGGTCGCCTCGACTCAGTCGCCCTGGTTCACGACCAGGTCGACCGTCGCGCCGGGCGCGACCTTCGCGCCGGCCTCGGGCTCCTGCTTGAGCACCGTGTAGGGCCACTTGTCTTCGTCGAAGCTGTACTTCGTCGAGCCGACCTTGAACTTCGCGGCCTCGAGCGCCTCTTTCGCCTTCTTGAGGTTGAGCCCGACGACCTTCGGCACCTCGGCCGCCGCCGGCCCCGACGACACCCTGAGCCGCACCTCTGCGCCCTGCTGCAGCTCGGTGCCCGCAGCCGGCGTCGTGCCCACGACGAGCCCCGCAGCGTGCTGCTCGGTCGGCTCGGTGTCCTGCCCCGCCACGACGAGCTTCGCGGCGCCGAGCAGGCGCGTCACCTTGTCGACCGGCTGACCCGCAGTCTCGGGCACCTTCACCCGCGACCAGCCCTTCGAGAGCGTCGCGTGCACCTCTGCGCCGCGCCGCGCGCGAGAGCCGGGCAGCGGCACCTGCGAGACGATGGCGCCCGCCGCCACCTGCGGGTCTTCGTGCTCGGCGTCGAGCACGAGCAGCAGCCCCTTGCCGTCGAGCAGCTCGCGCGCCTGGCCGACCTGCATGCCGGCCACCGAGGGGACCTCGGCGGCGGGCTCGGCGCTCGAGTTGAGCCCGCGCAGGCCGAAGAAGAGCGCGGCGCTCGTGAGGCCCGAGACCACGAGGCTCAGCACGACGACGGTGCCGGCGCGCAGGCCGCGGTCGATGACCAACGGTTCGTCGCTCACGAACCGGCGTTAGACCACACGCCGCTCAGCGCTGCCAGAGCGCGCGCCACGCCATCCAGAGCTTCACGTTGCCCTCGACGCCTTCGCGCAGCTCGTCGGTCGCGTCGACCTCGCCACGCGCGAGGCGCTCGACGACCGAGTCGCGCTTCACCTCGACGTCGCGGCCCGCGATCTTCACGGTCATGCGCGGGTCGGCCGCGATGCCGACCGGCAGCTCGACGACGACCTCGAGCTTCTTGCCGGCGTCGAGGCGGCAGAGCTCCTGGCCGACCTCGACCGCGGCGCCCGAGCGCATCGCGAGCGCACGCACCCAGCCTGCGACCGGAGCCCGCACCGGCTCGGGCGCCGGCGGCCGCGCGCGGCCCTTCTCGGTCGGCTTGCGGGCGAGCTGCGCGAGCACCTGGCCCGCCTCGACGCGCTGGCCCTCGCTGACGAGCACCCTCTCGACCTCGCCCTCCGACTGCGCGAGCACGGGCTCGGTCGGCCCGGCCTGCAGCCGCCAGTGCGCGGTCGCGCGAAACGGCAGCGGCACGAAGACGAGCAGCGCCGCGAAGCCGAGCAGCGCAGGCGCGAGCAGCTTCTGGCGGCGCCGGCGCATCAACTCGCTGCGCTCGAGGCGCACCGACTCTTCGGCGGACCACTCGTGCTCGACCTCGGCGAAGACGTCGGCGAACGTCTGGCGCTTCTGGCCGGCGGCCTTGCTCGCGATCTGCTCGTCGATCCACCCCAGCAGCACCTTCGCCTCTTCGGTGTCGGGCGCCGTCTCGAGCAGCTTCATCACGTCGCGCTTCGCGTTCTCGAGGTGGTCGAGGCGCGCCTCCTTCAGCGCGTTCTGATAGTGGGCGCGCGTCTGGGAGCTCCACTGGGCGCGACCGAACCAGGTGAGCGAGCGGGCGTTCTTCATCGCCGCCCCGACGGGAGCCGACGGGGGCGCCGCCACGGGAGCCGGGGGTGGCGCTGGCGCGGCGGGCTTCGGCGCGAGCAGCCCGAGGGTGTTGAGGCGGGCGAGCAGGGCGCCGAGCTTCTCGGGCGTGACGGGAATGCCGATGGCCTGAGCGGCGGCGCAGACGTCTGCCACGGTGCGCGTGCCGTTCATCATGCGGCAGATGCTGAGCTCGAAGCCCCTCACGTTGAGCGACTTCTGCGACACCGGGTCCTTGATGGTGACGGTGTGGAGCCCGACATCGCGCGGCTCCTGTGAGAGGACGAGGTCAGCCCGCAGCGCCGGCACCAAATCTGTCTGCTTCACGCGCGCGTCACTCTACTCTCCGCGCACGAGCGGTGGGGGCCACGGAGTGACGGCTCCGGTCTCGCCCGTCCAGTGGTCGACGCAGCTGCGCGGGTCTTCGAGCTCGCGGAGCTGCGCGTCGAGCTCGCCCGCGGTCGCGCGCGAGGACTCGAGCGTGGTCAGGCGCTCGTCGAGCGCCTGCAGCTTCTCGTCGAGGCAGTCACGCTGCCGCTGCGCCACGCGGGTCGAGCGCTGCATCAGGTCCTTCGTGAAGCAGGCGCCGAGCGAGGCGTCGCGCCAGCGCTCGACGTAGGCCTCGGCGACCGCGGTCGGCCGCTGCCCGAAGACCTGTGTCACGTGCATGACGCGCGCAGGCGACCAGACCTCGAGCGAGCCGTAGACCGCGCGTGACCGGCAGGCGTCGACGACCGCGCTCATCGCGTAGCGCGTGAGGCCGTAGCCGAGCAGCAGCAGGTAGGCGGGAATGAGGATGAGGGCGGCCGCGATGCGAATCGCCCAGCGGCTGCGGCTGGCGGGCGGCGGCGGCGCCAGCGCCTCGCAGAACGCGCGCAGCGTCGGAAACCGGCGTGCGGGGTCGCCGCGCAAGGCGCGCCGCAAGGCCTTGCGCACGCGGCGCGGCACCCGCGAGGCCTCGCGCGGCTCGAGGGCGTCGGCGCCCATCTTCTCGGCGCACCGGGGGTCGATGGTCTGCAGAAACGGGAGCACGCCGGTGAGCACCTGCCAGGCGGTCACGGCGAGGGCGAACTGATCAGCCGCCGGCGTCGCGAGCGCGCCGTACATCGTCTCGGGCGCGATGAAGCCGACGGTGCCGACGATGCGACCCGAGGCGGTGTCGTCTCCGATGGGGCCCTTGAGCGCGGGCTGAGCGGCCTCGTCGGTCTCGTCTCCGGCGACGCGCGCGACGCCGAAGTCGGTGATGCGCGCGCGGCCGTCTCGATCGACGAGCACGTTCGCCGGCTTCACGTCGCGGTGCACGATGCCTGCGGCGTGAGCGGCCTGGAGCGCGGCGCCGACCTGGCACAGCAGGTCGACCACCTCGTGCACGGCGCGCGGCCGCGCGTCGGCCCAGTCTTTGAGGTTCTCGCCGTCGACGAGCTCCATGGCGAGGAAGACGCGGCCCTCCCAGCTGCCGACGTCGTAGACGGGGACGACGCCAGGGTGCTTGAGCTGCGCCATGGCCTGCGCCTCGCGCTGGAGCCGCTCCTGCTCGCCGCCGCCGGGGCCGACGCGGCCGACGAACTTGAGCGCGACGGGCCGCGCGAGCTCGGGGTCCCACGCAGACACGACGTGCCCCATGCCGCCGGAGCCGATCGGCTCGCGCACCTGGTAGCGCCCGACGAGGGTGCCGGGCGCGGGAGGGCTCCAGGTCTTTCGCGCGGCCTGCGCCTGTGACGGCGTGAGGGTCGTCGCGTGCGAATCGGGTTGGGTGGGCTCACTCACCGGACAGCGGCGAGCCTACCGGTTCCTTCAGCAGCAGGTGCTGCCGCAGCAGCTCAAGCCGAAGGCCGAGCAGTCGACGTGACAGCCGCCGCTGCTGCTGCCTCCTCCTCCGGTTCCGCCGCTGCTGCCGCCGCCTCCGCCGCCGCCTCCGCCGCCGGTCGCCGAGCACGCGCCGCAGTTGACGGTGCGGCTCTGGTTGCACTCATTGATGAAGAAGTTGCCGCAGCCGAGCTCGGAGCACTTCACGAGGTCGGGTGTGAGCGTGCATGGGGCAGGCTGAGCGGGAGGTGACGCGCAGGCTCGCGCGGCGCTGCACGTCTGACCGTTGCCGCACGTCTCGCAGAGGGCGCCGCCGGTGCCGCACTTCTCGGGCGAGTCGCCGGAGTAGCAGATGCCGCCGCGGCAGCAGCCGTCGCAGCCGGCGGCGCAGAGGTCTTCGGCGCTCATCGCGGTGCCGCAGCACGGCAGAACGAGGAGTCCGGCGGTGAGGGCGAGCCATCGCATGCTGCCCTGAGTGGACGCGGCGCGGCGGGTTTTGAGCTGCAGCGCGAGAATTCGTGAGAGCGCGAGGAGTGAGACCTCGCTACAGCGGGCGGGCTCCCCGGAACCAGGAGCGTCGAGGGGTGCTCGCACGCGATGAACGAGGCGCGGCTCACGGTACGTCGACGTACGTGTTCTTGTCGGGGCCGATCTTCACCGTCGCCGCCGTCCACGTCGTGTCGTGCTTCACCTTCGCCGTGACGCCCTGCGTGTGGGCCGTGCCGTTCGAGTCCTTGAACTCCTTGGTGTTGAAGACGAAGACGAACGACGCCTTCGCTCCGGCGGCGAGCAGCCCGGTGTGCGGGAAGGCGTGACCGGCGCCGACGACCTCCGAGAGCGTGAAGGTGCACGTCGCCGAAGCCGCGGTGCAGCCCGGCAGCTGCTGCGGGTTCCAGAGCCACGCGGAGCCCTTCACCGAGATTTTCGACGTGTCGAAGGGGCCGCCGTCGGTGGGCAGGTTCTGAAGATCGATCGTGAGCTGCAGGTCTCGCGTGCCGAACGCGGGCAGCGTGGCGCCGGTCGTGTTGATCTCGGCGGTCGCTCCGGCGCTCACCGTGAACGAGCCATTCGAGCCCTGCCAGATCCACCCGTTGCCGTAGGTGCGCTCGTAGTAGTCGTCGTTGAGCCCGTACTCGTAGGCGTCGCTGCCCGAGGCCGGCACCGGCGCGAAGACGGTGACGCCCCACTTGTGGTCCGCCGCCACCGCTCCCTTCGGCTCGTGGCCGCCGTGCTCCCACGAGCCGTCGTCGAAGAGGGTCGCGAACGGACCCACCCAGTTCATGTCGCGCTCGATCTTCCGCGTGGTCTCGTCGTACTTCATCGACGCCTTCCACTTGAGGTCGCCGGCCGCGAACACCTTGTTCGCCGTGTCGTCGACGCTGAAGTTCACCGCCACCGTGCCGGCAGGCTGCGGAAACGGCGTCCCCGCATCGGTGCCGGCGTCGTTCGACCCGGCGTCGTTCGGCCCGGCGTCGTTCGGCCCGGCGTCGTTCGACCCGGCGTCGACCCCTGCATCCTGACCGGACGAGGAGCCACAGGCCGCAAGCGAGAAGACCGAGAGCAGGGCGACGATTCGAGCGGGAGTCATGGTCGGGCCCGGTACAAGGCTCGTGCCGCCGCAGATCAGCCCACGGCGTCGAGCCCGGCGCGCTTTCGGGCCTGCAGCTCCTGCGACCTCGAGCCGAAAGCTGCGCGCACCGCCCCGCTGCGCAGAAAATTCAGCCCCCGAGCGCAGCGCGCAGCTCGGCCGGCAGCTCGGGCGCGAGCGTCACCGACTTCGACTCGCGCAGCACGGTCGCCGCGGCCCTCACGGCGGCGGTGTCGAGCGGAAGGCGCGCCCGAAGCGGCCGCGTGGGCGGGCTCACGGTGACGCTCCAACCGTCGTCGAGCCGGTCGAACGTGAAGACCGCGTCGAGGCCGTAGACCGTCTCGATGACGAACCGCCGCACCGGGGGCGGGACCTGGTCGAGCGCTTGCCAGCTCCACCCGTCGAACGCCTCGCGCGCGTAGGCGTCACGAATGCCGAAGACGCGCAGCTCTTTCGCGATGTGCAGCGCCGGCAATCTTCGCAGGGTGGTGCTCGCCCGCAGCGTGGCCTCGAGGAACAGCTCGCGCAGCGTGGGCCAGCCGGCGACATCGACCAGGTACGCCGGGCCCCCCACGACCGACAGCGCCTCGAGCTTCAGGTGCGGCGTTCGCTTCACGATCGCGGCGAGGCTGTCGCCCCTCACGCCGTGCGCCTCCCGCAGCGCGAGCAGGTTCGGCGTGAGGGTCGACGCGCGCACGAACGACACCCGCTCGAGGGTCGAGAGCTCGGGGCGAGCGAGCAGCGCCGCGACGCGCGTGACGCCGTTCAGGTCGATGGTGGCCGCCACGAGGAAGCCGCGCTCGAACTCGAGCCCGTCGAGCATCGCCTTCTTCGCGCCGGCCAGCGTGCCGAGGATGCGCGGCTTCACCTTCCTCAAGAGCGCCCGCTCTCGCGGAGTCTGCTCACCGGCGGTGCGCGCGCGGTGCTCCTGCAGAGCGATGAGCTCGCCCCACGGGTCGCCCTGCTCGAGCAGCCAGTCGCGGAGCACCTCGCGGCACGTCGCGTCGTCGGGCGCCTCGCGCACGCGCTGGAGCAGCAGCTCGGCGCTCTGCTGTGGCACCGCAGGCAGCGGCGCCTTCGCAGCGCTCGCGCCGAGCACGAGCACGCGCGCGCGCGTGTCGCGGTCGAGCGCCAACCCCGACGCCTTCTTCGCGACGGTGTGGCGAATCATCTTGAGCTTGCCGTTCTGCGTGCTCTCGACGAGGTCCTTCAGGCGCTCGAGGTCCCGCGCGCTCGCGTGCCGCCACAGCGCGGCGTGAAACGCGGCGGCGAGCGGGCGCTCCCGCATCGGAGCGAGCGAGACGAGCAGGCGGCCGACCCGCGGGTCCGGAGCGGCCGCCGCCAGCGCGTCGAAGCACGGGCGCGTGAAGCGAGGCAGCGTGTCGCCGAGCATCTTCACGAGCGCCTCGAGCAGCGGCACGACGTCGAGCGGCCCGGCGCGGCCCCAGCGCGCGAGCCACAGGTTCATGCGCTCGGTCGGCGCGCCGGGCAGCGGCTCGCACGGCCGCACGGGGAAGCGGTCGAGGGCGTCGGCGAGGTCGGCGTGCGGCAGCTCGCGCCACGCGGCGAGCAGCGCGCGTGCGGCCCCGTCGACGTCGCCTCGCGCGAGCGCCGCCTCGGCCGCTGCGACGCTCACCACCAGTTGTGCGAGTTGTGAAACTGCAGCGCCGCCTGCGGCGAGCCGTAGCGGTCTTGCATGTACGCGAGCGCGCCGCGCAGCTCTTCTTGCAGGTTGCCGATGCCCTGGCGGCCGCTGGGCATGTACCGATCCATGTTCGAGCCGAGCAGCTGGCCGAGGCCCATCGCCGACGAGGCCGCGCCGAGGTGGGTGAGGCTCTTCTTGCCGCTCTGCAGCTCGGCGATGGCGCGCTCGCGAGAGATGCCGGCGTTCGTGATGGTGTAGTTCGGAATGCCGACGCGCCAGCCGCTCTCTTTCTCGATGACGCGGTTGATGGCGGCGAGCGCGTTCGGGTCGGTCGCCCACGAGTCGGGGATGCGCGGGTCGTCGAGAATCGCCTTGCGAATCTGCTCGAGGCGCTCGCCGGTCGGCACCGTCGCGCCGCGCACCGACGCCACCACCGACGGCGGCGGAGGCTCGAGCTTGATGTCGCCCGGCTTCGCGTTCTTGAGCTTGTCGTACGTGGCGGCGTCGAGCTTGCCCGTCTCGGGCAGCCCGGCGGCCTTCTGGAGCTGCTTGATGGCGCCCTCGGTGAGCGGGCCGAGCTTGCCGTCTTCGGCGAGACCGGCGCCCAGGCGGTTCAAGAGCCGCTGCGTCTCGAGCACGCCCTCGCCCTTGTGGCCGCGCTCGAGGGCGAGGCCGCGCGCGCCGCCCGAGCGGACGTCTTCCATCACCTCGGGAGGCGCCGTCGTGTACCGCCCGCGGTTCGCGCGCACGCCGACGGTCGAGGCCGCGGCAGGCTCGGTCTCGGTGGGGCGCTCGGTCGTGTGGCCCGGCGGCAACGCGTGGCGATCGGCCTTGGCTTCGGCGGCCTCGCTCGCGATGACCTCGGCCTTGAACGCCTTCTGCTCGGGCGTGTCTTCGGGCATTCGGTCGATGCCGAGCTCGCGCATGCGCGACTCGGGCAACAGCCCGTCGAGAATCTTTCCATCGGCGCCGACGACGAGCGTCACGCGGTTCACGTCGTTGACGAGCGCGCGGCCCTTGTCGTCGACGAGGGTGTAGTCGAGCTCCCAGTTGCCGTCGGCGCGCTGGCGCGCGTCGGTCATCACCTGGTCGCGGCCCTTCGGCACGACGGGGTGCGCCTCTTTGCCGAGCGTCGCGCGGGCCTCGGGCGTCAGCCAGCCCGGAGGCTTCACCGCCGCGACGTTCACGCGCTCGAGCTCGGAGGGCGGCGTCGGCCGCGCGCGCGCGCCCTTCGCGACCCAGCCGGTCTGATTGACGAGCGAGCCCGGAGTCGGGACGACCGGCTCGGCCTCGACGCGCTCTTTCGGGCGAACGACGGGAGCGGCGCCGCCCTCGACCTTGCGCACCATCAGCGGGCCTCGACGGCAGCCGAGCGCCGCTCAGGCGGCAGGTACTGCAGCGGCACGTCTTCGAACACGGTGTTCGAGGTGGTGCCGGCGACGAGGCGCTGCTGCGGCTGTGCGGGGTGCAGCGGAATCTTCTCGAGCTGCGTGGCGACCGAGACGCCCTCGTGGGTGAAGTGGGTGCGCGCGCGCAGGAGCGAGGGCAGGTTCTTGATGAGGTGCCACAGGGTCCACCGGTGCTCCCAGAGGCGCTTGCGGAACCGCTTCTGGTACGACTTCGACTGGTAGAAGCGCTGGACGTGCCAGTTGTAGAGGCCCTCCATCTCTTCGCGCGACTTGAACGCCTTGGGGATGTAGACGAAGTTGAGGCAGTTCATCAGGCGCCAGTCTTCGTGGAAGTCGCCCTCGACGCCCTGGTTCTGGATGATCTCGTGCCACATGGGCGCGCCGTAGAACGGGGTGAACTTCGTCATGTTCATCTCGTCGAGATCGAGCTCCATGATGTAGTCGCTCGTCTTCTTGAACGTCTCGGGCGTCTCGCCGGGCAGGCCCATGATGAAGAGGCCCTTCGCGCGCAGCCCCGCCTGGTGGATGCGCTGCACGCCCTCTTTGACCTCCTCGAGCTTGAGGCCGGTCTTGTGGCGCTCCATCATCTCGGGGTCGGCGCTCTCGATGCCCATCGAGACCTGCAGGCAGCCGGCCTTCTTCATCAGCTGAAACAGCTCGAGGTCGTCGTTGTGACCGATGCGGATGGCGCAGTTCCAGTCCATCCCCAGGGGCTTCTTGATCAGCACCTCCATCAGCTCGAGCACGCGCTTGCGCGAGGCGGTGAAGAGGTCGTCGTAGAAGTTGATGTGGTGCACGCCGTACTGGTCGCGGAGCATCTTCATGTGCTCCCAGACGTACTCGGCCGAGTTGTACCGGTACTTGCGCTCGTAGACGGTGCGGTCGCAGTAGCTGCAGGTGAAGGGGCAGCCGCGCGAGGTGATCATGGTCGCGCCCCAGCGCTTGCGGTACGCGAACAGCGGCAGGTGGTAGCCCTTCGGGAACCCCTCGAGCTTCGAGTAGTCGGGGAAGGGGATGTCGTCCATGTCGTTGATGCGGCCGCGGCGCGCGTTGTTGTTCACGCGCCCCGAGTCATCACGCCAGACGAGGTTGGGAATCTCTTTGAGCGGCTTGCCGTCGGCGAGGTCTTGAATGCAGCCCTCGCCCTCGCCGATGCACAGGTAGTCGATGCCGGGGAACCCATCGAGCAGCTGGCCGCCGACGCTCGAGGCGTGCACGGCGCCGAACACGTTCTTGATGTGCGGGGCCTTGCGACGGATCAGCTGCGCGATGTCGTAGCCCTCGAGGAAGGCGCTGGTGGTGCAGGTGAAGCCGACGATGTCGGCCTTCCAGTCGACGACGCGCTGGGCCGTCTCTTCGGCGCTCTTCGGCGGCTTGGGGCCGAGGCAGTCGACAATCATGGTCTGGTGGCCGTGCTTCTCGAGCCACGCCGACAGGCAGAGAATGCCGATCGGAGCCATGCGGTTGGCGAGCAACGTCAGGTCGGGCTGCCCGGGGCAGAAGTTGTAGCCGGCCGGGTGTACGAAGGCGACGCGCATAGACCGGCTGTCGTAGCCGTAACCGCCGCACCTCGGCAAGCGGTCGAAGGGTCGTCAGTCGGCCACACGACTCCGGCCGCGATGTACCAGGGCCCCGGCGCCGTCGCCGTCACCTTCGACGGCACGCACGGCGTCAGCCTCACCGGCAACTCCAACGCCGGCATCTGGCGCTACATCGAGCCGTAGACATCCGAGCGGCGTTGTCGGACGCTGACGCGCGCCCGTGCGCTGTTCGAACTGTCACGCCCCCATCGCCGACGACGTCGAGAGCTGCTCGCACTGCGGCACCGTCACCGAGCAGGGCCGAGAGGCGCGCAAGCAGCGCGCCGCGCAGGAGGCCGAGGCGAAGAAGCGCGCCGAGCGCGACGCCTTCGCGCTGCGCGTGCGGCAGATCGGCGAGGTCACCGCCGCCGCCAACCGCTCGCTGATGGTCTCGCTGCTGGGGCTCTTCGCGTGCTGCCTGCCGGTCGGCCCCATCGTCGGCATCGTGCTCGCCCGCGGCGCTCAGGCCCAGGCGAAGACGCTCGGCGTCCCCTCCGGGCGCGGCACCGCCGCCTTCGCCGTCGGCATCGTCGCGCTCGTCTCGAGCCTCTTCATGTGGGGCTTCGTCGGCGTCATCGCGAAGACCGAGGCCGACCGCAAGCGCGAGCTCAACGCCGTCGTCGCCAAAGAGGCGTCGGGAGAGAAGCTCACCTCGGCCGGCGCCTGCGCCCTGCTCGAGCTCGAGCTCATCGCCTCGAAGTACGAGAAGTACGACGCCTTCAACGACACGCTCACGTGCCCCGGCGAGATCGAGCCGCACGGCGAGCGCGAGGCGAAGCTGCTCGAGTCGCACTTCACGCACGACCAGAAGCGCGTCGACGTCGTCGGCTGCTTCCACAAGGCCGGCGGCACGTGGACGGTGAAGCAGCTGCGCGCCGACGACAACTGCGACGCCCCCGCGCATCACAAGCCGAAGCCCTGAGGGGGGCGGGCTTCCACTTTCAAAGCTTGTCGAGGTAAGGCCACTCACTTCGAAACCGAAGAGGGGACCATGCGCCAGATCGCCGGACTTTCCATGCTGCTCGCCGTCGGCTGTACCTGCGGCGCTCCGACCAACGCCCGAGACCTGTTCCTCGCCCAGATGGGTGAGCTCTGCTCTCTCTACGCCCGCTGCGGCGTCATCGGCCGCTCGCAGGAGCAGAAGTGCTTCTCCGACGCCCAGGGCTACTACGACCAGTACGTCGTCGCGCTCGCGTCGTACGACACCGACGCCGCCATTCGCGCCGGCCGCCTCGCGATCGACCCCGGCGCCGTCAACTACTGCCTCGGCCTGCTGCGCAGCAGCTCGTGCTCGGCGCTCAGCGGCAGCTTCCTGCTCTACCTCTCGTCGTGCTCGTACACCATGTACAAGGGCAAGGTGGCTCCCGGCAGCCCGTGCCAGAACGCCCTCGAGTGCGCGAACGGCTCGTGCCAGCTCACCACCGCCGGCAACGCCTGCAGCGGCATCTGCGTCGCCTACGCCGTCGAGGGCGCCAGCTGCGCGACCGCCGGCTGCGACCCCTCGCGCGCGTTCTGTGACAGCAGCCGCATCTGCCGCGCCCGCGGCAACGTCGGCGCCGTCTGCGGCAGCAGCTCGTTCAGCACCCTCGAGTGCATCGACGGGCTCGGCTGCACGAGCAACAAGGTCTGCGCGAGGCCCGGCGCGGGCGGCGAGCCGTGCGCCTCTGGCGCGTGCCAGAAGGGCTTTCACTGCGTGAACAACGTCTGCGCCGCCGACGTGCGGCACGGCGAGAGCTGCGCCGACCCGGGCGCCTGCCCCGACGGCGACCGCTGCGTCGGCACGTTCCCCGCGACCGTCGGCGTCTGCACGCAGGTGCTCGACGTCGGCAGCGCGTGCGACCCGACCCATGACGCGTGTCCGAGCAGCGCTCCGTGCTCGATGAGCGCGCGCACCTGCACGACCTGCCAGCGCAAGAAGAAGCCCGGCGAGTCGTGCACGCGCACCAGCGGCTCCCAGGACCCCTGCCTCACCGGCTGCTCGGCCACCAACGGCACCGGCACCTGCAACCCGCCTCCGGCGAGCTGCTTCTGAGCTAGCGTCATCGCCGCCTTCGAACGGCTCGCGAGCGGGTAGGCTCGTCGCGCAGTGTCGACCTCCATCTGCAAGCGCTGCGGCGCCGAGTCGCCCGAGTGGAAGGGCAGCTGCCCGCAGTGCGGCGGCACCGAGGCGGTCAACGTCGCTCCGGCGGAGGACTTCACCGGCCGCACCGTGAAGGGCCGCTTTCAGCTGCTGCGGAAGATCGGCCAGGGCGGCATGGGCACCGTCTACGAGGCCGAAGACCTGAAGCTCGGCATGCGCGCCGCCGTGAAGTTCCTCAACCCCGAGCTGTCGCGCAACGTCGAGCTCGCCCGCCGCTTCCTCTCGGAGGCCCGCACCTACGCCCGCGTCAACCACCCCGGCGCCGTCACGCTGCACGACTTCGGGCAGGACGACGACGGCACGCTCTACATCGCGATGGAGTACGTCGACGGCGAGACGCTGCGCGCGCTGCTCGACCGCAGAAAGCGCCTGCCGCTGGCCGAGGCCATCGACGTCGTGCTGCAGGTCGCGAACGTGCTCGCCGACGCCCACGAGAAGGGCGTCGTGCACCGCGACCTGAAGCCCGAGAACGTGATGGTGCGGCCGGGCCTGCACGGCGTTCACGTGAAGCTGCTCGACTTCGGCGTCGCCCGTCGCACCTACGAGGGAGCCACCCAGCTCACCAAGGTCGGCTCGGTCGCCGGCACGCCCCGCTACATGCCGCCCGAGCAGGCGCGCGGCGAAGAGGTCGACGCCCGCGCCGACATCTACGCGCTCGCGCTCGTCACGTTCGAGCTGCTCACCGGCGTACCCGCGGTCGACGCGCCCGACCTGCGCGGCCTGCAGACGCAGAAGAAGAGCCCGGTGCGCGCGCTCGGCTCCATCGCGCCGTCGCTGCACCACCCGCGGCTCGACGCCGTGCTCGACCGCGCGACGGCGCCCGAGCGCGACCGCCGCTACCGCACGATGGCCGACTTCGCCGCGGCGCTGAGCGGAGCCGCGAAGCAGAGCCCCTCGGAGGCCATCACCGAGCCGGTCGCTCCGCTCGCCCGGCCGCCCGCGCCGATTCCGCTCGCGACGCCGTACCGCGGCGAGGCCCCGCCGCCGCCGCGAAGGGCCCTGTGGCCGTTCGCCGCGCTGGGCGCCGTGCTGCTCGCGGGGCTGGGCGGCCTCGGGTGGGCGAGGCTGAGGCCGACCGTGGTCGTGGTGACGGCGCCGAAGGCGTCGGCGTGCCCCGCGGCCGACCTGTTCGCGCCCGAGCTGCGCGAGCTGTCGAACGCCGAGCTCGAGCGCCGCGTGCTGAACCTGCGCATCTATCGCCCGAGCGACGCGCGCAAGCAGCTCGAGCAGCTGAAGGTGACCACCGAGGGCTACGCGGTCGAGCAGCGCGAGTGCATGCTTCGCTCGATGATGCTCGGCACCATCACGAGCGAGCAGACGGTGCTGCGCACGACGCCGGCGCTGTGGGGCCACACGCGCGAGCTCGGGCGCTTGAAGTCGCTGTTCCTCGAGCTGCCGCTGAAGCACCCCTGGTCGCCCGAGCAGCGGGCCGCGGTGCTCGAGAAGATCGAGCGGCTCTTCATCGCGAACCTCGCCGCGACCGACGAGGCCGACCGCGACTTCTGGCGGCGGCAGTACTACGGCATCGAGCTGTTGTGCGAGGTGACCGACGAGGCGCTCGTCGAGCTGCACACGCGGCGGCCCGAGTCGTGTCTCAACCTCGGGCCGTAGACCGAAAGCTACTGGCAGGCCGACGGGCCGGCGTCGGTGAGAATCAGGCACCGGCCCGGCGACACGCACGTATACGGCGCGGAGCACGGCGACATCTCAGGCTTGTCGGGGTAGCAGAGGTCGCCGCACTTCGTGCCGCCGCACGACGACGCGAGCACCGCGAGAGCTGCAGCCACGAGGAGGGCTCGAACCATGGCGCCCATGTTTATCACGGCCTGAACCCGGTGCTGCTGTTGAAGGTGTTGTTGTAGCTGGGAATCGAGGCGCCGTTGTTGGTCGGCTGCACCACCACCTCGATGCGCTTCACCTGCGTGAGGTCGGCGCCGCCGAGCGCGAGCAGCCAGCCGCCGCCCCCCGCGAGCGGCACGTCGGTGTTGACCGTCACGTTGGCCGCGGTCAGCAGCGACGCCGGGTTCGGCCGGAACCGCGAGAACTGGCCCGCGTTCTCGTTGCACACGAGCACGAACGGCTGGTTGAAGTTGTTCCACGGCCCGACGGTGGTGTTGTAGTTCACCATCGACGAGGCGAACTGCAGGTGCAGCGAGAGGCCGCTCTTCGACAGGTCCCACGTCGTGTTGCCCGGCGCCTCGGCGTACCAGACGTGGAAGTTGTCGCCCGAGCCCGACCAGACGAACCCCGTCCACCCCTCGCCGTTGCCGAGCGCCTTGAGGCACGACGTCGGCGGGTTCAAGCCCGTGCTCACGCCGGTGTTGCGCGCGCCGATGACGACGCCGGCGTCGAAGAAGCTGCTGGGGCCTCCGCAGTCGGGCCGCTCGTCGGCGGTGCCGTCGCAGTCGTCGTCGAGCCCGTTGCACAGGTCGCGCGACGGCATCTTCGTCGGCCGGCACACCACCGCGCCCGCCACGCACGCCGTCGTGCCTGCCGAGCACTCGCCGCGGCCCGCATCGGCGCACGACGCTCCGACGCCGACGGTCACGTTCTCGTCTTTCACGCCGTTGCAGTCGTCGTCGTCGTCGTTGCACAGCTCCATCGCGCCCGGGTGCTTCGTCGCGTCGTCGGGCTTGCAGTCGCCGGCGCTCGCCGCGTAGCCGGGCGGCACGCAGCCGGCCGGGCACTGGCAGGCCATCAGCGTGTCGGTCAGCACGCCGTAGCCGTCGCCATCGGTGTCGCGGAAGTACGAGACGAGCGGGCTCTGGCCGTCGTCGATGATGCCGTCGCAGTCGTTGTCGCGGCCGTCGCAGATTTCGTTGCCGCCCGGGAACGCCGCCGCCGAGCCGTCGTCGCAGTCGGTCGCGCTCTCGACCCAGTTGTCCATCGTGGGCCTCGCGCACGCCGGCCGCGAGACCGCCGGGTTGCCGAAGCCGTCGCCGTCGGAGTCGGCGAAGTACGTGCGCGGGTTCGAGCCGCCTTCGCACTTGCCCGACGGCGGCACGAGCGTCGGGCACGCCGGGTCGCCGAGCAGCCTGCAGCACACCCCGTCGTCGCAGGTCATGTCCGCCGGGCAGCCGCCGCCGCAGCGGTACAGCCCGCCGGCGGACCACGGCTGAAAGCAGCTCGCGAGGAGCGGCGTGATGAGGAGCAATGTCTTCTTCACCGCAGCACGTCGAAGGTGAACAGGCCCGCTCCGGCCAGCGCGAGCACGAGCCCCGTGCCGAGCAGCACGTTGGCGGTCGAAGCATACCCCGCCGCCTTGCGCTGCTGATCCATCGCCTCGGCCAGGGTCACGCACTCGCGACTGTCGGGCGTGCACGGGCTCTGACCGTTCGCCGTCTGACGCCCGACGAACGCCACGATGAACGCCGAGAGCACCGTCGCGGTGCCCACCATCCACGCGGCGTAGCTCGCGAACCGCACCGCGCTGAAGCCGCCCGCGGCCTTCGCCGCCACCGACGCCGACGCCGGCGGAGCGACCTCGACCCGCGTCCGCGCTCCCTCGGGCACCTCGATGCGCTGCAGCACCGCGTGACCGTCGGGGTAGACGACGTCGAGCTGGTGGGCTCCGGCGGTGACGGCGATGGGCTCGCCGCGCTTCGCCGTCGCGACGCGGCCGTCGAGCTTGAGCACCGCGCCGGGCGGAGGCTCTTCCGACAAGCGCACCGCGCCCCAGCCCCGCTTCATCCACACCGGGACCACGGCCTCGAGCAGCGCCTTGAGGTCCGGAGCGTCGCCGTCGAGCTCGGCCTCGCGCGGCGCCGACGCCCGCTCACCGTCGAGCCAGAACGCGGCGCTCACCGTGAGCCAGTCTTTGCTGCCCGAGAGCCACAGCACGAGCGCCGCGCCCTTCACGCGCTCGCGCTGGCAGGCGAGGTCGGCCTGCGCACAGCTGCGCTTGGGGCCCTTCCAGTCGTAGGCGTCGCTAACGGCGGCGGCGCTGAGGCCTTTGAGCTGCTCGACCGCGGCCTTGTGCACGCGCCGCACGGTGGCTTCACCGACGCCCTGCGCGTCCATCACCGAGACGGCGAGCGACTGCGCGCTCACCGCCTCCGAGGCGAGGAGCGCGACGGCGAAGGCGAGGCGCACCGCGCGAGTGTTAGCACCGGTTCGAGGGCCACGGGACTAATCGGGTGGGCGGCCTGTTCGTGGGGCGTGCCGCTCTCTTCGCGCCTGGAGACGCTGTACTTCGTGGTGGGTCTGCTCGGCCTCGCGCTCGCGGCCGTCTGGGGCGCGGCGCTCGCGTGGCTCGTGCGACGCGGCGACGGGCCCGCGGGCCTCGGCGTCGCGGTCGTGCTCGGGTGCCTGTTTCTCGCGCAGGCGCTGCCGGGCGCCGGAGCGCTCGCCCTGCTGCGCGGGCGCTGGCGCGTGCCGGCGGTGCTGAAGGTGCTCGCGGGGCTCATGCTCGGAGCGAGCGTGCTCTTCTTCGGCCTGCCGCCCATCGCGGTCGTGCTCGTCGCCGCCGCGTGCTGGCTCGTGTCGGAGCGCCTCGCGAGCGGCTCGAAGGGCTGGCGCAACGCCTGGGTGGCCGGCAGCGGGCTGACGATGGCGGCCAGCCTCTATGCGCTGCCCTTCCTGCTTCAGCTCGTGCGGCGGTGAGCCGCGCGGGGCTCGGGGCCGAGGCGCCTCGAGGGTCTGTTTAACAATAGGTGCGCATTGTTAAACATACCCTCTCGGGTCCCCCGGACCCCGCCGCGGTCGCCCCGAGGCTGAACGGGAGCGCAGAGCTCCACGTTCATCTCGAGCGCGCGGCGCGGTGCTGCGCTACTGCGACCTCACTTCGCGGCCGGAGCGGCCTTCGCCTTCGGGCGGCTGTACTTCGCGGTGAAGGTGGCGGAGCCGAGCTTGTTCGCGTTCGTCATGAAGCCGATGTACGCGGCGCTGGCGTCAGCGGGCACGTCGATCTTGTCGACCTTCAGCGCGTAGACCGTGAAGATGTAGCGGTGCGGCTTGTCGCCCTCGGGCGGGCAGGCGCCACCGAAGCCGGGCTGGCCGAAGTCGGTGCGGCCCTGCACGGCGTCTTTCGGGAGGTCGGCCTTGCCCGAGCCGGCGCCCTGCGCGAGCTCCGTGGCGTCGGCGGGGATGTTGTAGACGACCCAGTGCCACCAGCCCGAGCCGGTCGGCGCGTCGGGGTCATAGACGGTGACGACGTAGCTCTTGGTGTCCTTCGGCGGGTCGGCCCACTTGAGCGCCGGCGAGAGGTTCTCGCCCGTGCAGCCCATGTTGTTGAACACGTGCTTGTCGGGCAGCACGGCGTTCGGCTTGATGTCGGCTGAGGTGAGGGTGAACTTCCCGCCGGCGAAGGCGGGTGCAGCGAGGAAGAGGACGATGAGTGCGGAGCGCATGGCGCGCTGATTAGCCGCCCTTGAGCAGAGGTTCCAGATTTACCGATGCGGGGGCCGGGGTGGGGGCCTGCAGGCTGTGGCCGACAACTCGTGGGTGGGGTCCGACAGATCGGAGCGCCTCTCAGGGGAGGAAGCGGCGGCCACGCGCTTGCACAGTGTCGTCGCACTCGAAAACACCATGACCCTGCGCACGGGTCGCGTATCGTGCGTCGGTTTTCCGGCCGGTCCCAACCCACTCGAGGGAGTGTCAACGTGATGAGACGTGTACTTGCAGTGTCTCTTGGCGCAGTGCTCGCGGCGAGCGGCGCGGCCCCGGTGGTCTTCGGGGCGGTGCTCGCGACGAGCTGTTCAGGCAATAACGGCGGAGGCGCGGGCGGCGGCAGCGGCACGGCCGGCGGCGCAGGCACCGCGGGCGGCGACGCGCAGGCGGGCGGCGCAGGCACGGCGGGCGGGGCAGGCACCGCGGGCGGCGCGGGCACGGCCGGCGGCGCAGGCACGGCGGGCGGCGCGGGCACCGCGGGCGGCACGGGCACTGGCCCGGTGCTCTCGGGTCCGTCGAAGTCGAGCACCATCGCGGCGTCGGGTGACGCGGCGCTGATCTCGATGGTGAACCCCGAAGACAACTCGGTCTCGACGTTCAGCGCGTCGACGAAGTCGCTGCTGTCGCGGGTGACGACGGGCGGCGAGCCGAGCTCCATCGTGTACAACCCGGACGGCAAGTCGGCCTGGGTCGCGAACCGCGCCGAGGCGACGGTGCGCAAGCTGAGCGCGCTCGACACGGCGACGCCGTCGATGGGCACGGCCATCAACGTCGGCAGCGAGCCGACGGGCGTGGCGCTGTCTCCGACGGGCCGCTTCCTCGTGGTCGCCGAGTGGGCCGAGGGCCAGGTGAGCGTCATCGACACCTCGACGGGCACGAAGGTGTCGTCGCAGGTGATGCGCAACCCGCGCGCGGTCGCGGTGACGAACGACGGTGACACCGACGACAGCGACGAGAAGGTCATCGTGACCGAGTTCTACGGCCGCCCGCAGGGCACCGAGGCGACCGACACGAGCCGGCAGGGCGCGGTGAAGGTGTTCACGCTGAGCGCGGCGGGCGCGCTGGGCGACGACGGTGAGGTGACGTTCGCTCCGGCCGACGGCGGCTTCGGCGTGCCGTTCAGCCCGAACCAGCTCTTCGGCGTCGCGATCAGCGGCACGCGCGCGTACATCCCGGCCATCGGCGCTTCGCCGGCGGGCCCGCCGAAGTTCGACAACAACGTGGCGCCGGCGGTGCTGGTCGCCGACCTGGCCACCAAGACCGAGGTGACCGGTGGCGCGGGCTCGCAGTCGCTGGCTCCGCTGGTGAACGGCTTCATGGGCGTGACCCCGAAGGTGTTCCTCGCGGACCTCGTCGACATCGCGTTCGTGCCGGGTGACATCGCGTACGCGGTGGCGCGCGGCGGCGAAGTGGTGCAGCGCCTCGTGTACTCGCCGACGGCGGGCACGCTGGCGCTCGGCTCGACGCAGAACAACCAGATCGAGCTCACGGGCATGGTGACGGGCGGTCAGTGCTTCAACCCGACCGGCATCGTGGCGTTCGGTGGCCCGACGTTCCGCGCGTACGTGAACTGCTGGGGCAGCCAGCGGCTCGGCATCATCGACCTCGCGAGCCAGACGGTGACCGACACGGTTCAGTCGGTCGCTCCTCCGGCGATGGGCTCGCCGGCCGACAGCGTTCGCAAGGGCCGTCACTTCTTCTTCACGGGCCGTACGCGCTGGAGCAACTCGGGCTGGTCGTCGTGCGGCTCGTGCCACCCGGACGGTCTGTCGGACAACATGACGTGGATCTTCGCGGCGGGCCCGCGGCAGAGCACGTCGATGGACGGCAGCTTCTCGCACGGCCCCGGCAACCAGAAGCAGCGCGTCTTCAACTGGACGGGCATCATCGACGAGATGCACGACTTCGAGGCGAACACGCGCGGCGTTCAGGGCGGCAAGGGTGCCGTCACGACTGCGCCGACGCAGGGGCAGTGCGGCGGCGACCTGGCGGCTGAGCAGCAGGTCGGCGCGGGCGGCGTCGTGGCCGCCGCCCTTCCGGCGGGCCTCGGCGGCTCGATGAAAGAGGTCGCCGACGGCATCGCCATCAAGTGCGCGGCGAACGCGTGGGACGACATCAACAACTACGCGAAGACGATTCGCCCGCCGCGCGGCCGCAAGCCGGCGCCGGTCGGCACGCTCGACGCGGCGGCGGTGGCGCGCGGTGCCGCTCTGTTCTCCGGCGGGAGCAGCGGTCAGTGCGACAAGTGCCATGGCGGCCCGGGTTGGACGGTCTCGCGCCGGCACTACACCCCCGAGACGGCCGGCACCATCGCGACCGTGACGGGCACCGCGTTCGCGAAGCCCGCCGCGTGGCCGCCGATTTGGACGTTCCACTCGAGCGTTCAGATCGCGGCGCAGCCCACGGCGGCTGAGACCCCGCAGAACAACGCGGCGCCCATTGCGCCTCCTCAGATGGCCTGCGCGGTTCGCAACGTCGGCACGTTCGGCAGCGACGCGCTCGAGCTGAAGCCGGGCGCCGGTGGTCGCGCTCAGGGCCGCGGCGGCTACAACGTACCGTCGCTGTACGGGCTGCAGGTGGGTGGTCCGTTCCTCCACCACGGCGGCGCGGCAAACCTGAACGATCTGTTCAGCAACGCAGCGTGGATCAATCACACCCAAGCCGGCAACGCGCTCTTCCTTACGGGCGGTACCGCCGCGCAGGACCGTGCTGATTTGATCCAGTACCTGTGGTCGATCGACGCCACGACGGCGGAGGTTACGATTCCCGCCGGCTTCGACACCGGCTGCGCGCCGTAGTTGTCACCCGATGCTGCCCTGCTCACGGCAAGGTGAGCAGGGCAGCAGCAGTGCTGCAGTATGCTCGCCGCATGCGCCCCAGTGCGTGCGTTGCGACCCTCTGTTTTCTACTCGGCTCGACTGCCTGCGAACTGCGCGTGCGCCGCTGTAGCGATGGTTGCCCTAGCGAAGCGTACTGCGACCAAAAGAACCAGGTCTGCGTGCTTCGCCCTCCGGACGCGGGCAGCGGGGGAACGGCCGGCGGTAGTGCCGGCGGAATTGGAAATGGCGGAGGCAGTGCCGGCGGCGTATCGGGAGGCAGTGCTGGCGGCGTATCGGGAGGCAATGCTGGCGGCGTATCGGGAGGCAGTGCCGGCGGCGTATCGGGAGGCAGCGCTGGCGGCGTGGCGGGAGGTAGCGCCGGGGGAGCTGGCGACGCCGGCCCGTCACAGTGCAACTGTGATGCGGGATTCTCTTGCGCCCCTGCTTCCTCGGCGTGCCAGTTGGGCTTCTCTTCTGTCAGTTGGACAAGCCCCCCAACGCCAGCGGCTAACAGCTTCCTACCGGATGCGTCCGTAACGCTTGCTGCGGGTCTAATACCGATTGCCGGTCTGCAACCTGCTCAGCCGCCGACTGCGATTGCTCTTACTGTCATCATCAATGACGGAGGGCCGATGTCGCTTGTGATGAGTCATGCAACCGGATCGAGCTACGAGTACACGTTTGCGTCCGCGAGCGAGGGTAACTGGACGGCAACTGCGAGTTTCTTAGGCCTAAGCTCGGGCCCGCGGACTTTCGCAATCGATCGCACCTCTCCATCGTTCTCGGTGCAACTCGAGACAATGCCAACGCGAAGTGCCAACTGGCCGTCGCCGTCGAGTTGGCGAAGAGATGAGCGACCTCACGTGCTTCTGACGGCAAGTGAGGCCGTGCAAGTCGCATCGTTTTCATTCGCTGGCACGCCCTTGCCGACCCTTGGTCTCTCTGAGTGCAGCAACGTTGGGCTCGTCTGCTCCGTGGTGTCAGCCAGATGCTCTTGTGGAAGGCTCGACTTCGCAGGGCCGCCGTTGCTCGCGCTGAGTGGCACATTCGACCTCGTTGCCTCCGCGACCGATCTTGCAGGCAACAGCAAGACCCAGACCCTCGCGTCACTTCCTGTGACGCGCATGCGTTGGGAAGCGAGTCCCGCCCATGGGGCCCCGGCGCTGGATTCGAACGGCAACATCTTCGTTCCAACAAACGGGGAAGGCATCGTGTCGTGGACTCCGGCGGGCGTTCGACGTTCTTTCACGGTTGACGCCGGCACCAGCGCACTCGCAATCGACAACGCAAATAACCGACTCTATTTCGGACAGACGGTCGTCACTGGCGGGAACATTCGCGCCCTGCTCCGTGCGGTTTCACTGACCACAGGGGCCGACCTGAGCTCAATTGACATTACTAATGTGTCCGGGAATATCGACACGACAGTATCTCCTTCATTGATTTCGCATGATACTACCGCCGCTTCTATTCGTGCCGTGGACGTAGCCTATAGTGATACGGGACAAACGTTTGTCATTGCGTGGGCGCCCGGCTCATCGATGGCGCCCATGCTTCAAGTGAGCGGCGTCGGTCGTCCGCGATTGCCCACGATAGTCGTTGGGCAGAACGTCTATTTCCTGGCCGACGGAACGATCTTCCAAAGGGTCTTCAATGGTTTGACTTGGGGAGGCAGCGCCTCGTACAACGTTCCAAACATTTACGGAATTGCGACCAGCAATGGGATCTCCATAGGAGCCGTCACTACAACCAGCCCCGGAGTGTGGCTCAATGGTCGGGTCGCATCTCCTGGTCTGAACTCGGTGGGGTTGCCGGTGTTTAGCGACTCAAGCACGATGCTCGTGGCCGCTGATTCATCACTGAAAAGAATCCCAGTCACCACCGCCGCTTCTCTCAGCGTCACCAACATTGCGACATTCAACCCACCACAAAACGCCTGGGGGGCTCCAATTATTGGCGAGCCTCCTCAAGGCCTGAATACCGATTCGATCTATGCAGTGTCGGACGCTGCCCGTTTGTGGGTCGTGGAAAACGGTCAGGCCTGGTCCGCGCCGTTGTCGGCCTCTGCTCCCGCGGCATCGATCTCGCCCGCACTCGATTGCAATCGGTTGCAGTCGGAAGTTGGGAGGCCGGGAGTGCTGTACGCCGTCGCGGAATCGTCGGGTACCATCTGGGCGGTGCTGGTCGACTCGCCCAAACTATCGACGACTTCAGTATGGCCAAAGTACCAGAGAGACGCTGCGAACTCCGGCAACGCCAACTCTGCGCTCTTTCCCCTCAATCCTGGCTGCCCTTAGGTTAATCGAGCCTTCTCCTGGGTTCCCTCTCCGCTACGTGGGGGCTGCTCGAGCTGTACCGAGCCCCCGTGGCTCTCGGCGATGCGCTTCACCACCGCGAGCCCCAGCCCGGTTCCGGTCGCCTTCGTCGTGAAGAACGGAGCGAACACGCGCTCCCTGAGGTGGGCCGGCACGCCCGGGCGGTTAACGAACGACGTCGCGGTGCGCGCACATGCTCAGCAGCTTGCGCAACGAGTACCGACGATCCGGCATCGGGTCGCCGGCCCGTTGCACCTCAGCGAGCACGTCAGACGGCAGCCGGCGCACGATCGAGACATACGTAACCGTCCGGCGATCAGTGGTTGATCGCGGTCACGCGGCGGCGGCGCGAGCAATCCAGCGATGGGGCAGCAGGTCGTCGATCTTCGCCGCTGGCTGAGCCCCGACGCGGGTGAGTACGTCCTCGAGGTACGCGAGCGGGTTGACCCCGTTCGCCTCGCACGTCGCGACGAGAGAGTAGAGACCGGCGAGCTTGGTGCCGGCCGCGTCGTTGCCGACGAAGAGAAAGTTCTTCCGACCGAGGGCGACGCGGCGTAGCGCCGACTCGGCTGGGTTGTTGTCGAGCGGGATGCGTGCGTCCTCGAGGAAGTGACCGAGCTCTTCCCAGCGATTCATCGTGTAACGAATGGCCTCGCCAAGCGGGCTCTTCGGTGGGTGAAGCGCTTGTGCGGTGAGCAGCCAGCTCTTCAGCTTCGCGCGAATGGGTGCGCTTTTCGTCCTCCTCAGCTCGAGGTGCGCGGGCGTTCCGAGAATTCCGGCGACTTGGGCTTCTCGTTCGACGCGGTAGAGCTCGCGGATGATGTCGAGCACCTGGCGGGACTCAGGCGCGGTCGGCATCGCGTCGAAGAAGTAGCGACGCACGTGCGCGTAGCAGGCCGAGCGCCGGCGGCCATCGATGTCGCTCACCACGTTGTAGCCCGCGTACCCGTCGGCCATCAGCTCGCCGGTGGTGCCGCCGAGGACGCGCTTCGGCGTCTCGTTGCTGCGGTCAGGCGCAAAGATGTACGCAATGAGCGGGTCCGGCGACGCCGTGCGGAAGTTCCACATGTACCCGCTCTTGCATTTCCCTTCGGCCTGCACCCGCTTCGATGTCTCGTCGGCATGCACGAGTGGTGAGTGACGAATCAGCTCGAGCAAACGGCCATAGAGCGGCTCGAGCACGTCCGCCGCGCGCAGGAAGATGTCCGTCATCGTGCTGCGAGCGACCGGGACGCCGATGCGTTGGTATTCCTTCTCGAGCCGGTAGAGCGGAATGCTGTCGGCACACTTCGCTGTGACGAGGTGCGCGACGAAGGACGCGCCGTACTGGCTCTTCTCCCACCACTTGTCGGGGCCCTCAGCAGTGACGAGCACCCCGCACTCGCAGCGCAGGACCTGGCGTACGTGCTCGTGCGCGATGAAGTGGGCGGGGACGTATTCGTAGACGGTGCATGTCCGACTCGGCATCACCGAGAACTTCTCGGACGCGCACTCGGGGCAGTGCCGGTTCGCGGCCGCCACCTCGTGCACAGTCTTAACCTGGGTGAGCTTCGCGCGGGCTGCTCGACGTTCACGACGCTTCTTCTTCGCGAGCTCTCTGTCGGCCGGTTTGCCATCGCGCAGCTCTTTCTCGATGGGCGGCATCTTCTCGGACTTCGGACCGAGCACTCGGCGCGTCAGCGCCGCCATCTGCTGCTCCATCCGCGCGAGCGATTCCTTCAGCCCGCTGACTTCGCCCTTGAGCGCTTGCGTCTCACCCTCGAGCGCTTCGGCTTTGTCGCGCCACTCGCACTGGTGAGCCTTCCTCGGCGGGCGGACTGCCATCGCTCAGGAAAGATCAAACTTCCCTGCTTTTGTCGATCCCCCTCGAGCGGGTCCCACTTCTTCGGCCGGCGGACGTGACCGAACTCGATGCCGTCGAGAAGCATCGCCAGCTGCGTGGCGTCGAGCTGCGCGCCGACCGCGCCTTCGTGAAACGAGGGCAACTTGAAGCGGCCCTGTTCGAGCCTCTTGTAGAAGACGATGAAGCCGCCGCTGTCCCAGGTGAGCACCTTCACCCGGTCGCGCCGCCGCGAGACGAAGACGAAGAGATGCCCGGCGTAGACGTTCTCGCCCCAACCGGTACGGACGATGGCCGCCAGTCCGTCGATGCTGTTCCTCAGGTCCACAGGCTCGGCAGCGAGCAGGATGCGGACGGAGCGCGGTAGCAGCAGCACGTCGCTACCCGAGCGCCGCGACGAGCTCGGCCAGGTACTCGGTGTCGGTGCCGATCGCGAAGCGCACCGACGCGCCGCTCGGCAAC
>JBGALX010000003.1:0-502455 GCA_044223505.1 Myxococcaceae bacterium
TGAGACGGGCGCGATCGGCACTGGGCTGCGCCGCGCGTCTTTCGCACGGCGCAGCGTCTCGGACAGCATGCCCATTCGCGACGGAGATCGTTCGACGTCGTACACGAGCACCCCGTCGCGCCGCTTCTCGACGGCGCCGGTCGGCATCACCAGCGTGGCGTTCGCGCCCACGATCTCGCGAAGCACGCCGAGCAGCTCCGAAGGCTTCGCCTGGAGCCGCTGAAAACCGCCCCACGAGGCGTGGACCATCAGATCGCGACCGACCTGCACCCCCGAATCGAGCATGGCCTGCCTGAAGTCGGCGAGCGCGATGGGGTTCGCCTCGGCGGCAGGCCGCCGCACCCAGCGGGTGGCGTAGCTTCGCAGCTGCGGGACCCGCTCGACGGCGTGTCGCCCCGCGACCTCGGCACTTGCCATCAACCGCTCCAGCATCACGCGTCTGCCACCGTGCTCGCTGGCGACACTGCGGCCGTGCCGGGCACCTGCGGGTCTTGCCCTCGCTGAACGCGCGCGAGCTGGCGCATCCAATCGCCGACGATGAACGACCACGAGAACTCGCGCTCGGCGAGGGCGCGGCCGCGCCGGCCCATGCGGTCGCGCGCGCCTGGGTCGTCGGCGAGCTGCTCGACGGCGCCCGCGAGCGCGGTGGGGTCTTCGGGCTCGACCTTGAGGCCGACGCCCTCGCGCTCGACGATCTCGGCGGTCTCACCCCAGCCGGCGTAGACGAGGGGCACCCCGCAGGCCAGCGGAGGGATTGCCTTCGACAGGCGCATCTTGTGGGCGATCTGCAGCCGGCGCAGCACGACGAGCGACGCGTACGTGAGCGACATCAGCTGCGGCATCTCGTCGAACGGCGAGGAGCGAAACAGCACGTTGTCGATGCCCTCGGCCTCGGCGCGCGCGATGAGCTGCTGGCGCACCGGCCCGTCACCGACCATGAGGAACACGATGTCCTTGCGGCGCGCGAGCAGCTTCGCGGCCTCGAGGATCACCTCGATGCCCTGGTACGGCGCGTGCGTACCGGCGAAGGTGAACACCTTGCGGTCGCCGACGCCGAGCCGGGCCGCGAGTTCCTTGCTGGGCAGTAACGGCTTGAGCCGCTCGGTGTCGGCCCCGTTGGGCAGGAAGGTGAGCCGCTCGCGAGGGATGCCGCGCTCGCGCTCGAAATGCTCGATGAACGCGTGCGTCACCGTGGTGACCGCCAGCGCACGCTTCATCAGAAAGCCCTCGAGTGCCCGCGCACCCTTGATGAGGGCGCGCAGCCCGACCCACCGATCTTCGTCGGCGTACTCCACCTGCAAATCGGGCGTGTTGTAGACATAGGGCACGCCGCGCAGCACCTGGTTGAGCCATGCGGGCGCCGCGAGCGTCACCGGCTGCGCCTCGACGAACACCAGGTCGACGCCGCGCTCGGTCGCGAGGGCCAGCGCGCCGGTCGCGGTGAATGAGAGGTAGTTGAGGAGCCGCTTCACGGGGCTCTTGCCGCTCGCGGGGAACAGCCACACCCGGCGAACCGGGACGCCGTCGATCTCTTCACGGTGAGTGAGCAGCCCCTCGTAGCCGGGGTAGAGCTTCCCGACCGGGTAGTTCGGCATACCCGTGACCACCCGCACGTCGCAGCCGAGCTTCTTCAGCTCGCGCACCATCGCCCTGAGGCGAATCGGCGGCGCGCCGGATTCGGGGGCGTAGTACTGGGTGAGCACCAGCACCCTTCGGAAGGGCAGCTCGGCGCTCAGAGCACGTACTCCAGGTCGAAGACGTGTTGCACCGCGCTCACGCCCTGCTGGAGCGCCTGGGCGTCGACGACGCGCTTGCAGAGCACGGCCGCCTCGGCGCCGGCCAGCGCCTCATTGAGGCTCTTGCACGCGATCTGCGGCAGCGTGGGCAGGTGCTCGGCGAGGTACTGGCGGTTCGCGCCGACGGTGCGCTCGAGGCTGACGTCCGGGTCGTAGACGCGCACCTCGAGGCCGCGGCCGATGAGCAGCTCGGCGAGCAGTACGTAGGGGCTCTCGCGAACGTCGTCGGTGCCGCGCTTGAACGAGAGCCCGAGCAGGGCGATCGTCTTCGCGCCGCTCTCGGCGACCCGGTCGGCGGCGCGCTCGATGCGCAGCCGATTGCTGTCGAGCACGCCGCGCAGCAACGGCAGCGGCTCGGCGGCCTCGCGCCCGAGCGCCACCAGCGCGCGCACGTCTTTCGGCAGGCACGACCCGCCGAACGCGAAGCCGGGCTTCAAGTACGCGCGAGAGATATTGAGGATCTTGTCCTCAGCGAAGATCGACATCACCCTGCGCGGATCGGAGCCGATGGCGGTCGCGACGGAGGCCATCTCGTTCGCAAAGGCGATCTTCACCGCGTGGTACGCGTTGCATGCGTACTTCACGAGCAGCGCTTCTTCGAGCGTCGTCTTGAAGAGCGGCGCGTCGATGCCCTCGTATAGCTTCGCGACGAGGTCGACTGACGGCGCGTCGTCGCCGCCGACGACGACGAACGGGGGCTTTTCGAAGTCAGCGATCGCGGTCGTCTCGCGCAGGAACTCGGGGTTCGCGACGAGTCGAAGGCCCTGCGCGGCGGCCTCAGGGAGCGCGGCGACCAGGTCCTTCAGCCGGTTCGGCGCGACGGTCGAGCGTACGACGACGACGAGCGGCCGGTTGCGCGCGGCGGCCACCTTGCCGAGCGACGTCAGCACGCGCTGGAGCGGCCGGGTGTCGACACCTCCCGCCTTGAGGCTCGGGGTGGAGACGCAGACGATGGTGACGTCGGTCGAGGCAAAGAGCCGATCGTCGGGCAGGCTCGCCTTAAGCCTCCCCTCGGCGACGGTCCTGCCGATCAGCGCGTCGAGGTCTGGCTCGAGCACCGGGCTCTGGCCCGCACTCAGGGTATCGACCTTGAAAGGTTCCGTATCGACGACCACGACGTCGTGGCCGCGCTTGGCGAGGCAGGCGGCGCTGACACAACCGACGTAGCCGCCACCGATGACCGTGACTCTCATTTCAGGAGCTCCGAGAGGCGCGCAAATAGCACACGCGGTGAATCGAAGTCGTCGGGCAGCAGCTCGCCTTCGGGAATGGGCTTGCCCGCGACCTTAGAGAGATCTTCAGCCAGCTCGGCCATGCCGAAGCTGTCGAGGAGGCCTTCTTGAAAGAGCCGGGTGTCGGGCCCGATGGCGCTCTGCTGCCGGCCGCGGGTGCGGGTGACGAAGCCATCGACGGTCGCCACGACGTGATCGAGCGTCATGCTCTCACCGCCGCTGCTGGGGCGCCAAAGCGCCCTTCGAGGTACCACTCGCGGTTCCCGCCGCGCGCGAGCTTGCCGCTGGTCGACTTGCGCAGGCTGCCGGGCTGAACCACGCGCGCGTCGACGAGGTCGAGATCGAGCCGCGCCGGCACCGCCGCCCGCAGGCGCCGCACGACCTCGGGCCACTCGCTCTCGGGCAGATCGCTTTCGGCGAGCACCACGAGGCCCTCGGTCGCCAGCTTCGGGAGCCAGATACCGAAGCAGACTGCACGGCCTGGGTGAACGCCCGCCGTCTCGTTCGCGATGAGCTCGACATCCTGCGGGTAGATGTTGCGGCCGCCGACGATGACGAGATCCTTTGCGCGGCCGGTGACGTAGACGTGGCCCGCTTCGTCGAGCCAGCCGAGGTCGCCCGTGTCGTAGAACCCGTCGGCGTCGAAGAGCCGGGCGTTCAAGTCGTCACGCCGGAAATAGCCCGACAGCAGAAACGCCGAGCGGATCAGCAGCCGGCCGGCGTGCATGGCAGGCAGGCTCTCGCCGTCGGGGCCCGCGACACGCACCTCGCAGCCCGGCACGGGAGGCCCGTTCGAGATGTGCACGGCTCCGTCATCGGCCGCGACGGCACGGTGCTCATCGCGCCACACCCGCGCGTCGATCTTGAGGCGCCGCGGCGGGTCGGCGGCCGTCGTCGCTGAGACCGCGAAGACGTTCTCGGCCATCGCGTAGCAGGTGTGAAGGGCTTCCGGCTTGAGACCGTCTTCGCGAAAGCGCGCGGCGAACGCATCGAAGGCATCGGCGGTGACGGGCTCGGAGCAGTTGATCACGGCGCGTAGGCTCGAGAGATCGGCCCGATCGCGCACGCGCTGCGAGAGGAACGCGAAGGCGAAGTTGGGCAGCCATGCGAGGGTCGCCCGGTGCCGGGCGATCGCCTTGTGCAACAAGCCCGGAGCGGCCACCCACTCGAACGGCGAGAGCCAAACGACCGGGACGCCGGCAATGAGCGGGCTCACGAAGCACGCGATGAGCCCCATGTCGTGGTACAGCGGCAGCCAAGTGGCGACCACGTCGTTCGGCCCGAGGCCGAGCAGCGGCAGGTAGGCCTCGGCGTGCCGCATCACAGCGCCGTGCGAGAGCATCACGCCCTTGTGCAGCCCGGTGGTGCCGGAGGAGTGCTGCAAGAGAAGCAGATCCGACTCGGCGGCCTGCGCTCGCGGCGGCGGCGCGAGCTGCGCCGAGGCCAGCTCCTCGTAGGTCGCGTGCGGAAGCTCGGCACCGACGAGCTCGACGCGGGGGTCGACTGCGAGCAGCCGCGCGTCGATGCGCTGGAGCTGCTCTCGGAGCCGCGACCAGTACAGCCCCTTGTCGATGCGAACTGAAGGCTCGGCGAGCACGGTAGGAACTGCGCCGAGCCAGATCGTGCCGAGCCACGTCGCGTAGAAGTCGACGTGGTGCGTGCCGACCAGCACCACGAGGTCACCTTTGCGGACGCCCCTGGCCGCGAGCGCCCCGGCCGCGCGCCCGGCAGCCGCCGCGACGTCGCCAAAGGTGCGCGACTGCTCGCTGTTGCCGTGTGCAAGCACGGTCACACAAGTGCGGTGGGCTGGGTGACCCAGCACGAGGTCGAGAATCGTCTTCATCGTCGGGGCGTCTACGCCCTACCAAGGCTTCAGGTACTTCCGCTAGTGCCCGGCGCGGCCCAGAGCATTCGCCCCGACCGCATGAATTCGGGCACGACGCGGGGTCACCGAATGCGCGAATTGGGAGCGCCGGTGGCGTTGGACCCGGATGGGAAGCGTGATAGGGCCGAGCGGCCGCGTGATCGGGCCGGTGAAGCCGTGCCAGGAGCGCGGCGATGATGCTGCTGGCCGTCAACTACCACTACGTACGCCCGAAGTACGACGAGCCCTACGAGGGGATCTTCGGCATCACACCGGCACAGCTCGATGCCCAACTGACCGCGCTGAGCCGCGCTGGCGAGTTCGTCAGCGCCGAGCTCCTGCGGGCCGGCGTGGCCGAGCCGTTTCGGCTGCCCGAGCGCGCCATCGCCATCACCTTCGACGACGGGTTTGCCGAGCACCTCGAGCATGCACTGCCCGTGCTTGAACGCCACGGCGTGCCTGGCATCTTCTACGTCAACTCGCGGCCCATCGACGAGCACGTGGTCTGCCACCACCACAAGCTGCACCTGCTGAGGGCGCATCTCGCTCCCGAGAAGTTCCTGAGCGAGGTGCGGGAGCGCGCCGCGCGGCTGGGAGTGGTGATGCGCGAAGAAGACCTCAGCGAGGCGACGACGCAGTACCGCTACGACAAGCCAGAGGTCGCGCGTCTCAAGTACTTTCTCAACCTCAAGCTCGAGGAGTCGCTTCGTGACCGGTTGGTCGTCGAACTCTTCCGCGACGTGCTCGGCGAGGAAGAGCCGTGGGCACGAAAGCTCTATCTGAACCCCGCCGGCGTGAAGGAGCTGTCTCGCCGCGCCGCGGTCGGCAGTCACAGCCACGACCACCTCGCCCTCGGAATCGTCGGGCCCCAGCGTGCACGCGACGAGTTGCGCAGCGCCGCGAAGCTGATCGAGGGGTGGACGGGCCAGAAGCTCTTCACCTTCAGCTGGCCCTTCGGCTCGCGCAGCGCGACGAGCCGCGAGGTCGCGGCAGTAGCGAGAGAAGACGGGTACGTCTTCTCGTTCACCATGGAGCGCGCGGTGAACTCCACGGTGACCGACCCGCTTCAACTCGCGCGCTTCGACACGAACGACGTGCCGGGTGGCAAGTCGTGCCACATTGCTCCCGAGCGGTTCTTCGAGAGCGCACCGCGCCGCGCATGGTACGGAGCCGACCGGTGAGCATGACCCTCGCGTTGATCTGCGGTGATGCACCGCGCCACGCCTGGCTGGCGCGTCGACTCGCGGGGGCGGGCGAGCTCGGCGCCCTCGTCGTCGAGGCGAAGGTCGACCCGATCGCGACTTCGACGCTGGGCGTCGGCGACGATGCCGTGGTGCTGCGAGAGCACTTCGCCCAGCGCGCGCGCGTCGAGCTCGACCGTATGGGCGTCTCAGAGTGGCCTGCTGTTCCGACGCTGCGCGCGGCGAAGGCAGACAGCGTGCTCCGGTTCCTGCAGGCGCAGCGGCCTGCGGTCGTTGTGCTCTTCGGCTGCGGCATCGTTGGGCCCGAGCTGCTCGGCGCGTTCGAAGGCCGTGTAGTGAACCTGCACCTTGGCCTGTCGCCATGGTACCGCGGCACCGGCACCAACTTCTGGCCGCTCTTCGACGGTCGGCCGGAGTACGTCGGTGCCACCCTTCACCTCGCCACACGGCGCGTCGATCACGGTGAGGTGCTCTGCCAGGTGAGGCCACAGCTCGACGGCGACGACGATTGCCACCTCGCCGGCTTCAAGGCGCTCGAGGCGGCGGCCGCGGAGCTGCCCCGGGCGCTCGCCGACTTCCACGCCGGACGGCTCCGGCTCCACCCTGCCCCCCTCGCCGATGCGCGGCCCTTCCGCCGAGCCGATCTGACGGGCCGGGCCGTCCGCACGATGAGAGAGAACTTCGCCATGGGCATGATGCAGCGCTTCGCCGCAGCACGACCCGAGCGGCTCGCGGGTTGCCCGATCCTCGAGGTCCGCCATGCGTGACCTCGAACACATCTTCGAGTTCGAAGACGTCGAGAGCTGCATGCTCTGCGGCAGCACCGAGAAGCACGACGGCCGGGGCATCTCGTGGCGGGGCTACGGCTTCTCGTACTCGTACTGCAAGCGGTGCGGACTGAAGTTCATGAACCCGCGGCCGACGAACGCGAGCTACGAGCGGTTCTTCAAAGAGGTCTACTGGCAGTACAACATGTCGGGGCGCGGCTTCCGCACCGTCGACGGCTTCGACAATGAGAACCTCGACCAGCTCGAGCTCCGCATGCCGAAGTACCAGAACGTCTACCGGCAGCTGAGAGGCGACCTCGAGGGCGCGATCGAGCTCGTACCGGGGAAGCGCGCCGTCGAGGTCGGCTGCGCCTTCGGCTTCTCGATGGAGTGGCTGCGGCGCGACTACGGCTGCTCGACCTTCGGCATCGAGCCGTCGCACGAGTCGCGCAAGCGCTGCGAGGCAGGCGGCGTGCCGCTGCTCGCCTACACCGGCGAGGAGTTCTTCATCGGTGCGACGGACGTGCCCCGGGAGAAGCAGTTCGACTTCATCTACTTCAGCCAGGCACTCGAGTGCGTGCCACGGCCGCGCGAGATGATGCTCGGAGTACGCGAGTACCTCGCCCCCGATGGCCTGCTGCTCATCCGCACGCCGAATGTCGAATACTACGACGCGATGGCGCCGTTCACTCCGTTCCTCTACAGCCCCGAGACGCTGACTCGGCTGCTGAAGGTGTGCGGGTTCGAGGTGACGCGCATCACGACGACGCCGAGCCCGGTCGACAAGGCGACCGCCGTGCGCATGACGCGGCCCAGGTACAACTTCGCCGCCTACGCGCGCCGCGGCGAGCTCGGGGCCGTCGAGCACCCGACCGTCGACGTCTATGAGCTGCTCCGGGTGCACGACCTCGGCCGCAAATCGTTCGACTGGAGCGAGCTCTCGTTCGGCGAGCTCGCGCTGCGGCTCGCGCTGAAGGTGAAGGACAAGACCGGCGACGCCCTGAAGCGTTTCTCGACGCTGCGGGGGCACACGTGACGAAGCCGCGAGCCGCCGTGGTGGGCCTGGGTCCCCACGGCCACCGGATGATCGACGCGCTGCTGAAGAGCGGAGCCGTCGACGTGATAGCGGGCATCGATCGCAGCCCGAAGGCCCTCGAGGGCGCTCCCCTGCCTCCTTCCGCGAAGCGGAGCGAGTCGCTCGCCGAGGTGCTCGTCGCGGGCGTCGACGTGCTTTGCATCATGACGAATGGGCCGTCGCACGCGCCGATCGCGCTCGAGGCGCTCCAGGCGGGGGTGAAGGGCTTCATCATCGCGAAGCCGATGGCCTGCTCGGTGGCCGACTGCCAGGCGGTGATCGCCGAGGCAAAGGCGCGCGGCGCGCGCGTCGGCGTCGACCACATCCGCCGCTATACGCCCGCGTACCGCTTCCTGCGCGACCGGGTGGCGTCGGGCGAATGGGGAGTTCCGCGCGCGGCGTGGGTGCAGCGGCCCGGTATCGGCCTCGGCTGCAACGGTACGCACAGCTTCGACCTCGCGCAGTACCTGCTCGGCTCTCACGCGACGCGCGTCAGCGGGTGGCTCGACCCGGTGCGCGGCGACAACCCGCGCGGAAAGGACTTCGTCGACCCGGGCGGGCTCGTCGTGATCGAGCTCGCGAACGGCGCACGCGTCACCGTCGCGCAGATCGAAGACGGTGCCGGCCCGGGCTCGGTGGAGCTCGACCTGACCGCCGCGCGCGTGCGCGTCGACGAGAAGAGCGGAGAGATCGAGATCAGCGAGCGCGACCTATCGGTGAAGCCCGCCCCCGGCAAGCCGGCGGTCTACCGCCGCGGCACGGTGCCCGAGGGCGTCACCGCCCGGGTGGACATGCACCAGGGGCTCGCGGCGCTGCTGAAAGAGGTGCTCGGCACCGGCGAGATCGCCGCCGACGCCGCGCATGGGCTCGCCTCGATCGCCGTGCTGGCCGCCGCGCACGTGTCGGCGCGGCGAGGCTCTGCGCCGGTGGCCGTCGACGATCCCGAAGTCGCGTCGCTCTTCATGCCGGTGACCTGATGCCCGCTCGAATCGCACTGATCGGCTACGGCAAGATCGCTCCGAAGCACCTCGAGGCGCTCCGCGCAGCTGGCGCCGAGGTGGTCGCCTCGTGCAACCGAAGCGAAGCAAACCGCGAGAAGGCGCGCACCGAGGGCCGAATCCCGAAGACCTACGCATCGATCGGCGAGATGCTCGAGCACGAGAAGCCCGACGGCGTCGTCTCGTGCGCGTCGTTCTTCGAGGTCTACCGCACCGCGCTCGAAGTGCTACCCATCGGGATACCGACCCTCCTCGAGAAGCCGCCCGGCACCTCGCTCGCCGAGTACGAGGAGCTTCGCGCGCTCGCGGCCAGGCACGGCACGCCGGTGATGGTCGGCTTGAACCGTCGCTTCTACGGCGTCGTGCAGGGCGCGGTCGCGGACGCCGGCGGCTTGGCGGCCATCACCGAGGTCGATGTCGACTGGTCCGAAGACGCGCGCCACTTCTTGAAGCGCGGCTTCACCCCCGAGCAGGTCGCGCGCATGGTGTTCGGCAACTCGCTGCACGGCATCGATCTGATGACCCACCTGGGGGGCGGGCTGCCCACGCCGCAGATCACGGTGCGCCGCGGCGCCGAGCGCTTCGACTGGAACATGGCGGTGCAGGGACTCTCTGATCGCGGCGCCCTGCTCAGCTTTCGCTCGACGTGGAGTAGCCCCGGCAAGTGGCGGCTGCAGCTCTGCGCGTCGCGCCGCCGGTACGTCTTCGCTCCGCTCGAGACGTGCGTGGTACAGCAGTCGGGCGAGCGGGCAGAGCGCACGATCGCCCCCGATCCGCGCGACACCGAGTTCAAGCCCGGCTTCTTCGGCCAGGCCCGCGCCTTCCTCGACATGATCGGCTCGCGGCGCGCCCCTGACCAGGCGAGCCTCGACTCGGTGGAGCCTTCCATGCGCGTCGCCGAGGTGCTCACCACTCACCTCCTCGCGACATGACCCGCGTCGTCGTCTTCGGTGACTCGCTGCCGCTGCCCCGCCCCGAGGAAGAGGGAGGTCAGGCCATCTGGTGGGAAGAGACCTGGCCATGGCGGCTCCAGCGGGTGCTCGCGCGCCTCGGCCACCCCAACGAGGTGATCAACTGCAGCGCGCGCGATCGCACGGTCGAGGCCTTCGCGACGCAAGCCTTCGAAGAGCACATCGCCTGGAAGATGCCGAACGTGCTCATCATCGAGCTCGGCATCGTCGACTGCGGCCCGCGAATCTTCTCGCGCATGGAGAAGCGCCTGATGAACCTGCCGGGCGTACCGGGCTGGCTCCGTGAGCGCATCATCGAGCTGCGCGTGCGGCGCCGCGCCGAGATCACCTCGAAAGACCCGCTCGCGAAGGTCATGGTCCGGCCCGAGACGTTCCGCGAGCACATCGAGGCGTTCGGCCGGCGGCTCTCGGAACTTAGGCCACGGCCTCAGTGCTGGTGGGTTCCGATTCTGCTCGACCCGGTCAAGATGGAGCAGAAGTCGCCGGGCTTCTCGAAGAACGTTGAGCTCTACAACCGCATCATTCGCGATCTCGCCGACCGCGCGGGCTACCGCTGGGTCGAGCACGCCACGGCCCCCGAAGACTTCTGGGTCGACGGCTACCACCTCTCGGCGACCGGCAACGCGCGCCTCGCCGACACGCTGGGGCGGCTGCTCGCAACGGCCATCGCCACCAGCCCACAGATGCCCCGGCGTTTCGGCAGCGAGCGGCCATGCTGAAGCGGCTGCTCAGGCTGCTCAAGGACTCAGTCATCTATGGCACCGGCAGCCTGCTCAATCAGCTGATCAGCTTCCTGCTGCTGCCGCTCTACACGCGACTGCTGAGCCCGACCGACTACGGCGTCGCGAACATGCTCGCACTGGTGCCGCTCGTCTTCGTCACGCTCGCGACATCGGGAATGAAGTCGGCGGTGTTCCAGCGTTTCAACAGGTACCCCGACGACGCCGCGCGCGCGCAGATGATCAGCACCGGCCAGCTCAGCGTCCTGGGCGGCGCTCTGGTGATCGGGGCAGTCGCGCTCGTCGGGACGCGGCTGATCGCCAGGGTCCTTTTCGGCGCCGAGCTGGCGTTGCTCGAGGTGCAGCTCACCATCGCCACGGCTGCCGTGGCGGCGCTGAGCGAGGTGCCCCGCGCCGTTCTCCAGTCGCAGAAGCGAGCCCGCGAGGTGTCGGCGCTCAGCGTGGTGCAGTTCTTCACGACGACGTCCGTCACGGTCGCGCTCGTCGCAGGTCTGCGCATCGGTGTGATGGGGCTGGTGATCGGCGGTCTCGCCGGCCAACTCGTCGGCACCGTCGCGTGCCTCTGGCTGACACGCGCGGCGCTGCGCCCGACCTTCTCGGTTCCCGAGTGGCGCGCGATGTCGACCTACGGGCGGCCCTACCTGCCCCACCGCCTGATGGGGGTCATCCTCACGGTCTTCGCCGACTGGATCGTCCGCGAGCGGCTCGGGCTACACGAAGCGGGCCTCTACGGGCTCGCCAGCCGCTTCGCGGTGCCGGTCGCTTTCGTGACGACGGCGCTGCTGCAGGCGTGGCAACCGTACAAGTACCAGGTGCTACACGAAGACTCGGCCGACCGCGGCTTCTTCGCGTCGATCTTCACCTACTTCGTGGCCGTCTTCGGCTGGTTCTGGATCGGCCTCTCTGCGTGGGGCCCCGAGCTGCTGCGCTTGATGGCGGCGCCCGAGTTCCACACGGGTGCGACGCTGGTGTGGATTCTCGTGTTGATGCGGATTCTCCAGGGCGCCTATCCCATGCTTGCCACGGGCGTCGATGTCGGTGACAACACCCGCTGGGTGCCGCTTGCGAGCTTCGCGGCAACGGTCGTCATGGTGCCGGCGACGCTCTTCGCGAGCGCCACATGGGGCGCGGCAGGTGCGGCTCTCGGTGGCTCGCTGGGCTGGCTCGTGATGGCCATCGCCTTCTACTTCATCTCGCAGCGGGTCTTCCCGATCCCCTACGACCTCAAGGCCGTGTTCACGCTGATCGCGGTCGCCACCGCCTGTGTCGCCGGAACCGTGATCAGCCAGCGGCTCGCGATCTGGCCTCGCCTGGCGGTGGCGCTGCTCTTGTCGGTGAGCTTCCCGGCGGTGGTGCTGTTCGTCTTCGGCCGCTCACCGGCAGAGCGGGCGCGCATTCAGAAGCTCGTATCCGACGTGAAGCTGCGGCTCTCGAGGCGGGCGGCGCTCAAGTCGCCAGGCTGACCATCAGGTCCGCGACGCGAGCTGCCGAGCTGCCGCGGTGTGCGAACTGCTCCGCGGTGAACTGCTCGGCCGCCGCCCGCACCTGTGGGCTCTCGCGCCCCTCGAGCAGTTCCGAGACGGTGTGCCTCAGCTCGTCGGCATCGCGCGCAACGTTCACCGCGCCGCGGCGCAGGAACTCGACAGAATCCCGCCGCCCGTCTCCTCTGAGCTGCACCGAGACGACAGGCCTCGAGACCGCGAGAGCGTCGAGGGCGGTCGCCGACACGACGGTGACCAGCACCGCAGCGTCGCGGAGGTACTCGTAGATCTCGACGCCTTCGCGGTTGCGGTCGCCCCGCCTGAGAGCAACCCGCGCTGCGGCGTGGCGGCGCGCGGCCTCTTCGTACGGCGCCTCCTGGTCCTTCGGGTGCAGCTTCACCACCCACTCGACGTCGGGCAGCCCCGCCGCAGCACCGTAGAGTGCCTCGATGAAAGCGAGGTGCTCGTCGCGGGACACCTGATCGCCTGCGCCACTCGTCGCGACCAGCACCCGGCGCGGCGCCGCTGCCCCGCTGCGGCCCACGAAGCGATCGAGCCGCGGAGCGCCGGTGAGCACCAGGCGATCGTCGCGAAGCCCGGAGGACTTGAGCGCGCGCCGCCCCGCCTCTCCCCAGCAGCCTACCCAGTCGACCGAGCACCCGGCCCAGTACGGATCCGAGTCGAACGATAGGCCGTGCTCGAGCGCCACCGTGGGGATGCCGGCGCCCTTCGCAAGCAGCGACGTGACGCGCCCTTCGAGCGTGTAGGGGGTACCGACCAAGATGACCTTGGGCCGCCGGTGCCGGAGCATCCGAGCCGCCCGCAATGAAAACGACGCGAGTTCAAAGGCCGTGTCGCGCACCACTGCGCTGCCAATGCGGCGCATCGCCTGCGCTTCGTCCCCCTTACGCTCGAGCGGGCGCAGCGCCTTGAACCCCAGCTGCAGCGCGCGCGAGGCGAAACGCCCCACCGCCGGGAGCGACTCGGAAACGTGGTCGACCTCGAGACCGCGCGCCAGCATCGCGGCGTGTAGCTGGGAGCACCAGAACCAGCTCGATCTGCCCCGGCGCTGAAGCTGCTCGGCGACCGGCACCATATCGACCAGATGCACGGGACTGCGCGGAAGCATCAGCGCGAAGGGCCGGTCGGCCTCGGGCCGGCCCCGAAGTCGCAGCCGCCGCGCCCACTCGCGTAGCTGCCAGGCGAGGCTCTTCGCCGCGGGCTCGACCGCGGCCCGAATGCCGCCACCGTTTCGCGGGACGTCGAGTTCCCGCAGCGCGGCTCCTCCGCGCATGACCAGCAGCCCCCGCAGTGACGAGATCACGCCGAGCTCGAGCCCGTCGATGTGCGCCTTCTCCTCCCAGCCGATGATCCGGTCTGCCCATTCTGCCGCGCGCCGCTGAAAGACGATCGGAGGTGGGCGTCCGGCGGACGCGAGCGGCGTCACGCAGGCTTCTCCAGAATCGCGCCGCACCCGGTCGAGAACACGTCGGAGATCGACGAGTCGTCGGGCACCGGCAGGAGCGTGCGCACGAGGCGCCCGGCGCGCGTCGTGTGCACCCGGAACACGGCGATGGTGAAGCCGGCCTCGGTCGCCAGCGCCTTGAAGCCGGCGAAGGTGAGATCATTGAGATCGCGGAACCGGCGGACATCACGAACCCGGCTCGGGCTGTCGCGCAACCCCGGGTACGACTCGTAGAGCTCGGGCCGGCGCGCTGCCTCGACCTGCAATGCGCGGACGATCGAGTCCTCCGAGAACACGAGGTTCGCCCACGGCAGCTTGAGCCCCTTCTTCAGGTGGAGGCCCCACTTCGTTCGAATGGAGCAGAAGATCGGCACCACGAGCCGCCCGCTCGGCTTCAGCACCCGAAACGCCTCGCGCATCAAAGCGCCGGGGTTCGAAAAGTGCTCGAAGGCGTTGTCGGCCCAGACGACATCGAACGAGCCGTCGCGAAGCGCCAGCTGCTCGGCGTTCATCACGCAGAACCCGACGGGGAGCTCGCGGCCGACCGTCCGCGCGAGCTCGCGACCGTATCGGAGGTTCTCAGAGCCGAGGTCGACGCCCAGCGCGAAGCTGGCGCCAACGCCAGCGAGGTAACAGACGATGCCGCCGGGACCGCAACCGATCTCGAGCACCGACTGGTTCACGAGCGGCGGCAGCTCGTCGCGCAGCGGGCTCCCGTGGCGCTGGCCCGACATGAACTGCTCGAGCGCATACTCGCGGCCGTACTCGTCCGTGCCGACGTCGGCCTTGGGGCCGCGCCGGCGCAACGTAGGGTCCGGCCAGAAGCGGGTGAGGCCGGCGAGGATCGCGCCGCCGAGTCTGCTCACGGCTTCGCACCAGGCCGCGCGTGGAGAAACTCGGCGAACGACCAATCGAGCTCATCGTTGATGTCGAGGCTGCGCTCGCGCGGCATCAACAGCCCGCGCGAGTCGTCGCCGAGAATCGAGCCCTTCTCGAGGCAGGCCCTCCGCGTCACGTACACGCTGCAGTTGCGCACGTAGAGCTTCGGCAGCTGGTGCGCCGCCATGCGGCCCTGCTCTTCCTCGAGGTACGGCAGGAGCCGATCTCCTTCGAGCCGCTTCAGCTTCACGGGGTGGGTCGCGTGGTCGATCTCCATCACCGTCACCGCCGAGTCGGCGCCCGGGCTGTGGGCCAAGAGCGTGACAGTGCGATCGACATCGGCGCTGGTGGTGAACGGAGAGCTGGGCTGCACGATGGCCACAGCGTCGAACGAAGGGTCCCCGCCCTTTTCCAGCTCGGCGAGGGCGTGGCGCACGTACTCAATGGCGAGCGCCTGGTCGCCCGAGATCTCGGGCGGCCGCTTCAGGGCCCGGACCTTCGGGTACCGCGCCGCGACGGCGAACACCTGCTCGTCGTCGGACGAGACCAAGACCGCGTCGAGCCGCTTGGCCTCGCAGCAGGTCTCGATGGCGCGGGCCACCAGCTCCTTGCCGCCGAGCTTGCGCAGGTTCTTTCCGGGAACGCGCTTGCTCCCTCCCCTTGCGGGGATGATGCCAAGAACCCTCATGCTCCCAGCGCCTCGAGCAGCTTGCTCGCCAAGAACAGCTCTGTCTTCTCGAACGATTCGATGGTGTTCCCCCCGATGTGCGGGACGATTAGCAGGTTTTCGCGGCGCCGCGCGTAGTCGACGAGCGGGTGGCTCTGATCGATGTCGGGCTCGCCGGTCAGCACATCGAGCGCCGCCCCGCCGAGTTGGCCGCTCTCAAGCGCTGCGAGCAGCGCCGGCTCGTCGATCACGGGGCCACGCGAGGTGTTCACAAGCACGCTCCCGCGCCGCATTGTGGCGAGCTCCTTCGCGCCGATGAGGCCCCTCGTGGTCGCGTCGTACGCAACGTGAATGCTGACCACGTCGGACTCCTGCAGCAGCGCGTCGAGCGACAAAGCCTGGAAGACGCCGCTTGGGAAAGCCGGGCGCACGTCGTAGCCCACCACCCTCATGCCGAAAGCCTGGAAGTAGCCGGCAACGAGCGAGCCCAGCCTGCCGACCCCGACGATGCCGGCCGTTTTGCCGTACAGCTCGTTGCCGCGAAACAGATCGCGCCGCCACTCGCCGCGCTTAACCGAGTCGGCCGCGGCCGGAAGGCGCCTCATCAGCCCGAGCGTCAGCGCGACCGTGAGCTCGGCGGTGGCCCGCACCCCCTTCAGGAACTCGACCTCGCCCTTCAGCGACACCACCCGCACGCGGGCACGCCCGCAGGCCTCGAGGTCGATGTGATCGAGCCCGGTCACCGGGCAGGCGATGACCTTGAGGCCGGGCACCAAGCTGCCCGAGTCGATGCGGTGCTTGAGCCGCACCCAAACCGCGTCGTACCCGGCCAGCGCCTCTCTCAGGCTCCCCACGGCGACGTCGCGCAGCTCCACGTGCGCGCGCTCACGCAGCAGCGCGACCGCACGGTCGCTGAAGTTCAGCGGCTCGGCGATGAGGACGCGGGGTTTCAGCGCCGCGCCGGCCATTCAGCTCACCGCGCCCCAGGCCAGGCGCTTCTGTACGTACGGCACGAGCCTCACCAGCGCCGTGGCGATGCGCTCGCTCACCTGACCGTCGCCATACAGCGTCGACGGCTCGTACCGGCCGCGCTGTAGCTGCGAACGAATTGCGGCGGCCACGTCAGCGCGTCGCGGCTCGACGCGCGTCACATGCACGTCGCGCTCGCGGCCGTCCTGCCGATTCCCGACGAGCACCACCGGCGTTCCCAGAAAGCCGGCGTCGCGCACGAAGCTCGACGAGTTGCCTACCGCGCATGCGGCCCGGTTGAGCACGCGCAGATACGCTTCGGGCGTCAGGTTCGTCAGAGTGCGCAGCTTCGAGCCGTCGACGTGCGCCCGGTGCTCGCGAATCGCCTTCGAGATGTGGTCCGACCCGGCGTCGATGTTCGGCCATAGGAGCACCGTCTGAACTGCGACCTGGTTGATCGCAGCGAGCACTTCTTCCATCTGGGCGCGCTCTCCGCCGTACTCGGTGGTGACCGGGTGGAACACAACGAGCAGATAGGGCCGCGTCACGTCGACGACGACTCCGCCGCCGCGCCCGTTCACGATCACCGGGTCGAGATCGGCATCGAGTCGCCGCGCGATGTCGCTCGACGGGCAGCCGACTCCCAGCACTGTGTCGGGCCGCTCGCCCATGCGCACCAGATTCTCGGCTGACTTCTTCGTAGCCGGAAAGTGGTATTGCGCGAGCTTGGTAATGCAGTGCCGCGCGCTCTCGTCAATCGAGCCGCTCACCTCGCCGCCCTGAAGGTGGACCATGCACAGGTTCATGTACGCCGCGGCCAGCGCGGCCGAAAGCGCCTCGTAGCGGTCGCCAATGATGAGGACGACGTCGGGCTTGAGCCGCTGGAACTCGCTCGCGAACTCGACGACGCCGAAGCCGACCGACTTTGCCATCGTCGCCGGCGTACTGCCCTCGAGCTCGGTGTAGATCTGCCCGTCGACGGTGAAGCCGTCGGCCTGCACCACCTTCACCGGCAAATCGAAGCGCTCGAGCACCATCGTGCCCGCGCAGACGGTCTGAAGCTGCAGCTCCGGCCGCTCGCGAATCGCCGCCATCACCGGCTTGAGCCGGCCGTAGTTCGCGCGGTCGACCAGCACCACGCAGATCTTCCGTCTGCCGCTCACTCGAAGTCCTCCTCGCTGAAGAGCGCATCGGCCTTCACGGCCCGCTTCAGCCTGCGCCCCACCGTCTGCCTCAGCTTCGCGGCGGGAATGCCGGTTCCCGGCTTCTTGAACGCCACGTCGGCCTCGCCCAGCAGCGCGCCCGCTGGAAGTTCTCGCGCCGCCACCAGGCTCTTGCCGAACATGCGCCGCAGGTCGGCCATGCCGGCGGCGGCACCGTCTTTGTCGACGGGGTTCGCGCGCGCCTTCTCGATGAAGCGGATGCCGTCAAGGAGCTGGCGCAGCTCTGCAGTCGTGACCGACGACGAAGTGTCGGGGCCGAAGCACTCGCGACTGAAGACGATGTGCAGCTCGAGCACGTCGCAGCCCAGTGCCGCGGCCGCAAGGCCCGCGAAGATGGTGCCCGAATGATCCGACAGGCCGACGGGCACGCGGTAGCGCTCGCGCAGCTGGTTGATCACGTTCAAGCCCAGCTTCTCGGGCGGGCACGGGTAGCTCGTCGTGCACTGCAGCACCGCACAGTTCCGCCGCACCGCCTCGACCGCGCGGTCGAGTTCCTCCCACGGAGACATACCGCTCGAGAGGATGACTGGCTTGCCGGTCGCGGCGAGGCGTTCGAGCATCGGCACGTTGCTCACCTCGCCCGCGCCCACCTTCCACGCGGGCACGCCGATGCGCTCGAGCAGCTCGACGGCCTGCATCGAGAACGGGCTCGAGAGAAACACGAGACCCTTCTCGCGCGCGTGCTCGGCGAGGCCCGCCCACTGGCCTTCCGTGAACTCCATGCGCTTCCAGTACTCGTAGCGGCTCGCGTCCTGCCGGCTGAACTTCACGCGAAAGGGCTCGCCTGGGGTCGACTCGGCCGCGGCGATGTGCGTCTGGAACTTGATGCCGTCGGCACCGCCCTTCGCGGCGGCATCGATGTACGCGTGCGCGCTGCCCAGCGACCCGTCGTGCGCCTGCGCGACCTCAGCCACGACCAGGCACGGCGCGCCGCCTCCGATCTCGCGTCCACCGATCTTCACGAGGCGAACGCCCTCACCGTCTCGTCGAGCCCCCGCGGCAGATCGTGCGTCGGCGCGTAGCCGAGCTCTCTCGTCGCGCGCGACACGTCGGCCTGCGAGTCGCGGATGTCGCCTGCGCGAGGCGGCTTGTGCACCGCCGCCAGCCCCTTCACGTCGGGGCGCCTCACTGCGACGCGGTCGCGGATCTGCGCGTACAGTTCGAGCAGCGACGTGCGCCCCCCGACCGAGACGTTCATCACCGTATCGGTCACGCGCTCGGCCGTGGCCGCGAGGAGGTTCGCCTGCACCACGTTCGCCACGTAACAGAAGTCGCGGCTCGTGCCGCCGTCGCCGAAGACCTCGCACGGCTCGCCGCGCATGAGCCGCGCGATCCACCTCGGCACCACTGCCGCGTACGCACCGTTCGGGTCCTGCCGCGGGCCGAAGACGTTGAAGTAGCGCAGGCCGATGCACGAGAGCCCGTACGCCTTCTCGAACGTGCCTGCATACACCTCGCCGATGCGCTTCGACGCGGCGTAGGGCGAGAGCACGCGGCCCACTCGGTCTTCGATCTTCGGCAGCCCGAAGTCGTCGCCGTACACCGAGCTCGACGACGCGTAGACGAACCGCCTCACACGGGCGTCCCGAGCCGCAACCAGCATGTTCACGAAGCCGTCGACGTTCGCGCGGTGCGTACGCAGAGGGTCTTCGATCGACCGCGGCACGCTGCCCAGCGCCGCTTGGTGCAGCACGACGTCGGCGCCCTCGCTGGCCGCCCGGCACGCGCCCAGATCGGCGCAATCTCCGCGCACGAACTTCCAGCCTCTCGCGCCATTCGTCACGGCGTCGAGGTTCGCCTGAGTGCCCGTCGAGAAGTCGTCGAGGCCCACCACCGACTGCCCCAACTTGAGCAGCTGCTCGACCAGGTGCGACCCAATGAAGCCCGCCGCCCCCGTCACGAGCCATCGGCGTGGCGAAGCCCTGAGCTGTTCTTCGACCTGTACGATCAGAGGCACCAGTAGGTCACCCGCCCCGCCGGGAGCGTCGCCGGGTCCACCATGCTCTTGACATCGACCAGTACGCCACCCGACCTGAGTCGCTTCACAAGCGCCTCGCCCGACAGCTCGGTGTAGGACTTGTGCGGCACCGCGACGACGAGAGCGTCGAGACTGTCGAGTTCTTCCCAGCTCGAGAGCTCGAGCCCGTATTCGTGGCGCGTCTCGGCAGCGTCGGCGAGCGGGTCGTGCACCAGCGCCTTGATGCCGAACTCGGCGAGCTCACGCACGATGTCGGGCACCTTCGAGTTGCGGATATCGGAGACGTTCTCTTTGAAGGTGAGCCCCAGCACGCCGACCTTCGCGCCCTTCACCGCGATACCCGCATGCACCATCAGCTTCACGAGCCGCTGCGTGACGTAGGGCCCCATGTTGTTGTTGATGCGCCGGCCCGCGAGGATCACCTCGGGCTGGTACCCGAGCTGCTGCGCCTTCATCGTGAGGTAGTACGGGTCGACGCCGATGCAGTGACCTCCGACGAGGCCGGGCGAGAACTTGAGGAAGTTCCACTTCGTGGCCGCCGCCGCTAGCACGTCGCGCGTGCGAATGCCCATGCGGTCGAAGATGATCGCGAGCTCGTTCATCAGCGCGATGTTCAGGTCTCGCTGCGTGTTCTCGATCACCTTCGCGGCCTCGGCCACCTTGATGGAAGCTGCCTTGAAGACGCCCGCCTCGATGATCGCGCCGTACGTGGCGGCGACCCGGTCGAGTGTCGAGGCGTCTTCGCCCGAGACGACTTTCGTGATGCGCTCGAGCGTGTGCTGCTTGTCGCCCGGGTTGATGCGCTCGGGGCTGTAGCCCAGCTTGAAGTCGACGCCCTGCTTCAGGCCCGACACGCGGGCCAGAATGGGCCCGCACACTTCTTCGGTGACGCCAGGGTAGACGGTCGACTCGTAGACGACGACATCGCCCTTCTTGAGCGCTCGCCCGACCGTCTCGCTCGCCTTCACGACAGGCGTGAGATCGGGAGTGTTGTTGGCGTCGACCGGCGTCGGAACCGCGACGACGAAGAACGTCGCCTTCTTGAGCTCTTCCGCGCTGCTCGTCATCTGCAGCGTCGTCGCTGTCAGCTCCTCGCTCGAGACCTCACCCGTCGGGTCGATGCGGTTCTTGAGCGACGCGACCTTCAGCTCGTTGATGTCGAAGCCGATGGTACCCGGGAACTTCCGAGCAAACGCGAGCGCCACCGGAAGTCCGACGTAGCCCAGACCGATGACGGCGAGGCGCTCTGCCATCACGCTGCCGAGCCATCTTTCGACGGGGTCTCGGAGTCTCCGTAGTAGTAGCCGTACTTCGTGTAGTAGTAGTACCCGCCGGCCTGACGATCTTCGAGGTCGATGTCGTTGAGGATCGCGCCGAGCACCCGCGCCTTCACGTCGCGCAGCGCGCGCACCGTGCGCCGCGCCATATCTTTCGACGTGACGCCCGACTTCAGCACCAGCACCGTGCCATCGACCTGCGTGCTCATCACCACGGCATCGGAGACGGCTCCGATCGGAGGCGAGTCGATGATCACGCGGTCGAACGTGGTCGCGGCGTGCTTCATCAGGTCGACGAACGCCTGCGTGTGCAGCAGCTCGGCGGGGTTCGGGGGTACGGGGCCGCACGTCAGAATCGACAGCCCGTCGATTCCGGAGCTCTTCGCAAAGCCCTCCAACGTGCCGCGACCGAGGATCAGCGACGACAGACCGTCGCCGTTCGGGACCTTGAACGCGCTGTGAACGCGGGGCCGGCGGAGATCGGCATCGACGAGCAACACCCGGTTGCCGCTCTTGGCCATCGTGATTGCGAGGCTGACCGCGGTTGTCGTCTTGCCGTCGCGGGGCCCTGCCGAAGTGACGAGCAAGGTCTTCAGGGGCTTCTCGGGAGACATGAACAACAGGTTCGTGCGAATGGCCCGGCAACATTCGGCGACGGCTGACTTCGGCGCTTCGGCGACGATCAGGTCGTGTGGCCCGTCACCCCGCTCCTTCTCGTTGATGCTGGGGAGAATGCCGAGGAACGTGAGGCCCAGCCGTTCTTCGATCTGCTCCTGACTCGTGATGGTGTTGTCGAGGAGCTCGAGACCGAACGCCAGGCCGAGGCCGAGCAGAAGACCGAGTAGCGCGCCGATCATGAGCATGTTGCGAGTATTCGGCTTGCTCGGGCCGGTGGGCGGAAGAGCCGTGTCGAGCAGCGTCACGTTGTTGAGCCGTGTCGAGCCCGAGAGGCTGCTCTCTTTCAAGCTCTTCAACGCGACGTCGTAGAGCTTGAGGTTGTACTCGTGAGCCCGCTTGAGCTTGAGGTACTCGGGCTCGAAGTCTGTCGCGGTCATCGCCTCGGACTTCGTGGCGCTGAGATCTGCGAGCAAGTTCTTCTCAGTCGCAACGATGTCGGCGTACTCAGCACGCGCAGTCGCGAGAGCCGTGTCGACCTCGACGTTCAAAGCCCGCTCGGCCGAAGCCAGCCGCTGCCGGCACGACGCGAGCTTTGGGTGCGCAGGCAGCATGCGCTCTTCGAGGTCGGCGCATTCGGATCTCAGGTCGAGGACCTTGATCTTCATCGTCTGCACTGTGCCCGAGACGTTTGAAGGCACGAGCGCGGCGCGGGCGACCTGATCTTCCGGGAGGTCTTTCTGGAGTGAAGCGATGGCGTCCGCGCGCGCCTTCACGCCAGCCTTCTTGACTCGTGTCGCTGTGAGCTCTTCGTTGATTCGGGCATACCGCAGGGCAAAGACGTTCTGCTTGTCTTCCCAGCTGTTCGAGACGATGTCGTGCGACTTCTTGAAGTTCGATAGCTCGAGCGCCGACCTGTCGAGCTTCGCCTCCAGATCAGGCAGCTGCGTCTCGAGGGACTCGGAAGCTTCCGTCGTGGTCAGGCTCTTCGACGCGAGGTTGTGTTCCATGTACGCGCGCGCAAATGCATTCACGATCGCGGCGGCAAGTACCGGATCCAGGTCATCGACGCTGAGTCGTGCGATGCGCGAGTCCTTCACGGGCTCGACCTGCAGCCGCCCGGTCAAGACCGTCGCAGGCTCAGCCGAACCGATGATTTGCGCGCGCAGAGCGGCAAGGGCCTTCAAGCCGGCGACCCGCGCGTCCTCTGACGGAACCAAGTCGAGCCCGAGAAACTTGTCATCACGGGCGGTGCGGACCATCTGGGCGACACGATCAGCCACAGCCCGACTCTTCATCACGTTGAACTGGGTCTCGTAGTACTCCTTGCTCACCCAGAACGGAGCGGACGACTCGGCGACGTCTTGCACGTTGCCAGCGCCCAGCACCTTCGGTGCAGCGGTCTCGATGACCAACGTCATGCTCGCGCTGTAGACCTTCGGGAGCCGGAGCGAGTAGCCGGCGGTGACCACGAGGGCTGCCAGGAATGTGCCGACGATCAGCCACCGCCGACGAACAATCACACGCCAGTACACCCGCAGATCGATCTGAGTATCTGCCTGCGGGGCGACCGGAGCCGGGCCTTCTTGGAACGTCATCGCCATGCGTTAGGGGACTATCCCCCCGTATACGCGGAGACTTTTGGGAAGTCGAGCCACGGGGGTCGGTGCCCGAACCCCGCCCAGCGATTCACGGTTTCTTCAAGAACCGCATCGGCGCGCGCACGTTCCGGCCCTTGTTGGCGGCCCGCAAGGCATCGGGGTCGAGCCCCGCCAGGTACAGGGCGGTCGCGTACACGTGCCCGGCGTCGGACAAGAACGACGTCGCGGCCTTGGTGCGCCCAGAGATCAGCGCGCCGGTGATGGGGTCATACGCGGGGTCCAAGGTCCCGTCGGGCATGAGCGGAATGCCCTTCAAGCTCGACGCCCCCACCCGGCCGTACTGGCGGTCGCCCTGTACGGAGCCGCCCATGAACGCCACCGACGACACCTCCCAGTGCTGGCAGCAGTCCTGCTTCATGATCTCGGCGTACTTCAGGTCGTCCGTCGGGTACTTCACGTCGTCCATCAAGATCGCCGCGACGTCGCCGCTGATCGTCCGGCCCATCTCGGACGCCAGCACGATCGTCGTACAGTCCCACAGCGTCTTGTTGGTCGGTGACCCCGGCGCCGGCGTCGACTTCAGCCGCGCCACCAGCGCCTTCAGCGGAGTCCACAGATCCCGCCGCATCGAGTTCAGCTGATCGGTCTGCCCCTGGTTCGACCGAATCGACTGCCGGTCGCGGTGCGTGTCGAACCCGCGGATCTGCCGGTTCTCGATCCAGAACGCGATCGAGATGCCCGCCCGCATCAGCTCGTACGACATCATCGCCTGCACGTTCGTGTTCGGAGAGTTCTTGCTCCGCGCCGGCATCTCGTTCACCGACGTCGACGTCGTCTGCTCGTCCGACGCCACCACTCCGAACTCCGTACGCAGCGCCGAGTCCGTGAACATCGTCGCCGGGTTCACCGTGATCCCCGTCGCCCCTGCCAGCTGCCGGTGAATCGCCACCGCCGACGCGAACGCCCGCACCGACTCGCCGTCACGCCCCGTCAGAAACTCGTCGTGCAGCCGATCGACGAACGCCCGAATGCGCACGCCCTTCGCCCCGCTCGTCACCGACCCCAGCGACGACAGCCGCGCCCTCATGTCCGCCGGAGTCTGCCCGTACACCGTGTGCGCGTACGCCGGCCCCAGCTTCTCGTAGTACCCCTTCCCCTCCGTGTACGTCGCCTCGCTCAGCTCTCCGTCCGACAACCACCGGTGCCACGACACGTGCGGCAGCGGCGCCGCCGAACCGTACGCCTCGCAGAACGCCTGCAGCACCGTGCGCTCGTTCGCCGCCCGCAGCGCGCTCGGCGCGTAATACGAGCTGTACTTCCCGTAGTGGTACTCGAGCCGGCTGCCCGAGTGAAACGCGTTGCCCTCGTGCGACGCCACCACCGCCAGGTCGGGGAACAGCGACAGCCCGTCTTTCGCCAGGTACCCGTACTCGATGTTCCCCTGCACCGCCTTCAGCGCCTGCGTCGCCGACGGGTAGCCCTTCGGCCGGTAGAACTGCTGGCTCCACCCCGGCATCGGGTTCAGCGTGCCCGCCGGCACCGTCATCGTCGCGTGGTTCGGCGTGTCGACCGGCGAGAACATGCAGTAGCTGTCCCAGCCGCCCTCCTGGAACCAGTAGATCATGTAGTGCGGCTCGCCCATCGCCTGCGCCGACGCCTCGGCCAGCCCCAGCGACTTCGACGTCCCCGGCACTCCGAACCGCTGAAACCACCCGAGCCAGTCGAGCACGCTGATCGCCCCGCCCGCCGCCGCTCCCTGAAGGAATGAACGCCTCTTCATGGCACCCTCTGGTACGCCTTCGAGAGCACGACCGCCTTCAGCACCGCCCTCAGGTCTCCGTTCGTCGCGAACGAGAGATCCCAGAGCTGCTTGTAGAGCGTGCGCTCATCCTCCTCGACGCGCATGTCGCGCCCCAACAGCAGCCGGTGCTGACTCTGCAAGATCGACCTCACGAACGACTCTTTGCGCACCGCCGACGCCGCGAACCCCTCCATGCCCTTCCCCTTGAACGCGTACGTCGGCACGAGCCCCCGGTCGGTGTCGTCGAACGCCTGCATCGTGTCGGGGTCCGTCGCCCGGTACGCCCCGTCATCACCCCACGACAGCCGCTGATGCGACAGCGGCGTCAACAGCTGGTGGCAGCTGAAGCAGATGCTCGTCGGATCCACCGTCGAGGCCGCCGTCGCCGTCCCGCGCTGCGCGAACACCTCGGGCGGCACCTCGAACACCTTGCCCATGAAGTCCGTGAAGACCCGCGCCGCGTAGTTGTAGTGCGGCAACCCCTGCTTGCCCTGAATGAACCCCTTCATCGTCAGCAGCCCCGACTTGCCGTGCTCCGCCGGCCGCGACACCACCGCCCAGCTCGGGTCCACCAGGTAGTCGGCCGTCAAGAGCTGGAAGAACGGCTTGCCCGTCAGCACCAGGTGCGTCCACAGGCGCGCCGGCTCGTCGCTCACCGCCGTGCCGGACGACTCCGTCCGCAGCCGCATTCTGCCGAAGTAGTACGTCTTGAAGTCCGGCGACGCGATGAACGCATCGAACATCGCCCCGAACGTCGCGCCCGCCGTGAACGCCGCGAGCTCCGTCGCGTTCGGCGGCCGCCCCAGCAGATCGAGCCCCAGCTTCACGAGCAGCAGCTTCTCCTTCTCGGCGCCCGTGCGCCCGTCCACCGACGGAGGCACCGTGAACAGAAAGTCCGGGTGCTGCACCAGCGCCTCGCACACGCCGCCCCACGCCTCGTCGAGCGGCACGATCGCGTCGAGGTCCTTCAGCAGCGTGTACGCGTCGGTCAGCTCGGCCGCCGTCGCCGGCCGGTACAGCATGCGCGAGTACAGCGTGTTCAGCTGCGCCTTCGCCGCCGTCTCGCGCGCCGTGCCGCCGCCGCCCTGCGGGCCGATCAGCTGAAAACGATCGATCGTGACGTTGCGGTCGTCGCCTGCGATCGGCGTCGGGTTGTTGTAGTCGTTGATGTACGCGATCGACAGCGCGTGCATGCCGCCCGAGGCCACCGGCGCGCTGAACGTCATGTCCACGAACTGCGTCTGATCGGTGAACGTGAACGTCGTCAGCGTCGTGCCGTCGAGCTTCACCTCGATCTTCGGCCCGTCGGTGCCCGAGTTGTCGGCCTTCGCCCGCACCACGAACTGGTACGTGCCCTGCGACGGCAGCGTCACCGCCGTCGACATGATGCAGTTCGCGTAGCAGAGGTAGCCCGGCGCCGCCGCGTTGCCGAAGCCCGTCGTGCCGCCGCTCTCACTCGTGCGCGTCACCCCCGTGCCCTCGGCCTCGAACGTCTGCGTCTGCGACGCCGCGATGTCCGTGATCGGCGCCGCCACGTCGAAGCCCACGAACGGCCCCGTCTTCATCGCCACCGCCCGCGCGCAGACGTCGGGCGCCAGCTTGTCGAGCCCCAAGAGGAACTCGCTCGTCGCCGCCCGCGCCTCGTTGTAGCGCGTCGAGAAGTCGACTCCGCCGAACAGGCCGATGTTCGCGTTGAACTGGTTCACTCCGCCGCGCACCCAGTCGTCGGCGAACACCTCTTTCACGCGCCCCTGCAGCTGCACCATGTTGATGAAGCTGTTGTCGTAGCCCGTCGCCGCCGGCCCCGTGTACGCGCTCAGCAGGTTCGGCGGGAACTGCTCGTCGGGCGGAGTGCCTCCCTGCATCGCGTACGCCTTCACCATGCACGCGACCTGCGCCACCGCCTCGACGTCGGCCTTCGGCCACAGCTTCCCGTCTTTCGGCATTCGCGCGAGCTTGTCCGTCGTCGTCAGCCGATCGACCAGCGAGCCCGGCTTCTCGTCGAAGTAGCCCGCCTGGTGCGCCTGGTGAAACGTGTCGCTCCCGTCAGCGACCACCTTGAACATGCGCCCCATGCCCGGCGCGTGGCAGCTCACGCACCCGTCGGCGCCCGCCCGGTTCATCGCCGGGAAGACGTCGCTCGCGAACTTCGCCGCGATGCCCTCGAGCCGAACGTTCGAGTACAGCGAGGGGTCGCACGCCACGTTCGGCGGATCTTGCGGGATCACCGGGTCGACGGGGTCGTTCGGCTCGACCACCACGGGCGCTCCGCGCGTGGTGATGCTGGCGTCACAGCCCGCCCCCGCCACGAACACGAACGCGAGCAGCATCAGCAGGCGCAGTCGCATGGCGCGAGATGGTCACCCGATGGTGCCCCAGCGTCAATGTGGGCGACTGGCAACTGTGTGAGACTGTTCACGATTGTGGGCACCGAGCACTCTCACGATGTGCTCGAGCGCCGCGATGCGCCGGCCCGCCCGCCCGCGGCCGTCGACAGCCACGTGGCCCAGCTCGGCGGCGAACGCCTCGATGCCGCCCGTCGAGCGGAAGACGTGCTGCGAGCACAGGTGCTTGAGGTTCAGCGTGCGCTGCGGCACCTCACCTTCGACCTCGAGCAGATCGAGCGTGAAGCCTCCCCACGTCGCCACCAGCGCCCCGGCCGAGAACTCGCGCCACCGCTCGAGCGCTTCGCCCACGCCGAGCCCCGCGCGCAGCGCGGCCTCGCTCACGTCGAGGTGAAACGTCACGCGCGGAGCGAGCTCGCGGCGCGGCGCGAGCAACAGCTCGAGCCGCTCGCCCGTCGACGGCCGCCCCGCGACCAGCTGAATGAGCTCGGGCCGCACGCGCTCGCCCTCGGTCGCCGACGGCAGCCCGTTGCCTTCCGCGTACGCGATCACGAGCGTGGGGTCGCGAAGCGCCGCGATGAACTCGGGCCGCGACTTGTTCTTCTGCCGCCGGCGCGCGTGCCGCGACGGCCCCTTGCCGACGTGCTCGAGCTGCGTGTCGACCATGCGATCGAACACCGACAAGATCGGCTGGAACTTCTCGGGCTCGCCCTCGAACACCCCGAGCACGAGCGCCACGGCCTCGATCGTCGAGAGGCAGTGCTCCTTGGGCTCCTTGCGAATGCGGTAGTTGCCAGGCCGCGTCGGGTTCACGCGCACGCGCGGCAGCGCGCTCAGCACCGGGTCGCGCTGAACGACCTTGCGCGCGTTCGACCAGGTGCCGTCGACGACCACGAGGGTGCCGGGCGGCCGCTCGAGCGCGCCCACGTCGACCGCGTCGTCGCTGGGGAACAGCACGGCCGCGTCGGGCGGCGCCGCCTTCAGCCCCATGCCGACGTGCAGCTCGGAGTTCGGCAGCGACAGGTGCGCCATGCGGCACGTCGAGATCGGCACGCGGCTCTCGCGCGGGTGCTGCACGAACACGACGCGCGTCGCGCTCTGCATGGGCCTCAGCGCGTGGCACCAGCACACCGACTTCGGGCGGCGGCACGTGAGGCAAAGGTCGCGGTACTCCGGCTCTGACACCGCGCGCCGCATAGCACGCAAGTCGGGCGGCCGGCTGGCGCGACACCCAGGCACGCGGTATGTCGAGCCCCCTCATGGCGCCTACCCTGCAAACGACCGTCACCCGCATCAAGTTCGACAACCCGTACCTGCTCGGGTCGGGCCCGCCGGGCACGAACGCGAAGGTGATCGCGAAGTCGTTCGATCTCGGCTGGGGCGGCGTCGTCGGCAAGACCATCAGCCTCGACGCCAGCAAGGTGGTCAACACCGCGCCGCGCTACGGCAAGCTCAAGGACCCGAACAAGCCCGACGTCATCGTCGGCTTCGAGAACATCGAGCTCATCTCTGATCGCCCGTACGCGACGTGGCTCGACGAGTTCCGCCAGCTGAAGAAGCAGTACAAGGACAAGGTCCTCATCGCCTCGGTGATGGAGGAGTACCGCAAGGACGCCTGGCAGCAGATCATTCGCGAAGTGCAGGAGACCGGCGTCGACGGCTTCGAGCTGAACCTGTCGTGCCCGCACGGTCTGCCCGAGCGCAAGATGGGCATGGCGATGGGCGAAGACCCCTCGATCGTCGAGGAGGTCGTCGGCTGGGTGAAAGAGGTCGCCAAGATCCCCGTGTGGGCGAAGATGACGCCGAACGTCGGCAGCCCGAAGGTGCCGGCGCAGGCCGCGATGAAGGCCGGCGCCGACGGCATCTCGACGATCAACACGATCCTCTCGGTCATCGGCGTCGACCTGCGCACGCTGCGCCCGATGCCGACGGTCGAGGGGTACACGGTGCCCGGCGGCTACTCGGGCCAGGCCGTGCGGCCGATCGCGCTGCGCCACGTGATGGAGATCGCCCGCTCGATTCCCGGCGTGCCGATCTCGGGCATGGGCGGCATCGAGACCGGCTTCGACGCCGCGCAGTTCGTCGCGCTCGGCGCGCACACGGTGCAGGTCTGCACCGGCGCGATGCTGCAGGGCTACGAGTGCATCACGAAGCTGAAGGACGATCTGCTGAAGGTGCTGACCGACCACAAGTTCGAGCGCCTCGAAGAGCTGCGCGGCAAGGCCCTGCCCTACTTCTCGACCCACTTCGACCTCGTCGAGCGCCAGCGCGCCGCGAAGGCCGCCAAGACCGGCGCCAACAAAGACGCCGAGACCTGGAAGGGCGAGATCAAGGCCGAGACCGACTCGCTCACCGCGACCCGCTGAGAAGCGGCTGCGCAAAAAAGGGGACAGGCTACTTTTTTGCGCAACAGCGGCCCCCCGACAGTTCGCCATGCGACTGCGCAAAAAAGTAGCCTGTCCCCTTTTTTGCGCAGCCTGTCCCCTTTTTCTGCTGCTCGCGCTCGCGTCCTCCTGCAAGAAAGACGAGCGCCGCTACGCGGTCGGGCCGGCCTCCATCGCGCTGCCCGAGGGCTTCATCGACGACGTCTCGCGCGCCGACAAGCTCGCCGGCAAGGGCGCCGTCGACAGTCAGGGCCGGGTCTGGGTCAACAAGGCTCGCAAGATGCAGCTCGCCCTGAGCCTCGCGCGGCTCCCGCACCAGGAGGAGTGGGACAAGGTCTCGCTGCAGGTGCTGCTCCTCGAGATGTTCGCCCAGGAGAAAGAGGCCGGCGAGAAGGCCGGCCTGCGCACCGTCGACTGGAACAAAGAGCTGAAGGGCGACGTGCTCCACTACGCGATCGAGGGCGACATGAGCGGCAAGCTCGCGACCTCGGCCCGCACCGTGCTGTGGCTCGACCGCAACGGAGACTGCTGGCACGCCAGCGCCGTCTGCACCGCCCAGCCCGCCGACCGCGACCAGTGCAAAGAGCTGATGGAGAGCGTGAAGTTCGATCTCGCCGCGATGCTCGACGCCGGGGCTGCGAAGTGACTGCGCGCCGCCCTCACCCCGGCCCCCGCACGTGAACCTGCTGCTGCTCGAGCCCGCGGAGCTCGCCGCCGACGGCACCGCGCGCCTGCGCGATCGGCGGCTCGTGCACGCGCGCGAGGTTCTGGGCGCCCGCGAAGGCGACGCCCTGCGCGTCGGCGTGCTCGGAGGCATGACCGGCACCGCTCGCGTCGCCTCGCTGACCAAGACCGAGCTCGTGCTCGAGACGAAGCTGACCGAGCCGCCGCCGCCGAGAGCCGCGGTCGACCTGCTGCTCGCGATTCCGCGCCCGAAGGCGCTCAAGAAGGTGGTGCCCGCGATCGCGTCGCTCGGCGTCGACCGCGTCGTGCTGCTGAACGCCGCCCGCGTCGAGAAGAGCTACTTCGACTCGAAGGTGCTGGCCCGCGACTTCCTCGACGGCCTCGTGCGGCTCGGGCTCGAGCAGGGGCGCGACACGATCGCTCCCGAGATCTCGGTGCGCGAGCGCTTCAAGCCGTTCGTCGAAGACGAGCTCTCGACGTGGCTCCAGCCGGGCACCGCGTGCTTCACGCCCCACCCCGGCGCGCCCGACGCCCTGCCGCGGCGTGCGGCGGGCCAGCGCGTGGCCCTCGCGATCGGGCCCGAGGGCGGCTGGGTGCCGTTCGAGATCGCGCTGTTGCAGGAGCGCGGGTTCAAGCCGGCGTCGGTGGGCGCGCGACCCTTGAGGGTCGAGGTGGCCGTGCCGGTGCTGCTCGGGGCGTTGGGCCTCTGATGCCCGACCTGAGCTCCGGTGTGTGCATGTCGGTTTCGCGGCATTGGCGACCGTGCCGATACAATGAAGAGAGATGTCCGCCGTCGCCGTCGCGTTTTCGGTGCTGCTCGCGGCCTTGCCGCCCGACAAGCTCACCGCGGCCGTCGACCCGCGGGTTCGCCCGTGGTGCCAGGGCGCGTACGCGACCGACTTCAGCGCGCTGACGCCGAAGGCAGCCGAGCTCTCGGCGCGGCCCGAGAACCAGTTCACGTACTGCGTGCGGGTCACCGCGATCTACGAGTGCGTGTCGTACGGCTCGGACGGCACCATCAAGCGGGCGCGCAAGAGCGTCACGTCGCACGGCACCGCGTTCGGCTACCGGCGCGACAAGACCGACACCCTGCTGGCGACGAACCAGCACGCCGTCGAGTACCCGGTCGTCACCGACGACGAGCACCTCGTCGACGGCGTGCCGGCGGGCTGCAAGCGCGTGAGCGACGGCATGCGCATCGTCGAGAACGAGCGCGACGACTACGAGGCCGACGACGTCGCGCTCGCTCGCGTGGTGTCTGACGCCGCGCTCGACCTGAGCGTCGTGCGCGCCAAGAACACGATGCTCAACGTGATGCCGTGGCGCTTCGGCAAGAGCTCGGCGCTGCGCGAGCGCAACGTCGTCGACGTGCGGGGCTACCCGCTGGGCGCGTTCAAGGCCACCAACCTCGGCGCCGTCATCTCGACGTACGACCGCGACGACTTCAAGGAGTGGGACCACGACGACTTCGTCATCGACGCCCGCTTGAGCCAGGGCAACTCGGGGTCTCCGGTGCTCGCCGTCAGCTGCGCGACCGGCGAGTACGAGCTCGTCGGCATCTACCACGCGGGGTACTCGCGCGGCTCGTCGCTCAACGTCGTCATCCAGATCGATCAGGCCCGCGACTTCCTCACGTTCTTGAAGAAGACGCCGCCGCAGCGGCCCGACTCGCCGACGGGCTCGCTCGCGAACGACGATCGCCGCCGGCTCACCGAGGCCGCCACCGCCACCGGCATCTTCTTCCCCTTCGGGTCGCTGTCGGCGTCGGTGCGCGCGAAAGAGGGCAAGCTCGTCTTCGACATCTACGGCAGAAACTTCCCCACCGAGTCGTGGCCCGCGCTCATCATCGAAGACCTGCCGACCGGCGACCCGAAGGAGTTCGGCGATCTCGGCCGCGTCTGGTTCGGCAACGCCCGCGGCCTCAAAGAGTCGGCGCGCAGCGAGATGAGCGCCGAGCACCACGCGCAGCTCGACCGCGGCCTCGAGGTGCTGCGCCGCGCCGCGCTCGCCGCCGTCGACTATCGCCGCGCCGCGATGAAGGCCGACGACTCGAGGGAGGCGTTCGAGCGGGCGAAGCGCCTCGAGAAGGCGCTCAAGCGCGCCGCGACCTCGAACCGCGAGATCGTGGCGTCGGTCGCTGAGCTCATGGAGCGCGAGGGGCTGAAGGCCGGCGAGAAGCCCGACCTGCCGGCGCCTGCGGCCGAGCCGCCGCTCGATGCGGGTCCTTGATAGAACGGCGGCGTGACCTACGACGCCGAGAAGCCGCCGCAGAAGAACGCGTACGACACCGCCGCGCCCGAGGCCCTGAAGAAGTTCATGGTGCAGCAGTGGAGGCCGCGCGCGCGCAACGTGACCGCGCTGAAGAACGCGCCCGTTCACGCGCAGCGGCGCGAGCTCGTCTCGAAGCTCTTCCCGAAGGACACGCTGCTCATCCCCACGGGGCACGAGAAGATCCGCGCGAACGACACGGTCTACCGCTTCCGGCCGGGGTCGGACTTCTTCTGGCTCACCGGCAACCTCGAGCCCGACTGCGTGCTGCTGCTCGAGCCGCTGCCGTCGGGCGGCCACCGCTCGGTGCTGTTCGTCGAGCCGAACCCCGGCAAGACCAACGAGACGTTCTTCACCGATCGCAAGAAGGGCGAATTGTGGGTGGGCCCCAGGCTCGGCGTCGACGAGAGCCGCGTGCGCTACGGCGTCGACGAGGCGCGGCCGCTCGAGGCGCTCGGCCAGGCGGTGAAGGCAGCGCAGAACCTGACCGTGCTCCGCGGGCTCTCGACCGAGACCGACGCGCTGTGCGCAGGCACGTCGGAGCGCGACGGCGAGCTGGCCATGGCGCTCGCCGAGCTGCGCCTCTACAAAGACGCGCTCGAGGTACGCGAGCTGAAGGCGGTCATCGCCTCGACGCAGCGCGGGTTCGAAGACGTGATCCGCGGGCTGAAGAAGTTCAGCAGCGAGCGCGAGGTCGAGGGCACGTTCTTCTTCCGCGCGCGCACCGAGGGCAACGACGTCGGCTACGGCACGATCGCCGCCGCCGGCCCGCACGCGTGCACCCTGCACTGGACCCACAACGACGGGAAGCTGAAGCGGTCGGACCTGCTGCTGCTCGACGCCGGCGTCGAGGGCCACTCGCTGTACACCGCAGACATCACGCGCACCCTGCCGATCTCGGGGAAGTTCTCGAAGGTGCAGCGCGACGTCTATGAGGCGGTGCACGCGGCGCAGGCGGCGGCCTTCACGGGCGTGGCTCCGGGCAACGACTTCATGGAGCCCAACCGCCGCGCCATGCGCTCGCTCGCGCAGTGGCTCATCGATCGCGCCATCTTGAAGTGCTCGCTCGACGAGGCGCTCGACGAGCGGAACCAGCTCTACAAGCGGTACACGCTCCACAACGTGAGCCACATGCTCGGCCTCGACGTGCACGACTGCGCGAAGGCCCGGCAAGAGTCGTACAAGCTCGGCCGCCTCAAGCCCGGCATGGTGCTGACCGTCGAGCCCGGCCTCTACTTCCAGGACGACGACCTCACCGTGCCCGCGAAGTACCGCGGCATCGGTGTTCGCATCGAAGACGACGTGCTCGTCACCGAGAAGGGCTTCGTGAACCTCTCGAAGACGATTCCCTCCGAGGCGTCGGCCGTCGAGGCGTGGATGAAGCGGGTCGCCCGCTGAAGCCGACCGGGTCGTACTGCGCGCCGTCGCGGTAGTAGTTCGCCACCGACGCCGTGCTCATCAGCGCGTGTGCGGGATCTCGCGCGAGCCAGCCGAGGAAGCCGTCGAAGCTGCGCGCGATGCGGCGCGCCGGGTGCCCGAGCGCGAGGTAGAAGACTCCGGCGGGGCACTCGACGAAGACGTCGGGACCCGCAGACGAGCGCCCGCACGATCGCCTGCCGCGTCACGTGCCGCACGGCGCTCGCGCTCGTCGCGTCAGCGAACACCCGGGCGTCTCGGCCCGCTGACGAGCGCCTGCGCGGTCGCTTGCCGCGTCACCTCCCGCACTGCGCTCGCGGTCGTCGCGTCAGCGAATGCGTGTGCGATCTCGACCGCAGACGAGCGCCTGCACGATCGCTTGCCGCGTCACGTCCGGCACTGCGCTCGCGCTCGTCGCGTGAGCGAACGCCCGGGCGTCTCGGCCCGCTGACGTCAGTTGATGACGAGCGCCTGCACGACCGGGTCGGTGGTGATGTCGCGCACCGCCGTGAAGCTCTTGCGCCCGATCTCGCGGTCGTCGCTCGAGCGAATGATGACCCGGTAGTCTCCGGGCCCGGCCAGCGTCGTGTACGCGAGCGTTCGGAAGCCCTCGTCGCGGCCCTTCTGCCCCTTGCCGAGCGCGGTCTTGTAGCTGCCGCGCGAGACCCAGCCGCGCTTCGGGTCGTCGTACTCCCAGTTGAACGAGAGCGTGTCGTTGAAGCCGCGAGGCGCGAAGACGGCGATGAACGCGTACGCGCGCACCTTCTGGCCCTCGGGCGGCTCGCGGTAGACGAACTCGGTGCCGTCGTGGCGCCAGAACGCCGTCGGCGTGTACGCGCACTGGAACTCGAGCCCCTCGGGCCCCGTCGAGCGCGTGACGTCGGAGAAGATGCCGATGTACTTGAGCGACAGCGGCACGGGCGGCACGACGTGGAGGAAGTAGAGCGCGAGCAGCAGCACCTGCACGCCGAGGCCCGGCACGACCGCGCGACGGAAGGTCCAGTTCGGGTCGTGCGTGATGCGCGCGTACGCCTTCCACATGCCGATGGTGACGCCCGTACCGAAGACCACGGCCGTGAAGAACAGCGCCCAGTGCAGGTAGCCGAGCGCGATCGGCAGCAGGTACGCCATGTACGAGGTGGTCGCGAACGACAGCAGCGCGACGCGCACGACGGGCCCGCGCTTTCGGAAGCGCGGCAGCTCGTTGACGATCATCACGACGAGCAGCGCGGTGATGAAGAGGAAGGCCCAGATGCCGCTCGAGGCCTTGAAGTAGAAGACCATGAACGCGTTGAGCAGCGTGCCGAGGAAGAAGTGCATCACCCACAGGCGCACTCCGGCGAGGCGGCCGAGCACCTTGCCGGTCGGCTCTTTGCCGTCGACGAAGATGCGGTGATCCCACGCGATGAGGCCGAACGTGAGCACCAGGTAGAGCGCCTGGTGAATCAGCAGCGCCACGTTGTCGATGCGGTGCAGGAGCACGGCGTCGAACGCGAAGCCCGCCATGAAGAAGGCGACCTCGAACGCGACGTGGTGCTTCTCTTTGAACGCCTTGAAGCGCTTGCCGAGCGTCATGGGGCCCGTTGGCTCCGGCTCAGGAGTAGCGGTCGTCTCGCCAGGGGTCTGCGGAGTTGCTGTATCCACGTTCTTCCCAGAAGCCTGGACGATCACCCCGTAGAAACTCAATGCGATTTATCCACTTGGCGCCCTTCCAGGCGTACAGCTGGGGCGTGATCATGCGCACCGGCCCGCCGTGGTCGCGCGGCAGGGGCGCCCCGTTCCACTCGTAGACGAGCAGCACGTCGTCTTGCAGCGCGGACGAGAGCGGCAGGTTCGTGGTGTAGCCGTCGTACGCGTGACACAGCACGTGCGTCGCCGCGTCGACGGGCCGCACGAGCGCGGCCAGCACCGAGAACTGCACGCCCCTCCACTTCGAGTCCATCAGGCTCCACGTGGTGACGCAGTGAAAGTCGCTCTCGTCTTCGTACTGCGGCAGCGCCTGGAAGGCGGCCCAGTCGAGCGTCATCGGCTCTTCGACCGCGCCGTCGAGCCGCAGCGCCCAGTCGTCGAGCTTCACGTCGGGCTTGATGCCCAGATCGAGCACCGGCCAGTTCTTCGCGTACGTCTGCCCCACCGGCAGCTTCGGCATGCCGTGCCGGTTCACAGGCCCCTCGCCCATCGGGCGGTCGGTGGGCTTCGAGGTGTGTCGGGCCTTCAGGCGCAGGCGGGCTTCGACGATGCGCTTCACCCGCTCGTCGTCGTCAGCCATGTCAGCGCCTCACCGCTGACCGTCGCCCGCGCTGACGAGCTGCGCGAGCTCACCGCGCTCGGCGAGGTCGGCCACGATGTCGCTGCCGCCGACGAACCTCCCGTTGATGTAGACCTGGGGAATCGTCGGCCAGTTCGAGTACTCCTTGATGCCGTCGCGAACGCCCGGCTCGGTGAGCACGTCGACCGTGTGCACCTTGCCGAGGGGCTTCAAGAAGTTGAGCGCCTTCGCCGAGAAGCCGCACGCCGGGAACAGCGCGTTGCCCTTCATGTAGAGGACGATCTTGTTCTCGCGGATCTCTTTGTCGAAGCGTTCTTTGAGCTCGGGGGTCATGGCGGGCTCCACATAACGCGATCAGCGGCCGAGCGCGAACGCCCGGGGTCACAGGGGGTGGCCGGAAGGCGGCGGCGATGCCGTGACGCGCGCCCACTCGGCGTCGTCGACGATCTGCTGCCGCCACGTCGCGTGACAGCTCGTGCAGGTCTGCAGCGTCGCCGAGAGCGCTCGGAGCACCGCCTCGCGATCGCGCTCGCGCGCCGCCTGCGCGATGCCGTCGGCGGTGTGGTGGAAGTCGAGCGCGGTCTCGGTGAAGCCGGGCGCGCCCGCTCCCATGTGGGTGCACATCTGGCCCATCTGCTCGGAGAAGCCGATGCGGCCGGCGGCCTTCTCGACGGCGGCGAAGTCGTCGGCCGCCAGGGCCGCGATGATCTGCTGCACGGCGAGCAGGTGATCGCGCATGTTCTGCTTCTGGTGGTTCGCCATCATCGGCAGCAGCGGCACGGCGCGGCGGCCGTCGAGCCGGTCGAGCGCGGCGTGGGGCGCAGCAGCCGCCGGTGCGGCCGGAGGAGCAGGCGGCGGCGCCGCAGCTCTCTCGCAGGCCGCGGCCGCAGCGAATGCGATGAAGACGAGTGATGGTCGCATGGGCGCTCTCGTGACCCGAAGGGCCCGCTGGTTTCAGCGGCAGAGGGCGAAGGCGCGCGAACGCGCCGCAGCGCCTTCAGGCACGCCTCGTCGGCGCCCGTGTCCTGCGGCCCTTCGACGACCCACCCACTCGATCGCGTCGCCCTTCAAGGAGGGCACCGTGACGCGCCGGCCCGACGACCCGCGTGGCCTCGTCGCGCCTCACGTTCGACGCCCGGATCGCGCTCACCGCGATCCGCCGCTCGCGCGCGCGAGCACCGCGGCCGCAGAGACGTCCGGAGCCGGAGGCCCGCGACGAAGACGGGGCGCCCCCCTCACGGCGAGCACCCGTGCTCGCTGCCTACTTCTTCTTCTCGAGCAGCCTCTGCCACTGCTCGGGCGAGTACGTCTTGAGCGCGAGCGCGTGGAGCTCGCCGGTCTTCAGCAGATCCTGCAGGGGCGCGTAGACCTGCTGGTGCTGCTCGATGAGCGTCTTGCCCGCGAACGACTCGCTGACGACGCGCGCCTCGAAGTGATCGCCCGTGCCGGTGAGATCGCGGATCTCGACCTCGGCGCCCGGCAGGCCCTGTTCGATGCGGCGCTTCAGATCGGCGACGTCGGGCATGGCTCCTCGCTCAGTGAATGCCGCCGCCCGAGACGATCATCGCCGGGTCGACGCCCATGCCCTTCAGCGTCTCGTTCCACAGCTGTGACGGGTCGCCGTCGAGCGTCGGCTGCGCGGTCGCCTCGGTGAACAGCCAGGCGCCCTGCGCGAGCTCTTTCTCGATCTGCTGCGGGCCCCACCCGGCGTAGCCGAGGCAGAAGCGCACGCGCGCGTCGAGGCTCACGAGCAGCGGCTCGAGCGCGTCGGAGGTCACCGAGAGGAAGAGCCCCGGGCACACCTGGTGGCGCTCTGAGACTCCCTGCGAGTCGTGCAGCACGAAGCCGCGGTACGGCTCGACGGGCCCGCCCAGGTACACGAAGTCTTCTTCGCGATGCCGAGCGACCTTCAGCTGCTGGCCCTTCGCGAGATCTCCGAGCTTCAGCGGCGCCTGGCGGTTGATCACGAGGCCCATCGCGCCTTCTTCGCTGTGCTCGATCATCAGCACGACGGTTCGGTGGAAGTTCGGGTCGCCAAGCTGCGGCATTGCGATGAGAAAACCTGGCGCGAGACCCTTCACTCGCGCGGGAGCATGAGCGTTCGGCCGGCTCGAGGCAACCGCTAACGTGCTACATGCGCCCACTGTGCGAGCGCTCACGCTGACGAAGCATGGAGGCCCCGAAGTGCTGCAGGTCCGCGAGTCATCGGACCCCGCACCGAAGCCCGGGGAGGCGCTGATCGCCGTCAAACGCGCGGGCCTCAACTTCGCGGACATCGCGGCGCGCGTGGGGCTCTACCCCGACGCGCCTCCGCCGCCGACGGTGCTCGGCTACGAGGTCGCGGGCACCGTCGCCGCGCTCGGTGACGGCGTGAAGGGCCTGCGCATCGGCGAGCGCGTCGTCGCGATGACGCGCTTTCACGGCCAGGCGAGCCACGCGATCGTCGACGCCCGGCTCGTGCGCCCGCTGCCCGAGTCGCTCACGTTCGACGAGGGCGCGGCGCTGCCGGTGAACTACCTGACGGCGTGGCACATGCTGTTTCACGTCGGCACGCTGCGACCGAACGACACGATTCTCGTTCACATGGCGGCGGGCGGCGTCGGGCTCGCGGTGATCGAGCTGTGCAAGCAGGTCGAGGGCGTCACGATCATCGGCACGGCGTCGGCGAGCAAGCACGAGCTGCTCCGCAAGAACGGAGTGCAGCACCCGATCGACTACCGCACGCAGGACTACGTCGAAGAGGTGAAGCGGATCACGAACGGCCGCGGCGTGAACCTGGTGCTCGACGCGCTCGGCGGCCCCGACTGGCACAAGGGCTACTCGCTGCTGCGGCCGGCGGGGCACCTCATCGCGTTCGGCTGGGCGAACATGGTGCAGGGCGAGAAGCGCTCGATTCCCACCGTGCTGAAGCAGTGGTTCGGCATGAAGAAGTACGCGCCGCTCAAGCTGATGGACGACAACCGCACGGTGTCGGGCGTGAACGTCGGCCACATGTGGGACGAGGTCGAGCTCATGGGCTCGCACCTCGGCAAGCTGCTCGAGCTCGGCGCGGTGCGGAAGGTGCGGCCTCACGTCGACAAGGTGTTCCCGCTGTCGGCCGGGGCCGAGGCGCACCGCCACGTTCAGGCGCGGAAGAACGTCGGCAAGGTCGTGTTCGACTGCGAGGCGTGAGGCACCCTCGTCAGGGTGGCGTGCAGCCGCCCGGCCCGCACGAGCGGCACACGCCGGTCGTCTCGGGGAGCGCGCCTCGCGCTCCGACCGGCACGACGAGCGGGCCCTTCGCGATCGCGACCGCCTTGCACTCGTAGTCTTTCGGGCACTGCAGGCTGCCGTCGCAGACCTGGGCGCACTCGCCCTCGGTGGCGAACGGGTCGTCCTTCGGGATCACGAAGCAGCGCCAGCCCTGAGCGCACGAGCGATCGGTGAGGCAGGGGCCGGGGCGCGCGAAGCCGCCCTCTGCGCGGTTGTTCGAGCGACCGAAGCCCCTCGCGGCGATGAACGCGAGCATCACGGCGCTGCCCATGAAGAAGATCCACCGGCCCTGGCGGACGAGGCGGTCGCCGCGGGCGCGCGGGTCTTCCGGAGGCTCGTCGTCGGGCGGAGTCTGCCTGCTTCCGAACGGGGCCTGACCCAGCGGCATGCTCAGCGCCCCTCACCCCGGCCCACTCCCCGACGAGGGGAGTGGGAGCGCGCGATCGGGCTCATGCGCTTCAGCTCACCGACTGCGACGGTTCGACCGTCGGGGCCGGGAGCGGCGCGGTCGTGGTGACGCCGCCGCTGAAGAGCAGATCGGGCTTCTCGGCGACCAGGGCGACCTTGATGATCTCGTCGACGTGGCGCACGGGCATGAGCCGCACCGCCTCGCGGATCTTCCGGGGGATCTCTTTCACGTCCTTGCGGTTGCCCCAGGGGAACAGCACGGTCTTGATGCCGGCGCGGTGCGCAGCGAGCACCTTCTCTTTGAGGCCGCCGATGGGCAGCACGCGGCCGCGCAGCGTCACCTCGCCGGTCATCGCGACCTCGCGGTGCACGGGGATGCGCGTGATCGCCGAGAGGATCGCGGTGGCGATCGTCACGCCGGCCGAGTTGCCGTCTTTCGGAATGCCCGTCGGGCAGTGCACGTGAATGTCGTTCTGCTCGAACACCTTCTCGTCGATGCCGAACCGCTTCGAGCGCGAGCGCACGTACGAGAGGGCGGCCTGGGCAGACTCCTTCATCATGTCCGAGAGGATGCCGGTCACGATCAGCTTGCCCTTGCCGGGCATCAGCGTGGCCTCGGTCGCGAGGGTGTCGCCGCCGGCCTGCGTGACGCAGAGGCCGGTGACGAGGCCGATCTGGTCCTCCTTCTCTTTCTTGCCGGGCTCGTACTTCGGCACGCCGAGCAGCTTCATCGTCATCTTGCGGTCGACGACGATGTCGCGCTTGCCGTTCTTGAGCACGTCGCGCGCGACCTTGCGGAAGATCGAGGCGCACTCGCGCTCGAGCGAGCGCACGCCCGACTCGTACGTGTAGCGGTTGATGATCGTGCGCACGGCGGTGCTGGTCAGCTTCACGTTGACGTCCGAGAGGCCGTTCGCCTCTTTCTGCTTGGGCACGAGGTACTTCCGCGCGATCGACATCTTCTCGTCTTCCGTGTAGCCGGCGATGCGGATCACCTCCATGCGATCTTGGAGCGGGCCCGGGATCGAGTGCATCGAGTTCGCGGTGCAGATGAACATCACCTTCGACAGGTCGTAGTCGAGGTCGAGGTAGTGATCGTTGAACGTGTGGTTCTGCTCGGGGTCGAGCACCTCGAGCAGCGCAGCCGAGGGGTCGCCGCGGAAGTCGGTCGACATCTTGTCGACCTCGTCGAGCAGCATGACGGGGTTGTTCGACTCGGCCTTCTTGAGCGACTGAATGATCTTCCCGGGCAGCGCGCCGATGTACGTGCGCCGGTGCCCGCGGATCTCGGCCTCGTCACGCACGCCGCCGAGCGAGAGGCGAACGAACTTGCGGCCGAGCGCGCGCGCGATCGAGCGGCCGAGCGACGTCTTGCCGACGCCCGGAGGCCCGACGAAGCAGAGGATCGGGCCCTTCATCTTCGCGACGAGCGTCTGCACCGCGAGGTACTCGAGGATGCGCTCCTTCGCCTTCTTCAGCCCGTAGTGATCTTCGTCGAGCACGGTCTCGGCCTCGACGATGTCGTGGCGGTCTTTCGTCTCGTCGTACCAGGGCAGCGAGAGCACCCAGTCGATGTAGTTGCGAACGACGGTGGCCTCGGCGCTCATCGGGCCCATGAGCCGGAGCTTCTTGAGCTCCTTCTTCACCTTGACGGTGGCCTCTTTGCTCATGCGCTTCGTCTTGAGCTTCTCTTCGATCTCCTGGATCTCGCCCTTGCTGTCGTCTTTGTCGCCCAGCTCGCGCTGGATCGCCTGCATCTGCTCGTTGAGGTAGTACTCCTTCTGGTTCTTCTCCATCTGCTTCTTGACGCGAGACTTGAGCTTCTTCTCGACCTTCAAGATCTCGATCTCGCCCTGCATCAGCTCGTAGATCTTCTCGAGCCGCTTCACGGGTGACTCGAGCTCGAGCAGGAGCTGCTTGTCGTTCAGCTTGAGCGAGAGCTGGGCGGCGATGATGTCCGACAGGCGCGAGGGGTCTTCGATCGCGGCGACCTGCTGCTGCACCTCGGGGGGCACGCGGCGCGAGAGCTCGGCCCACGCGCGGAAGGTCGAGCCGACGGCGCGGAGCAGGGCCTCGAGCTCGATGTTGCGCTCCCACTGCTCTTCGATGTCGACGGCCTCGACGACGAAGTGCGACTCGCTCGGCTGAAAGCCGACGATCTTCACGCGGCGAACGCCCTCGACGAGCACCTTCATCGTGCCGTCGGGCAGCGGCAACAGCTGCAAGATGTTGCCGAGCGTGGCGACGTGAAACACCTCGTCAGGCGCGGGGTCGTTCGTCTTCGCGCGCTTCTGCGCCGACAGCACGATCTGCGGCTTCTCGTCGGGGCCGGCGCCTTTTCGCGCGCGGGCGGCGTTCAGAGCGGCGATCGACTTCTCGCGCCCGACGAACAGCGGAACGACCATGTGGGGGAACAGAACGATGTCGCGCAGAGGAAGGAGCGGGAGGGTGGCTCGCTTCTCTTTGTCGTCACGGCTGAAGAACATTGAACCTCTTAGGCAAGGGGCTACAGGGGTGTTGCGACTTATACCACTGGGGTAACGCCTCCTCGACTTAACGGCCACCGGACGGTGACACCCGATCTCGCGTCGGTCACCGCTGACCGCCGGGCTGGATTTCTCGGCCGGCGGCCAGAGTACCGGTCTGACGCCGGCTGTGACGCTCGCGCGTCACCGCTGACCGCCGTCGGTCGTGGGGGCTTCGCTCGGCTGAGGCGCGGGTGCGGGCGCTGGGGCCTTCACGTCGAGCACGCTGAGCAGAAACGCCACCCAGTCGGCGCTGGCCTCGACGGTCTTCTTCACCTGGTCGGCGCCGCCGTGGCCGGCGTGCATCTCGATGCGGAGCAGCGCGGTCTCTCTGTCGGGCAGCACCGCCTGCAGGCGCGCGACGAACTTGCGCGCGTGCATCGGGTCGACGCGGTCGTCGTGGTCGGCGCTCATCATGAGCAGGTGTGGGTACGGCGCGCCCTTCACGACGTGGTGGTACGGCGAGTAGGCCTCGAGCACGGCGAAGTCTTCGGCCTTCTCGGGGTCGCCGTACTCGGGGATCCACGTCTTGCCGCTGCCGAACTGGTGGTAGCGCAGCATGTCGAGCAGCGGCACGGCGCAGATGACGGCGCCGAACAGCTCGGGGCGCTGGGTCATCGCGGCCCCGACGAGCAGGCCGCCGTTGCTGCCGCCGCGGATCGCGAGCTTCTTCGGCTGCGTGTAGCGCTCGCGAATGAGGAACTCGGCCGCGCCGATGAAGTCGTCGAAGACGTTCTGCTTGTTCGCCTGCTTCCCGGCGTCGTGCCAGGCCTTGCCGTACTCGCCGCCGCCGCGCAGGTTGGGCACCGCGTAGATGCCGCCCGCCTCGAGCCACGGGAAGATGCCCTGGTTGAACGCCGACGTGAGCGAGATGTCGAAGCCGCCGTAGCCGTACATCAGCGTGGGCGCGTTGCCGTCGCGCGGCAGGCCCTTCTTCAGCACGAGCCACATCGAGATCTTCTTGCCGTCCTTCGAGGGGTAGAAGACCTGACGCACCTCGTACGGCGACGGGTCGACCGGCACCTCGACCTTCGCCCACTCGGTGCTCTTGCCCGTCTTCACCGACGTCTTGAAGACCTGGGGCGGCGCGAGGAAGGCGCTGTACGAGTAGTAGGCCTCGTCGTCGTCTTCGAGGCCGATGAGGTTCGACGCGGTGCCCTGCCCCGGCAGCTCGATGCGGCGCAGGAGCTTGCCGTCGGCGAGGCCGTACAGCGCGATCTCGGTGGCGGCGTACTTGAGCGCCGACGTGGCGATGACGCCGCCGACGATCGTGACGCTCTCGAGCGCGGCGTCTTTGTCTTCGGGGATGAGCTCTTTCCAGTTCTTGCGGTCGGGCTTGCCGGGGTCGACCTTGAACACGCGCTTGTTCGGAGCGCCCTCGTCGGTCGTCACGTAGAAGACGTCGCGCCAGGCGTCGACCGCGTACTTCGCGTCTTTGCCGAGCGCGAGCGTGCGCCAGTCTTTGTCTGGCTTGCTCCCCTGTCCCCCTTGGGGGGCGGTTGCCACGCGCTTGAAGAAGACGTCGTTCTCGTTCCACCCGCGCACGACGTAGGAGAAGAGCCAGTGGCCGTCGCGGCTGATGCCTCCGCCGAGAAAGGTCTTGGGGTCGCCGGTCTTCGGGCGGACGATCTCGTCTTTCGCGGGGTCGGCGCCGAGCACGTGGAGGCGCAGCTCGCAGTAGCCGGGCCGCTCGCTGATGGGGATCTTGGGGTCGACCGGGAGCCACTCGTAATAGAAGGCCTTCGAGTCGGGCGTCCACGAGGGGCTCGCGTACTTGGCGCCCGGGATGACGTCGACCTTCGAGCGCTCGCCGGTGTCGACGTCGAGCACGTAGAGCGTCGCCTCGTCGGCGGCGTTCGGCTTCTCGGCGAAGACGACCTTCTTGCCGTCCCAGCTCGGGGCCCAGACTCCGAGCGAGACGGTGTTGTCGGGCGACCACGCGTTGGGGTCGAGCAGCACCTTCTCGGGCGCCTTCTCGTTCGCGCGCCAGTAGACGATGGCCTTCTCCTGGGTCTTGAGGCGGCGGGTGTAGAAGTAGCGGCCTCCTCGCTTGATGGGGGCGCTGACGGCGTCGATGTAGAAGAGATCGTTGAAGCGCTTGATGAGCTCGTCGCGGCGCGGCAGCGCGTGCAGCCTGGCGCGGGCGACCGCGTCTTGCGCGAGCATCCAGTCCTGCACCTCTTTCGCCTTCTCGTCTTCGAGCCAGCGGAACGGGTCCTTCACCTTCGTGTTGAAGATGATGTCTTCGATGAGCTGCTGGCGGGTCGCGGGCAGCTCGGGGCCCTTGGGCTTGGCGGCTTCGGTGGGTTTCGGCGCTTCGGCGGGCTTGGGCGTTTCGGTCACGGGCGGGTCGTCCATCATCGTCTCTCTGGGTGAGGCGCAGGCGGAGGCGAGCGCGAGGCTGAAGAGAGCGAATCGGTTCATGAGGGCCCGAGGTCATAGCGCCGCTCGTGCGGGGCGTGTAGCAGTTCAGCGCTGCGCGAGCTTCCCTCCGTTGGCGCGGTCGTGTAGCTGGCACGCATGTGGAGGCTCGCAGGGGTGATGGTGCTGGCGGCGTGCGCGACGGCGCCGAAGCGCGTGGGGCCCGAGCTGCGCCAGCCGGTGGAGCTTGCGCTCGAGCCGTTCATGAAGACGGACCTGCGCACGGTGGCCGTGACGGCCGGCGGGCGCACGCTGCGGTTCCTCTTCGACACCGGCGGCGGCGTCACCGTCGTCTCGCCCGAGGTCGCGAAGGCGGTGGGCTGCACACCCGCGGGCCGGCTGACGGCGCACCGCATGAGCGGCGAGCGCGTCGACGCTCCGCGCTGCGATCGCGTGCCGCTGACCCTCGGCGGGGTCGCGGTCGAGGCCGACGCGATGGTGATGGAGCTCGCGGCGTTGATGCCGCCCGACTGGGAGCGCGTGGACGGGCTCATCTCGGTGCAGACGATCGAACGGCTGCCGTTCACGCTCTCGCTCGCGGAGAACCGGCTCGTGCTCGAGACCGCGTCGAGCCTCTCGGCGCGGGTCGCGGCAGGCATGCAGCCCGTCTCCTTCCGCGTGGCGCGGCCGGCCGGCGGAGTGGCCGCCGACCTCTTCGTGAAGGTCGAGGGCTCGCCCCCGCTGTGGATGATCCTCGACTCGGGCAACGTCGACCGCGTCGTGCTCTCGCCGCACGCGGCGAAGCAGGTCGGCGGGGGCGAGACCTTCGAGGGCCAGCCGGCCCGCGTGATGGACGTCATCTACGACGGCAACCTCGGCGCGGCGTACCTGAAGGCGCGCGTGGTTTCGGTGGATCTCGAAGCCGGCCGAATGTGGATGAGCGCGGCCGCGCGTTAGGCTGCGGGCCGTGCTCGCGGTCGTCGTCGCCTCGCTGCTGCAGCTCGACGCCGGCTGGTGCGACGAAGACTGCTTCTCGCGCTCGCACCCGCTGATGACGCGCTGGTGGTGGGGGCAGCGGTTCGGCGGCCCCGAGGCCCAGTACGGGTTCTCGCTGAGCACCTCGCGGCGGCAGCGCATTCACCGCTTTCAGCTCGCGTGGGCCGTGCCGTTCGGCGACACCGTCGAGGTGCTGCTCGGCGGCGCGTACTCGAGCGAGGAGCGGCTCGAGGCGGTCACCGGCGTGCGGTACTCGCCGTGGAAGCTGGGCTCGCTGCTGATTCCCGCGGTGTCGCTCACGGCGCCGCTGTCGTGGCGCTCGGGCACCCTCGAGATGGCCGTGCGGCCCGCGCTCGAGGTGCACGTCGGCATGGCAGCCATGTCGCTCGCGCTCGAGATCGACGTCGCCGGCGTCACGCCCGTGCGCCTGTGGTGGAACGTGCTCTTCGGCATCTGAGCGACACGCCGGTTCGAGGCCGAGCCAGAGATGCTGGGCGACGACCGCCGTCTTCCGCGGTGCACGACGGCCGACAGGAAAGCGGTGGGCGGACCTGTGCGCCTCGCCGGCTCGCGCGTCTGCGCCGCACGAAACGCGGGCTGGGTGCCCGGCGAAATCCGATCGCGTGAGCGCCACGACGCCGCTCGCGACGGGCGCACGTGCGCCTTCGAGCGGGGGCGCTTCGCAGCGCGTGCGACTGCGAGCTCGGCTCGGCGATCCCGTCGCGGCCGGCAGCGACGACCACGATGTCCATCAGGTCGCGGCCGTGCGCGCAGCTCGAAGTCGGGCACGGCCACGCTCCGGCGAACGCCTCTCGAGAACGCCTGGTCGCGCTCGAGGTCGTTCACACACCGAGGTCCGCCGGTCTGGTCGGCCCGACGAACAAACGCGCGACCTGCCGGTCAGGCCATCGCGCTCGCGATGACCCACGATCCGATCGGCGCGGGCTGCCCCGTCGCGCCCCCCCGACGTGCGCCACTTGAGGGGACGAACCCACGCCTTTGGACGACTTTGCAGTCTTCGATGGCCTGACCTCCGTTTTGTGGACGAGAGTCGTCCACGAAACGAGGTACCGACCATCGAAGGCTGTACGTGAGTCCAAACGTGTGGGGTCGGCGCCGCACCGTTGTGAGCCGCCGTCTGCCCGCCGGCCGTCGCGCAGGGACGGAGCGTGCGGTCGTCGCCGGGTCTCTCTGGCTGCAGTCAGCGCCCCTCGGCGACTGCGTCGACGAGCCCGCCGAGACCGTCCGACCGCGCCGTGATGAGCTGCTGTCTCTCCGCCGGCCGTCGCGCAGGGGCGGAGCGTGCGGTCGTCGCCAGGTCTCTCTGGCTGCCATCAGCGCCCCTCGGCGACCGCATCGGGCGACCACGCCGTGGTGAGCCGCCGTCTTCCCGCTGGCCGTCGCGCGGGGACGGAGCTTGCTGTCGTCGCCGGGTCTCTCTGGCTGCCATCAGCGCCCCTCGGCGCCCGCCTCGAGCGACCGCGCCGTGATGAGCTGCTGTCTCGCCGCCGGCCGTCGTGCAGGGACGGAGCGTGCGGTCGTCGCCAGTTCTCTCTGGCTGCCATCAGCGCCCCTCAGCGACCGCGTCGACGGGCGCCACGCGACCACGCCGTGGTGAGCCGCCGTCTTCCCTGGCCGTCGCGCAGGGACGGAGCGTGCGCTCGTCGCCAGTTCTCTCTGGCTGCGATCAGCGCCCCTCGGCGACCGCGTCGACGAAGCCGTACGCAACCGCCTCTTCGGCCGAGAACGCCCGGCCCCGATCGAGGTCGGTGACGAGCTGAAGGTACGACTGGCCGGTGGCCTCGACGTAGAGCCGAACGACCGTCTCGGTGAGGCGCTCGAGCTCACGGTGCTGCTCGAGCCGCTCGGCAGCGCCCGTCAGCGGCACGAGCTGCACGATCGCGTTGCGCCGGGCGAGGCGCTGCCCGCGAGCGCCGCACGCGAGCACCAGCGCCGCCGTGCCGGCCGCCCGCCCGATGCAGACGGTGCCGACCGCCGGCTTCAGCGCGCGCATTGCGTCGATGATCGCGAGCGACGCGGTGACCGAGCCGCCCGGCGAGCTCACGTACAGGCTCACGCCGGCGTCGCCCTCCGACTCGAGGAAGAGCAGCTGCGCGACGACCTCGTTCGCGACCTCGTCGTCGATCTCGGCTCCGAGCATCACGATGCGGCTCTTCAGGAGCCGCATGCGGAGCTCTTCGGCCGAGCTCACCCGGTGGCCTTGGTCGGCCCGTCCTGCTCCTGGGCGTACAGCACGACCGGCTCGACCTTGCGCACGATGGTGTCTTCGCTGACGACGACCTCTTTCGCGTTCTTGCGCGAGGGAATGTCGAACATCACGTCGAGCATCGCGTGCTCGAGAATCGCGCGCAGGCCGCGGGCGCCCGTCTTGCGCCGAATCGCCTCGGTGGCGATCGACTTGAGCGCTCCGTCGGTGAACTTCAGCGCGACGCCGTCGAGCTCGAGCAGGCGCCGGTACTGCTTCGTCAGCGCGTTGCGCGGCGTCGAGAGAATGTCGACCAGTGCGGGCTCGTCGAGCTCCTCGAGGGCGGTGACGACCGGGAGGCGGCCGATGAACTCGGGGATCATGCCGAACTTGAGCAGGTCTTCGGGCTCGACGCGGGCGAGCAGCTCGGACATCGAGCGCTCTTTCTTCGACTTGATGTCGGCGCCGAAACCCAGCGAACGCCCGCCGAGCCGGCGCTCGACGATCTGCTCGAGGCCGCCGAACGCGCCGCCGCAGATGAAGAGGATGTTCGTGGTGTCGACCTGCAGGAACTCCTGCTGAGGGTGCTTGCGGCCGCCCTTCGGAGGCACGTTCGCGATCGTGCCCTCGATGATCTTGAGCAGCGCCTGCTGCACGCCCTCGCCGCTCACGTCGCGGGTGATCGACGGGTTCTCGGACTTGCGCGCGATCTTGTCGATCTCGTCGATGTAGACGATGCCCTTCTGGGCGCGCTCGATGTCGTGATCGGCCGCCTGCAGCAGGTTGACGATGATGTTCTCGACGTCTTCACCGACGTAGCCGGCCTCGGTGAGGCACGTCGCGTCGGCGATCGTGAACGGCACGTTCAAGATGCGCGCGAGCGTCTGGGCGAGCAGCGTCTTGCCCGAGCCGGTGGGGCCGAGGAGCAGAATGTTCGACTTCTGCAGCTCGACGTCGTCCATCTGCACCTTCGACTCGATGCGCTTGTAGTGGTTGTGCACCGCGACCGAGAGCACCTTCTTCGCGCGCTCCTGGCCGATGACGTACTCGTCGAGAATCGACTTGATCTCGCTCGGCCGCGGAATGCGAAGGCGCGTGTCCTTCGTCTCTTCGCGGTCGATCTCTTCAGCGATGATGTCGTTGCACAGGCCGATGCACTCGTCGCAGATGTAGACCGTCGGGCCCGCGATGAGCTTCTTCACCTCTTTCTGCGACTTCCCGCAGAAGGAGCAGCAGAGGGTCTGATTCGCGTCCCGGTTACCGGGGCCGCCGACGTTTTTTGTGGCCATGCGGTGACAACCTTAATCGGGGTGACCCAGGGTCTCCAGTCGAAGACCTGCAGGGAATTCCGTCACTTCTTCTCGGCGGAGGCCGGGGGCTTGCGGTTCTGGGCCACCACCTCGTCGATGAGGCCGTATTCCTTCGCCTCGATGCCCGAGAGGAAGTAGTCGCGCTCGACGTCCTTCTCGACCTTCTCCATCGGCTGGCCGCTGTGCTTCGAGAGGATCTGATTCAGCGCCTTCTTCAGGCGCAGAATCTCTTTCACCTGAATCTCCATGTCGGTGACCTGGCCGCGCATGCCGCCGAGCGGCTGGTGAATCATGATGCGCGCGTTCGGCAGCGCCTGGCGCTTGCCCTTGGCACCCGCCGCGAGCAGCACGGCGGCCATCGACGCCGCCTGGCCGATGCAGATCGTCGAGACCTGCGGCTTCACGTACTGAATGGTGTCGTAGATCGCGAGGCCGGCGGTGACCGAGCCGCCGGGCGAGTTGATGTAGATGTTGATGTCCTTGTCGGCGTCTTCACTCTCGAGGAAGAGCAGCTGCGCCACGATCACGTTCGAGACGTCGTCGTCGATCTCGGTGCCGAGCATGATGATGCGGTCTTTCAGCAGGCGCGAGTAGATGTCGTACGCGCGCTCGCCGCGGTGGGTCTGCTCGATGACGGTCGGTGGGTAATAGGGCATGAGGTCTCCTTGACGAGAGTTACGAATAGGTAGCGGCCGACTTCAGGAAAGCAATCGTCTTCTCTTCTCGAATGCGCGCGCGCAGCGAGCTCTTCGACTCGGCGTCTTTGTAGGCCTTGCGCACCTGCGACAGCGGGTTGCCCGACTCCTCGGCGAGGACCTCGAGCTTCTTCTCCATGTCCTCTTCCGAGACCTCGATCTTCTCTTGCTTCGAGATGGCCTCGAACAAGAGCTGCGCGCGGACCTCGGTGTCGGCCTTCGAGCGGAAGTCTTCGCGCAGCTTCGCCCAGTCGAGGTTGAGCTGGTTCGGGTCCATGCCGCTGCGGGCCATCATCTGCAGAGCGCCCTCGAACATCATGTCCATCGCGCGCTCGATCATCGCGCGCGGCACGTCGAAGGTGTTCTTCTCGACGAGCCCCTTCACGACCTCGTCGCGCTCGAGCGTGTCGTTCTGCCGCTTCTGCGAGCGCTCGAGGTCCTTCTTGATGCGGTCGCGCAGCTCTTTGAGCGTGTGCACGCCCGCCCCGCTCTTCTCGGCGAGCGCGTCGTCGACCGGCGGCACCTTCTTCTCTTTGAGCTCCTTCACCGTCACGGTGAAGTGCGCGACCTTCCCCTTCACCTCTTCGACGCGGTAGTCGGCGGGGAAGGCGTAGTCGAGCTCCTTCGCGGCGCCGACCTTCACGCCCTCGAGCGCAGGCAGGTGGCCGTTCACGAGCTCGCCCGGCGACAGCTCGAGGTGAACGTTCGTGCCCTTGTCGCCGGCGAACGGCTTGCCGTCGATGGTGGCGGTGAAGTCGACCACGGCGATGTCGCCGGCCTTCGCGACGTCGCGGTCTTTCACGGCCTCGAGCTCGGTGAGGTTCTGGCGGATCATCTCGACGCGGTCGTCGATCGTCTTCTCGGTCACCGTGCTGTCTTGCTTCGTGAGCTTGAGGCCCTGGTACTCCTTCGCGACGACGACCGGCTTCACCTCGACGCGCGCGGTGAACGCGAACGGCGCGGCCGGGTCGAGCTTCGGGTTCGTCACGTGCGGGTCGGCGACCGCCTCGATGTTGTTCTGACGCACGGCCTCGAGGTAGCTCTTCGAGACGACGCGGCGAATGACGTCGTCCTCGACCTCGGACTTGAAGCGCTGCTCGAGAATGCGGCGCGGCACCTTGCCCGGTCGAAAGCCCGCGATCTTCACCTGGCGGCCGAGCTGCGCGTAGGCCTGGTCGAGCTCCTTCGCGACCACGGTCGGCTCGACCTCGATGGAGAGGGACTTTTCGATGGGGCTGAGCTCCTGAACCTGAACTTTCATGGCGGAGGCCCATAACACACACCGCCTGAATGGGCAGGGACGTCGGCCGCTGGTTTGCGCAGCGATTTTGGGCAGCGCTTGTGGGCAGGAGGGGACTCGAACCCCTACGTCTTTCGACACGGGCTTCTAAGGCCCGCGCGGCTACCAGTTACGCCACCTGCCCGGCGGCGCTAGACGTACCACGTGGCCGAACTCGACGCCCTGCGCCGCTACGCCGTCGCACGCACGCTCTTCGCTCCGACGACGCTCGCGCGGGCGCTCGACCGGCTCGGCTTCGTGCAGGCCGACCCGATTCGCGCACCGGCCCGCGCGCAGGATCTCGTGCTGCGCCACCGCGTGCGCGGGTACCTGAGCGGCGACCTCGAGCGCAGCTACCCGGGGCTCGACGCCGACGAGACGTTCTTCATCAACTACGGCTTCCTGCCGCGGCGGGTGTACGCGCTGATGTACCCGCGCTCGGCCGCGCAGAAGGGGCACTCGTCGCCGTGGGCCGCGCGGCGAACGGCGCCGCTCTCGGCGCGGGCGAAGGCCGTGCTCGCGCACGTGACGAAGCAGAAGCTCGCGCACCCGCGCGACGTCGACGCGCACTTCGAGCACGGCACCGTCACGAACTGGTGGGGCGGCCAGTCGAGCGCGACGACGCAGCTGCTCGACGATCTTCACTACCGGGGCCTCTTGCGCGTCGCGCGGCGCGAGGCCGGCATTCGCCTCTACGCGCCGGTCGCGCACGAGGAGCACGCGCTGACGCCGGCCGAGCGGGTCGACGCGCTCATCGACGTCGTGGCCGCGCTGTACGCCCCGGTGCCGGCGCGGAGCTTCACCTCGACGTTCGGGCGCCTGCGCTACGCGGTGCCGCACCTGCTCGGCGAGCTGCGCGCGGGGCTCGCGCGCGCGAAACGGCGCCTGGGCCACGACGGGCACTGGTACTGGCCGGCGAACGAGCGCTGCGACGGCGAGGTCGACGACGAGGTGCGGCTGCTCGCGCCGTTCGACCCGATCGTGTGGGATCGGCGCCGCTTCGAGCTCTTGTGGGGCTGGCCGTACCGCTTCGAGGCGTACACGCCGGCGCCGAAGCGGCAGTACGGCTACTACGCGCTGCCCGTGCTGTTCGGCGACCGCGTGATCGGCTGGGCGAACGCTGGCGAGCGCGTCGAGCTGGGGTGGGTGTCGCGCGTGCGGCCTCCGAAGCGGGCGCTGAAGGCCGAGCTCGAGCGGCTGCGGGCCTTCCTCGGCCGGCGTTAAGAGTACCGGCTGCATGGAGCTCTTCATCATTCGGCACGCGACGGCGGTCGAGCGCAGCGAGGGTCGCGACGACGCGAAGCGGCCGCTCACCGGCGAGGGCCGCAAGAAGTGGAAGCGGGCGGTCGAGGGTCTCGACGCGCTCGGGGTGCGGTTCGACCGGCTGTACCACTCGCCGTGGAGACGCGCGGTCGAGACCGCCGACGCGCTCGCGAAGCTCGTCGAGGGCGAGAGCCTCGAGACGCAGGCGCTCGCGGCGCCGCCGAGAGAGGCGCTGCTCACCGAGCTTCAGGGCGCGCGCGTCGCGCTGGTGGGGCACGAGCCGTGGCTGTCGGAGCTCGTGGCGTGGCTGGTGACCGGCGACTCGGGCCACGGCGAGCGCTTCGTGATGAAGAAGGGCGGGCTCGCGTGGCTCGAGGGCAGCCTGAGCCCGGGGAAGATGCGGCTCAAGGCGCTGCTACCGCCGAAGGCTCTGCGGGCGGCGGCTCGCTGAGCTGCGCGCGGTGCGGGCCTTGCGCTGCGGCAGCTCGCGGGGGCGCTCGTCGGCGAGCCACGCTTCGAACTCGTCGTGGGCGATGAGGTGCGAGACGTAGAAGAGCGCGCCCGCGTGGGTGAGCGAGCTCGGCAGGTCGACGGTGAGGGCGCCGGGTGCGCCGACGCGCGGGTCGTTCGGCGGGTGCCCGAGAATGGGCGCCATCTGCACGTCGCCGGGCAGATCGGTGCGCAGGTGGATCATGCGCACGCCGGCGGCGGGCTCGGGGTAGGCGAGCGAGCGCCCGAGATCGAAGAAGAAGTGCGCGGCGGGGCGAATGCCGGGCGTCGACACGACGGCGCCCGAGAGCGGAGCGCCGATCGTCACGACCGTCACCGCGGGCCCCGCGTCCCAGGGTGAGGCGTCGATCGACCCGCCGGCGAGGGCGGCGAGCACACCGCCAGCGCTGTGCCCGATGACGATGACCTCGCGGTCGCCGGCGCAGCGCGAGAGGTGGCTGATGCCGCGCGAGAGCCGCTGCACGAGCGAGCGGCGCGTCTCCCACGGAGTCCAGCGGAAGCGGTAGAGCGCGGTCGGAGCGCCCGACGCGAGCAGCGGCACGGTGCGCTGAATCTCGACGCCCTCGCCGCCCGCACCGTGAATGAGCACGTAGAGGGGCCGGTGACCGGGGCGCCAAGTCGAGGCGAGCTGCTCGCACGGCACGAGCTCGATGCGCGAGCCGACGAGGTCGAAGCCCTCGGCGTAGGCCTTGTCCTGAACCGTCACAGGGCTGTGGAACCAGCCGTAGCGTTCTTTCCCATTCCTGGCGCTGGTGGTCGCACAACCGGCCGAGACCGCGAAGATCACGAGGTGCACCGTCTTCATCGGTGACGAGCAATGGAAACGGCGTGCCACGGCCGCGACCGTTACCGTTGTGAGCACGATGAGTGAGGACACCGAGAAGCTCGCCCGCGATCTGCCCGACGCGCTCGACCGCGAGGAGGCGCTGCTGCCAGCCTTGAAGCGGCTCGGAGTGTCGAACGACGAGCTCGAGGTGCTGCGAGGCGACGAGCACCTGCTGCGCATTCTCGCCGAGGAGGCGCGGTCGACGACCGACGAGAGCGCGAAGGCCGACCTCGAGCGCGTGATGAAGTGGCACGCGGCGCGGCTCGCCCGGGTCACGGGCGAGGCGGCGAAGCCCGATCAGCCCGGCCCCGGCCGCGAGTAGGGCAGAGGCAGCGCGAAGGTCGTGCCGGCCTTCTCGACGGCGGCGAGCACGCCGAGCAGCACGTCTTGCCGAATGCGCGTGAACTCGTCGAAGTCGGTGGTGGCGAACCACGCGCCGAGCTCGACGTCGAGCGACGTAGGGGCGAGCTCTTTCAGCCGCACGGTCACGCCCTCGGGCCAGAGCTTGGGCTGCGCGCGCAAGACGGCTTCGAGGCCCTCGAGCACGGTCTTCATCTGCGCGGCGGTGGTCGAGTAGACGAGCCGCACGGTGGCGCTGAAGCGAATGCGATCGCGCACCGCGAAGCTCTCGACGCGGGTATCGGAGAGCTTGCCGTTGGGCATCGTGACGAGCGTGCGATCGATGGTGCGAATGCGCGTCGAGCGCATGCCGATGCTCTCGACGGTGCCGGTGACGTCTTCGACCCTCACGGCGTCGCCCTCGCGAAACGGCTGGTCGACCGCGATCGCGAACGCGCCGAAGAGGTTCTCGACGGTCTTCTGCGCGGCGAGCGCGAGCGCGAGGCCGCCGATGCCGAGCCCGGCGACCAGGCTCGCGACGGGGTAGCCGAGGCTCGACAGCACCGTCACGGCGCCGGCGGCCATGAGCGCGATGCGGGCGACGCGGGCGCCGAGCGACACGAGCGCACCCGAGCCGGGGCGCGCCTTGACCCACGGCGACTGGCCGAGGTTCGCCGAGATCACGGTGATGACGCGGAACAGCGCCCAGAAGACGGCGAAGCCGAGCAGCGCGCGCAGGAAGCTCACGGCCCAGGCCTCGCCGTCGGCAGGCAGCGCGAGCGTCGGCAGCCAGAGCCAGCAGAGGGCGGCGGCGAACAGCAGGCGCAGCGGCCCGAGCAGCTGATCGGTGACGAGCTCGTCCCACCCGTGCTTCGCGCGACCGCTGAGGCGCCGCGTGACGATCGCCGCGAGCCTCGCGAAGCCCGCGGCGGCGACGACGGTCAGCGCGAACAGCGCGGGCACGGCGAGCCACTGCCAGCGCTCGGTGCCGAAGGGCGCGGGCCTTCGCAAGAGCTCGGGGAGCGCGTCGCGAATGACGTCGGCGGAAAACACTCGGCGGCGAACTAGCACGCCGTTACCTGTTCCAGAAGGAGGAGCAGCCCGCGATGTTCCCATCGAGAAGCATGCTCGTCGTGTTCGCCGCGCTGGCCGCGTGCGCGACGCTTCCCTCGACCGTCGAGCTCTCGAACACGGGCCCGGCCGAGGCCGCCCAGGGCCAGATCGAGGTCAGCGCCGATCGAAACGAGAACCTGCAGCGCGACGTGGTCGTGCAGCACCTCGCTCCGCCGCAGAAGATCGACCGCGCGGCGCACTTCTACGTGGTCCGGGTCGAGCCCGGGCCGAACCCCGGGCGGCAAGCTCCGGTGCCGCTGGGGCAGCTCGAGGTGAAGGCGGATCTGACGGGCGCGCTCAGCGCGACGACGCCCTTCCCGACCGCGCGGGTCTTCATCACCGCCGAGCGGCGCATTCAGGCGAGCCGGCCGACCGGCACCGAGGTGTTGGGCGCGGTGGTGATGCGGCAGTAGCGGGAAGGCCCGGCTTCGACCGGGCTCGACTCGAAGCGATGCCTGCGCGCTGCGCGTCGCGGTCGTGTGCGCGCGGCCCCGCGGCCCATCGAGTCGAGCGTGGCCTTGCCTTGCGGCGCGCGGGCCCGACGACTAATTCAGCGGGAGTGACGGTGACTGAGCCGATCAGCGACGACCTGTTTCGCGCGGCGTTCGAGCAGGCGGCGAACCCCATCTTGATCGCAGACGACGACGGCCGGTACGTGGCTGCGAACGAGGCGGCGGCCGAGCTGTTCGGGGTGTCTCGGGCGAAGCTCATCGGCATGCGCGCCACGGACTTCGTCGAGGCACACCAGGTCTCCGAGATCCGGCAGAGCTGGGCGTCGTTCATCGGGAACCGGGGTCAGACGGGCCGCTTCCGGCTGAGGCGGCCCGATGGCGAGGAGCGCACGCTGCAGTACCACGCGGTGACGAGCATCAGGCCGGGGCTTCACCTGTCGGTGCTGATCGACGTCACCGAGGTCGCGCTGGCCGAGGCCCGGCGGCAGGAGGTCGTCGACGAGCTGCAGCGCGAGCGGTCGCTGCGCGAGACGTTCGTGGCGGCGCTGACACACGACCTGAGAACTCCGCTGTCGGCCGCGAAGCTCGCCGCCGAGCTGCTGCGCCGCAAGGGCCAGTCGAGCCCCGAGCAGCAGAGGCTCGGCGAGCGGCTGCAGACCAACCTCGATCGCATGACCGACATGGTGCAGGACCTGCTCGACGCGAACCGCATCAAGGCCGGCGAGCCGCTGGCGCTCGACTTCGAGCCGGTCGAGCTGTTCGGCCTCGTGCGCAGCGTCGTCGATGGCCTCGTGCAGCTGCACGGCGACCGGTTCGTGCTGCGCGGCCCGGCCACGATCGAAGGCCGGTGGAACGCGCCGGCCCTGCGGCGGGTCGCCGAGAACCTGCTCGGCAACGCGGTGAAGTACGGCGAGCCCGGCACGCCGGTGACGGTGACGCTCGCTCGCGCCGGCGACGGCGCCACCCTCACGGTTCACAACCTGGGCAGGCCGATTCCCCCGGCCGAGTGGGAGCCGCTCTTCACGGCGTTCCGCCGCGCGGGGCGCGCGCTCGAGAGCGGGCAGAAGGGCTGGGGCATCGGGCTCGCGCTCAGCCGCGGCCTGGTCGAAGCGCACGGCGGGCGGCTCACGCTGAGCCGCTCGGACGAGCTCGGCACCGAGTTCACGGCGTGGCTGCCATGGTCTAGCGGCTGACGGGCTTGAGCAGCGTGGGCCGCTGGTCGTCGCCGTGGTGCAGCGCGTACCACTTGAGCAGGTCGGCGCGGCGCACGAGCCCGAGCAGGCGCTCGCCATCGACGATGGGGATCTGATCGACGTCGCGCTCGGCGAAGACCTCGAGGGCGCGCTCGGCCGGGTCGTCGGGCTTCAGCGTGACGAGCTCGCGGCGCGCGGTCATCACCTGCTGAACCGGAGTCGACGCCCAGACCGACTGGGGCAGCCGGCGGACGTCGTCCCAGACGACGAGGCCGACGAAGAGCCCCTGCGACTCGACGGGCCAGGCGCGCTGGTCCGAGGCCATCAGGTGTTGCGACACGAAGTCGTCGACCGGGAGCTCGGGGCTCACCTTGCCGAGGTAGGTGCGCATCAGCCGCGCGATCGGCACGTCGTGCAGCGCCTCACGCACCACGACCTGCTGGTAGCTGACGCGCGCCGCGCTGAGCAGGAACCAGCCGATGAGCATCAGCCAGATGCCCTGCCCCACGTGCCCGGTCAGCACCTGCAGCAGGCCGAAGGCGATGAGGCCGTAGCCGACGAGCTGCCCGCCGCGGGCGGCCCAGCGGGTCGCCTTCGTGAAGTCGCCGGTGATGCCCCACAAGATCGCGCGCAGCACGCGCCCGCCGTCGAGGGGGAAACCGGGCACGAGGTTGAACAGCGCGAGCGCGACGTTGATGGGCCCGAGCCACATCAAGAGCGTCGCGACGGGGCCCATGGCGCTCACCACGAGCTCGGCCTGCTCGGGGTTGCCCCAGTCGAGCTCGTAGGTGCGCGAGAGGGCCATGCCGAGCGCGGTCGCGCCGACGCCGATGAGCAGGCTGGTGAGGGGGCCGACGCCGGCGATGAGCAGCTCGTGCAGCGGGCGCTTCGGCTCACCGCGCATCTGCGCCGCGCCGCCGAACATGAACAGCGTGATGCGATCGATCTGCACGCCGACGGCGCGCGCGACGAGCGCGTGCGACAGCTCGTGGGTGAGCACCGAGACGAAGAACAGCACCGAGGCGGCGAGCGCGGTGCTCCACCGCAGCCCATCGCCCCAGTCGGGGTGCCAGTAGCGGAACAGGCCGGCGCCGAGGTTGAACGTGATGAGCGCGAAGACGAGCAGCAGGCTCCAGTCGAGCCGCAGCTCGACTCCGAACAGGCGGCCCACCTTGAGGCCGGGCACACGTGCACGAACGGTGTCGGTTTGCATCCCGCTGGCTGATGCACGCTCGGGGCCGCACGCCGCCCTGGGGAGCCTGCAGGGTGAGGCGTGCATTTGTGCCCCAAACGAAGACGCCGGCGGCGGTCGTGCACTCGACCGCCGCCGGCTGACGTTACGCTTTCACCTCACCTTCGCGTCACGGGGTGACGGGGGTGGTGCAGGCCGACGTGCCGTCGGCGTTCTGCGGCACCGCGTCGAGGCCCTGCGTGCAGCGCTCTTCGATGCGGGCGCAGACGGTGGCGTCGAGCTCGCCGGCGGCGCACGCGGCGCGCTCCTCGGTGCAGCGCGCCTCGAAGATGGCGGCGAAGGCGGCGTGCACGCAGTCGCGCTCGGTCTGCAGGCACGCTTCGCGATCGGCGCCCTCGGCCGCGAGGCACGCGTCGAGCGCGGTGCGGCACGCGGCGACCTCTTCGGGCGGAGGCCGGGGCTCACCGCGCGGCGGGCCACCGTGACCGCCACCGCCGTGACCCGGGCCGCCGTGACCTTCACCGCCGCCGCGCGGGCCCATGCCGCCGTCGGGGCCGCCGTCGCCGTCGCGCGGAGGAGGAGGAGGAGCCATGCCGCCGTCGGGGCCGCCGCGGCCGCCGTGACCGCCGCCGCCGCTGCAGCCGACGCCCTGCCCTGCGACCTGCTGCGGAGGCGGCGGCAGGCAGGCGCGCAGCGCTTCACGGCAGGCGTCGACGTCGGCGCCCTCGGCGGCGATGCAGCTCTCGAACGTGGTGCGGCAGGCGCCGGCCGCGGTGTCGAGGTTCTGGTACGTGCACTGCGCGCTCTGCAGCGCAGAGTCTGCGCTCGTCGCGTCGACGAGCGTGGTGGAGTCGCAGGCGGACATGAAACACACGAGCAGCAGGGGGATCGTTCGATTCATCTGAGTTGGTTTCCTTGAGTTGCGGTTCCGTGAAGGAGGGGTCGGCCGCCCCACCCGCCCTTCAGGTGCTCGCTACCGGCGGAGATCGATCACGGGCACGGGTCGGCGCCCATGCGAGGCGCGCAGTGCCCGTGAATGTCGGAGCAGCTCTCTTTGCGGCAGAGCTCGTTCTGGCGGCACTGGGTGCTCGACTCGCACGGCTTGCCGGGCGGCGGCGGGCGGCCTCCGTCGGGGAGCTTGCCGATGTCGCCGACGACGACGTCGTAGGGGCCGCACGCGGCGGCGAGCGCGAAGACGAGCGCGAGCCACCTCATGGGCCGGCTCCGAGGCGGTGCCGGTACGGGTCGGGGCCGAGCACGTTGAACGAGAAGCCGAGCACGAGCGAGGGGCGCACGCGCCAGGGCGTGAACACCTCGTTGCGATCGTCGGTGACGAAGCGCGGCGGGCGCAGGTCGACGTCGGCGGCGAGCGCGAGCGAGAGGTCGACCGAGCTCGCGAGCGCGACGCGGCCCGCCACGACTGCGCTCAAGACGGGCGAGGGGCTGACGGTGGGCCGCAGCCGCTCGGGGATGAGCTGCGCCGACGACGGGTTCGTGACGAAGAGATCGGCGCCGCCGCCGAGGCCGACGTCGAGCCGCCACGCGTCGCCCCCGAGCGCGTCGAGCGAGACGAACAGCCGCAGCGGGACGTCGGCGACGCGGAGGTCGAGCCAGTCGCTCGAGATGGTGAACGGCGCGTCGTAGCCGCCGCTCAGGTGCACCGCGGGGCGAAAGCGACCCAGCCGGTACGAGAGGGTGAGCTCGAGGCCTCCGCTGGCGGTGGCGGGCGGGCCGCCGAGGGCCTTGCCGCCGAAGGAGCCGCCGACGTCGATGCCGAAGCGGCGATCGTCGGGCGGGCGCGGCGCGGCGGCAGGCACGACGAGGGTCTGCACGAGCGGCGGAGGAGCAGGCTCGGGGTCGGGCGGTGGCTCGGGCTCCTGCGGGGCGGCGAGGAGCTCCTCGACGATGGCGTGCACGACGTGCGCGGCGGCCTCGGCCTGCAGCGCGGTGGTGGCGGCGGGCGGCATGCGGCGCACGAGCACCTGGCGGCCGGTGCCGTCGACGACGGTGAGCCGAACGTGTGGCTCGGTGAAGTCGGCCTCGACCGCGGCGAGCGCGGGGCCGTCGGTGCCGTCGAGCGAGACGTCGAGGCGGCTGAGCAGCTCTCGCAGCGAGGTGGTGAACGCCTGCGCGCGCGTGGCATCGCCCTGGGTGATCAGCGTGACGCGCGCGGCGCTCGCCCACCCGCTCGAGGCGAGGCACAGCGCGAGCAGCAGCCCCCAGCGCTCGACGGGCGCTCTCCTGCGAGCGGAGCGGGAGCTCGAGTCATGGCCTGGGTGGGGCATGCCGCGCGTGCAGCGAGTCCGGGAACTCCTGGGCGAGGGCTCCCCACGCTGCAGCGGCTTCGTCGGGGCGGCCGAGCACGCCGAGGCACCGCGCGCGGGCGGCCATGGCCTCTTCGCGCAGCGTGCGGTCGCCGGACGAGAGATAGGAGTCGAGCTGCTCGAGAGCGCCACGGCAGTCGCCGCTGTCTAGCAGCATGCGGCCCAGCACGGCGCGGGTCAGCTGCGCCTCGTCGGACGACGGGAAGCGCGCGAGCAGGTCGCGGTAGCGCAGGGCGGCGGCCGCGAGATCGCCGCGCACGCGGGCCGCGTTGCCCTCGGAGAACAGCTCGGCCGCGTCGAGCGGCGCCGCGACGGCGACGCGCTTCGGCGGCCGCGGAGCGACGGGCGCAGGCGGAGGCGGAGCTTCGATGGGCGCCGGGGCCTCGACGACCGGCGGCGGGGCTTCGGCTTCGACGGGTGCGGGCGCGGCGCTCTGCACGCGGCGCGGCGCGACCGGCGGCGCGGTGGGCGACGGCGACGGCTCGTGCGAGCGGGGCGACACGATCTTCTCGAGCAGCTTGGGCAGCACGCCGGTCACCTGGCCGACGGCGGCGAAGCTCGCCATGGCGAAGAACATGACGGCGGCGGCGGTGAGCGCGCCGAAGCGGCGGCCCCCGACGGCGACGCGCTGCGGCTGGCGCTGCGGGAGGCCGGCGAGCGCGCGGGCCACGACGTCGTCGACGTCGACGCCGACGTCGGGCTCCATCGCGGCGGCGAAGTCGGCCTTGGCCTGGGCCTCGAAGCGGCAGACGGCGCACTGGGCGAGGTGCCCATCGAGCCAGGCGCGCTCGGCGTCGGTGAGCGTGCCGGCGGCCGCCTTGTCGAGGAGCTCTTCGGGGTGAAGATCGGACGAGATCACGACTCGACCTCCAAGAGCTCGAGCAGCGCGGGGTCGGCGTCGATGCGGCGGCGCAGGGCCTCTTTCGCGAGGCGAATGCGGCTGCGAACGGTGTTGAGGGGCACGCTGGCGGCGGCGGCGACCTCGGGCAGCGAGAAGCCGAGGCCCACGCGCATCGCGAACGCTTCGGCCTGCTCTTCGGGGAGCTCTTCGAGCAGCTCGCGGACGAGGGCGCGGCGGCGCTCGGCGACGAGGCCCTCGTGCTGCGACGGGTCGGGCGACGTGGTCGCGTCGACCTCGGCCTCTTCGTCGTGGTGAACGCTGCGGGAATTCGTGCGGCGCTTCGACGCGATCACGGCGCGGGCGACGATGCGCGACGCGTAGTGCTGGGGCGTGCACTCGCCGCGGAACTGCGGCAGCGACTGCACGAGGGCGATGAGCGACTTCTGCACGACGTCGTCGGCGTCGGGGTGGCCCTTGCCCATGAGCGCGTGAACCGAGCGGATCATGCCCGGCGCGAGGGCCTTCAAGAGCGCGCCGGTCGCCTCGGTGTCTCCTTGGGCCGCGCGCTCGGCCAGCTCATGAAGCGGCGAGATTCTTCGCGGGGTTAGAGGGGTCGCGAGCATGGCGGGCGGCGTCTGAGAGCCTAGTGTTCGCCACCCGCCAGAATCGATCAATCACCACTGCAGGGCGGCGTTGACGGTGTAGGTGGTGGCGACCCCGAGGCCGACGCCGAAGTGCACGGTGCGCAGCACGCGCGAGACCATGGCGCGGTGCTCGGTGGGCACGCCGACGATGCCGGGGTGGGCGGCGATGAGGCCGAGCACGGGCTGGGCGGCGAAGAGGCCGACGGTGGCCCAGCGCAGGCCGTTCATGGCGCGGTCTTTCGCGGAGTCGCCGGTCTCGTAGGGGCTCGGGTCCATCTTCGCGGCGATGACCTCCTGCGCGACGAAGAGGCCGAGCGTCGAGGCGGCGAAGACGAAGTGGAGAACGCTGAGCCCGCCGTTGCAGCCGAAGTCGCCGCCGAGGGCGTTGCCGCTCGCGCACAGGCCGTCGCCGAACAGCGTCTCTTTGTTCGCGAAGAGCATGAAGCCGAGGGCGCCGGTGACGGCGAGCGTACCGAGCCCGGTCTTCTGGACGATGCTGTGCGCCCGATCGAGATCCTGCTGGCGGGTATCGGGAGAAGCCACCTGGGCCCAGGCGCCTGCAGGAACCGCGAGCGCCAACGCGACGACGATCAGTTTTTTCATGCGGCGATCGCGGTGCATCGCGCATTCCCACCGCGATACTTCCGAAAACCGGACCTTTCGCAATGCCGGCGCCCGGCGGCCGCGCGGCGGAATGCCCCAGGGCGGGCGCGGTAACGCGCGGCTCAGAACGCCACGTGCACGTGATCGGAGTGGCCGCCGATGGCGCCGATCTGCACGCCGTTCTTGATGCCGCCAAGCGGGTCGTAGAACAGCTCGGTCGGGTTCTTGTGCGACATGAAGCGGTAGAACTTCGCCATGACGCTCGGCGGGCCGGCGACGTCTACCGCGCGGCCGGAGTAGTGGTACGAGCCCGGCGCGTGGGTGCCGCCCGTCGTCGACGTGACGGTGAGCCCCATCTTGCGGGCGACCTTGGCGGCCCACGCGACCTTGGGCGTGAGGCCCTGCAGGCCGGCGCCCGAGACGCCGCTGACGTCGCCGGGGCCGCGGTCGGGGCGGATGACGTGGTCGACGCTGCCGAGGCCGAGCTCCTTGCGAGCGCGGTTGGTGGCCTTGAGGCCCATCTCGTACTCGGCGGGGCGCAGGTGCTCGAGGGCGTCGTGGCGGCGGTCTTTCACGCGGTCGCGCGCGCGGTCGAGCTGCTGGTCGCTGTGCTTCACGTCGCGGCGATCGGCCTTGAGCTCCTTCGCGGTGTCGTCGAGCTCGGCGCGCTGGCGCTGGAGCGAGCCCTCGAGCTTCTCGATGCCGTCGCGCTTGCCGTCGATGCGCTGCTCGAACTGATCCTTCACCTCGGCGTGCCGCTGCTGAACCGCGCTGAGGCGCGCCTGGAGGAAGAGGTCGGGCTGACCGGTGAGCGGGTCGACCGAGGCGTCGAGCTCGCGCTGCAGCTCGGCCTCTTTCGCCTCGAAGCCGTCGAGGGCCTTCTCGGCGGTCGAGCGGAGCTTCGTGAGCTCGTGCCGGTCGCCCTTCAGCTCCTGCTTGCCGTGCTCGAACGCGTCGCGGACGTGCTCGATGTGCTTCTTGTCGTGCTTGAGCTCCTGGCGGTCGTGCTTCAGCGCGTGCTGCGCCTGGCCGCGCGCCTTCTCGGCGCGGTTGAGCCGGTGAATGTCGTGCTGCAGACGGCGGACGGCGGCGGGAGTGCTCATGGTGAGCGGGGCCCTCTGCTTGGGGCGCGCCAGCCGAAACCGCCCGCGATCGCGCGTGTAACCCCCGTGCACTGGAGGTCTCTGTCACCGCGAGTGGACAGCTTTCACGGCGCGAAGAACGCGGTCACCTGCTTCGCCCACTCGGGCGAGCCACGAAAGTCGTTGTGCCCTACCCCTTCGATGAGGTGCAGCTCGCCGCCAGCCGCCGCGGCGACCCGGGCCGTCATGTACGGCGGCACGGTCTCGTCGCGCGCGCCGATGAGGAAGAGCGTTCGCCGGCCGCGCAGCCGCGGGGCGGCGTCGGCGGGCCTCAGGTTGCCCGCCTCGAGGCGCGCCGCGGCCGCTCGCGTGGCCGGCCACTGGCGCAGGGGGCCCCAGCGGCGGAACTCGTAGCGCGTGTGCTCGAGGGCGTCGGCCCACGGCGCCACGGCGAGCAGGCGCTGCACGCGCGGCTCGCCCGCGGCGAAGACGGTGAGCAGCGCAGCGCCGTTCGAGTGGCCATAGGCGCCGATCTGCTTCACGTCCGGTCGCGCCGCGAGGAAGTCGACGACGGCATGAAACGCCTCGCGCTCGGGTGCGCCGAAGCGGATCGGCCCGGTGCTCTCGCCCATCCCGGGCCAGTCGAAGGCCACGACGCCGCAGCCCGACGCGGCGAGCAGCTTCACCTCTTCCCACATGTCGATGCGCGACGCGCCGCTGCCGTGCGCGACGATGACGGCGACGCCGTTCTTGGGCGCGACGAACGAGGCGGCGACGCGGTTGCCGCCGGGCGTGGTGAGCGTCACGGCCTCCTGGCCGGCGGGCTCGGCCGGCGCGACGAAGGCTCTCGGCGACGGCTCGAAGACGGCGAGCATTTCGCGGCGCGCCATCAGGGCGCGTGAGACGGCGAAGGCGAGCAGCGGGGCGATGACGACGGCGACGGCCAACAACCTCATGAGCCGCCCCACTCTATGCGAGTGGCCTCGCGCCGGGCCCACTACGGCACCGCGGCGTCGAGCGCGGCGCCGAGCAGGTCGGGGTCGCGCGGCCAGTGCAGCCGGCGGGTGACGAGCACGTCGAGCGGAGCGCCGAGCTCGCGCGCGGGCGCGTCGCCGACGAGCACGCCGCCCCGCGGAATCGCCAGCACGATGGGGTCGCTCGCGCGGGCCGGAGCCAGCACCTCGGCCAGCGCCCTGCCCGCTTCACGTCGATCTCGAAAGCGCAGCATGGCCGTCACCAGCGCCCGGTGGCGCCGCCTCCTCCCGATCGGCCACCGCCTCCGAAGAAGCCGCCCGAGCGGCCGTCGCGCCGGCGGTGGCCCAACAGCATGAGCAGGAAGAACGCGGCGCGCGGGTTCACGATCAAGAGCACGATGAACAGGGCCGCGACGATGGCGAAGCCCCACAGCTCGACGCTCTTCGGCAGCTCGAAGCCGGGCGCGGGCTCGCCGCCGCGTGCTCCGCCGAGCGTCGAGACGATCGCGCGCGTGGCCTGGGTCACGGCGGCGCCCACGTCGCCGCCCTTCAGCGGGGGGATGAGCTGCTCGCGCAGAATGCGGGAGCTCTGCACGTCGGTGAGGCGATCTTCGAGGCCGTAGCCCACCTCGATGCGGGCGGCGCGATCGTCGAGCATGACGAACAGCGCGACGCCGTCGTCGAGCTTCGCGCGGCCCAGCTTCCACGCCTCGAACGTGCGCACGGCCCAGTCTTCGATCGGCTCGCCGGCGGTCGTGTGGCCGACCCACACCACCACCTGGTGGCCGGTGGCCTTCTCGAAGGCCTCGAGCTCGCGGTCGAGGGCGTCGCGCGTCGCGGCGGGCACCTGCCCGGTCTCGTCGGTGACCCAGCGGGCCGGCGCCGGCGGCGTGGCCGCGAGCAGCGCGACGATCGCGAGCGCGGCGCGCATCAGAACTGCACCTTCGGCGGCAGCTGGGCTTCGGGCCGCGCGCGGAAGAACGCCTTCTCGTCGAACCGCGCGTCGAACATGGTGACGAAGAGGTTGGTGGGGAACCGGTTGCGGGTGGTGTTGAACTCCTGGGCGGCCTGGTTGAAGCGCATGCGCTCGGTGGCGATGCGGTTCTCGGTGCCCTCGAGCTGCGCCTGCAGATCGCGGAACCCCTCGGTCGCGCGCAGCTGCGGGTAGGCCTCGACGACGACCATCAGGCGCTGCAGCGCGACGCCCAGCTCGTCTTGCGAGCGCTGGTACTGCTCGAGCTCGGCCGAGCCCGGAGCACGGGCGGCAGGCTCCTGAAGGCGCGAGCGCGCCTCGGTGACGGCGAGCAGCGTCTGCTTCTCGAAGCTGGCCGCGCCCTTCACGGTCTCGACGAGCGCCGGCACGAGATCGGCGCGGCGCTGGTAGGCGTTCTCGACCTGGGCCCACTGGCCCTGCACCGCCTGGTCGAGGCGAACGAGCTCATTGAACGCGCTCGCGGCGGCGGCGCCGACGGCGACGAAGCCCGCGACGAGGAGCAAGAGAACGAGGCCGGGGCCCCAGCTGCGGCCCGAGCTGCGGAGCGGAAGATCGTTGGGGGTGACGTTCATGGCACGTGGTCTCCTGTGGGTGAGCGACGCAAGAGCAGTGCCGGCACCGTGTGACTGCGGCGCGGCGATCGGCGCGCACGTGCTGCGCGGCGGCGGGCCGGCCCGTGCAGCGCGTGCGGAGCTACGAGAGCTCGCCGGCGCGGACACCGAGCCAGTCGACGACCTCGACGCTCGGGTCGGCGAGGCGCGCGTCGAGCTGGTGGCGAACCCCGATGCTGTCGCCGGCGATCTCGAAGGGCGCCGGCGGCGACACGGTCACGCGCACCGAGCGCGCGAAGAAGTCGTGCATGCCGCGCACGGGGTGCTGGCCCCGCCAGAGCCGCGGCAGGTCGGGCAGCGCGCGCCACAGCGGCCGGTCGTAGACGCGGAGGTTGAACATGCCCGCGACGTCGCCGGCGAAGGGGAACGCCTCGAAGTGGAAGCCGTACTGCGAGGTCGTGCCCATCGCGAGCACGCTGAAGCGGCCCTCCCAGATCGTGCCGGGAGGCCGCTCGAGCAGCCGCTCGCCCGGCCCGACGGCCCACGACGGCTCGGTCGACGTGACGAGCGCTTCGGGCCTCTCGCGGGCGAGCCCCTCGGGCAGCGTGAAGCGCAGGCCAGCGGCGAAGTAGCCGCCGAGCCCCTCGCGCAGGGCGCGGGGCAAGAGCGCGCTCGAGGGGCGGGCGCGGTGGCGCGCGTAGTCGTCGAGCAGCTTCGCGTCCCAGCCGGCGCCGGCGAACGGGCAGAGCGTGCCGCCGACGTCGAGCAGCGCGAAGCGGCGCGCCGGCAGCGGCCAGCGCAGGCGCGGCAGCGCTTCGAGCAGCGCGTCGAGCTTCGGAGCGTGCGTCGCGTTCGCCCAGGCGTTGCCGGTGCCGAGCGGCAACAGCCCGAGCGGAGGCAGCGGCACGCCCGTCTTCGCCCAGGCGTTGATGAGCGCGGCGATCGCGCCGTCGCCGCCAGCCGACAGGACGAGGCGCACGGGCGTCGCGCGGCGGGCGAGCTTGCCGACCTTCTGCTCGCAGTCGCGCAGCGAGCGCGTCACGACGAGCTCGGCCTCGGGCAGCGCGTGATGCAGGGCCCGCACGGCCTCGAAGGTCACGCGTCTTGCGTGAACGTTGAAGACGACCGCAACTCCTGCGCCGCGGCCGATGCGGCCGGGAGCCTGGCGGGGTTCATGTTCGACCAGCGTCGCCATGCTGCGGGGGCCTGCACCGGTCGGGCCGCGCGGTGCAGGTGGCACATGCGCTGCAGCCCTTGCGGGCAGGAGGAAGTGCCATGTCCCTCGAGAGATTCTGCCGTCGCCCGATCGTCACCGCGAAGCCTGAAGACTCGATTCAGTACGCGTGCGAGGTGATGCGCGAGAAGCACGTCGGCTCGCTCGTGGTGGTGAGCCCCGACCAGCACCCGGTCGGGCTGCTGACCGACCGCGACGTCGTCTGCCGTGTGATCGCGGCGAAGCTCGACCCGGGCCGCACGTCGGTGAGCCAGGTCATGAGCGCCCTGCCCGGCACGGCGCGCCGCAGCGATCTGATCGACGAGGTGCTGTTCCGCATGCGGCAGCTCGGCGTGCGGCGGCTGCCGATCGTGGGCGCCGAAGGGCGCGTCGAGGGCATGGTCACGCTCGACGATCTGCTGGTGCTCCTGACCGGAGAGCTGAGCCAGACGGCGGCCGTGATCCGGTCGAACCGTGGCCCCTGAGCTCAAGAAGCGGCTGCTCACCGCGGCCGTCGCGCTGCCTCCGGCGCTGGGCGTCGTGTGGCTCGGCGGGTGGCCGGCAGCGGCGCTGTTCTCGGCGGCGGGCGCGCTGGCCACGCTCGAGTTCCTGAGGCTGGCCGTCGGGCCCCCGAGGCTGCGCGACGCGGTCACGCTCGGCGCGGCGGCGGCGCTGCCGTGGCTGCCGCTGTGGCAGCCGGGCAGGTCCGCGGCGATCGCGCTCGGGCTCGTGGCCCTGTGCTCGTTCTTCGCGTGGGCGGCGCACGTCGTCACGCAAGACGTCGAGCACGCCGCCGCCGCGGCCCCGAACGCGGTGCAGGCGCTCGTGTTCTGCGCCCTCGGGCCGTACTTCCTGTCGGCGCTGCGGTGCGGGCCCGACGGGCGCGCGTGGGCGCTCGCGCTCATCGCCGCGACGTTCGCGAACGACGCCGCGGCGTTCACGTTCGGCAAGCTGGTCGGCCGCCACCGCTTGGCCCCGCGGGTGAGCCCGGGCAAGACGTGGGAGGGCGCCGCGTTCGGGGCCCTGGGGGCGGCGGCTGCGGCGGCGCTGGCGGCGGTGCTGTGGCCGCGCGCCCTTCACCCGCTCGACGCCGCCGTCATCGCTCTCGCGTGCGCAGTGCTGGGGCCGGTGGGAGATCTCTCGAAGTCGCTGCTGAAGCGCTCGCGCGGCGTGAAAGACGCGGGGCGGCTGTTTCCCGGGCACGGCGGCATGCTCGACCGCATCGACGCGCTGGTGGTGAACGCGGCGGCGGTCTGGGCCTGGGCGGGGGTGCGCCCGTGATCCCCCGCTGGCTGCCGAACGCGCTGTCGGCGATGCGCATCGCGCTGGTGCCGGTGTGGCTCGCGCTGGCGCTCGTCGAGCCGCCGCGGCCGGCGCTGCTGCTCGCGCTGCTCGCGATCATCGGGGGCACCGACATGCTCGACGGCTTCCTCGCGCGGCGCTTTCACCTCACGACGAACCTGGGGGCGACGCTCGACGCGGTGGCGGACAAGCTCGCGAGCGTGGTGGCGGTGACGTTTCTCGTCTTCACGACGCGCCCGGCGTTCACGCCGCTGCCGCTGTGGCTGTGGCTGGTGCTGATGACGCGCGACGCGCTCTTGCTCATCGGCTTCGTGACGGTGTGGCTCAAGCACGGGCACGTCGAGACCGAGCACCGGTGGCACGGGCGGCTGGCGACGCTCATTCTCTTCGCGACGGTGGTGGCCGCGATCGCCGGGGCGCCGGCCGAGGTCGTCACCGGCGGAGCGCTGGCCGTCTGCGCGCTGGTCATGCCGGGGACGGCGGCGTACCTGCGGGAGGGCTGGCGCCAGCTGCACCAACACGGCGGCCGCGCGGCGAAGGAGCGAACCGCGCGGCCGACGTAGATGGCGAAGGTCACGCCTTGGTGGGCAGCGACTTCACCGCGATCTTCTTCGGCTGAATCTCGGCGAGCTTGGGGACGGCGATGGTCAGCACGCCCGCCTTGAGATCGGCGTGAATGTGCTCGAGATCGGCGCCTTCGGGCAGCGTGTACGAGCGGCTGAAGGAGCCGTACTTGCGCTCGGACGAGTAGTACGTCTCGGTCTTCTCTTCCTTCTCTTCGTTGCGCTCACCGCTGATGGTGAGGCGGTTGCCGGTGACGGTGACCGCGATGTCGGCCTCCTTCACGCCCGGGACGTCGGCCTTGAAGAGGTAGCTCTCGGCGTTCTCTTTGACCTCGAACGCGGGGGCGAACTCGCCAGGCAGCTCGCCGGGCCAGATCGGCGCCATCTCTTTGAACGGATCCCAGCGGAGCATCTCGCGCATCGCCCGGAACGGGTCGTACTCACGCGGGGCGATCGCGGGCGCCTGGGCGCCGCCGTTGTTCTTGCGAATCGTGATGTCTGCCATGTCTCGTCTCTCCTTTTGAGCGTTCCGCTCGAGTGCGGAGCCGACCGGCAGGTGAGCAAGGCGCGTTCCACCGCCTACCCCTGCGGCGGGCGGCGCGAGGCCGCCGCGATCGCTGCGAGCGTTGCGCTCGTCGCAAGACGGCCCGCGCAGCTTCTGCCGTGCGAGGCGCGGGGCGCGGGGGCCGGCGATCACCGAGCCCGCGGAGCGGCACAGGCTCGCCTGCAACCCGTGCGCGTGCGCGCGTGGCCCCCCTTTCGACTCCGGCGCTCATGAGCGACGAGATCTCTTGAGCGCGCGAAGCGCTGCAGCTCGGGGTGGAGGACGGCGAGGGCGAACGTGCGGCCGGCCTGCTCGCGCTGTTCGACGCCGCGCGGTGCCGGCTCGCGCAGGCCGATGCCTCTGAGGAGCCCTCATGATCGCGCGCAGGAATCGGGACCCTGGCGCTCTTCGGGGCGCTGGTGTTCGGCGACGACGAGGCGACTCCACCGCCGCGTGGTGCAGCTCGAGCAGCGCACGGCGCGCCTCGAGGCGGCGCGAGAAAGCCGAGGTCCGCCGCGCCTGCACGACATCGAGGCCCAGCTGCCGGCGTCGATGAAGCCGCTGCTGCACCCCGCAGCGTGAGAGAGTCCGGCCGTGACGACGACGCTCGAGTCCCGGTTCCGCGAGATCTCGCACCTGCTCTACGACACGAACGTGCCGATGGACGTGCTCGACGCCCAGGTGATGCCGTTCATCGCCGACGACGTGACGTTCGTCGACCCCTGGCAGACGGGCTCGGGGCGCGAGCGGTACCGCCTCGGGCTCGCCGGCTTCCACCGCATGATGCGGTTCCACCTCGACCCGGTGCAGGTGTCGGTGCAGCTGGCGGCGGGCGGCGACAAAGGCCGAGCGATCGTCGACGGCGTGATGCACCTGCGGCAGTTCGCGCCGCTGCTGACGTACCCGCTGCGCACCATTCTCGTCTACGACTTCCGCCTCGACGCGGCCGGCACGCCGTCGATCTTCTTTCACGAAGAGATGTGGAGCATCGGCGACATGCTCGCGGCGGTGCCGTTCGCGGGCAAGCTGTACGAGCGCGTCTTCCGCAAGGTGTTCGCGCGCGGCTTCCTGCTCGCGAGCCGCCTCGCCACGCGGGGCCTGCTGCGCGGGGGCTGAGCCGCAGAACGTTCGCCGGGCGGCGAGGTGCCGGTGCAGCTCGTGCGCGCGCGCGCGGCCGTGCGCGCGGAGGGCGGCTGGCCCACCCGCTGCATGGTGTCGCTGAAGATGCGTGCGTTTCCTCCCGACGAGCGGCACCTCATCGCGCTGTGGAGCGCCGTGCGCGACGCGATCGACGCCGCCGAGAGCGGCGCGTTGGCCACGCAGCTCGAAGACCCGCGCCTGCAGGCGCTGCTCGGGGCGCTCGCGCACGACGCGAACCGGCTGGCAGAGACGCTCACGAGGCGCATTCTTCCGCCCGACACGACCAAGGCGCCTCCGCCCGACGCGACGCACCCGAGGGTGTTGGTGGTGGACGACGAGCCGAACACGCTGGCGGCGCTGACGTCGCTGATCGGCGAGCACTACGAGGTCATCGCGAGCCGGGACGGCAGCGAAGCGGCGGCGCTCGCGCGCGAGCGGCCACCCGACGCGGTGGTGACCGATCTGCGCATGCCGGGGGTCGACGGGCTCGGCCTGCTCGAGCTGCTCAGGGGCGATCGCCTGACCCCGGCGCCGCCGCTGCTGGTGGTGTCGGCGTCGAGCGAGCCCGAGGGGAGGAACCTGGCGCTCGAGCGAGGGGCGTTCGACTTCATGAGGAAGCCGGTCGACGCGAAAGAGCTGCTCGCACGCCTCGGCCGCGCGGTGCGCTACGGGCAGGAGCTCAAGCGCGAGCACAACCTGCAGATCACCGACGAGCTCACGGGCCTTTACAACCGCCGCGGCTTCAACCTCGCGCTGCAGCGCGCGCTCGCGCACGGGCAAGCGATGCAGGCGCCAGTCGCGCTCGCGCTGGTGGACGAAGACGGCCTCAAGCAGATCAACGACCGCTTCGGGCACCCTGCGGGCGACCAGTGCATCGTGGCGCTCGCGCGGGCGCTCGAGGGCGCTCGGCGCAGCGGAGACACCGTCGTGCGCCAGGGCGGCGACGAGTTCGCGGTGGTGATGCCCGGCACCACGCTCGAGGGCGCGCGCAAGATGATCGAGCGCGCCAGCGCCTCGCTCGAGAGGCAGCCCGTCGAGGTCGAGCCGGGCATCTTCGTGCAGGTGCGCATGAGCTGGGGCCTCGCGTGCGTCGGCCCGTCGATCGGCGACGCGCCCGCGCTGTTCGCGGCGGCCGACAGCGCGCTGTACGCGATGAAGCGGCAGAGGAAGCAGGCGGCCCCCGCGCGCTAGAGGCGCCGCTCGCCTGAGTTGAATGCGGCGTGGTCGAGATGCTCGAGAGCGCGCGCACGGTCATCGTGATTCCCGGCTACGGCTCGCCGTGTCGCAGGCGCAGCACGCCATCAAGGACCTCGCGAACGCGCTCGCAGGCAAGGGCGTACGTGGCGCCGCGCGACGTCCCTCGCCTCGACCCGCGACTCTCAGGTGGCGCTGCGCGACGCTCACGTGCCCACGGCGGCCCGCTCGGCCCCGACGATCAGGTGCACGACGCCGTTGGCGAGCCGCATGACGGCGGCGACTCCGGCCGAGCGCAGGCCCGCCTCGTCGAGCTTCGAGGCGTCGGCGAGCTCGACCCGCAGGCGCGTGAGCGCGACGCGCTCGAGCTTCTTCACGTTCTGATCGCCGCCGAGCCACTCGGTCAGCGGGCGCGGGCCCTTCATCGCGGCGTCGATCTCGGCCTTGAGCGCCTCGGACTGCGGGCCGAAGACGGCCTGCACGCCGTCGCCGACGACGAGCACGCCCGAGGCGCCGAGCCGCTCGAGCCGGCGGGCATCGACGCGCCTCGCGTCTCGCACGGTCGCGCGCAGCCGCGTGATGCAGGCGTCGAGCGAGACGAGGTTGCCGGCGCCGCCGAAGGCGTCGAGCACCTGCGCCCCGCGCGGAGCGTCGTGCGACACCGTGCCCTCGCGGCCGGGCGTCTCGAGGTGGCGCCACGCGATCCACGCGCGGAAGGTGACGTAGTAGAGCGCCGCGTACGGCGGGCCGAGCACGAGCACGAGCCACCAGCGCTGCGAGTATGGGCTCAGCGCGTTGAACAGCACGAGGTCGATGCCGCCCTGCGAGAACGTGAAGCCGAGGTGGCCGCCGAGCGTCGCCATCAGGAACTGCGCCGAGGCCGCGAGCACCGCGTGCAGGAAGTAGAGCTCGGGCGCGACGAACAGGAACGCGAACTCGATGGGCTCGGTGATGCCGGTGAGCGCCGACGTCAGCGCCGCCGAGAGCATCATGCCGCCGACCACCTTGCGGTTCTCGGGCTTCGCGGCGCGCCAGATCGCGACGGCTGCCGCGGGCAGGCCGAACATCTTGAAGAGGTACGCGCCGCCGAGAATGCCGGCGGTCGGGTCGCCCGAGAAGTACCGCTGAATGTCGCCGTGCACGACCTTGCCGGTCGCGTCGGTGAACGAGCCGATCTCGTAGAAGAACGGCGCGTTCCAGATGTGGTGCAGCCCGAAGGGGATCAGGAGCCGCTCGACGAAGCCGTAGACGGTCGCGGCGAGGCGCGGGTCGCCGACGGCCGCCCAGTGCGAGAACACGCCGATGCCGCGCTGCACCGGGGGCCACGCGATCGACAGCACGAGCCCGAGCGCGAGCGCCCCGACCGCCGTGATGATCGGCACGAAGCGCTTGCCCGCGAAGAAGCCGAGGTACGGCGGCAGCGTGATGCGGTGAAAGCGCTTGAAGAGGAAGGCCGCGACCGCCCCCGAGAGGATGCCGCCGAAGACGCCGGTGTCGATCGCCGGCACGGCCCAGACCTTCGCCATCACGGCGAGCGTCGCGACCATGACGGTGTAGCCGACGACGGCGGCGACGGCAGAGACGCCGTCGTTGTCCGAGAAGCCGAGCGCGACGGCGACCGCGAAGAGCAGCGGCATGTTCGCGAAGATGACGTCGCCCGACGCGCGCATCAGGTGCGAGACGGTCTCGGGCATCCACCCCAAAGGGGCGGCGCCGATGCCGAGCAACAGGCCCGCGATGGGCAGCACCGCGACCGGCAGCATCAGCGCCTTGCCGATCTTCTGCAGGAAAGAGAACGCGCCCTTGAACGGGTTCCTCTTCATGTTCCGACCCTCGCCATTCTCGGCGCCGGCTTCGCCCGGGCGAGCAGCGCACGCACCTCGGCGGCCGTGCCGAGGCCCAGCGCCTCTTCTGCGAGCGACCGGCAGTCGTCGAGAGACCAGCGGCCGATCGCCGCCTTCACGGCGCCGATCGCCGGCACGCTCACCGAGAGCTCGTCGACGCCGAGCCCCATGAGCACGGGCACCGCGACCGGCTCTGAAGCGATGCCGCCGCACACGGCGACACGGCAGCCGTGGCGGTGCCCGGCCTCGACGGTCTGAGCGATGAAGCTCAGCACGGCGGGGTGCAGCGCGTCGGCCTGCTTCGCGAGCAGCGGGTGGCCGCGATCGATCGCGAGCGTGTACTGGGTGAGGTCGTTGGTGCCGATCGAGAAGAAGTCGACCTCGCGCGCGAAGTGATCGGCGAGCGCGACGGCCGACGGCACCTCGACCATCATGCCGACCTTGAGCGGCGCGCCGCGGCGCTCTTCGTCGAGCAGGCGACGCGCGGCGCGCAGCTCTTCGAGGCTCGAGATCATGGGGAACATGACGTGCAGCTCGTGGCCTTCCGCGGCGCGAGCGATGGCGCGCAGCTGGGCGCGGAAGAGCTCGGGGCCCGAGAGGCTCACGCGAATGCCGCGCACGCCGAGGAAGGGGTTCTTCTCGGCCGCGATGGGCAGGTACGGCAGCGGCTTGTCGCCGCCGACGTCGAGCGTGCGAATGACGAGCGGGCGCTCTTTGCCGAGCGCCTCGGCCATCGCGCGGTACGTGGCGGCCTGCTCGTCTTCGCTCGGCGCGGCGTCGCGGCCGAAGAACAGGAACTCCGAGCGGAGCAGGCCGACGCCGTCGGCGCCGCCGCTCGCGGCCGCCTTCGCGTCGGCGAGCGTGCTGATGTTGGCGAGCACGAGCATCGGGTGACCGTCGACGGTCGAGGCGGGCAGGCGCGCGGCGGCCTCCTCGAGGCGGCGCTGGGCGGCCTGGCGGGCGCGCTCGTTCATGACGGTGGCGACGAGGCTCTCGGGCGGGTCGAGGCGAAGCGTGCCGCGCGTGCCGTCGACGAGCACGCGAGCGCCGGCGGCGAACGCGAGCGCGGCCGGGTCGATGGCGCAGATCGCGGGGATGCCCATGGCCCGCGCGAGGATCGCGACGTGGCTGGTCGAGCTGCCGGTCGTCGTGCACAGCGCGGCGAGGCGCGAGGCGTCGAGGGCGGCGAGCTCAGACGGGGTGAGCTCTTCGGCGATGAGCACGGCGCGCTCGGGCAGCGCGATCGCGGCGGCCTTCACCGCGCCGAGCGCCGAGAGCACGCGGCGGCCGACGTCGCGCAGGTCGGCGGCCCGCTCGCGCAAGAGCGGCTGCTCGAGCTTCTCGAGGTCGGCGGCGTGCGTCTCGATGGCGCGGTGCCACGCGAACGCCGCGCTCTTCCCCTGGGCGATGGCGTCGAACGCCGGGCCGGTCAGCTCGGGGTCCTGGAGCAGCGCCTGCTGCATGCGCATGAGGTCTGCGCCGCTGCGCAGCGCCTCGAGCTGCAGCGTCGCGTCTTTCAGGGCCTGCTCGAGGCGGGCGCGCTCTTCGTGCGCCGGGCCGCCCTGCTCTCTCAGCGCCAGCGCGGCGCCGCGGTGCTGCACGACCGTGCCGATCGCGAGGCCCGGCGAGGCCGGGAGGCCCGCGAGCTCGCCCTCTGCGGCCCTGGGGCGCTGCGCCGGCTTCGGCGGCGCGGGCTGCGACGTGGCGGGCTCGCCGAGGCCTTCGTCGATGAGCTTCGCGAGCGCAGCGATCGCCTGCGCGGCGTCGTCGCCTTCGGCCTGCAGCTCGAGCGCGTCGCCCTTGCGGCTGTCGAGGCCCATGAGCGCCACCACCGACTTCGCGTCGGCCCGGCCGAGCGTGACGCGCGACACGTATCTCTTCGCTTCCGTGGCGAGGATGGCGGCCGGCCTCGCGTGGAGCCCTTGCGGGTTCTGCAGCGTGACCTTGCGGCTCTCGCGCTGCTTCGCCCGCTCACTTCGGCCCTCGGCCTTCCGAGCAGAGAGGGAGGCCAGGGGCTGGCCCGCTTCCACGAGCTTCAGCGAGCGGGCCTCGACGTCGGCGTTCTGCACGACGACGACGGTGATGAGGCTCTTCGCGTCTCTCGCGATTCGATCGGCGTCGAGCTCGAGCAGCGGCTGCTTCGCCTCGACCCGGGCGCCGAGCTCGACGAGCGCCTTGAAGCCCCGGCCTTCGAGCTTCACCGTGTCGAGGCCGACGTGCACGAGCACCTCGAGGCCTTCGTCAGACCTCACGGCGACCGCGTGCCTGCAGCGGTGCAGCTGGCTCACGGTGCCGGAGATCGGCGCGAGCACCACCTCGGAGGTCGGGTCGATCGCGACGCCCTCACCGGCCAGGCCGCGCGCGAACACCTCGTCGGGCACCTGCTTCAGGGGGACGACGACTCCCGAGACGGGGGCGAGCAGCTCACTCGAACGCATACGAGAGCCTCAAGCGGACCGAGTGCATCTGGTTCTGGAAGGAGGAATGACTGTCGGCGTCTTCGACGTGCGCCAGCGCGAAGCCGTAGACGAGCTTCGCCGAGAGCCCGTCGATCGGTGTCTGGAACAGCAGCGCGGCGAACGTCTGGTCGTGGGTGTCGTGCTCGCCCTCGCGGTTGAGCTGATCGGTGCGGTGGTAGCCGAGCCCGAGCGTGAACCGCCACACGTCGAAGTCCGCGTAGCCGCCGAACGTCATCTTCCTCAGGCTCTTGTCCGAGTCGACGAGGCCCTGAAGGTCGATGCGCGAGACGGTGCTCCACGCGTACTCCCCCCCGACGCGGAACCACAGGTAGCGGTACTCGACGCGGGCGGCGGCGCCGTGCAGCGTCGACTCGACCTTGTCGGCCACGGTCTGCGGCGAGCGGCGCAGGAACTCGTAGCCGGCGATGAGCTTGAAGCCACGCCAGTGCACGTCGACGGCGGGGCGAACGCCGAGGGTGTTCTGCGACGACTCCTGGCCGTAGACGCCGGCCACCTCGAACGCGAGCCACTCGAGGGGGAAGACGTGCAGCGCGGCCTGGCCGGGCTCGTTCAGGTAGCCGCGCGCTTGATCGAGCCAGTACAGCGCGGGCCCGCCGAGCGCGCCGGCCTCTTCGGCCGTCCACAGCTCGATGCCCTGGCCGCGGTGGTAGACCTCCCACGCGAGGAAGCGGCCGACCTGCAGGTTGAACCACTTCTGGTGACCGAGCTCGACGAACGCGTCGAGCGTGTGCGGCTCGTACTGCGACTTCGCGAACTCGTTCACGAGCCCGAGCAGCTGCACCTTCGCGAGGGCGAACCACTCGTCGTGGTGGCCGAGGTAGCTCGCGCCCAGCACGAAGCGGCCCTGCAGGTACGCGGCCGATTGGCTGTACTGGCCGGGCTCGGCGTTGGTGCGGCTCATGTACCCGGTGTCGGCCCAGAAGTAGCCGTCGAACCAGATGGGAATGCCGGGGAGCCTCACGTCGCCGGGCGTCGACGTCACGGGCTCGATGCGCGGCGCGGCCGAGGGCTGCGCGGCTGCCGCCGTGGTGAAGCCCACGATCAGCAGCGCGCGAGGGTTCACTGTGCGGGCTCCTCGACGGTGAACGTCGCGTGGAGCGGCAGCTCGGCCGACGACGGCCCGACCCACACCTCGTGCGCGACGGGCTCGACCGTCATCGCCGCGCCGTCCCAGTACGCGAGGTCGGCGGCCTTCAGGCGCAGCGTGACCTTGCGCGTCTCGCCGGCGGCGAGGTCGGCGGCGCGCGCGAAGGCCTTCAGCTCGCGCACGGGCCTGCCCCAGCCGCTCGTGACGGCGGTGTTCGGGTAGCCGACGTAGAGCTGCACCACCTCGGAGCCCGCGCGGCTGCCCGCGTTCTTCACGTCGACCGAGACGTCGATCGTCTCGGCCGGGCCCATCGACGGCTTCGACAGCACGAGGTTCGAGTACTCGAAGCGCGTGTAGCTGAGGCCGAAGCCGAACGCGTACTGCGGCGCGACGCCGCGCCGGTTCAGCCAGCGGTAGCCGTGGTAGTAGTCGTAGGTGACGTCGCCCGTGGTCGCGTTCGGGAACGCGGGCAGGTCGCTCTCGAGCACCGGGAAGCTCTGGCAGAGCTTCCCGCTCGGGTTGACGTCGCCGAAGAGGATCTCGGCGAGCGCGGTGCCCTCTTTCATGCCGCCGAACCAGGCCATCAACAGCGCGTCGACGCCGCCGACCCAGTCTTTGACCACGATCGCGCCGCCGCTCTTCATGACGACGACGACCTTGAGCGCCGGCTTCTGCGCCTTCAGCGCGACCGCGGCCGAGATGTTGGCGAGGTCGCGCTGCGGCAGCTGCATGCTGACCCGGTCTTTCCACTCGCCCTCTTCGCCGCTGCTCGAGCGCGCGAGGTCTGCGTAGAAGTACGCCGCGACGACGACGATGGCGTCGGCGGTCTGCAGCTCGGCCTCGTGGCCGGCCACCTCGACGTACGACTTCACGGTCGCCGACGGCAGCGCAGCCGAGATCGCCTCAGAGATGCCCTCGTACGGCGTCACCACGAGCGAGCTGTCGACGACCTTCGCGTCGCTGCTGCCCTTGTCGCCCATGTTCTCGCTGTTCGCGAACTTGCCGACGACGAACACCTTCGAGAGCGTCTTCGGCAGCGGCAGCGCCCCGCCCTCGTTCTTGAGCAGCACCACGCCCTGGCGCGCGGCCTCGAGCGAGAGCGCCTGCGTCTCTTCCGACTTCGTGAGGTACGGAGTCCACGCGACGGCGTGAGCGATCGTGCCGTGGTGCACCTTCGAATGAATGATGCGCGCCGCGGCCTCGTCGACGAGCTCCGCGTCGACGCGCTCTTCGTTCACCGCCGAGATGAGGTTCGAGCCGTAGAAGTAGGCGCTGTCGAACTGGCTGGGAAACGGGCCCGAGCTGAACGGCATCTCGATGTCGAGGCCGGCGACCGGAGACGACTGCGTGTTGCCCTTCGCGAACCAGTCGGTGATGACGAAGCCGGGGAACTTCCACTCGGTCTTCAAGATGTCGCGGATGAGCGACTTGCTGTAGCCGTTGTAGCTGCCGTTGAGCCGGTTGTACGAAGCCATCACGCACGAGGTGCCGGCGGCGACGGCCTTCTGGAAGTGCGGCAGGTACACCTCGCGCAGCGTGCGGTCGTCGAGCACCGCGTTCACGTAGATGCGGGTGTCTTCGATGTTGTTGGCGGCGAAGTGCTTCACGCACGACTGCACGCGATAGCCCTCGGCGGGCGGGTACTCGGCGCCGGTGATGAACGCCGCGCCCATCTCGCCGAGCAGGTACGAGTCTTCGCCGTACGACTCTTGCGCGCGCCCCCAGCGCGGGTGCGTCACCTGGTTGATCGTCGGAGCGAGCAGGACGTGGCGGCCGAGGTACCGCATCTCGTCGGCCATCGCCTTGCCGATGCGCTGCTCGAGCTCGACGTTCCAGCTCGAGGCGCGGGCCGCCGCCACCGGGTACACCGTCGTGCCGTAGTCGCTGTTGTACCAGCGCACGCCGCGGGGCCCGTCCATGTACTTGAAGCCGGGGATGTCGAGGCGCGCGTTGTCCTCCTGGTCGAACATGTTGTTCGGGTTGTACGCAGGCCCGCTCATCTGCTGGACCTTCTCTTCCAGCGACATCGAGCGAACGATGCGCAGCGCCGTCGCGGTGTCTTCGGCGTCGCAGGGCAGGTTCGCCTTCGCGGCGAGCGGGTCGCACGTGCCGCCGTCGTTGCCGGGCGTCGTCTCGCACGAGCACGCGCCGGCCACGACGGCCAGCGCGGCGAGGCCGAGCGGTCTCATTCGAACCTCCGCGTCTGCAGGCCGTAGCCCTTCACGTACGTCGGGTGCTGGCCGTCGCCGGCGACGTCGCACTTCTGCTCGCCCGCGGTGACGTTCGACAGCGGCAGGCCCGTCGGCAGGGCGCCGGTGCCGTTGACGATGCCGAACGCGACGTCGAGGAAGACCTTGTCGGCGTACAGGTTCGCCGGCATCGCGCCCGCCCACTGCACGTAGAGCGCGCTCGGCGCGTAGGCCATGATCTCGGAGACGACCGCGGGCCGCCCGAGATCGACGCCGACCACGAGCTGCGTCTTCGAGGCCGGGGTTCCGCTCCACGAGGCGATCGCGTTGCGCGCGAACGCGAGGTCGGCCAGCGCCGTCGAGCCCGCGCCGTACTCGAGCGACTGCGTCGGCAGCCCCAGCGCCGCGCCGTCGGGGTCGGCCGTGAACGGAGCGCGGATGCGAATGAAGACGTAGTCCGACAGCGCGATGCGCTGCGCCGCCGTCGTCACCGGCACGCCCTTGATCACCGTCGAGTCGTTCGTGAGCTCGCCGTAGCCCGTGCTGACCGAGCGCACGTAGTCGAGGTCGAAGTCCCCGAGGATGTAATACGAGCAGCCCGCCGACACGTACGGCTCGCCCGGCGGCGCCGGCAGCACCTTCATCGAGCCGTTGCCCGCGTTGCCCTTGTCGCCGACCTGCGTGCCGTCGCCGTTGCCGTTGAGCCACCCGGCCGGCTTCTGCGCGTTGTGCAGCAGCACCATGCCCGCGTTCATCGCGTTGAGGCCCGCGCGGTACGAGGCGTCGGTGTTGCACTTCGCGGGCGCCTGCGCGGCGTCGACGTAGGGGTTCTCGAACAGCCCCAGCGCGAACGCGACGGCCAGCGCGCGGCCTGCGGCGGCGTCGATCTGCGCCGCCGTGATGAGGCTCGAGCCGAGCGCCTCGGCGACCGGCGCCAGGTCGTCGAGGCCACCGAACTGATCGACGCCCGCGTTCATCGCCTTGGCGATGCGGGCCGCGCGCGTCGCGGGCTCCATGCCCCACGGCGCGTCGTCGAGCGCGCCCCACGGCGCGAGCACGAGGCCGCCGTACTGATAGTGACTGCGCAGCACGTCGCCGACCAGCGCGCGGCTGTACACCGCGCCGACCTCTTCGACGCTGGCGCCGTCGACGAGGCCGCCCAGGCCGCTCCACGCGCCGCGCTCGGGCATGCCGAGCGCCGGCATCACGCCGGCGACCTTCTGCGTGAGGGCCGCCTCGAACGCCCCGACGTGAGCATCGAACCCGCCTCCGGCATACGAGAGCCAGCGGCCCTTCGCGAGCCGCGCGTCCCAGCCGCCCTTCGCGGCGCCCGCGCCGGGGAAGCTGCCGACCACGCACGCGACGCCGTCTCTGCCGAGCGCCGCGCCCTGCGCGCCACGCACGAACGCCGCCGTGCGCTGCGCGACGAGGGCAGCGTCTTCGCCCCAGCCGAACTGACCGACGTACCAGCGCGGGTCGGTGTAGAGGTCGGCAGAGACCGACAGCGCCATGCGCACGCCGATCGCGCGGTACTCCTGCGAGACGATCTTGCCGTAGCCCTCGATCGAGGCGAGGTCGCCGGCCGCGAGGCCTTGCTCGGCGGGCCACTGCGAGAAGCCCTTCGCCTTCACACGGCCGTTGCCGCTCGAGTGCGACGGCTCGCTGCTGAGCACGAAGGGGATGCCGAGGGCGCTCGCTTCGCAGCGCTCCTGTACGGCGTTCGCCCACGCGGCGCGCGGCGTGAGGGCGGCGGTGGGCGCCGACGTGCGCCCGAAGCGAACGCCGCCGTCGATGAGGGCCTGCAGGGCGGCCGAGAGGGTCGGGCTCGTGCCGGCCGGCACGTCGGCGATCGACGGGTGCGCGAGCAGCGCCTGCTTCTGCGCCGCGGTCATTCTCGGCAGCAGCGCGGCCGCGCGCTCGGCCGGCGTCTTCCGCCAGTCTTCGTAGTCGGTGACGGCGGAGTCGCCGTCGAGGTCCTTGAACCGCAGCTGCACGGGGCACGTCGCCGCCGAGCCGCCGACCTGGCTTTGGAACGTCACGGTCGCCGTGATGAGCTGCTTCGACTTCGCCTGCAGCTGCGGCTGTGCGGCGAGCAGCGCGTCGCGGTACTGCACGTTCGCGCTCTGATCGCACTCGCTCACGTCACCGCCACCCCCACCTCCGACGCTGCCGCCGCCGCCGCCCGGCGCGCCTCCCCCGCCGGCGGTGCCGCCGCCGCCGCTGGTGCCGCCGTCGTTGCCCGCAGTGCCGCCGCAGTCGCACGCCACGAGGCCGCACAGCGCGACCACCACCGCCGTCCAACGCAGTTTCTCGCAGCTCACGATGCCCTCCGGGCGCAGTGCGACTGAGGCGCGCGTACGCATCGCTCGTGCCACGAGGGGGCTGGCGGGCCGGGCGAGCAGCGCGAATGCTCGACTTGCGCACGCGATCGCGAGGCTGCAATGGGTGCACTGCTCGCGAGGCGCGGCACACGCGCTGCACGACTCGCCTTCGATGCAGGCATCTCGAATGTGGCGAGCGGCGCTGGGCGCCGCCGAGGGGCACGCGGCTGACGACGGCCTGTCGGTCGCGAGCCGAAGGGTCGAAGGCTCCGAGCTGCCCGAGCTCGAGATCACGGTGCAGACGCCGTCGTCGCCCGCGCGGCTGATGGCCGCCGCCTGGGAGCTGCGCAAAGACGGCATGCAGGCTGCCTGGCTCGAGCAGCGAACCGTGCTCGCCGAGACCGCCACCGAGCGGGTGCTGCTCATCTCGTTGCGGCCACCTCTGGTCGGCCTGCGCGAGTGCATGGTGCAGCAACTGCGCTGGGAGGAGCCCGGCACCGGCCGGCAGCACTTGCGCTTCGACGCAGTTCCGTTCACCCCGAGCACCGCGGGCGCCCGCCCCTTCGCTCACCTGCGCGGCGCCTGGAGGTTCGAGCCCGCCGGCGCGGGCCGCACGCGCGTCGTGTACACGACGCTGGTCGACACCGGCGGAGTGCCCGCGCTCCTCGCGCGACGGCCGCAGCGTGAGGCGGCGGTCGCCATCGTCCGCGAGGTGGTCGCTCGCGCCGGCGCCCCGTGAGCGTGGCGCGACTCTCGCAACCGGTCGGCGATGGCATGGCGTCGGGGCGAACAGGCGACGAGGCGGTCGTACGCGGCGAGCGCGAGCACCGCGGCGGGCGCATTCCGCTCGAGCTCTTCATTCCACCGCAGGCGAAGGGGCTCGTGCTCTTCGCGCCCTGCGCCGACGTCGAGCGATCGAACGACAGCCGCGTGCTCGCGTGGCACCTGCAGCAGGCCGGCATCGCGACGCTGTCGGCGCCGCACCTGCCCGACGACGAGGCCGGGGCGCGCATGCTCGTCGGCAGCGTCGACTGGGTGCGCGAGCTGCGCGAGACCCGCGATCTGCCCCTCGCGATGCTCGGCCTGGGCGCGAGCATGTCCGCGACGTTCACCGCTGCCGCCGAGCGGCGCGCGAGCCTGCGGGCGCTCGCGATCTTCGCAGGGCGCGCGCTGACGAGCGGCGCGGCCGCGCTGCGCAGCGTGACGGCACCGGCGCTGCTGATCGCGCGCCGCACCGAGCGCGACTCGGTGCGCGCCTGTGCCGACGCGCTCGACCAGCTTCCCGCGGGGAGCGAGCTCATGATCCTCCAGGGCGGGCCGGGCGCAGGCGAGGCGCTCCATGATCTCGTGCAGGCCGCGAACTTTGCGCGCGCGTGGCTGGTGCGGCGCCTGGACGGCGCGAAATGAGGTGTGCGCGCCGCAAAACCTTCGCGACCGGCGCCCCACGCCCGAGGCGCAGCGCCTTGGCAAGGCGCTTGAAAAGAGAGAGGAGACATGGGTCCCGCTCCCACAGCACTGGTTGGCCTGCGATACGCGATGGTCCACGATCACTCGGAGCTCGCGCAGAACTTCGAACGTCTGATCGAAGCCTGCCGGGCCGGCGCGTGCGACGACGCCGCCGCCGAGTTCGCAGGTCTCGAGCACCGCCTGGCGAACCACCTCGCGTTCGAAGAGGAGGTCATGTTCCCCCGCTTCGAGAGGGTCGACGCCGAAGAGGTCGCCGAGCTCACGCGAGAGCACGCGCGGATCCGCAGGCTCACCGAGCAGCTCGGCGTCGACGTCGACCTTCACGCGCTGCGCCTCGCGCACGCCGAAGACCTCGTGACGCTCCTGCGCGCGCACGCGAAGCGTGAAGACGAGCTGCTGTACCGGTGGGCCGAGGCGAGCCTGGGCCCGCGCGCGGCCGCCGCCGAGCCGCACCCCGGGCCGTGAAGGGCGCGACCACCCTACCCGCTCGGGGCACCGACTGGCGGCGGGCGCTGCTCCAGGTGACGCCGCTCGCGCTGCCGCTGGCGATGCTGGGCGTCTTCGCGCTGCTGCCGAGGCTGCTCGGCGCCGTGCCCGGCTACTTCGCGGGCTTCTGCGTCTGGTGGGCCGCGTGCTTCGGCCTCGCGCGGCTGTTCGGAGTGCAGGCGCCGTTCGCGCCGCCGCGCGCGCTCGGCCGACCGCTCACCTGGGTGCTGCTCGGCTGGGCGCTGCCGATCACGTACGCGCTCGCGTTTCCCCGCGCGGTGAGCCACGCGACCCTCACCGTGGTGCTGGCGTCAGCGGCGATCGCAGCGATCAACGGCGTGGCCGAAGAGACGCTCTGGCGTGGAGCGTTCGTGTCGGCGTTTCCCGGCGATCGCTGGCGTGGCGTGGTGTGGCCGGCGCTCGGGTTCGCGGCGTGGCACTTCGCGCCGCAGCTCGTGTTCGAGAATCGCTTCGCCGGAGGCTCGTGGTCGTTGGTCGGCTTCTCGCTCGCGCTCGGGCTCGCGTGGGGCGAGGCGCTGCGGCGCACGCGTGCGCTGTGGCTCGTCGCGCTGTTCCACGTGCTGCTCGACTTCTCGGGGCTCGGGGCTCGCCTCTACTTCAGCTGAGCCCGAGCCCCCCGCGCGCGACGGACGGGTCGAACGAGCCCTGCACGCACGCCGAGCAGCCGCCCGGCAGTGCGCGCCTCATCACGGGCCCTGCCGTGTCACGGCATCGACAGCGAGTACGAGAGGTTCGGCCAGGCCCCGGTGCTGATCGTCTGCCCCGCGGTACCCGCGGCGTTCTCGATGCCGATGGTCGCGTTGATGCCGCTCGACCGGTGCTCGGGCCCGTAGAGGAAGTCGACGCTGCCGTTCGCGTGCAGCACGGCCTGGAACTGGGCCTTCACGTAGCCGCCCCAGTCTTGCCCGGCCCACTGCAGCGTCACGGTGTTCGCGGCGGCGTCGTCTCTGCGGCACACCTTCACGGCCCACAGGTCGGCCCAGTACGGAGCGACGAGGTTGTTCGGCGCGATGGCGCTCGGGATCTGGCTGCGCGCGTAGCAGCCCATCGACGCGCAGGCGGGCCGGGTGTCGCCGAACACCAGAAAGCCGTTCGCGCCGGCGATGAACTGCGTGACCGGCACGCCGTAGAAGGTGAAGCCCGCGGGCAGCGCCTGCGGGGTCGAGAAGTCGTCGTCGGCGAAGCCATCGAACGGCGAGGCGAGCACGCTGCCGCCGCCGCAGGCGTCGACGAAGGCGAGCGAGGGCGTCGCCGTGATCGAGACGTTCAGATCGGCGGGGCTGGGGGACATGCTCGTGAGGGTGAACGCGATCGGCTTGCCGTTGGCGACGACGTCGAGCCTCTCGGTCGCTCCGGCGGCGCCGGTGTCGGCGCGCACGGTGTACCCCTCGTCGGCGGCGAGCAACTCGATGCGCACGTCGCTCGTCGCCGGGGGCTGCACCTCGATGCGCACGTGGTCGCCGGCCGTCGCGGTCACGAAGTACCGCTTCAGCTCGTTCGCGAGGTGGTGATCGAGCCCGGTGCGCACGATCGGCGAAGCCGGCGTGACGGCGCCCAGGCTGGTGTGCAGCCGCGACTTCACCGAGAGCGTGAACGTCGCGGCGGCCGCGGGCGCCGACGGGTCTTCGACGCGCAAGAGGTAGTCACGCCCGTCGAGGCCCGGCACGAAGCCGAACGGCTGCGTGCCGTTGATCGCCACCGTTCTCGCGAGCACCGGCGGGAGCGAGAGCCCGAGCAGGCCGGTGCGCGAGAGATCATAGAGGCTGAGGCGCGCGGTCGTCGCCGTGCCCCAGTTGGCGGCGGCGGTCAGGTTGAGCTCGAGCCACTCCCAGCTGGCCTGCGGGTGCAGGGTGAAGAAGGCCGAGCCGTGGGCCGGCAGCGGCTGCGCCACCATCGCGGTGTCGAGCTCGACCTCGCGCTGGCTGGCGACGACGACCGTCGAGGTCACGCTCCAGCTGGCACCCTTCACGGCGGTCGCCGACGAGTCCTCCAGCGCGAGGTAGTAGCGGCCGGCCTTCGGGAAGCGCGCGTACTGGCGGAAGATGGTCGAGCTCCCGCTGAGCGGCGACAGCGCCGACACGGTCACGTCTTGCGAGACGACCTGCGCCAGCACCGGCGTGGCCGACGTGACGTCGAAGCTCCAGACGGCGCCGGCGGTCGCGACGTCGAACCAGAGGTAGCTGAACGAGCGCAGGTCGCCGACGTTGTCCGCGCCGGCGCGCCGCCCCGTGACCACGACCGCGCCGCTCATCGGCAGCGGCAGCGCGGGGATCTCGCCGAAGTCGAGCGTGTACGGGGCGGCGTAGAGCGCGGTGTTGACGCGCGCGTCGAGCACGACCGTGAGGGTCTCGCCCGCGGTGAAGCCGCCGATCACGGCGGCCGTCTCGACGACGTGCGGCCCCGAGGCGCCCACGACGACCGCCGCTGGCGTGAGCTGGTAGTTGAGCGGGGTCGGTACGACCGTCAGCAGGTCACCCGCTGTCGCGGGCGCCTTGAGCTGCAGGACCTGCAGCTTTCGATCGTCGTAGGCGATCGTCTGCGGCAGCGTCGCGGGCGTCGCCGCCGGCAGCGCGATCGTCTTCAGCGTCACGAAGTAGCAGGTCGTCGCGTTGCCGTACGCAACGTTGCTCGCCCCATAGCGCCCGGGACGCAGGTCCTGCAGCGTCAGCACGTACGTGCCGGCCGCGGGCAGGTAGGTCTGACGCTGCGCGGTGTCCGAGGTGAGCGTCGAGCCGACGCGCTGCCACGTCGAGAGCTCGGCGACGTCGAGCGATCTCAGCGAGAAGCCGGCGACGAGGCCGCCGACGCCGTCAGCGGTGATGTCGAGCGCAACGGGTGCGCTCGTGCGAATGAGCCACGGGTCGACGTCGGGCACCCCGCCGCGCGGCGTGACGCAGCCGTGCAGGATCAGCGACGCGCCGAGCGCCGGCACCGCCAGGGCCGTGCCGCCGTCTGCGATGAGCTCGTTCGGCTCGGCCGCCTCTTCGACGTCGCCCTTCAAGTTCGCGTCTTCGGTGATGCAGCGGCCGGCGATCAGCACGGTGCCGGCGGCGCAGGCGCTCGGGTCGACCACGCAGCGCCCGGTGGGCGCGTCGAAGCGCGTGCCCTGCTGGCAGAGGATGGTGCCGTCGGGCACGCACTGACCGCCGCTCGCGGTCGTGCCCGGGCCGCACGCGACCTCGCTCACGCACTGCCCGCCTTCCGCGACGGTGCCGGGGCCGCAGACGACGTCGGGCACGCAGGCTCCGCTCTCTTCGTGCGTGCCGGTGTTGCAGGTGAGCTTCGAACCGCCGCAGCCGGCGAGCAGCAGCAGCGAAGAGGACAGGGCCACGATCAGAGCGCGCATGACGAGCCGGGTGCGTTCAAAGAACGCGCCGCGTGGCGGCTACGCAGTCACTGCGCACGGCAGCACCTCTTGCGGCGCGCGAGGCGGCCCGACAAATGCTGCGTCGCCGGCGCGGAGGCGAAGCCATGTTCCGTGCTCTGACCGCAGTGATGATCTGCACCCCGATGCTGGCGTACGCGCAGTGCAAGTCGGACCTCGAGTGCAAAGGAGATCGCGTCTGCGTGAGCGGCGAGTGTCGCGCCCCGTTCGGGCCGCCCGAGTCGAGCGCCACGGCGTCGCGCGAGATGCCGGGCTGGGCCCTGGGCGGCGCGATCTTGGGGTTCACGTCGAGCGGCGTGGTGCTGGCGCTCGCCACGGGCTCGGCGATCACGAACGGCAACCTCGCTCCGGCGATGACGCTCGGAGGCGCCGCGACGATCTTGTTCGGCGTCACCACCCCGCTCGTGTCGACGGCGTCAGGCAGCGTGCGCGACGGCGCGAACGTGCCCGGGGTGCTCGGCCTGCGCATCGCGGGCTGGGTGGGCTACGGCTTGACGCTGTCGAACGCGGTGGCGGCCCTGCTGCTCGGCGCGCTCGACAACACGGTGCCGACGCCGCTCATCGTCTCGCTCGGCCTGCTCGCGGCGACCGACGAGGTGCTGTTCTCGGTCGAGGCGCTGGTGGCGCGCTCGCAAGCCAGCGGGGTGATCGAGCATCGCGCGGCGGCCGAGCGCGCTCCGCTGCGGGTCGCCCCGATCTTCACCGTGCTGCCCTCGCGCGATCACGCCCCGGGAGGCGTGTCGCTGGAGCTCGCCGGCTCGTTCTGAGCGGGCCACGCGCAGAATCTGCGCGGGCTCTGGGCGTCGTACGCACCCGGTGCGGCGAAAGCCCGCGGCGCGGCAGGCGCGCGTCTGGCCCGCCTTTCGCAAGCCGACCCCGAGGAGCTCATCGAAGGTGTCGTCCAGCATCGTGTTCCTTTCACGCGTCGCCGAGAGAACGGGGCTGCCCCCTCCTCAGGCCGGCGCACTCACGCAGCTCACCCTGCGGGCGCTGAGCGCGCAGCTGCACGCGCGGCAGGCGGCCGACCTCGCCGACGAGCTGCCCCCGACGATGAGCGTCTGGCTCACCGCCGGGCGCACGGGCGAGCGCGGGCTCGCGGCGCTGCTGGCGGCGGTCGCACCCGGCGAGCCCGGGAGCATGGGCTTCGCCTACGAGCACGTCGCGACCGTGTGTGAGGCGCTCGCGGCCACCCTGCGCCCCGAGGCGCTTCGAGCCCTCACCGAGGCCCTGCCGGCCGACGTCGCCGCGCTCTTGAGGGCGAACGACGAGCCGCGCTTCGAGCCCGTGCGCGTCGACGCCTCGCGCCGCACGCTGGCCGAGGCCGACGCCGCGAGCCGCCGTCCCCTCTTCCGCTCGGCGCCGCCCGAGACCGCGCACACCGAGTCGGTGGCGCGCTCGGCCGAGCCGCACGCAGACACCAAGCTGTCGAGCGCGCGCGGCCTCACCCAAGAGCGGGAGCGCGAGACGCTCGCCGAAGGCAAGCCGCCCGGCCCGAGGTGACATGCTCGCGCTCGTCGCCGCCTCTGCTCTGATCGCCGGCTGCCCCGCCGACGTCGAGCAGAGGCTCGACGCCCTGTCCGAGCGCTTCGACGGCCAGCTGCGCGCGACGAACGGCTGGGCGTGGAGCTGGAGCGCCCTCTACGGCACCATGGCCATCGCTCAGCTGGCGATCGCGGTGGCGCTGCCCCGGCACGAGCGCGCGCGGGCCGACCTCCTGTTCGGCGCTTCGGCCTCTGCCGTGGGCACGTTCTCGCTGCCGACGCTGCCGATGCTCCGCTTCGTCGGGCCGATCACCACCCTGCGCGCGCGGTGGCACGAGCCCGACCGCTGCCGGCTGCTCGCCGACGCCGAGTCCCTCGACCGGCGCGTCGCGGCCGAGCAGGCGACCGGCGGGGGCTGGTTCGGCGAGGTCGGCAACCTGCTCATCAACACCGGCATCGCGCTCGGCATGGGCGCCGGCCTGGGCCACTGGGACACCGGCCTCATGACGGCGGCGATCGGCCTCGTGGTGGGCGAGCTGGTGCTGCGCACCTTCCCCGTCTTCTGAGGTCAGAACCTGAACGAGACGCCGACGCCGTAGACAGACCCCGGCACGATCGCGGGCGCGATGGTGAAGCGCTCGATGAACGCGTCGTCGGCGTAGCGGTAGCGCGAGCTGCGGTGCCGCACCACCCAGCGGCCGATCGCGATGCCCATCGTCGCTCCGAGAATCGCCTCGGAGGGGAAGTGGTAACGGTCGGTGACGGTCGCCATCGTGAGCACGACGCCGAGCGCGCTGAGCAGCACGTACGCGGCAGGGTGCTGCCAGTACTGCATCACCACGCTGAACAGCGCCCACATCGACGCGACGTGGCCCGACGGCGTGCCGGCCGGGAAGTACTTCAGGTAGCCCGACGGGCCGTGGAAGACGCCCTGCCCCTGCTCGTCTTTGGGGCCCTCGCGCCCCGTGAAGACCTTGATGGTGTTCACGTAGATCTGGGTGACGATCCACGCCTCGATGGCGAGCAGCGAGGTCTCGAGCCACGGCCGATCGTCGGTGACGAGGCCGTACGCGAGCAGCGCGCCGACGCTCGTGAACAGCGTCAGCCAGATGATCGTGTCGCCCATCGGAGTCCACAGCTCGAGGTGGCCCTGCCCGAGCTTGTTCTGCAGCGCCGTCATCAGCCGCACGTCGATGCTGGGTGAGCCCGGCCACTCGAACGCGGCGGTGCTGCCCATCACGATCGTGAAGATCGCGAAGTCGTAGAGGCTCCAGCCCCCGACGCCCGACGGCATCGCGACGAGGTCGGCGAGCGTGCGCTTCACCAGGCCGCCGAGCAGTGAGTGGTGCTGAAAGCGCCAGTCGTCACCGACCAGCACGCCGTGCGGCTTGACGTCGAGGGGCTCGGCCGCCGGCGCCTCGGCCGGCTCCGACGCGAGCGCGAACAGCACCAGCGCCGCAGGAATCATGCGCGCTCCCGCGTGTTGGCGTCGGGGTCCTCATGCGCCGCTTCTCTCTCTTGCTCCTGCCGCTCGCTTCGGCGTGCATCGCCGACGACGCGATGATCAACCCCGACACCGGCGCGATCGTCGACGCCTGCGACGGAGCGCCAGCGCAATCTCTGCGCGTCGCCTCGTACAACATCAAGTCCGGCGCGCAGACCTCGCTCGCCGAGGTGGGCGACGCGATCGTCGCCATCGCGCCCGACGTGCTCGCCCTGCAAGAGGTGAACGTCGATCTCAACGGCCCGGCCGACGCCGACCAGCCCCGGGTGCTCGCCGGCCGGCTCGGCTACCCGTTCGTGTACGCCGCCGCGCTGTGCCGCGGGCTCACGCACACGTACGGCATCGCGCTGATCAGCCGCTTCCCGTTCAAGCACATCGGGCGCATCAACCTGCGCAGCGCTGGCGCCGCCGAGCCGCGCGTCGCGATCGACGCCCGCATCTGCGTCGGGGGCGCCGAGGTGCGCGTGCTCGCGACCCACGCCGACGTCTGGCAGCCCGCACCGAACCTGCGCACGCTCGCCGCGGCGCTCGACGAGACCGTGACCGAGAAGACGATCGTGCTGGGAGATCTCAACGTGCAGCCCTCCGAGGGCACCGCGCAAGAGACGATCGGCGAGCGCGGCCTCGTCGATCTCGTCGGCAAGTACGCCGAGGGCCCGACGTTCTGGTCCGACGGCAAGCGGCTCGACTACCTCTTCGTCGATCGCTCGCTCGAGGCGGCCGCGACCGGCGCGACGATCGGCTCGACGCACGCCTCCGATCACCTGCCCGTCTGGGCCGACTTCCGCCTGCAGCCCTGAGCTCATGGTGACGCTCCGATCGCGGCGCCGAGCCAGATGCGCCCGCTCTCGCCGAAGAGCGCGCGGTCGTAGGTCGCGTCGGTGAAGTACGGCTGCCGCCAGACGAACGTCCACTCGGCGCCGGCGACGACGGGGCCGCCGAGGTGCACGCTCAGGCCCACGTCGAAGCGGGTCAACAGCTCGTAGCCGGCGACCTGTGAGTACGTGCCGGCGATCAACCACTGGTGAAACGTGCCGTAGACCGAGCCGGCGTCGACGTGGCCGAGCTCGAGCGAGACGGCGCCCGAGTAGCCGAGGCCGATGTGGTAGTCGCGGTGCCGATCTTCGTCGAGGCCCAGGCTGCCGATCGAGCCGAACGGCACGAGCTCGTTCGTCGAGATGCCTCTCACGAAGGCGTCTTTCGTGAAGTGCCAGGTCAGCGCGGCGCCGAAGCCGACGCCGACGATCGACGTGCGCAGCTCGACGGGCCGCGACGTGAAGTCGTACGCGCCGGTCGCTCCCCACACGCCGGTGAGCCGCCCGCCCCACGTCGTGAACGCGCGGCCGACGAGCAGGCCGCGCAGGAACAGCGACGCCAGCGGCATCGAGCTGGGCGCGAGCCGGGCGTCGACGTCGAGCCACGAGAACGGAGCCGTGCCGCCGTCGCGGTACGTGAGGCGAACGCCGAGCTGCGGCTCCTGCGCGGCCTGGGTGAAGGTGCCCTGCGCCGACTCGTGCAGCCGATCGCCGAGCGTCAGCTGCGCCGTCACGCGCCCGTACCACGACGCCGTCGGGCTGCCGCCGGGCGGGCCTCCGAGCAGCCAGCGGTTGAACGTGCCCGGCGGGTCGATGACGAACGACGCCGGCCACGCGAGGAAGCGCGGCAGGTCGCTGCCCCAGACGTCGAGCCCCCAGCGATACATGAACTCGCCGAGAAACGAGCCGCCGAGCGTCGTCGTGATCTGATCGTTGATGCTCGGCGCGTCGATCTCGAAGACGAGCTCCCAGAGCAGGCTGCCGACGAACGTGAACAGCGCGGCCGCGGCGAACGAAAGGCCCGAGCTGCGCGCCGCGGCGAAGTACAGGGCGCCCTGGTACGGGTGCGCCAGCTGGTTCGTGTCGTAGTAGTCGACGTCGAACGTCCAGCTCTGGCGGCCGTCGAGGTGGCTCGAGATCGACTCCCACGAGATCGCGGCGAACGGCACCCCGGTGACCAGGTTGCTGAAGGCGAGAATGCCGACGTGGTACAGCTCGATCTCGACCGCGGCGATCGCGTACGCCTGCGGCTCGGTGCGCACCGGCGCGTCGGGCGGCCCCAGCGGCGCCGCGCACAGCAGCAGCGCGACGGAGATCATGGCCACGCGCCCTGCAGCCAGAGGCCTGCGCCCCCCTCGAGCGGGAGCACGATCGCGTCGAGCGGCCACAGCGCCGCCAGCGCCGCCAGCACCCCGACGTGCGCCGCGAACACGAGCAGCGCGACCCCGCCGACCACCTCGTGCGTCGAGCGCGTCGCGGCGTCCGGGTTGTGACGGTCGTTGAGGCCGAGCCCCAGCACCACGGCGCCGCCGACGGCGAGCGCGGCTCCTCCGGCAGACAGCCAGGCGGCGCGGCCACGCACCACGGCCCGCGCTTCGTCGGCGCGCGCCGTCTCCGCGAGGAGCACGACGGCGAGCAGGACGGCGCGGGGCATGAGGTCGCCTGCAGCAACGCGCGCGCCACGGTCGCCGGGCGGCACGACGATGTCTCGCGCAGCGCGTGCACCCGCGCGCGATCGGCGCAAGGTTTGCGCGCCGTGACGAAGTCGCTGGCGCCGGTGTGAAAACGAGCAGCCTGGCGCTCGCGCCTCGCGATATCTTGCGCGCGCCTCATGTTTGCGCGCTTCATCGAGGCGGTGCCCGATGCAGTGGTCGTGGTCGACGCCGCCAGCACGATTCGCTTCGTGAACTCAGCCGCGGCCGAGCTCTTCGGCCGCCCGCGCGACGGGCTCATCGGGCAATCGCTCACCGTGCTGCTGCCGCGCGAGGCGGCGTCAGATCACGCCGCGAACGTGAAGCGCTTCTTCGGGGCGCCCGGGCGGCGCACGATGAGCGGGCGGCCGAACCTGTCTGCCCGCCGCGGTGACGGCTCGAGCTTCCCGATCGAGGTCGCCCTGAACCCGCTCGAGCTCGACGGCGAACACCTCACCGTCGCCACGATTCGCGACGTCACCGAGCAGCGGCGGGCCGGCCGCGAGGCCCGCATCAACGAGGAGCGAATTCGCACGCTGATGGAGCTCGCCTCGGTCGGCACCTGGGAGCTCGACCTCGCCACCGATCAGCGCACCTACTCGCCCGAGCTCCTGGCGATGCTGGGCGGCTCGGCCCCCCACGGAAGCTCGCTCGACTTCTTCGCCGCCGTGCACCCCGACGACGTCAGCGCCGTTCGAGCCGCCACCGAGAAGGCGGTGCGCGAGCGGTCGCAGTACCACCTCGCGCTGCGGGTGAAGCGCGTCGACGGCGACTGGCGCTGGTTCGAGACCCGGGCGTTCGTCGAGAGCGACGAGCACGGCAAGCCGCAGCGCATCCGCGGGCTGGTGATGGACGTCACCGACGAGCGCCGCATGGCCGAGCAGCTCGTCGTCGCCGATCGCCTGACGCAGATGGGCCTCCTCGCGGCCGGCGTCGCGCACGAGATCAACAACCCCCTCGCCGCGCTGCTGATGAGCCTCGAGCTCGCCCAGGAGCAGCTCACGCGCGAGCGCACGGGCGGCCTCGCCTCTCAGGACCTGCGCGAGGCCGCCGAGGCCGCGCACCGCATTCGCGACATCGTCTCTGACCTGCGCCTCTTCGCGCGCGCCGAGGAAGCGCGGCTCGCGCCCGTCGACGTTCACGCCTCGATCGAGACCGCGCTGCGCCTCGCCCGCCACGAACTGCGCAACCGCGCCGTCGTCGTGACGCTCTGGGCGCCGGTGCCGCCGGTGCTCGCGACGCAGGGGCGCCTCGTGCAGGTGTTCTTGAACCTGCTGCTCAACGCGGGGCAGGCGCTGCCCAAGGGCGTGCCCGACGCGCACCGCATCACCGTCAGCACGTCGCTCGACCCCGCGGGCCGCGTCGCCGTCGACGTGCGCGACACCGGCTCGGGCATGACGCCCGACACCATCGCGAAGCTGTTCACGCCGTTCTTCACGACCAAGCCCGCGGGCGTGGGCAGCGGGCTGGGGCTCGCGATCTGCCACCGCATCGTGACCGGCTTCGGCGGCGAGCTTCAGGTGACGTCGGCTCCGGGCGAGGGGTCGACGTTTCGCGTGCTCTTGCCCGCAGCGCCGCGGCGCACGCAGGCGCGGCTCCTGGTCGTGGGGGCCGACGCGCCGCACGACGCGACGGGCTTTGGCCCCGAGCTCGAGGTCGTGCACTGCTACACCGCCCAGGAGGCCATCGACCGCATTCGCTCGGGCGAACGCTTCGAGCTGATCTTGTGTGAAGCGCGGGCCGACCTGTTCGAGAGCGTCGAGGGCTACGCCCCGGGCCAGGCCGAGCGCATGATCTTCTTCACCGGCGCCAGGCCCGCCGAGTCCGAGCGCGAGCTCCTCGCGCGGGTGCGAAACGCGCGGCTCGTCATGCCGCAGAGCCCCGAGCAGCTGCGCTCGCTGCTCGAGGCGCAGCTTCAGCGACTGGGCATGCTCACCCGGTGAGCGTGCGCGCCGGCCTCCCGAGGGCGGGCAGCAGGCGCAGCGTCGGCTCGACACGGAAGAAGTACTCGAGCTTCCGGTCGAGCTGCTGGCCCGACGCGTAGGTCGCGGTCGCTCCGGGGTAGGTGTCGAGCAGCGCCTGCTGCTCGCGACGGCTGAACGCGCGGTCGCCGGGGTCGAGCACCACGAGCACACGGCCGGGCCGGCGCTCGAGCTCGTCGACGTGAAGCACGCTGCGGTTGCGCATCAGGTCTGCCAGCAGGGCGAGCTCGTGCGGTGCCCTGCCACGCACCGCGAACGGCGGCAGAACCTGCGTCCACCGGTCGAGCCACCGCACCCAGCGCGCCTTCACCGGGCCGTAGAGGCCGAAGCCCGAGAGCGCGAGGCGGTCGACGCGGTCGGGGTGCCGGCGAACGAGCGCGTGCGCGAGCGCGGCGCCGACCCCGTGGCCATACACGTCGACGCGGGTCAGCCGCTCGTGGCCCAACAGCTCGACGAGGCCGTCCAGCGCCGCGAGCACCGTCTCGACGCGCGGCAGCCGGGGCGCGAGCACGCGCCGCGTGTACTCGAGCGGCGCCACCGCCACGCGGGGCTCGCCGAGCACCAGGAGCCCGCGCGGGCCCTGCCCGGCCGCGCGATACGTCCACGGGACACCGCCACACCAGGCCTGCACTTCACCGGCGCTCATGCGCCGCTCCGATTGCACGCGCCGCGCCGGAGCCGAACGCCGCCGCGTACCGGCGCCGGCCTGCAAGCGCTGCACGCCTGCACGCGCGCGACTGCACGCGCTGCGTGGCGGCCGACCCTCAGCGGCTCCACGACACGATGCGCGGCTCGCGGCGCTCGACCGGGTCGGGCTTCACGCTCGGGTAGCCGACGATGATCGGCGCCACGATCTGCGCGCCGGGCGCAAAGCCGAGCTCGCGCTTCGCGTCGGCCGTGTTGAGCACGGCGGTCGCGAAGCCGATGCAGCACGTGCCGAGGCCGGCCTCGGTCGCCGCGAGCATCAGGTTCTGCGCCGCGAGCCAGCAGTCTGCCGAGGTGTACTCGGTCGGCTGATCGACGCCGATCACGACCAGCGTGCCGGCGTCGTAGAAGATGTTGAACTCGGCGTCGCCGAGCACCTCGGCCACCGGCACCTTCAGCGCCTGCCGGTCGAGCAGCATGCGCTTGGCGAGATCCGACCAGCGCTCGAGCTGCTGCGCGTTCTGGACGAGCGCGAAGCTCCACGGCTGCGTGTTGACGGCGCTCGGCGCCTGCACCGCCGCGCGCAAGAGCTCGCGCAAGAGCTGCTCCTCGACCTTGCGCGCAGTGAATGCGCGGTGGGCTCGGCGCGCGAAGATCGCCTCGGTGACGTTCATGGCCTCCGTCGTGCTTCAACCGATGTGCCATGCACCGTCGCCGCCTGAAGATCGCCGGAGCCCAGCTCGCCTCGCAGGTCGGCCAGCGCGACGAGAACCTCGCCCGCGCCCGGCTCCTCGTCGAGCGCGCGGCCGCCCAGCGCGCCCAGCTCGTCGTCCTGCCCGAGCTGTTCTCACCCGGCTACGCCGCCAGCCGCTCGCTGTGGGCGCTCGCCGAGACCGGCGAGGGCCCGACGCTGCGCTGGCTCAGCCGCACCGCCGCCGAGCTCGGCGTCTACCTCGGCGGCGGCTACGTCGAGCGCGACGGCACCGATCTCTTCAACTGCTGGGCGCTCGTCGACCCGCGCGGCCACCTGCTCGGCCGCGTGCACAAGACGTTCACCGAGTACGCCTGCTTCGCGCCGGGCGAGGCCTCGTCGCACGTCATCGAGACGCCGCTCGGCACCCTCGGCGTCGGCATCTGCGCCGACAACCACCGCACGGCGATGCTCCGCCTGTTCCAGCGCGAGCGCGTCGAGCTCGTGCTGATGCCGCACGCGTGGCCGCTGCCCGCGCGCCCGAGCCTGCTGGTCAGCGAGCACGACATGCTGCGGCAGACCCGCGAGGCCGACGACTGGGCGAGGCTCTACGCGCTGCGCCTCGGCGTGCCCGCGCTGATGGTCAACCAGGTCGGCCCGCTCGGCGCCCGGTGGGAAGGCATCGCCGGCCGCCTCTTCGACCCGCGCACCTTCCACTTCGGAGGCCACTCGTCGATCGCCGCCGCCGACGGCACCGTCGTGTGCCGCCTCGGCGAAGACGAGGGCGTGCTCGCCGCCGAGCTCACGCTCGACCCCTCACGCCGCAACACGATCGCCCCGCCCGATCACCTCGGCTACGTCACGCCCGCCGACGGCGCTGCGGTGTTTCGCCACCTCGTCGTGCCGGCCGCCGCCGTCGCGGGCCGCCTGCGCTATCGCCTGAGCCGCGAGCGAAGACGGCTGCCCCTGACCGCAGGCTGAGCGCGCCGCTACCGCACCACGAGCACCGGGCGCTTGCAGATGTGCACGATGCGATCGGCGACGCTGCCGACGAGCACGCGCGAGACCGCGCCGCGCCCCTTGTTGCCGACCACGACCAGATCGAAGCCGTCGTCGAACGCCGTGTCCGCGATCACCTCGGCCGGCGGGCCCAGCAGATTGAGCGTGCTCAGCTGCCCCACGTCGAGCGCCGACGCCGTGCGCTGCAGAATCTCGGCGCCGCGCGCCAGCTCGGCCTCGCGCAGCTCGTCGACCGGCGCGAAGGGCATGTCGCCGGGCAGCACCGACCGCGGCTCGACGTGCACGAGCGTCACCTCGGCCTGCAGTGCCTTCGCGAGCTCCAGCGCCTTCTTCGCCGCGTGAATCGACGCGAGCGAGCCATCGACCGCCACCAGGATCTTCTTCATCGGTCTCTCCCTTCGAGGGTGTTCGTCGAGCACGTCTCGCAGTGCGCCGTCTCGGGCATCGCCCGCAGCCGCTGCCAGCCGATCGCGCGGCCGCAGCCCTCACAGTGCCCGTAGCTGCCCGTCTGAATGCGCTTCAGCGCCGCGTCGATCTGCTCGACCTCGCGCTGCTCTTCGCAGGTGAAGCCCCCGCGCACGGCCTGGGCGTCTTCCTCGCCTCGCGCCTTCTTCGCGCGCACGAGCGCGTCACGGCGGTACAGCAGCGCCTGGCGGATGAGGTCGAGGCTCGCCACGCTCGAATCGAACAGCACCAACCGTGCCGCGGGGCGACTGGAACACCGCTTGCTGGGGTGCGCTTCATGGCCACCACCACACAGCAGACGAAGCGAGCGTTGCGGGAGCTCGACGGCGCGGGGAAGACCATCAAGTCGATGCTCGACGAGATCCGCGTGCAGACGCACCTCGCCGCGATGGAGCTCGACACGAAGGCCGGCCCTTATCTTCGCGAAGTGAGCGCGGTTTCGCGTGACGCGGCGCGCGATCTCGTGAAGCGCGGGCGGCAGCTCAGCTCGCACATGCGGCGGCTGCGCGCGAGCACGAAGTCCCGCTGACCCACGGGCGCAGCTCCTGCGCCGAACGGCGCATGGCGTGCGTCACGGCTCTTCGTCGAGCCACTGCTCGAAGGTGCCGTCGGCCAGGCGCCGCGCCACGTAGACCAGGGCCCCGGCGTGCGTCAGCGACCTCGGCAGGTCGACGTGACGCGCCCCGGGCACGCCGACGCGGGTGTCGTTGGGCGAGTGACCGAGCAGCGGCTTCATCTCGCGATCGGCCGGCGCCTGCGTGCGCAGGTGCACGACGCGAACCCCCGGAGCCGGCCTCGGGTACTTCGGCGCCAGGCCGAGATCGAAATAGAACATCAGGTCCTCCGTCGAGTCGCGCTGCCTGCCCACGACGGCTCCGGCGAGCGGGCTCGCCACCGTGATGACGGTGAGCCACGGCTGCGCTGCGCCGCGCGGCCCCTTGACCCGGCCCGCGGCGAGGCTCGCGAGCACGCCCCCGCTGCTGTGGGCGACGACGATGAGGCTCGCCGGCATGCACTCGGCGACCACCGAGAGGCCGTCAGCGAGGCGCGCGACCAGCGCGTCGCGCTCGTCCCAGGGCGCCCAGCGAAACACGAGCACGGCTCCCGGCGAGCTCGACGCGATCAGCGGCACCGTGCGCTGCACCTCGGGGCTGTCGCCGCCGACGCCCGGCACCAGCACGTAGATCGCCTGCGTCGTCGACGGGGGGCACTCGACCGCGTCGAGGTCGTTGCCGCGCGGCGCGAAGCCGCCCGGGGCCGCGGCGTCGGCGACGAACCAGCCGAACGCGCCCGACGCTTCGCTCGCCGTCCGCGCGACGTAGGCGCCCAGCGCGGCGCGCGGGAAGCAGGCGCTCCCGCACACCGCCGCGACCGCGAGGGCGCACGCGCGCAGCACGCTCACCCCGTCGCCGGCCGCCGGCTCAGCGCCGCGACCGCGAAGGTCGCAAGCTCGTCTTCCATCGCCATGACCTGCCTCCTGTCTCGTCGGGCTCCCGGCGGTACACGAGCCGCAGCGCCACGAGCAGCACCGCGCCCGCGATGAGCCCGAGGTCGAGGTGCACCCCCAGCCGGAAGACGCCGAAGACCCCGTAGAAGAGCGCGCCCGTCGCGAGCGTGTCGGCCCACGCGCGGCCCCCGAGGCTCGCCATCACCGCGAGGCCGAGCGCCGCGTACAGCGTCGGGCACGGCAGCACGCCGACCGGCGCCGCGAACAGCACGCGCCAGCGAGAGCCCTCGACGAACTCTGGGTAGAAGGCGCCCGCAGCGAAGAGGCAGAGCCCCGGCACCACCGCGATCAGCGGCGCCGGCGCCACCGGCTCGACCCCGCTGCCCTGCGCGAGCACGAACAGCAGCACGGTCAACAGCCCGAGCACGATCGCGTTGAACGGGCTCCCGTTCAGCACCGCCACGGCGGCCGCAGAGCCCGGCAGCAGGGCCACGAGTCGCGCTGCCGTTCGCCGCGACGGGCTGAAGCCTCCGGCGAGCGCGAGCGCGGCCAGGAGCAGGGCAGCGTGCCAGAGCATCGCCACCCGGTCGGCCGCGGCGGCGGTGGCTGCGAGGTTCGCGACGATCTCCGATGGACCCGGCATGGCGTCACCTCATTCGAACCGCAGCGCAGCGAGTGGGTTCAGCCGGGCGGCCTTCCGCGCCGGCACGACACCGAACACCACGCCGACCGCGACCGAGACCCCGAACGCGATCGGAATCGCGAACGTCGGCATCACGAACGGCACGTTGACGCCCTTCGTCAGCCCCACGGCGCCGAGCAGCCCCACCGCGACGCCCGCCATGCCCCCGACGGCCGACAGCGCCATCGCCTCGACGAGGAACTGCGTGAGAATGTCGCGCGCCCGCGCGCCGACGGCGAGCCGCACGCCGATCTCGCGCGTTCGCTCGGTCACCGACACGAGCATGATGTTCATGATGCCGATGCCGCCCACGAGCAGCGAGATGGCGGCCACGCCCGCGAGCAGCGTCGTCAGCACGCCGGTCACCTTCGTGAGCAGCGCCTGCATCTCGCGCGGGTCTCGAATCGCGAAGTCGTCTTCCTCGCCGGGGGGCAGGTGCCGCCGGCGGCGCAGCGTCGCCTGCACCTCGAGCTTCGCGGCGTCGATGCGGTCGGCCGCCACCGCCGACGCCATGAACATCGCGACGCGCTCGGTGCCGATGATGCGCCGCGCGAACGCCGAGTACGGCATCACCACGAGATCGTCCTGGTCCGACCCGAACGCCGAGGCGCCCTTCGCCTCGAGCACGCCGATCACGCGGCAAGAGACCTGCTTCACACGCAGCTCGCGGCCGATCGGGTCTTGCCCTCCGAACAGCTCGTCTGCGTTCGTCTGACCGAGCAGGCAGACCAGCGCGGCGTCGCGCTCGTCTTCCTTCGAGATGAGGCGGCCCGAGCGCACGCCCCACTCGCGAATGTCGAAGTACTCGGGCCCGACGCCCGAGACGTTCGTGGTGCGGTTCACCGCGCCGGCCACTACGCGCATCGGCCGCGAGTTCACCGGCGCGAGGCGCTCGATGTCGCGCGCGCCGATGCGCACCGCGTCGAGATCGGCCGCGGTGAAGAGGGGCACGCCCAGCGTCATGCCGCCCATGCCGCGGCTCGTGCCACCCGGCACCACCAACAGCACGTTCGTGCCGAGGCCGCTGATCGCCTCGGCCACGTACGCGGTGGCGCCCTGCCCCAGCGACTGCATCATCAGCACCGCGGCGACGCCGATCACGATGCCCAGCGTCGTGAGCACCGAGCGCATGCGGTTGCGCAGCAGCGCCGACATCGCGAGCTGCCCGGTCGCCGAGAGCTTCATGACGGCCTCCGCTCGTCGCGAACGATGCGCCCGTCTTTGAACACCACCTGCCGCGGGGCCCACTCGGCGCAGCTCGCGTCGTGCGTGACCATCAGCACCGTGATGCCGAGCTCCCGGTTGAGGCCCGAGATGAGCTGCATCACCTCGGCGCCCATCTTCGAGTCGAGGTTCCCCGTCGGCTCGTCGGCGAGGATCACGGCGGGGTCGTTCACCAACGCCCTCGCGATCGCGACGCGCTGCTGCTGCCCGCCCGACAGCTGGTTCGGCCGCGCGCCTTCGCGCCCCTCGAGCCCGACCCGCTTGAGCGCCAGCATGGCGCGCTCGCGCCGCTCGGCCGAGCCGGTGCCGGCGTACACGAGCGGCAGCGCCACGTTCTCGATCGCCGACGTGCGCGGCAACAGGTTGTAGCTCTGGAACACGAAGCCGAAGCGCTCGTTGCGCAGCGCCGCGAGCACGTCGGCGTCGAGCTCCTGCACCTCGATGCCCTCGATGCGGTACTCACCGCCCGAGAGCAGCTCGAGGCAGCCGAGCACGCTCACCGCGGTCGACTTGCCCGAGCCCGACGCTCCGGTGATCGCGACGAACTCGCCCTCGCGCACCTCGAGGTCGACGCCGTCGAGCGCGCGCACCTGCGCCTCGCCCTCGCCGTACACGCGCCAGGCTCCCTTGAGCGACAAGAGCGGCACTTCAGGGGCGGCGTTCGAGCCCATAGGCCTTCTTCCCTGCCGGCGTGAGCTCCACCAGCACCTGCGAGCCTGGGGCGACGCCGCGCACCTCGGTGAGCTCGCCGTCCGACACGCCCGTCTCGACGACGACGCGCTTCGGAGCTCCGCCCTCGAGCACCCACACCGCCGGCGCCTCACCCCGCTCGGCCTGCGGAGGCGCGAACCCCAGCGCCGCGATCGGCACCCGGTCGACGCCCTCGCTCTGCGCCGTGCGGATCTTCACCGACGCCGTCATGCCCGGCTTGAGCAAGAGCCCCTCGTTCTCGACCTCGACGACCGCGCCGTACGTCACGACGTCTTGCACCACCGCCGGCGAGTTGCGCACCTCGGTCACCGTGCCGTGAAAGGCGCGGTCGGGGTACGCGTTCACCGTGAACGTCGCCGCCTGCCCCTCGCGCACCTCGCCGATGTCGGCCTCGTCGACCGCCGTCACGACGCGCATGCGGCTCAGGTTCGCCGCGACGACGAACAGCACCGGCGTCTGCAGCATCGACGCGACGGTCTGTCCCGGGTCGATGTTGCGCGTGATGACGATGCCGTCGATCGGCGAGCGCACCACCGAGTGCTCGAGGTTGGTTCGCGCCAGCGCGCGCGACGCCTCTTGCGCGGCGAGCTGGGCTTGCGCCGCCGCGACGCGCGCCTGCGCGAGCGACTCGGCCGACTTCGCCGTCTCGTGCTCGGCCTCGGTCTGCGCGCTCTTCGCGAACAGCGCGTCAGACCGCGCGCGGTTGCGCTGCGCCTGCTCGAGGTCGACGCGGCTCTGTGCGAGCACCGCCCGCGCCGCCGCGACCTGGGCCTCGATCTGCACGCGCTGCGCGTCGAGCGCCGCCTGGTCGAAGCGGGCCAGCACGTCGCCCGCCTTCACGCGATCGTTGAAGTCGGCCGCGACGGTCGCGACGCGGCCCGAGATCTCGGCCCCGACCGACACCGACGTGATCGCCTCGACGTGGCCCGTGGCGCGCACCACCCGCGTGACGTCGCCCCGCGTGACGGCCTGCACGCGGAAGCGCTCGGCCATCGGCACCGGCTTCGGCCGCAGCAGCACCACCACCGCCGCGATCACCGCCGGCACCGCCAGGGCCGTCACGAGCAGCGCGGTGCGCCGCCGCCGCCGCCGCCGCTTCTCGCGATCGACCAGGTCGGGCAGCGACCGCCTCGGCGCACCCACACCCTTCAACACCGCAGCCGCCTCGCTCATGACGCCTCCTTCGCGGTGGCGCGAGCCGCGCTCGCCACATCGATCTCTCGTGCGGGCGCCATCACTCCATCCCCATCTCGTTCTTCGGTGCCGCCTTCGGCTCGGGGAGCTCGGTGAGCAGCGCCTCGGTGAGCAGCAGCGTGCTCGCCGCCGAGATCGCGTTCTCGAGCGCGATGCGCCCGACCTTCGTCGGGTCGATGATGCCGGTCTCGAACAGGTCGCAGTACACGCCCTTCGAAGCGTCGAACCCCATCGCGCCGGTGCCGGTCTTCATGCGCTCGGCGACGACGCCTCCGTCGAAGCCCGAGTTCTCGGCGATCTGCTTCGCCGGCACCGCCAGCGCCTGCGCCAGCACCTTGAGCCCGATGCGCTCGTCGCCGTCGGTCTTCGCGGCCTCCGCCTCGACCGGCCCGATGCACCGCAGGAAGCCGAGCCCCGCGCCCGGCACGATGCCTTCGGCGACCGCCGCCTTCGTCGCGTTGATCGCGTCGTCGAGCGCGTCTTTGCGCTGCTTCAGCTCGGCCTCGCTCGCCGCCCCGACGCGAATGATCGCGACCCCGCCCGAGAGCTTCGCGAGGCGCTCTTGCAGCTTCTCTTTGTCGTAGTCGCTCTTCGTGTCGCGCAGCTCGCGGCGGATCTGCTCGATGCGCCCCGCGACCCTCGGCTTCGCGCCGTCGCCGCCGACCAGCGTCGTCTTGTCCTTCGTCACGATGACGCGCTTCACGCGGCCGAGCAGCTCGGGCCCGACCTTGTCGAGCTTGACGCCCGTCTCTTCGCTCAGCACCTGCGCCCCGGTCAGCACCGCGATGTCTTCGAGAATCGCGCGCCGCCGATCGCCGAAGCCCGGCGCCTTCACCGCGACCGCCTGCAGCGCGCCGCGCAGCTTGTTCACGACCAGCGTCGCCAGCGCCTCGCCCTCGACGTCCTCGGCGATGAGCACGATCGGCCGCTGCACCTTCACCGCGTGCTCGAGCAGGTGCACGATGTTCTGCATGCTCGAGATGCGCTTGTCGTAGAGGAACACGAGCGCGTCGACGAGCACGCACTCCATGCGCTCGGGGTCGGTGACGAAGTAGGCGCTGAGCCAGCCGTTGTCGAACTGCATGCCCTCGACGACCTCGAGCTCGGTCGCCGTGCCCTTCGCCTCTTCGACCGACACGACGCCCTCGGGCCCCACCTTCTCGAGCGCGTCGGCGACGAGGTTCCCGATCTGCGTGTTGCCGTGCGACGAGATCGTCGCGACCTGCGCCCGCTCTTTCTTGCTCACCACCGGCTTCGAGATGCGCTTGAGCTCGGCCTTCACCACCTCGAACCCGCGGTCGAGCCCGCGCTTGATCTCGACGGCGTTCGAGCCCGCCACCACGTTGCGCATGCCCTCGGCCAGAATCGCGTACGCGAACAGCGTCGCCGTCGTCGTGCCGTCGCCGACCTCGTTCTGCGTGCGCTCGGCCGGCTCGCGCAGCATCTGGCAGCCCAGGTTCTCTTCCGCGTCGGGCAGCTCGACCTCTTTCGCGATCGTGACCCCGTCGTCGCAGACGATCGGCTTGCCCCACTTCTTCTCGATGAGCACCGACTTCGAGCGGGGGCCGAGCGTGACGCGCACGGCGTCGGCGAGCTGCGCGGCGCCGCGCAAGATCTTCTCGCGCGCGGCCGATCGGAAGGTCAGTCGTTTGTGGCTCATGGTGCGAGCAGGTGATTCAGGCGCCATGCCACCTGCACGAAGCGCCCGTTAGCAGCGCGCACCGAGCGCAGAATCTTCGTGACGTCGACACACCAGCGCACTCGCTGCGCTGCCGCGAGAAGGGTTGCGGCGGCGCCGCGCGGCGCTCAAAGATCGCTCATGCACCAGATGACGCTGACGTCGCCGGGGCCGTTGGCGCGCGCTCCGCTCGAGCGCGCCGAGCGGCTGGTGCCCGAGCCTGCGCCCGGCGAGCTGCTCATCGAGGTCGCGGCCTGCGGGGTCTGCCGAACCGATCTGCAGCTCGTCACCGGCGATCTCGCCGCGCGCCGGCTGCCCATCGTGCCCGGCCACCAGCTCGTCGGCCGCGTCGGCGCCGTCGGCCGGGACGTCGTCGGCTGGCGCCCGGGAGATCGCGCCGGAGCGGGCTGGCTCGCCTCGGCCTGCGGCACCTGCGCTGCGTGCGCGACGGGCGGCGAGAACCTCTGCGAGCGCGCGGCGTTCACCGGCTGGGACGTCGACGGCGGCTACGCGACCCACGCGCGGGTGCGCGCCGACTTCGCGCTGCGGCTGCCCGAGGGCTTCGCCGATCTCGACGCGGCTCCGCTGCTCTGCGGCGGAGTCATCGGCTACCGCTCGCTCAAGCGCTCGGCGGTGAAGCCGGGCCAGCGGCTCGGCCTCTACGGCTTCGGCGCCTCGGCCTCGCTCGCCATTCAGGTCGCGCGCCACTGGGGCTGCCGCGTCTTCGTCGCCACCCGCTCGCCCGGCGAGCAGGAGCGCGCGCGGGCCCTCGGCGCCGAGTGGGCCGGCCCCTACGACGAGACGCCGCCCGAGCCGCTCGACGCGGCGATCTCGTTCGCGCCGGCGCCCGAGGTCGCGGTCAAGGCGCTGCACGCGCTCGCGCGCGGCGGCACGCTCGCCATCAACGCGATTCACCTCGATGGCCCGCTGTCGTTCTCGTACGACGCGCTCTGGTGGGAGCGCAACGTCGTCAGCGTCGCGAACTCCACGCGCGCCGACGCCCATGAGCTGCTCGAGCTCGCCGCGCGCATCCCCATCGTCACGCGCCGCGACGTCTTCCCGCTCGAACAGGCAAACGTTGCGCTCGAGCGCCTCGCGCAAGGCCGCGTACAAGGGGCGGCCGTGCTCGTACCGTGACGTTGGCACACGGCTTCCATGCGTGTGAGCTCATGAAAGCCAGAAACGTGATGACGGTCGACGTGACGACCGTCGCGCCGACGACGACGCTGAAGAAGGCCCACCTGCAGATGCTCGAGCTCGGCGTGCGGCACATCCCCGTCGTCGCGCACGGGCGGCTCGAGGGCATCGTCTCGGATCGTGACCTCCTGCGAGCCGCGAAGCGCGTCAAGCGCCGCCTCGATCTGCCCGACAAGCCGGTCTCCGAGATCATGACGCGCAGGCCGGTCACGGCTGGCCCGAAGGCGAAGGTCTCGGACCTCGCGCACCTCATGGTCGACGAGAAGATCGACGCGATCCCCATCACGAAGGCCGATCGCGCCCTCGTCGGCCTCGTCACCTCGAGCGACCTCATGCTGCTGCTCACCGACTTCACCCGCCCCGCCGACGCGCTGCCGTTCGCGTTCAACGTGCGGCACGCCGAGGACTAGAAGGTCCCTGCCCGGCACGGCCCTTCGGCGCGGCGGGGTCGACGTTCATTCCGCAGATGGGGTCTCTCACGGCTTGCAGCATGGCGGCACCCATTCCTCGAGCAGCGCGATCGCGCGGCGGGCCTTGTCGACGAAGTCGGGCGAGCTCTCGACGAACTGCCGATGCGGGTGGCCGGCCCACGCCTCGATGATCCGCGCGTCGATCGCCGCGGCCTCGACCGCCGTCTCGATGCGCACCGGGTTGTCGTGGTTGTACGCCTCGACCGGCGGCGTGCGCAGGTGAATCACGGCGTCGTACCGCCGCAGCTCTTCGCGGCGGGTCGTGCCCATGCTGATGAAGAAGTCGTCGGGCCGCGGCCAGTAGGCGAAGCCGTCGACCGTGCCGCGGTCGCAGAGCGTGAGCGCGGCCGAGGTCTCTGCCTCGGCCACCACCTCGAGCTCGCGCTGCACCCGGAAGATCGCGCGCTGCGCCGCGCACCGCGCGGCCTGGGTCGCCCCGCGCCGGAAGCCGCCGCTGAACAGAATGCTCGCCGCCTCGGGCAGCACGTCGACGTGCCGGCAGAAGTGACGCCGCACCAGCTCGAGCACCGCCGTCTTGCCGGCGCCCGGGCCGCCGGTCAGCACCACCCGCCGCGGCCGGTGCGCGGCGCTGCAGTCGCATGCGCGCATCACCCTGTACCGGCTTCAAGCGCCGTGCCTCGTGCGCCGCGCAGCTTCTGCGCCGCCAGGTCTGGCACACACGATGCTGCCCTCGGGCACATGAGCCTCGAACGATTCTGCGATGGGCGACTGGTGATGCTGCGCACCGACGCGTCGGCCTACGACGCCGCGAGCGCGATGATGAACAACCGCGTCGGCGCCGTGCTCGTGGTCGACGGCGGCGAGCTCGCCGGCATCGCGACCGACCGCGATCTGCTCCTGCGCGCCGGCAGCCGGCTGCGGCTCGATCAGCTCCCGCTGCGCGAGGTGATGACGCCCCACCCCGTGTGCGTCGACTCGACCGCGTCGATCGCAGACGTCGTCGCGCAGATGCGCCAGCACCGCATTCGCCGAATCGTCGTCCGCCGCGACGGGCGGCCGGCCGGGCTCGTCACGCTCGACGACCTGATCCTCATGCCCTCGGCCGGCCGCGAGGAGCTCGAAGACATCGTGCTCGCGCAGCTCGAGCAGAGCGCTGCGGCCAAGCCCGGCGGGGAAGTTCGGCCCCTCAAGGCGCACGCCGAGCCCTACCGCCGCTCGGCCCGCTCGGCCGCCCACCGCGCGCAGACCTTGCGCGCGTTCGTCGCCCGGCTCATTCGCATCACCGGGCTGCGGCGCGAGGTCGACGCCCTCGCCGCGTTCGAGGTGTTCGCGTCGGGCATCGCCGGCCGCCTGAACCCGAACGAAGCGAAGGACTTCGCGGCCCAGCTGCCCGCCGACCTCCGCGAGCGGCTGCCTCCGCACGGCGACGGCTCCGACCGGCGCATCACGCGCGGCTCCATCGAGCGTGACATGGCCCGACGGCTCGAGGTCGACCCGGGCCGCGCCACCGAGCTCGTGTGGAGGCTCGGGCAGCACTTCAGCGAGCTCGTGAGCGAGGGCGAGGCGCGCGACGTCGTCGCGCAGCTGCCGAAGAACCTGCAGTCGATCTTCGAGCACGCCGCTTGAGCGGCGCGCGGGCGTGCAACGATTGCGCGCGCAACTGGCCGGTTGCGCCGCGGCGAAGAATGCGCACGTTCGAGACCGCATGAACGCCTTTCCTGCGCCGGAAGCTCGCGAGACACCGCCGTGGCACCTCGTCTTCGACGCGGCACTCGACGCCACGATGCTGGTCACGAGAGACGGCCGCATCATCGCGGCGAACCCGCAGGCCTGCACGCTGACCGGCCACACCGAGGGCGAGCTGCTCACGGCGGGCCGCGATGGCGTGGTCGTCGCGAACGAGTGCTTCCGCCGCTTCCTCGAGGAGCGCGACCGGGCCGGCCGCGCCCGCGCGGTGCTCACGCTGCGCCGCCGAGATGGCACGACCCTTCTCGCCGACGTCGCGGCGGCGGCGTTCACGTCTCCGCGCGGCGAGAAGCTCGTCACCTTGAACCTGCGCGACGTGACCGAGGCCGAGCGCAACCGCCGCACGCTCGAGATCCTCGCCGAGGCCGGCAAGTTCCTCGGCACGTCGCTCGACCAGCAGGCCACGCTCGACGGGCTGACCTCGCTGGTCGTGCCCCGGCTCGCCGACGCCTGCGTGGTCGACCTGTTCGAGGGCGGCGAGGTGAAGCGCGTCGCGGCCGCCCACCGCGACCCGACGAAGGCGGCCCAGCTGATCGCGCTGCGGCGCCCCCAGGCGCGACACCTCGGCAGCAGCGTCGACGCCGTGCTGCGCACCGGTGAGCCGGCCGTCGTCGAGCGCGTGACCGACGAGTGGCTCCGCCGCATCACCGAAGACGAAGAGCAGCTCCGCGCGGTGCGCGCGCTGGGCGTGCGCTCGGCGATCAGCGCTCCGCTCATGGCGCGCGGCAAGACGCTCGGGGCCCTCTCGCTGGTCTCGCTGGGCGAGACCCCCGAGTTCACGCGCGCCGACCTCGTGCTCGTCACCGCCCTCGCCGGCCGCGCCGCCCTCGCCCTCGACAACGCCCGCCAGTACCGCGAGGCCGTCGACGCCCGGCGCATGCGCGAAGAGGTGCTCGCCACCGTCACTCACGACCTGCGCGCGCCGCTCAACGCCGTGCTGCTCACCGCGGGCGTGCTCGAGCGGCGGGGCGCGAGCCCCGAGCTCGACCGCATCAAGGCCTCCGTGCGCCGCGCCGATCGGCTCATCGAAGATCTGCTCACCGCCTCGAAGGTCGAAGGCGGCCGCCTGGCGCTCGACCTCGAGCTCGAGAGCTGCGCCGCTCTCGTGAACGAGGTGCTCGAGGCGCACCGCGCCGAGGCCCTGGCCCACGAGCTCGAGCTCACCGGCACCTGTGATGACGCGGCGGGCAAGGTCCGCGCAGATCACCACCGCGTCGTGCAGCTCCTCGGCAACCTGGTCGCGAACGCGCTCAAGTTCACCGGGCACGGCGGGCGCGTGACGCTCTCGGCCCGCGCCGACGCCGACGCGGTCGTCTTCTCGGTCACCGACACCGGCCGCGGCATCGCGCCCGAGGACCTGCCCCACGTCTTCGATCGCTTCTGGCAGGGCGCTCACACCCGCCAGGCCGGCGCCGGCCTCGGCCTCGCCATCGCGCGCGGCATCGCCGAGGCGCACGGCGGCACCCTCTCGGTCGCGAGCACGCCGGGCGTCGGCTCGACCTTCAGGTTCCGCCTGCCGCGCCGCTGACGGGAGCAGCGCAGTCCATGCGGGTGTCGGTTCGTGCGCAAGGGGGCACACAGCGTGCACACCTTCGAGATCATGGTGCCGGGCACGAACGACCTGCGCAGAAGACTGATCGTCGCCATCGCCGAAGACGACGACCTCCAGCGCGACTCGCTCGAGGCCGCCCTCCAGGAGGCGGGGTTCCACGTGGTCGCGCTCGAAGACGGCTTCGAGCTCGCCGACTCCTTCACCACGCGGGTGCGCCGCTGGGCCGACGCGGTCGTCGCCGACGTCAACATGCCCGGGCGCTCCGGCCTCGACGGCCTCGAGCTCGCGCGCAAGAACGGGCTCGACCTCCCCATCTTCGTGGTGAGCGGCGACGGCCGCGACGAGGTTCGCGCGCGCGTCGCGCCCCTCGGCAACGCCCTCTTCATCCACCTCGCCGCCGCGATCCGCGAGCTCGGCGCGGTACACGATCTCGCCCAGGCCGGGCCCCCGCCCTGAGCCCACGCACAGTTCGGCACATCGCCTCAGACGCCCCCCCGTGACGCGGACCAAATGTCGCATTGCGCCCTGGGGAGGCCGAGCCGACGATGCGCGCCATGTTGCGCCGGGTGTCCAGGTCTCGTGGGCAGGCGCTGGTGCTGTTCGCGCTGCTCCTGCTCGTGCTCGTGCTCGCCACGATGGCGACGATGAGCCTCGCTCACCTCACGCATCAGAAGATGGAGCTCCAGGTCGCGAGCGACACGGCCGCCTACTCGCAAGCCGTCGCCACGTCGCGCGCGTACAACTCGGTCGCGCTGCTCAACCGCGCGCAGGTCGCCACCATGGTCGCCCTCGCCGGCGCCGACAGCGCCCTCAGCTTCGCCGCGACGTACCGCGCCGCGCTGAACGCGACCTACCAGGGCTACATCGACGAGTGGAACGCCGAGTACTGCGGCTGCGGCCGCCGCAGCTTCCCCAGCATCCCCCGCATGCTCTGCGACAACGTCGCTCAGGACTCGTTCGCCGATTGCCGCTACGCCCAGCACGGCCAGGACGCGGCCGATCGCCAGTTCTGCTACGGCAACGGCACCGGCAACGGCGCCTTCAGCGGCGGAGGCGCCTGCCGCGCCGGCGGGAACACCTGCCGCGTCAACTACGAGATCTTCGGCTGGGGCTCCTTCGCCCCCAGCAGCGCACCCCAGTACAACCAGAACTCGCGAATGAACTGCGTCATTCGCGAGACCGATCGCATCAAGGGCGTCTGGCAGGGGCTCGACGACGCCGCCGGCCTGCAGGGCCGAATGATTCAGACCGAGGCGGCCGCGTACGCCGATCTGCAGACGCAGGCGCTCGACGAGGCGCGCGCCCGGCTCGCCACCTTCGCCCGCAGCGCCGTCGGCGTCGTCGGCAACGCCCGGCCGAACGCGCCCTCGATCGGCGTCACGCGACGCGAGTTCGACAGCGGCCACGGCGGCGGCTACCTGCCGAACTCGATCGAGGCCGCGATGGGCAGCCGCGCGCACCCGTTCATCACCCTGCGCACCGACGGCACCCGCGCGCTGCAAGACGCCGTCGACCGCGCCTTCGACCCGTGCGGAGCCCGCGGCGAGATCACGATCCTCCCGCTCATCGGCAACAGCTACTTCGCCGAGACCAAGTCGCACGGCGCCGCCCCCGCAAGCGGCTACGGCGTCTGGGCCGACGAGCACGCGCGCGTCATCGTCAACTACCTCGGGCCCGACAACCGGGCCGGCGACGGCGACCCCGGCAGCGCCGCCGGCGACCAGCGCTTCGAGGGCTGGGTGCGCTCGACCGACGAGCAGAACAGCGCCGACTCGCACGACTGGTGCCCCGACGACTTCCAGCCCGAGGCGACTCCGCCCGACGTTCGCCACACGCTCTTGCCCCACTCGGTGCCAGCGTCGGGCCCCGACCCGTGCGCCGGCTCGTCGTGCATCTGGCCCGCCTTCCAAGACACGAACGCCTCCAACGTCGCCAACCCCGACGACGTCTTCGGTCAGCCGAAGATGCTCGTGACCGCGTCGAAAGATCTCTCGGGCGTCAAGGACCCGTGGAATCTCTTCTTGCGCTTCCGCTTCGGCACCTCGACCCCGGGCGCCGAGATCGACTTCACGGCGCAGCACGCGGTCGCGGGCGTCGTGCCGCGCCTCGAGACGCTCGCCGCGGGCATCTCGTACTACCACCGCCCCGGCCACTGGCAGGAGCCCCCGAACCTCTTCAACCCCTACTGGCGCGCCTCGCTCGTGCGCGCGAACATCGACGACCCCGCGTGCGCCGACGTCGGCAGCTCGATCTCGGGTCAGAACCGCGCCACCCTCGACGCGCTGCTCACCGCCGGCTACCGGGGGATCCCGTGAAGGCGCGCGGCCAGGCCGTCACCGAGGTCGCGCTCGGCCTGCTCCTGCTCGTGCCGATCGTCCTCGGGGGCATCTACCTCGCCGAGGTCTCGATGTTCCGCCTCGAGGCGACCGAGGCTGCCACCGAGCCCTTGTGGGACGCCACGGCCTACCAGCACAACTCGTATATCGGCGCCTTCAACCGCACGCCCCGCGCCGCCAACTCGGCGACCACGGCCGCTCAGCAGCGGCAGACCGCGCGGGCGATGATCTTCACTCAGGCCTCGAGCCCCACCGTCGCCTGCTCCGCGGGCACCGGCCTCGGCCTCAGCATCACCCCCACGAGCGCGGTGTACGCCGACAACGGCGGCATCTCGTGCACGGCGAACCTCACCGTCGACTCGAAGTGGCTGCCCCGCTCGTTCCTCGACACCGGCACCTCGGGCTTCTTCAGAGAGCCCCTCGAGAGCTTCCAGCGGCAGTTTCGCTTCGCCCAGAACGAGGCGCGCGCGCCCTTCACCATGGCGATCGGCGACTGGGGCCTCACGCGCTTGAACGGCGAAGACCAGGAGTGCCGGCTCACGATGGGCAGCTGCGCCAACCAGGGCTTCTTCGACTTCTCCGACAGCGTCTACCAGGCCCACCGCAGCGGCGGCGGCACCCAGAGCCGCGCGTTCTTGCGGTTCGTCGAGCAGGTCGTCATGGAGGTGCCCGCCGACCTCGGCACCGTCACCGAGTTCCAGATGAGCTACCGCGGCGAGCCCGGCTTCACCGAGCAGGTGCCGGTCTCCGAGGGCGACCGCCCGTGGCGCACCTCTCCGTCGCTCGGCGCGTGGGGCGCGTCGCACGCAAGGCGCAACCCCGGCTACCTCGGGCTCTAGACCGATGGCCGAACCGCTTGCCGCGCCGTCGCCAGTCGCCGCCCGTGGGGATCGAGCCGGCTTCCCCCGTCCAGCACCGGCAGCGACGCGGCTGCGCCTCGCGCGGCAGCCGCCGGTGTCACGACGCTCCGGTTCAGAGCACTGGAGCGCGCTCACACCGGCGACGGGCTGCCTTTTCTTGCAGCCGTCGCGGTACCTCAACCCTCAGGTCAGCAGAGGTCACGCGATTTGGAAGAGGCACCCGACGACCAGCTGGTCGCCGCTGCGTTGCGGCGCGACGAGTCGGCGTGTGTGCAGTTGTTTCGCCGGCATGCGGGCCGCGTGCTGGCCACGCTGAGGGTCGGCTTTCGCCTCACCGTGCCCGAAGCGGAGGACGTCGTGCAGGACAGCTTCATTCGCGCGTTCGCGAGCCTGAACCAGCTCAAGGAGCCCGCGCGCTTCGGCGTGTGGGTTCAGGCCATCGCCCGGCGCGAGGCCCTCGCCTCCCGCGAGCGCTCCGTCACACGCCGCAGTCGCGACACCGAGGCGGCGCGCGAAGCCGCCAGCGTCGTCGAGCTCACCCTCGCAGAAGATCCGGCGTTGGGTGTCGTCCGCGCGCTGCTCGACGAGCTCACCGACGGCCGCGAGCGCGCGATCGTGCAGCGCTTCTACGTCGACGGCGACATCTCGGTGCAGCAGCTCGCCGACGAGCTCGGCGTCGCGAAGGGCACCGTCACGTCTCGCCTCACCCGCTTTCGCGCCCGCATCAAGCGCCGGCTCGCAGCGCTGCTCGCCGCGACCGACGCCGCACCGAGAGGAGCCTCGACCCCATGAACCACCTCACCCCCGAGTCCTGGCTTCGGCTGCGCCGCGGCGCTCTCGAGCCCCACGAACGCGCCTCGCTCCTGGCGCACCTCGCTGACCCGTGCGAGGCGTGCGACGCGGCCGCCGACGCCGCCGACGATCTGGCGCTCGACTGCGCAGTCGACGCCGCCCTCGCTCGCGTCTCGACGGCGCCGCCCCCCGACACGACCCGCATGCTCGCGGTCGAGCGCCGCGTGCTGCGCAGCCTCACCCCACGGCCCCGCCTCTCGCCGTGGCTCGCGCTGGTGCCCCTCGCCGCCGCGGCCGGCGCCGCCTTCCTCACCTTGACCCCGGCGCTCGGCCCGACACGCGCCGCCACCCAGCAGCTCAAAGGCCCGGCCGCCCCGCCGTCGCTCACGGCGGTGGCGTCACTCAGGCCCGGCGCTCCGCTCGAGCCCCTCTCTACCCAGCCCGCCTGGCCCACCACCGCCGAGCTGTTCTTCACGTACACGCTCGGCGAAGCCGCCTACGTCTACCTCGCGCGCGTCGGCGGCGACGGCTCGATCGAGGCCTTCTACCCGCCCATCGGGGTGCCCGCGCGGCTCGAGCCAGCGGGCACTCGCGCGCTCACCGTCGCCGGCACGGTGCACGGCTACTCGCTGCAGGCGCTGAGCGGACGCCAGCGGTTCACGGTGCTCGCGTCGCCTTCGCCGCTGCGCCAGGACGAGCTCGCCGCCGCCCTGCGCGCCGCAGCCCCCCTCTCTGTCGTCGAGCTCGAGGTGGCCGGCCCGTGACGTCGCGCGCCCTGCTCGCGCTCGCCGCGTTGTCATGTGGCGCGTGCGCGACCAGCCGACAGAAGGGAGGGCTCGTGCCCCACCCCGAGCTGTCGGCCGGGCGCCTCGAGCAGCTCTCGGGCAGGCGCCTCGCCGTGCTGATCGGCGTCGACCGAACCTCCGACGAAGCGTGGCCCGCGCTGCAGTTCGCCTCGAGCGACGCCTCGGAGCTCGCGCGCGTGCTCCGTGCCGACGGCCGGTTCGAGACCGAGCTGCTCGTCACCGGGCCGCTCACGACGCGCCCCTCGGTGCTCGCCGCGCTCGAGCGCCTGAAGGAGCGCAACCGCAGCCCCGCCGACGTGGTCGTCGTCTACTTCTCGGGCCACGGCACCCTCGCGAAGAAGCCCGGGGGCGAGCTCGGTCGCTTCCTCGTCACCTCCGACGCGAAGCGGCGCGACCCCGTCGGCACCGCGCTCTCGGTCGACGAGCTCGACCGACTCTTCGACGCGCTGCCTTCACGGCGCAAGGCGCTCGTGCTCGCTGCCTGCCACTCGGGCGGCGGCAAGTCGCGCCTGCCCGAGGAGGTCGAGGCCGAGCTCAAAGGGCTCAAGGGCCCGTCGCCACGACCGCTCTCGGAGGTCAGCCGCGCGGTGACCACGCTCTCGGCCTCGGCGTGGGGTCAGGCCGCGCGCGAAGACGACGCGCTCGGGCACGACATCTACACGCACTTCTTTCTCGAGGCCCTCGTGCAGCGAAAAGACCGCAACCGAGACGGCGCCGTCAGCGCCGAGGAGGCGCACGACTGGGCGCGCACACGCACGTACTACTTCACGCAGGGCCGGCAGACGCCGAGCGCCGAGTCGGCCGTCGTCGGCATCGACCCGGTCGTGCTCGTGGGTGAGCCCAGCGCGAACGGGCTGCCCGAGCTCGGCAGCTACGACGAGAGCCTCGAGGGCGCCGAGGTGCACGTCGACGGCGCCGCCGCTGGAGCCCTCCCAGGCTCGATCGCCGTCGCCGCCGGGGCGCACCGCGTTCAGGTCTTGAAGGGCGGCGCGACCCTGAGCGAGGCGCAGGTCGAGCTGCAGCCCGGCGAGCGCCTCGACCTCGCGCAGCTCTCGGCGCCCCGTCAGAGCTTCCTCGGGCTCGAGCTGCGCGGCGGCTACCAGTTCCTGCTCACGCCCGACCTGCGCGCGCGCATCGGAGGATCACTGCCGCTCGTCTCGGCCGCCGTGTGGCTGCCGCGGCTCGTGCTGCGGCGCATCGACGTGGGCTTCGACCTGCAGTTCGGCCGCATCGCCACCGACATCGCGCCCGACGGCGTGCCGGTGCCGGTGACGCTCACGCTCACCGAGCTCGGCCTCGGCGCGCAGCTGCCGTTCACGTTCGGCCGCTTCACGCTCGGCGTCGGCCCGCGGCTGTCGGTCGCGTGGTTCGCTCGCAGCTACCCTGCGACCGGCGGCACCGACTCGGCCTGGCTCACGGTGCCCGGGCTCGCGCTCGACGCCCGCTTCCTCGTCGGCGCCGGCTTCAGCGCCCTGCTCGGCGCGCGCGTCAGCTACTCGGCGCTGTCGGTCGACGGCGTCACGACGCACCTCGGCGCGTCTTCGGTGTGGGCCGGAGTGGGGTACGGGTTTCGATGAGCGCTCCACATTCTTGCAGCCCCCGCGCGGGCAGGCCCCTCTGGTCGCTGATGCTGCGGCTCCTTCCGCTCCTCGGCGTCGGCGCGTGCGGCGGCTTCCACACGCCGCCGCAAGAGGTCTCACTCGGCCTCGCCCTGAGTTCGGGCGCGCTGCCGCCCCGCCTCGAGAAAGACGGCCACGTGCTCGTGCTCCAGCGGCTCGACGTGACGCTGGCGGCGAGCGCGCGGCCGAAGGGCGACGGCGACGCGCTGCAGACGCTGCAGGGCGCTCACCCGGTGAGCGTCGACCTCGCGACCGGTTGGTCGGAGCTCGCGCGCGGCGCGCTCGAGCGCGGCGACTGGGCGAAGGTGACCCTCGAGGTGCCCGCGCTGTCGGTGAGCGGCACGTACGACGGCGCCCCCTTCCGCGTCGAGGCGCCAGAGCCTCGCGACCTCGAGCTGAGCTGCGAGCATTGGCGCGTCGAGCTCGGCAAGCCGTCGGCGGTCTCGCTCGTGGCCGACCCCCGCGAGTGGATGGGCAAGCGCGAGGACGGCCGGCTCGACCCGCTGAGCCCGTCGGATGAGAAGGCCGCGGCAGAGCTCATGAGCCGCTTCACCGCGTCGCTGAAGGCCGTGCGCGACGACGACCACGACGGAGCCGAAGACCCCTGAGCCGGCGGGCCTTCGGCAAGAAGCAGTGAACAGGAGACGAACGATGAGAACGCACGCGCTCTGCGCGATGGGAACCCTCTTGCTCTTCGGCGCGGGCTGCAGCTGCAGCGTGCGGCCGCAGGTGCCGGTCGGCACTCCCTGCACCAGCGACGCCCAGTGCGGCGGCGCCGCGCCCGCTTGCGACACCACGGCCGGCCAGTGCGTCGAGTGCACCTCGAGCGCCACCTGCGCCTCGGGCCAGGTCTGCAACACCGCGGCACACACCTGCGGCGCCTCCTGCACCACCGACATGCAGTGCAGCGGCGCGACGCCGGTCTGCGACACCGCGCACGGCAGCTGTGTCCAGTGCGTCGGCGAGGCGCAGTGCGGCGGCCAGCGGCCGTTCTGCGGCGCCGCGGGGTCGTGTGTCGAGTGCCGCTCGGGCGCCGACTGCGGCGGCGGTCGCACGTGCACGGCCGCTGGCACCTGCGCCGAGTGCGTGACCGGGGCCGACTGCCCCACCGCGCGGCCCGTCTGCGCGGCGAACCAGTGCGTGCAGTGCGCCGCCTCGACCGACTGCGGCGGAGCCACCCCCATCTGCGACCCCACCCGAAGCCGATGCGTCGCGTGCCTGCAGGGCGCCGACTGCGGAGGCGCCACGCCGCTGTGCGACCCCCGCACCAGCAGCTGCGTCGCGGCCTGCACGTCGAGCACGATGTGCACGAGCGCAGCCGCGCCGCTCTGCGACACCGCGAGCGGCCTGTGCGTGCAGTGCACGAGCAACGCTCAGTGCTCTGGCGCGACGCCGAACTGCGACCCCGTCGCGCACCGCTGCGTCGAGTGCGCCTCCGCCATGAACTGCCCGACCGCAAGGCCGCTGTGCGTGGCCGGCGAGTGCCGGCAGTGCCAGTCGAACGCGAATTGCTCCGGCTCGACGCCGGTCTGCGACGTGCCGCGCATGGTCTGCGTGACGTGCCTGCTGAACGGCGACTGCCCGGCCGCGACGCCGGTCTGCGCGGGCGGCCGCTGCTCGGCGTGCCTCAACAACGCGGCCTGCGCGGCGGTGACGCCGCTGTGCTCGGGCAACCCGGCGCGCTGCGTGGGGTGCATGGGCAGCGGCGACTGCGGCGGCTCGACACCGGTCTGCGAGACCGCGACGGGCCGCTGCGTCGGCTGCGTGAACGACACCACGTGCCCGAACAACGGGCGCTGCGACCCGGCGCTGAAGACGTGCGTCGGGTGCCTCTCGGCGGCCGACTGCGGCGGCTCGACCCCCGTCTGCGACTCGGTCTCTCACGCGTGCCGCCGGGCCTGCCTCACCGGCGGTGACTGCATGGCCGCGCCGTCGGCGCCGCAGTGCAACGCAGATGCGGGCGTGTGCGTGCAGTGCCTCACCAACGCGAACTGCCCCGACAACGGAGCGCCGCTCTGCAACCCGGCCACAGGCCGGTGCGCCGCCTGCCTCAGCGACGCCAACTGCGGCGGCAACACGCCGCACTGCAACGGCAGCCGGTGCGTCCAGTGCGTGACCCACGCGCAGTGCACCACGCCCGGCGAGCGGTGCCGGGCCGACTTCCAGTGCGGAGACTGACACACGTGACTTCAGAGCCCATGATCTACCTTCGCAACGTCACCCTCGCCGCGCAGTGGCTCACCGACCCGCAGACGGGCATCGGTCGAAAGATCGAGCCCGAGGCCCTCGCGCGCGTCACCCAGCAGGTCGCCGAGCACGCGCTCGCGACCGAGCCCGGCAAGTGGCAGCGCGTCGAGCCCATCGCCCTCGGCGGCACGTGACGGCCCTCACGCCGGCGCGCGAACACCGGGGCTCCCGAGCCGCGGCGGGTCGCCCGTCTCTCGGTCGCGGCTGAACCAGCGCAGCGCCGCGAGCAGGGCCGCGACGCAGACCCAGGCGAGGCCGCACACGGCGAGGTCGGCCCCGTGCAGCAGCGAGAACTGGAAGAGGTCGCGCAGCGGCGGCGTGTAGAGCGTGAGCGCCAGCAGCCCCAGCGCTCCCGCGACGATCGCCCACAAGACCGGGTTCCGGCGGCGCAGCGTGCGCCACAGGCTCAGCGAGCGCGACCGGTTCATCAAGATCAGCGTCAGGTTCCCCAGAATCAGCGTCACGAAGCCGATCGCCCGCGCGTCGGCCGCGCCGGCGTGGCGCCCGAGCCCGACCCAGAACGTCACGACGATCGCCGCGAGCACCACCGCCCCCTCGAGCGCGCTGCGGAAGAGCTCCTTCGCGCCGAGCAGCCGCGCATCGCTCTTGCGCGGCGGGCGCCGCATCACGTTCGCCTCCTCGGGCTCCATCTCGAACGCGATCGAGCACGCCGGGTCGATGATCAGCTCGAGGAACACGATGTGCACCGGCGTGAAGAGCAGCGGCCACCCGAACACCAGCGGAATGAGCCCCATGCCCGCGATGGGCACGTGCACCGCCAGCACGTACTCGAGCGACTTCTGCACGTTCGCATAGATGCGCCGACCCGAGCGCACCGCGCCCACGATCGACACGAAGTCGTCGTCGAGCACCACCAGGTCGGCGGCCTCGCGCGCCACGTCGGTGCCCCGGCCCCCCATCGCCACGCCGATGTGCGCGGCCCGCAGCGCCGGAGCATCGTTCACCCCGTCGCCCGTCATCGCCACGATCTCGCCCGACGCCCGCAGACTCTTCACCAGCCGCAGCTTGTTCAGCGGCGTCACCCGCGCGAACACGCTCACCGCCGCGAGCCGCGTCGCGAGCTCTTCGTCCGACAGCGCGTCGAGCTCGCCTCCGCTGAGGCAGGCGCCCGCGTCGAGCCCCGCCTGGCGCGCGATGGCCAGCGCGGTGCGCGGGTGGTCGCCCGTGATCATGAGCACCCGAATGCCCGCCGAGCGGCACTCGTCGACCGCCTCGCGAACTCCGGCCCGCAGCGGGTCTTCGATGCCCAGCAACCCCAGGTACTCGAACGACACCTCGCTCAGGTGCTCGGGCAGCGCCGCCGCCGGCACCTCCGCCCTCGCCACGGCGAGCAGCTTCAGCCCCTCGGCGGCCATCGCCTCGACGCGCGCGTGAATCTTCGCCAGCTCTTCGGCGCTACGGCCGCACAGCGACGCGACCGCCTCGGGGCTGCCCTTCATCGCGATCAGCACCGCCCCGCCGACCGCGCGGGCCTCGGCGAGCACCGGCAGCCCGGGCGACAGCGGGTACTCGCGGAGCACCTCAGCGCGCGGCGGCAACCCGAGGCCTCCGAGCACCGGCTCGCCGAGCGCGACGGCCGCTTGATCGACGGCGTCGAAGCTCTGCGGCGGGCACGCGAGCGCGGCCACGGCCCTCAGCTCGCGGTCGACGTCGGTCGCCGGTGCGGCCGCGTCGCGCACCTCGCCCTCGAGGCCCGCGACGAGCTTCACGACCCTCAGCTTGTTCTCGGTGAGCGTGCCGGTCTTGTCGGTGCAGAGCACGGTGGCGGCGCCGAGCGTCTCGAGCGCGGCGAGCCGGCGCGTGAGCACCTGGCGCTTCGACATGCGGTACGCCCCGAGCACGAGGAACAGCGTCATCACGACCGGGAACTCCTCGGGCAAGAGCGACATCGCCAGCGTGAGGCCCGCGAGCAGGCCGTTGCGCCACTCGTCGCGCCCGAGCCCGTAGATGAGCACCACGGCCAGGCACACGACGGCGGCCGCCGCGCCGAGCACGCGCACGAGCGCAGACACCTGGCGGGTGAGCGGGTTCTGCCCCGGCGAGAGCGTCTCGAGCGCGCGCCCGATGCGGCCGACCTGCGTCGCCATGCCGACGGCCTGCACCTCGGCGGTGCCGCGCCCGCCGACGACGAGGGTGCTCGCGTAGACGAACGGCGATCGCTCGCCGCCCGGAGCCTGCATCGGCAGCGCGTGGCCCGCGGCCTCCTTCTGCACTGCGACCGACTCGCCGGTGAGCAGCGACTCGTCGACGCGCAGCCCGGTGGCCGACAGCAGCACGGCGTCGGCCGGCACGCGGTCGCCCTCTTCCAGGAGCAGCACGTCGCCGCGCACCACCTCGCGCGCCGCGACGCGCGTCGCCTTGCCGTCGCGAATGACGCTCGCGCGCGGGCTCGAGAGGCTCTTGAGCGCCTCGAGGGCGCGCTCCGTCTTCCGCTCCTGAACGAGCGTGATGCCGATGACCAGCCCGATCGAGCCCGCGAGCAGCAGCGCCTCGCGTACGTCACCGAACGAGAAGTACAGCGCGCTGCACGCGAGCAGGAGCAGCACCATCGGCTCCTTCACGGTGTGCAGCAGCGTCGCGAAGAACGTCTTCCTCCGTGCGACCGACAGCTCGTTCGGCCCGTCGCGCAGCAGGCGCTCTTTCGCCACAGCGCCGCCGAGCCCTGCAAGTCGCAGGGCTGCGGCATCTGCGGGGAATGGGGCGCTGTCCACCATGGCAGCCAGAGGGCTGCAATTCGCGAGCCCGGAGCGCGAGGCTCAGGCAGCGCTCACACCGGCGGCGCGTACGGCTGCACGACGAGCGTCTGCCAGTCGCTCGGGTTCGGCGTCCCCGCGGGCGACGTGAGGTACACCTCGCGCGGCGGCTCGGTCGGCTTCGCGTAGTGGGTCTGCAGCCACTGCTCGAGCGCGACGTACGCGGGGTGCATCGTGTCGTACGGGCCCGTGTGCTTCACCTGAATCGCGGCCCCGTCCGTGAGCTGCACCGGCACCGCGCGCCCCGACCGGCCGACCGCGATGTCGAGCGGGACGACGACCTCGACGTCGACCGCGGGCTGGGTCACCGAGTAGTAGCGCGCGAACGGCGCGCCGATCGTGCGCGCTCCACCCTTGCAAGCCGCAGCCATCAGCTCGGGAAACGCCGCGCCGAAGAACGCAGGCAGACCCGACATCGGCACGGTGTCGCGAATCGCGAGCGCCGGGCCTCCACTCAACGACGTCTCTTCCACGAGGTAGCCCATGATGGCCTCCTGTTCACCCGCGCGTGATGCATCGCCCGTGCGCGAAGGCCGGGCGCTTGCACGCGCCGGTCACCATGAAGATCACGCGCCGAGACGCCCTCGCCGCAAGTGCAAGCGTTGCGCTCTCGGGCGCCGCCTGCACCAGCAGCCGCGCTGCCGCTGCGCCGCCCGTCGTGCAGCCATCGAGCTTCCTGCGGCCGTCGACGAACCTCGTCGCGGTCGTGCGGCCGTCGCAGCACCAAAGCCTCGCCGAGGCCGTGCGCGCCGTCATCGCCGCCGCCGGCGGCCTCGGCTTCATTCGCGACGGCCAGACCGTGCTGCTCAAGCCCGCGGCCAACAGCGCGCAGCGCTACCCCGCAACCACCGACCCCGAGGTGCTGCTCGAGGTCGCGAAGGCCGTGCAGGAGCGCGGCGGCAGGCCGTTCATCGCCGACCGAACGATGTTCCGCGCCTCGACGAACGAGACGTTCGACAAGCTCGGGTACTTCGAGGTCGCCGCGCAGGCCGGCATCGCGTGCCGCCCGCTCGACGACGAGCCCGTCGTCGGCCTTCAGCACAGCGACGCCGTGCACTGGGGCGGCGTCGTGCCGATCTACGCCGCGGTCGCCGCCGCCGATCACGTCATCAACCTCTGCACGCCCCGTACGCACCAGCTCGGCGACTTCACCATGGCCCAGAAGAACTGGGTCGGCGTCGTCGACTCGAGCGCGCGCCTCGGCATGCACTTCCCCTCGGGGTTCAAGCAGCGCCTCGCCGAGCTGTCGCTCGTGCTGCGGCCCTCGCTCGTGCTGATGGACGGCCGCAAGGGCTTCACCGACGGCGGGCCCGACTCGGGCGACGTCGCGTCGTTCGACTTCCTCGCCGCCGGCACCGACCCCCTCGCGATCGACGCCGTCGGCCTCGCGAACCTGCGCATCTCGGGCACGAACGCCCGCATCGCCGACCGCTCGATCTGGGCCCTGCCCGTCATGGCCCGCGCCGCGCAGCTGAGGCCCGCAGGCGTTCGGCGCGTGCGCATCACCGGCCTGAGCGTTGGCGAGGCCGCGCGGTGGCTCAAAGAGCTCGCCTGACTACTGCACCGCGAGCCCCGCCGCGTGCAGCGGCGGCAGCCCGAGGTCGAAGCGGTACGAGAGCTGGTAGTACAGCGCCAGGCTGATCGCGTCGCCGAGCACGGCCCTCAAGAGCACCGCGCCCCCGACCGCCCGCGCCCACGGCCCCTCGGCGCTGTCGGTGAGCGCCGCCGACCCGAACAGCTGCACGTCGACCTGGCGGAAGAACAGCGACGGCAGCAGGTACAGCACCGACGCGAGGCCGCGATCGATCACGAACGAGTACTGGTACTGCAGCGTCGCGAGCGCGGCGCGCGTCGCGAGCACCGCGCGATCTTCGTACCCGCGCAGCCCCTCGACCAGCGACCCGGGCAGCACGAGCTGGCTCGCCGGCGGGCCCGAGCCGTCGGGGTTCCACCACACCGTGCCCGGAAGCTGCACGCCGCCGACGCGCAGCGAGCCGCGCGGCGCCCCGTACAGCGCGCGACCGACGGCCGTCAGCACCAGGTTGTGGCGCGTCGAGAGCGGCAGCGGCGCCGCGAGAGCGAGCCCCGCCCGGCCGTCGAGCAGCGTGAAGCTGCTGCCGAGAAACGTAGGGTACGCCGCGCCGCGCAGCGAGACCGCGAGCAGCCGCTGCGGCCCGCCGTACGCCGTGCTCTCGCTCGACGCGTACGCGACCTCGGCCCACGGCCCGATGAAGCGATCGGCCGCGCGCAGCGGCGCCTCGTGCACCAGCGCGTACACCCCGAACGACAGCGGCGCCGTGAAGATCGTCCGGCCCGCGCTCGCGCTCGCCGCCCAGTACGTGTCGCCGATGAGGCCCAGCCTCGAGCCCGCCACCGCCACCGACCACGGAGCGAGCTGCAGGTTCCGGTAGCCCACCCACACCGTCGACTCGAGCGACGGCACGATGAGCCCGACCTCGGCGCCCCAGTTGTGCCAGCTCAGGCGATCTCTGCCCGAGAGCGACGCGTAGACGGTCGCCCGCGGGTGGAGCCCTCCCGCCGCGTCGGTCACGAACCCGAGCGTCGCCGAGGGGAAGCGCATCTGCGGCACGAACACGTGATCGAAGCCCGAGTAGGGCTCGTCCGACTCGATCTGCAGCGGCGGCGGCTCGTGCCGCGGCGGAGGCTCCTGCTCGTCTGCCACCGCCGTCACCTCGAGCGGCTGCGCCGGCACGACGTCGAGCGACCACTGCGTGCCGTCGCGGTTGACGACCGCGACACCGCCCGGCACCGGCGCCGGGTCGGCGAGCCCGTACGGCACGTCGGACAGGCGCTCGAGCTCCGCGCCGTCGAGCGCGAGGCGGTGCACCTGCACCGTGCGCCCCGCCGCGCGGCCGAAGACGACGCGGCCGGCGGCGTCGAAGCGGGCGCCGTAGCTCGCCGCGCCGTCGCGCGTGAGCGAGCGCAGGCTGCCGTCGGGCTCGCGCACCACCAGGTTCCACCCCACGCTGTCGAGGCGCGAGAAGACCAGCCGCTCGCCGTCGGGGCTCCACTGCGGCGACGAGGCGGGCGTCTCTGCCGGCAGCTCCACCAGCACGCGCTCGTCGCCGCTCGCGAGGTCTCGCTCGACGAGCCGCGTGAAGCCCGGCCCGGTGCGCACCAGCGTGTAGCGCGCGCCGTCTGCCGACGCGCAGCCGCCGCGGCTCGGCCCCAGCCCCTGCCACACCTGCACCACATCGCCCGTCAGCACGTCGATCTTCCACAGCTGCCCGGTGGTGTCGCCGCGCGCCGTGACGTCGCCGTTCATCAAGAACAGCCACTGGCCGTCGGCGGTGAACGAGAGACCCGACGCGGCGCTCGGGCCGACGACGACCCACTCGCGCCACGGGAACATGCGCGTCAGGCGCCGCTCGACGCGCACGCCGCCCTCGGGCCCGAGGATGCGCAGCATCGGCACCTCGTCGTTGCCCGAGGTCACGACCGCGAGCGTGCCGCTCGTCGCGTGCGACGCGAGCCTCGCCCACTGCCCGAGGTGGGGCAGCAGCACGCGCTGGGCCTCGGGCCGCTCGCGAACGACGAGGCCCGCCTGCAGCGACTCGCTCCACTCGTCGACCAGCGCGCCGAGCGACGCCCCGTAGATCGTCTTGAAGCGCAGCACGGTGCCGAACGGCCAGAAGAAGCTGCGACCCTGCAGGTCCATCAGCTCCCACAGGCGCTCCTCGCCGCTGCGCTGCGCGAGCCACTCGACGAAGAACAGCCCCGACAGGTACGCGCCCGACTCGGGGTAGAGCTCGCGGTTGTACGGGCTCAGGTCGCCCGGCCCCAGCGCGCCGCCGCGGCTCGCGACGAACGACTCGAACACGCCGCGGTACCACGCGCTGTGCGGCCGGCCGACCTTCCGGTACAGGCGCCCCTCGTAGTACTGCGCGAGCCCCTCGTTGAACCAGCTGCCGAGCGCCTCCTCCGGCGGGGCCACCGGGCCGAACACCGCGTTCACCGCGCGCCAGAAGTTCTCGACCTGCTCGAAGTGAACGAAGTGCGCCATCTCGTGGCACGCGACGTCGCCGGGGTCGACGTCGGGCAGGCCGTCGAACGCGAACGACTCGCTGCTGAGCTGCGTCGGCACCAGCGAGTGCAGCGGCTCTCCGTACGCGAGGCCGGTCACGTACGCGTTGTTGAAGTTCGCCGAGGTGATGAACAGCAGCGCGCGATCGCGGGGCCGGGTGGTCTTCTGCCGCGCGCGCAGCTCGCGAACGCACTCGGCCGCGCGCGCCGCGACGCGCAGCGCCTGCTCGCGCAGGTGCTCGGGGAAGTAGACCTCGAGCTCGGGGGTGACCACGACGCGCATCGGCTCGTGCGCGAACGTGGTCGCCACCGGCTGGCTGAAGCGCGGCGCCGTCGTCGCGCACGCGGCGAGCACGGAGGCCAGCGCGCCGAGGGCCAACCACCGCGCGGCCGCGTCTGGCGATCGACCCTTCACGTCGCGGGGCTTATAGACCCGCCGCTCGCCTGAGTTGAATGCGGCGTGGCGCGCGCGACGTCGATTCGCGACTCTCACGAAGCGTGCACGACAGCCTCGAGGTTCGCGCCGGGATCGGCCCGTCGAGCCGCGCCGCGGTCGATGCGTCGCAGGGAGCGCAACGTAGCCTGCGGCGGTGGATCGGCGACGAGCTGCCGCGCGAAAGAACTGCATGCCCGAGCGCGCGGCACGCCTCAGCGATCGCCGCCGCGCTCGCGCAATTGTTGCCGCTCGCGCCCCGGCCGCCGCGCAGCCGAAAGCGGCACGTCGCTTGCGACAGCTTCGCCCACCATGCCCGCTCCGCGCTTCTCCGTCGTGATGCCGACGTACAACCGAGCCGACACGCTGCAGCGCGCGATCGACAGCGTCATCGCCCAGCGCTTCACCGACTGGGAGCTCATCGTCGTCGACGACGGCTCTACCGACGCGACCCCCGAGCTGCTCGCCCGCGTCGTCGACCCGCGCGTGCGGAAGATCCGCCAGCAGAACCGCGGCGTCGCCGGCGCCCGCAACGCCGCCCTGCGCGCCACGCGCGGAGAGCTCATCTCGTTCCTCGACTCCGACGACGAGTGGCTGCCGCATCACCTCGCGCTGATGGCGGCGTTCTTCGAGGCGTTCCCCTCCGAGTCGCTGGCCACGAGCGAGTGGTGGGAGATCTTCGCGCCCGGGAAGATCGCCAAACACTTCTACCTGGAGCTCGGCGAGTGGTACCCGGCGACCGCCGCCCGCATCGGCTCGAAGCGGTTCGCGGTTGGGCCGCCGCGCGGCGACCCGCTGCTCTGGTACTACGACACGCGCGAGCCCATCGGCGACTGGGCGAGGCCCGCGCTCGCGACGACCGGGTTCACCTCGGTGCAGCACTGGCGCGGCAACCTCTTCGAGCACTGGCGCTGGGGCTGGCTCACCGCGCTGCAGCCGACGGTGCTGCGCCGCTCGCTGCTCGAGCGCCTCGGCGAGTTCGACGAGAGCTACACCGTGGCCTCCGACTTCCCCTGGCTCGCGAAGCTCAGCGGGCTCGCCCCGATGAACCTCTTCGGAGCGCCCAGCTGCTACAAGCACGAGCGCACCAACGGCGGCGCGCTGCCGAAGGAAGGGCACCTCGTCACCGGCAAGACGGCCGCCACCTTCCACGAAGACGTGCTCCGCGGCCTCGAAGAGCTCTACCTCGCGCGCGAGCCGAACGATCCCGATCTGCTCGCGCTGCGCGGGTTCCGCAGCTACCTCGCCGGCCACTGGGCGCTGCAGCTCGGCCAGCGCCGCCGCGCACTGAGCCACCTCGAGCGCGCCGCGAAGACGTACGACGGCCCCGATGTCGAGGCCGCGCTCTGGCTCGCCCGCGCCCTGCCTCGCGACGCCGTCGCAGGCCGCGTGTACCGGGCGTCGCTGGCCGCGGTCCGCTTCCCCGGCCGCGTTCGCTCGGTGCTGAACCGGCTCACGCACCCCGCCGTGTGACTCATCTTGCTCAACCGGGCCCGCCCCGGGGTCATGCAGCCCATGAGAGCTCTCCTCGTGGCTGCCGTCGCACTCGCCCTCGCTGCCTGCCCGTCCGGCGGCACGCAGGGCCCCAAGGGCGACACCGGCGCCCAGGGGCCCGCCGGCATGCCCGGCGCCCCCGGCTCGAAGGGAGACCCCGGAGAGAAAGGCGACAAGGGAGACAAGGGCGACCGAGGCGATCAAGGCGAGCCCGGCATGGTGCTCATCGTCGATGGCGGCGTCGTGACCGGCCCGCCCGGCCGCTCCGTCGACGTCAGCGCCGTCGATGCCGGCAGCCAGTGCTCCGGCGGCGGCGTGCGCATCGCGCTCACCGACGGCGGCGTCCTCTATCTCTGCAACGGCGCCAACGGTACGAACGGAGTCAATGGCACCAACGGCACCAACGGCGTCGACGGTCGCTCGGTCGACGTCCAGGCCGCGGGTGGCGCCTGCCCGACCGGCGGCATCCGCGTCATCGCTCCCGACGGCGGAGCCTCGCTCATCTGCAACGGCGCGAACGGCAGCAACGGAATGAACGGCACCAACGGGACCAACGGCATGAACGGCGCGCCGGGCATGCAGGGCCCGCCCGGGCCGCCGGGGCCGCCAGGCATCGTGCTGGCCGACGGAGGCTTCTCGGTGATCGCGAGCTCCGATCTCGGCTCCTTCGTCGGCTTCACGAGCCTGACGTTCACCGGGAACATCGGCGGGCGCGTCGGAGCTCACGCTGCGTGTCAGGCGCAGTTCGGGCCCCAGGCGTGGATGTGCCACGGCTCCGAGTACCTGAGCTCGTACCCGAACACTGGAGCCCCTCCGAGCGGCGCGTGGATCGACTGGAGCACGTCCGAGAACGGCGCGACGGTCATCGCCGCGGGCACGAGCGCAGGCCGCTCGGCCACGACGAGCGGCACCTGCAACGCGTGGACGTCGGCGACCTTGTCGTTCGGCACGCTGACCGTCGGCGTGAACGGCGAGGTCGTCAACAACGCGACCGGCGTCGACTGCACTCAGCCGCGCCCGGTCACCTGCTGCGCCGGCGTGCGCCCCACCCGCGTGCTCGGCGCGACGGCGGCGACCTTCACCGGCAACCTCGGCGGCCGCCCCGGAGCCAACGCGAAGTGCCAGGCCGAGTTCGGCGGGCGCGCGCACCTCTGCCACGCCGCCGAGTACCTGCGCAGCAACTCGTCGCTGCTGATGCCCGTGAGCCAGGCGTGGATCGACTGGAGCGCCTCCCCGGTCGACGGCACCGCCATCACGAACGGCGTGCCGCGCGCCGGCCGCTCGGGCACCACCAGCGGCACCTGCAACGCGTGGACGTCGCCGACCAACTCGTTCGGCACCCTCACCGTCACGCGCACCGGCGAGGTCTTGAACAACGCGACGGGCGTCGACTGCACGCAGGCGCGCCCCATCGCCTGCTGCGAGTGAGTCAGCGCCTCCACTCGGCGCCGATCGCCACCGACGGCCCGCCCGCGCGCTCGGCCAGCGGCCCGTCGAAGACCGCCGAGTAGCCGAGGCTCGCCGACAGCACCATGGTGCCGCGGGCCCCCGTGCCGCCGACGTACGTACGCACGCCGAGCTCGCCGAGCATCCACCCGTTCTCGCCGGCGCCCCCGGCCGCGAACAGCCCGAGCCGGCTCGTGAGCGGCACGTTCGCCTCGCCGCGGCCGACGCCGAAGACGAACGCCTGCGGCCTCGAGAAGATCGACGACCGCCACACGAGCGACAGCCCGTCGACCGAGCCCAGCCGCAGCACCTGGTTGATGGTGACGCCGTTGTTGGCCTCGCACGTGGCGACGCCGAACGCGTCGTAGGAGCACGGGCCCTGGTTGCCGAGCAGGCCGCCGACGCCGATGCCGATCTCGAAGTAGTCCGACGAGTACGCGACCGTGAACGCGATCGTCGTCGGGTAGTGCGCCTCGAGGGCGGCGACCGCGACGCCGAACGGCGCGACCGACAGCTCGAGCGCGATCGGCACCCACGGCAGGTACCACGCGCCGTACACGTCGAGCAGCAGGCCCACCGGCTTCGAGCTGCGCCCGTTCACGTTCACCTCGAGCCCGAGAAACGGCCGCACCATGAAGCCTGCGCGAACCGTGAACGGCGCCCGGCGGGGCACCATCAGGCGCTCCGAGAGCTCGTCGGTGGTCGGCTCGACCAGGTCGCCCTCTTCGGCGAAGTCGCCGCGGCCGATCGGCGCCATGCCGCGGTTGCCTTCGAGCTGCTCGACCATCACCACGGCCGTCACCTCGTTGCTCGGCACCTCGCGCGGCTCGCCGGTCGCGAGGTCGGGCTTCTTCACCGGCCGCTGCGAGATGACGCGCAGGTGCGAGCGCGGCTCGACCGAGCCCGAGTCGAGCTCGAAGATGACCCGCCCGCTCTCGACCTTCACCACCCGACCGCGCGCCACGGGCGCCGGTGCCGCGACGGAGGGCGCCGGCGCGGGAGCCGCGGGCTCGGGCGCCGCCGCCGGTTGGGCTCCCGCGGCGCTCAGCGGCTGCGGCGCGCCCGGGTCTGCCAGCGAGTACAGCGTCGCGAGCTGCCGGGCCTCGACGATCACCAGCGTGTCGCCCTGCACGAACACCCGCGCGATCGGCACCCCCGGCAGCAGCACCGCCCGCCGCTGGCCGTCGGCCCCGATCACCGCGACGCCTCCCTCGGGCAGCGGCTCGTACCGAAAGCCACCGGGCGCTGCGGCCAGCATCGAGACCAGAACGAGAGCGAGCATGATGGCCCTCGCCTCTGCATCGCCGCGGCCACGCGGAAAGCCGCCTCATTCACTCGCCCCGCGCGCACGCTCTACGCGCCCTTCGCCCCTCCGGCGCAGACGTTGCGGCGCCAGACAAAGGCGAAGGCCCGGCTCACTTTCGCGAACCGGGCCTTCTTAATTTCCTTCTATGAGAGCGGAGGGAATCGAACCCACAACCTATGGATTAAGAGTCCATTGCTCTGCCAATTGAGCTACGCTCCCGTACGGCTGAGGCGGCGGCTTCTATGGGCTTTGCCCCTGGCGTGTCAACGCTGGTGACGGGGCCTCGGTCGGTTTCTGACGCGACTTCACGATCAGCCACACCCCGACCCCGAAGATGCCCATGACCACGTACTGGGCGGGGGTCAGCCCGGCGTAGCGCTTGTCGACGAACCCCAGGTCCGACGCCCGCAGGAAGTCGAGGCTGAAGCGCGACACCGAGTAGATCGACGCGAGCAGCCCCATCAACAGGCCCCGCCCGTAGTACCGCTTCCGCAGCGCCCAGATCAGCCCCGCGATCGCCGCCAGCGCGAAGAAGTCGTACAGCCCGAGGTCGTGCCGCGGCCCGCCGTAGTTGATGTGCAGCCGCGCGTCGTACGCCGGGTAGTCGACCGCCAGCGGAAAGTCGGTGCGCACGCCCGGGTGGTCGTGCACCAGGTAGCAGCCGATGCGCGCGATCGCCCAGCCCGGCGCCGTGCCCAGCGCCAGCGCGTCGAGGTACGGCGTCAGCGCGATCTTCTCTTTGCGGAAGAAGATGAAGATGCCCAGCAGCGCGCCCAGCACGCCGCCCATCGACGACAGCCCGTCCCACGCCTTCACCGCCGTCATGAAGTCGGCGTGCAGCTTCGGAGCCGCGCTCTGCGTCGCCAGGTAGAACACGATGCCCGCGCCGATCATGATCGCCCAGCGCGTGTTCTCGGACGTCTTCATCCGGTACACGAACGCAGCCAGCACGACGAACGCCGCCACCGTCAGCATCGTCAGCGGCACGCTGTTCACGAGCTCCGGGTGGTACGCGAAGATGTGCATGAAGTGCCCGCCCATCAGGCCGATCACCACGGCCCACGGCACCACGTCACGCAGCGGAGTGTCGTCGCCCGGCCCGAACTTCTTCGCCGCCCGCGCCGCCAACAGCGCGCCGGTCACCACGCCAGCCGTCGACAGCACTCCGAAGACGTCGATCTTCTGACCGAACGGCAGCGGCAGTACGGGTAACTCGATGTATGGGAACACCGGGCTCCTTTACGGAAACCCGCCAACAAAAGCTCGCCGTGTCTTCATCCTTGGTGGTCCACCCGCACTTTCACGCCCGGTACACCGGCGTCGCCCGCCACGTCGAGACCGTCATCCCCGCGCTCAACGCCGCCGCCGTCGACGCCCGCGTCATGGGCACCCTGCGAGACGCCGCCCTCCCCCGCATCGGCTGGAGCGAGCTCCTCCGGCGCGACGGCCCCCTCGTCTGGCACGCCCACCGCGTCAACGAGCTCCTCGTCGGCCTCGCCTTGCGCCTCTTCAAGCGCCAGCTCCGCGTCGTGTGGACGAGGCACTCCGCCGGCCGCCCCGCCCGCCTCACTGCATTTCTCGCGCGCCGCGCAGATCGCGTCGTCAGCGTCTCGCCCGAGGCCGCCCAGACCCTCGGCCTCCCCTCGACCGTCATCACCCACGGCGTCGACACCGCCCGCTTCAGCGCCCCCGCCGCCCGCGCCTGGGCCCCCCTCGGCCTCGGCGGCCAGCACGGCATCGGAGTCGTCGGCCGCCTCCGCCCCGACAAGGGCCAGGCCGACTTCGCCCAGGCCATCAAGCCCCTGCTCGACAAGCACCCCGCCTGGCGCGCCGCCCTCGTCGGCCTCGTGAAGCCCGCCGAACGCGCCTGGGCCGAGTCGCTCGGGCTCCACCTCGCCGGCGAAGCCCCCGACGTCGAGCGCTGGTACCGCGGCTTCACCATCGTCGTGAACCCCTCGCACGACGAGAGCTTCGGCCTCACGCGCGCCGAGGCCCTCGCCGCCGGCTGCTGCCTCGTCACCACGAAGCTCAACGCCCTCGACCGCCTCATCGAGCACGGTAAGAACGGGTTCGTCTACGCGCCCGGTGACGTCGCCGCGCTCCGCGAGATCCTCGACGGACTGATGGCCGACCCCCAGCGCGCCCTCGACATCGGCGCCGCCGGAGCCGAGCTCGCCCGCCGTGAGCTCGGCGCCGACCGCGAGGCCGCCCGCCTGCTCGAGCTCTACGCCTCGCTCTGAAACGCTGCGCCGCGCGCAATCGTTGCGGCCCCGCTGCGCGCAGCCCACCTCTTGCATGCGTCAGAGCTCATGAGCCTCCTCGACAAAGCCTCGAACCGAATCAGCCGCACGTGGCTCGCCATGGGCCGCGAGATCTCGATCGCCCCCGACGCCCGCGTGAACGTGCGGAACATCACGCTCACCGACGGCTGCCGCCTCTCGATCGGCAGGGGCTCCGTCGTCGAGGCCACCATCGACTTCGAGCGCCCGCTCGCGAGCCTCACCATCGGCGCGAACAGCTACGTCGGCGCCTCGATGCTGAAGTGCGCCCAGAGCATCGAGATCGGCAACGACGTCGAGATCGCGTGGAACTGCTCCATCGTCGATCACGACTGGGAGCCGCTCGCCTTCGAGCACCGCCACACCGACAAGCGCCGCTGGTACACCGCGAAGAAAGACTGGTCGCACGTCGGCGTCGCTCCGGTGCGCATCGGCGATCGCGCGGTCATCGGCTTCAACGCCGTCATCTTGAAGGGCGTCACCCTCGGCGAGGGCGCCGTCGTCGGCGTCCAGAGCGTCGTCACCCACGACGTGCCGCCGTACACGGTCGTCGCCGGCGCCCCCGCGCGCATCGTGAGGAAGCTCACCGCTCCCGCGCTGCCCGGTACGTCGCTCGCGGGTGCCGCACGCTGAGCGCCAGCGACGTCAGCCCCACGACCGCCGCCGGCAGCAGATCGCTGCGATCGATGAGCGGGTCCGCCAGGCCCTCCCGGTGCGCCGCGAGCCACCGCCGCCACCGCCGCCCGTCAGCGCCCTTCGCCCCCGTCGCCCGAATCGACGCGAGGAACAGCGCCAGGTGCACCCGATCGCACCACGCGTCCGGAGCCCCCTCAGCCGCCGCCTTCATCGCCCCCGCCGCCGCCGCGAGCCCCTCGCCGTCGCCGATCGCCTGCAGGTACGCGAGCAGCGGCTGATCGAGCCCGCGCGCCACGTCGAGCGCCACCTGCCCGTAGAAGCGCGGGTTGAAGTCGATGAGCAGTGGGCCGCCCGCCGTCTCGAGCAGCTCGGCCTCGAACACCCCGCGGTAGCCGACGCTCAGGCACAGCGCCTTCACGCGCTCGGCGATGCCCGCGTCGACCTCGGCGGCCTCGAAGCACAGCCCGATGCCGAGCTTGCGCGGCCGCTGAAACACCTTCCGGCACGCGCGCGTGAGGTACGTGCCGCCCGTCGCGTCGATGAAGCCCGTCACGCTGTATACGCCGTGCGCCGCGGGCAGGTACGCCTGCAGCATCGGGCGGCCTACGCCCGGGTCGAGCTCCAGCAGCTCGGGCCGGTGCCGCGTCGCCGCGAGAAAGTCTCGCACCGCCGGCACGAGCTGCTCCGCGCGCTCGACCACCCGACCCTTCTGGTGCGGCGACAGCAGCACCTGCGTCTGCGGCTTCACCACCAGCGGGTACTGCAGCGTCGACGGCAGCGCCGCCTCCGACTCGAACAAGCACGTCGCCGGGCTCATGAGCCCCACCCGCGCGCACGCCTCGGCGAGCCGCACCTTGTTGAGCAGCGCGTAGATCCCCTCGAGCGGAGCCGCCTCGAGCCGGTACCACGGCGCCAGCGCCTTCGCGTGCCGCGCGAACAGCCACGCGAGCTCGTCGGTCGTCGGCAGCAGCGCGCGCCCCGGCGCTCTCACGCCCTCTTCGATGAGCCACGCGATGAACCCGCCCGGATCCGCGCCCGGGTCCGGGCACGTCACGCGGTTCGTCGCCCACCGCGACCACCGCGCCGCCACCAGCCGCCGCCAGTCTGCGACCGTGACCTCGACGCCCGCCCCGCCGAGCGATCGCACCGCCGCGAGCGTGCCGTGGTAGTCGCCGACACACAGCAGCACCCCGGGTCGCGCGGGCGCCGTCATCCCCCGGCTCCCAGGGCGTCGAGCGCCACCAGATCTTCGAACGTCTCGGCCCTGCGCCCCACGGTCAGCCGATCGCCCTCGAGCATCACCACCGCCGGCCGCGGAAACGAGAAGCACGTCGAGTACGGGACGAAGTACGCCCCGGTGTCCATGATCGCGACCGCGTCGCCCACGCGCAGCGGCGGCAGCTCGCACGCCGGCACCAGCAGATCGCCCAGGCTGCAGCTCGGGCCCACGAGCCGGTGCACCGCGGCCGGCTCGCCCGAGCGCTCGAGCAGCGGGAAGACGAAGTGGTGCTCCGCCCGCAGCGCCTCGGCCACGTTGATGCCCGCATCCAGCACGGCCCACGTCACGCCCGCGTGATCCGGCTCTCGCACTTCCAGCGCCGAGCTCAGCAAGACCTGCGCGTTCGACGTCATCGCCCGCCCGGGCTCGACGAAGACGCGCGGCCACGTCTCGCCGCGCGCGTCGAAGTGCTCGGCGACGCGCCAGCCCACGTGCGCCACGTACTCCTCGACGTCCAGCAGGCTGTGCGCGCCCTCCTCGTCGCGCCCCAGCGCCCGCGCCAGCCGCGAGCCCGCTCGCGTGCGGTGGCTCACCGTCGGGCACCCCAGGTTTCCCCCGAGGTCGAGGACCTCGAGCGACAGCCCCAGCTTCCGCTTCAGCAGCACCGCGAAGTCGAGCACGCCTTCGAGCAGCACATCGAGCTGGCTCACCGACTCGAGCGAGCCGTTCAGGTGCGTGTGCAGCCCGACCACCTCGAGCGCCGGCTGTCGCAGCGCGTGCTCGTACGCCCGCAGCGCCGCCCCGTCGTCGATGCGCTCGCCGAACTGCCCTCCCGCGGCGCCCGGCACCACCACGCGCACTCCGACGCGGGCCGTGCGCCCCGCCGCGCGCGCCGCCTGCGCCACCGCGCACAGCTCAGCCCGGCAGTTCACGTTGATGAGCCCGACCCCGGCCGAAACCGCGCGATCGATCGACTCGGCCGTCTTCCCCGGCCCGTTGAAGACGATGCGCCCCGGCGGCACGCCCAACCTCAGCGCGAGCCACAGCTCGTACGCGCTCACCACCTCGGCGCCGACGCCGCGCGCGTGCAGGGCCGCCAGCACCGCCGGCACCGGGTTCGTCTTGTACGAGTAGTAGACCTCGCAGCGCGCCGCGCCCGCCGGCGCCGAACCGAACCGGGCGACGTTCTCGTCGAGCTTCTTCACGTCGACCACGTGCACCGGCGAACCGAACCGCTCGAGCACCTCTCGAAGCACATGCCCGCGCAGCCGAAGCTGCCCGTCCCCATCGCGCGACAGCGCCCACGTCGACAGCGGCGGAGCCCGCCCGTGCGGCACCAGCCTCGCAGCCAGCGGCCGCAACGCCCGCCGCGCGCTCTGGGTCGCCCCGCTCATGCGCTCTTCCTCCCCACGGCGAACGGCAGCGCCTGCGCGAGCGCCGCGCCGCTCAGCACTACCGGGTCGGCGCCGTGCGCCTGCACCTCGGCGAGCACGTGCTCCGCCAGGCCCCGCGAGGCCGCGAGCTCTGCCACCACCTTCACCGCAGCTTGCGGCTTGCTCAGGTTGTGCTGCGCATCGGCCTGCGTGAGCTGTGGCCCGCGCAGGCGCCGCTGCAGCTCGCCGCCGCGCGCCTTGAGGTAGTGCAGGCTCGGTCGCCGGTAGACCTGCACGGCGAACGTCGGCGTGATGACCGCGTCCCACCGCGACTTGTGGTACGAAAAATTCCCGAGCAGGTTGACCGCCTTCACGCCGCGATCGGCTGCGTCGCGCATCGCCAGCATGAACATCACGTTGCCCGGCGCGAGGTCCTTGAACGCGTCGTCGTACGCGAGCTCCATACCGAAGAGCGTGTCGCCGTACTCGAGCGAGACGAACCCCGCGATCGGCGCCCCGTCGAGCAGCAGGAAGTGGAACAGCGGCGTCGACTCCTGCGGCGCCGACAGCATCGCCCGGAACATCTCGACGCGAACCGGGTGCCGCGTGATGCCCGCGTGCGCCTCGAGCTTCCAGCTGCGCCGCTCGACGTCGAGGTAGAGGTCGAGCAGCGCCTGCGCCCCGCCCCGCCCTGCCGACGCCCAGAACTGCACCTCGCCCCGCTCCATCAGCGCCCGCGTGCGCTTCGTGAGGTTCGTGCGCTGTTGGTGGAGCCCGTTGAACCACGGCTCGAAGCCCGCCCCGATGGGGATGGTCGCGTTCGCGTTATTCGGGTACCGCCGCACGTAGAAGCCGCGCCCCGCGAGCGCCTCGGCCGCCGCGCCCAGCGGAGCCCCCTCCTCCTGCTCCATCAGCTCGAGAAAGGTCCACCCCCGCCGTTCGGCGAGGTGCTCGATGAACGCAACCGAGCAGCCGACCTCGTCCTCCGGCGCGGCCGCGAGGGTCGGGCGATCCATGTCGTGCGTCGTGAAGTGCTCGAGCTTGCGGCAGGGCACGCCCGCGATCGGGTCGTTCACCTCTCGCAGCGGCAGAAACCCCGCGAGGCGGTCGCCGTCGAACGCGAGCAGCAGCACCGCCGTCGAATGCGCGCGCGCGTACTCGTCGTGCGCCTCGAACGCCTCGAGGTACGCCGGCGTCAGAAACAAAGACGGCCTGCGCGACGCCCGCGCCAGCGCGGTCAGCGCCTCCCGCCACGGAGCGAGCTCCGAGAGCCGCGTGAGCTCCCTCACCGAGTACCCGCTGCTCGCCGGCGGGTGCGGCCTCTGGGTGAACGGTACGAGCCTCATGGCCCGCGACCTCGCAAGGCGCATGCCCCCTCGCGCCGAGCGCGCGCGCCCGCGGATCTGCACGTGTTGCAGAGGCGTTCTCATGGCGGCGATCGACGCCGCAGCTCTTGCGCCGCCGCTCGCGAGCACGCCTTGCGCCGCGGCCTCGCGTGACGTGCGACCGTTGCCGGTCGAGCGGCCGCGATCGCTCGCGCGCGGGAGGGCTCGGCGCGGTGCCGTGTTTGCAGTCGCGCGAGGGCGATGACTGCGCCTCCCTTCTCGTTGCCGCTGCCCACGACGCCCGCGCACACCGTGCACCCCGGCCTGTCGTTGCGTCTCAACCTCGCCTTCGATCTCGCCGTGGTGCTGTTCGCGCTCGCGGTCTCGACGGGCGGCCTGCTCGGAGTACCGCTCGCGATCGCCTGCACCGCCGTGTGGATCGTGGGGTCCACTGGGCTGCGCCACTACGCGCCCGAGCACGCGCGCTCACCCTCGGAGGACGTCGCGCTCGCCTCGGTGCTCGTGCTCGCGCTGACCGCGCTGCTCGCGGTCGTCGGCCTCGTCGTGCCCTCGAGCGCATCGCCGCGGCTCGGGCTCTTCCTGCTCACGCTCTGGCCGGCGGTCGTGCTCGCGCGCCTCGCCGTCTTTCGAGCGCTCGCGCATCGCGAACAGCCGGCCGCCGACGTCCTCATCGTCGGCGCAGGCCCGCTCGCTCGAGCGACCGCCGAAGATCTCGTCCGCAACGGCGCGGGCAGCGTGGCGGGCATCCTCCGCTTCGCCTCCGAGCCGGCCCCCAAGCGCCACTTCGCAGGCGAGCTCGGCCTGGCGCGCGAGCTCGAGAGCGTCCTGCGCAGGGTCGCCGTCGACGAGGTGTACGTCGCCGGCGACGAGAGCCACCACGCCGAGGTTCAGGCCGCGATCCGCGTCTGCGAGCGCCTCGGCACGCCGTTCGCGCTGCCTGCCTACGTCTACCGCTTCGATCGCGCCCGCCTCGCCCCAGGCCAGGGCATCGAAGACGGCTACGTGCACTTCGTGACGGCGAAGCCGCTGCCCGCGCAGTTCGCCTTCAAGCGCCTCTTCGACATCGTCGCGTCGTTTCTCGCGCTGCTCCTGCTCTCGCCCCTGCTGCTCACCGTCGCCGCGCTCATCAAGCTCACCTCACGCGGCCCGGTGCTCTTCCGCCAGGAGCGCATCGGCCTGCACGGCAAGCCGTTCGGCATGTTCAAGTTCCGCTCGATGGTCGTCAACGCCGAGGAGCTCAAGGCGAAGCTGATGAGCCAGAACGAGGTCAGCGGCCCCGTCTTCAAGATGAAGCACGACCCGCGCGTCACGCGCGTCGGCCGCTTCATCCGCAAGTTCTCCATCGACGAGCTGCCCCAGCTGCTCAACGTGCTGCGCGGTGACATGAGCGTCGTCGGCCCAAGGCCGCCCCTCGCCCCCGAGGTCGCGAAGTACGAGCCCTGGCAGCTGCGCCGCCTCTCGGTGCGCCCCGGCCTCACGTGCACCTGGCAGGTCAGCGGCCGCAGCCTCATCTCCTTCGAGGAGTGGATGTACCTCGACATGGACTACATCGATCACTGGAGCTTCTGGCGCGACCTGAAGCTCATCTTCGCGACCGTGCCCGTCGTCTTGACCGGCAAGGGCGCCAGCTGAAGCCGCCTCGAACCGATGCGCGCCCAGAGGGATTCGAACCCCCGACCCTCGGCTTCGAAGGCCGATGCTCTATCCAGCTGAGCTATAGGCGCTTGTCCGTGCTGCGTGCTGCGTGCTGCGTGGGCGACCAACCGGGCTTGAACCGGTAACCCCAGGAGTCACAGTCCTGTGCTCTGCCAGTTGAGCTATGATCGCCATGCTTCTGAAACGAACGGCTGAAGGCGTGACGCTAGTACCAACCGCCGGCCTGACACGTCAATGAACTGAAACGCGTAAAAGCGCGCCCGCCGAGATTCGAACTCGGGACCCCCGGCTTAGAAGGCCGGTGCTCTATCCAACTGAGCTACGGGCACATTTTGTACTGACGAGTCGGGGCGGCCGGATTCGAACCGACGACCTCCTGCGCCCAAGGCAGGCGCGCTACCAGACTGCGCTACGCCCCGTACTCTCGATTCCGGCTCTTAGCGCGCAGCGCACGCGCGTAAAAGCCCGACCTGACGCATCGGTCGAAAGGCGGACCTCCCGGCGGCCGATGTCGGCGAGGCCGGCCTGCCCCGAGAATCGAGGCATGACCTGCGAGATGCGCGAGCTCGGCGTCGTGAAGATCGCCCGCCCCTGCCCGGCCCGATGGTCGAAGATGGAGGGCGACGCCAAGGTCCGCTTCTGCAACCTCTGCGGGCTCGACGTCTACAACCTGTCGCAGATGACCGCCGACGAGGCTCGAGAGGTCATCCGCGAGCGTGAAGAAGGCCGCCTCTGCGTCCGCTTCTGGACCCGGCGCGACGGCACCGTGATGACCCGCGACTGCCCGCGCCGTGACTTCGATCGCGCCTGGGCCGCCAAGGGCGGGTTCGCGGTCGCGATCGCGCTGCTCCTCTGGTTCATCAGCCTGTTCAGCGACAACCTGCGGCGGCTGAGAGCCATGAGCGGTCAGCTGGCGCTCACGGCCCAGCGGAGCGAGGCCCGCCGATGAGCCCCGAGCTCGGCGTCCTCAAGATCGCGAGCCCGTGCTCCGAGAAGTGGTCGCGCATGACCGGCGACGACCGGGTGCGGTTCTGCGGCAAGTGCCAGCTCAAGGTCTACGACTTCACCCGCATGGACACCGAAGAGGTGCGCGCGCTGCTGCGTGCCAACGAGGGCCGCCGGGTCTGCGCGCGCTTCTTCAAGCGCAGAGACGGCCGCGTCATGACCCGCGACTGCCCGCGGCCCGAGGGCGAGCTGTTCCACCGCGCCATGACGCTCGGCGCGGGCATCTGCTCCGTGCTGGTGGTGCTCGTCGCCGTGCTCACCTTCTTCGGCGACGCCATCCGACGGAGGTTCGGCATGTCGACCGGCGCGCTCGCCGGCGACGACCCTGCTCCGATCACTCGCCAGCACGACGCCCCACCCGCCCCCAAGCAGCACCCGGTGCGGTGGCCGCGGGAGAGCTCCTTCTGATCGACCCGCATGTCCCTCTCCCCTCGTAGGGAAGAGGCACGCCGAAGCTCACCTCCGGCAGGAGCCCGTCGTCTCTCCCTCTCCCCTCGTAGGGGAGAGGGCCGGGGTGAGGGGGCCGTTGAGCGAGAGAAGAAGCTCGACGCCGAAGCTCACCTCCAGCAGTCACCCTCTCCTCCGCCGCGACTAGACGTCGAGCTCCTTCACCTCGCCCGCGCGCTCCATGATGAACTTGAAGCGGGCCGAGACGTCTTTGCCCATCAGGTCGTTGATGGTGCGGTCGGTGTCGAGCTCGTTGTCGACGACGACCTTGAGCGCGATGCGCTTCTTCTTGTCGAGCGTCGTGTCCTTCAGGTCGTCGGTCGTCATCTCGCCGAGGCCCTTGAAGCGCATCACGTTCGGCTTCGCGTTGCCCTTCACGTTCTTCAAGATCTGATCTTTGTGCGCGTCGTCGAGCGCCCAGTGCGTCTCTTTGCCGATGTCGATGCGGTACAGCGGCGGCTGGGCCAGGTACACGTGCCCCGCCCGCACCAGCGGCCGCAGGTGCCGGTAGAAGAACGTCAGCAAGAGCGTCGAGATGTGGTGCCCGTCGCTGTCGGCGTCCATCAAGAGGAACACCTTGCCGTAGCGCAGCTTCGACAGGTCGACGGTCTCGCCGATGCCGCAGCCGAGCGCCGACACGATGTCCTGCAGCTCCTTGTTCGACGTCACCTTGTCGCCGCTCGCCTGCTCCGAGTTCAGCACCTTGCCCCGCAGCGGCAGAATCGCCTGCGTCTTGCGGTCGCGCCCCTGCTTCGCCGTGCCGCCTGCGCTGTCGCCCTCGACGATGAACAGCTCCGACTCGTCGGGGTCGGTCGACGCGCAGTCGGCGAGCTTGCCCGGCAGGTTCAGCTTGTGGCTCACCGCCGACTTGCGGCTCACCGCCTGCGACGCCGCGCGCGACGCCTCACGCGCCCGCGCCGCCAAGATGATGCGCGCCACCACCGGCTCGGCGATCGTCTTGTTGTCGTTCAGCCACTTCTCGACCGCCGGCCGCACCACGTTGTCGACGTGGCCCTGCACCTCGGGGTTGTTGAGCCGCTCTTTCGTCTGGCCCTGGAACTGCGGCTCGACCACGTACGCCGACAAGATGCAGACGAGGCCCTCGCGAATGTCTTCGGCCGTCAGCGTCACGCCCTTCGGCGTCAGCCCGTGCGTCTCGATGTAGTTGCGCACCGCCTTCACCACGCCGGCCTTGAAGCCGTTCTCGTGCGTGCCGCCGTTCTTCGTGGGGATGCCGTTGACGTAGCTCTTGATGTGCTCGTCGGTCGCCTCGGTCCACGCGAGCGCGAGCTCCATGCGCATGCCGTTCTCGTGCGACTTGTAGAACGGCGCGCTGCCCGGAGGCACCAGCGCCTTGCCCCGCTCGGTCACCACCTTCGCGATGAACTCGGCGATGCCCCCGTCGTGCTTGAACGTCGTCTCGACCTTCGGGCTCTGGGTCTCGTCGACGAAGACGACCTCCATGCCCTTGTGCAGGTACGACTTCGCCTCGAGCCGCTCGCGAATCAGCTCGGCGTCGAACGCCAGCTTCGCGCCGAAGATGTCGGCGTCGGGCTCGAAGCGGATGAGCGTACCCGTGCCGCGCGCCGGCCCGACCGTCTTGAGCTTCGACTTCACCTTGCCGCGCGCGTACTCCTGCTCGTAGCGCTTGCCGTCGCGCTTCACCTGCGCCGTCAGCGACGACGACAGCGCGTTCACCACCGAGCTGCCCACGCCATGCAGACCGCCCGAGTGCAGGTAGTTGTCGCCCTCGAACTTGCCGCCCGAGTGCAGCGTCGTGAGGATCACCTCGATCGCCGGCTTCTTGTACTTCGGCATCATGTCGATGGGGATGCCGCGGCCGTCGTCTTCGACGCTCACGCCCTTGCCGCCCTTGTGCAGCGTCACCGTGATGCGGCTCGCGTGGCCGTTCATCACCTCGTCGACCGAGTTGTCGACGATCTCCCACAAGAGGTGGTGGTAGCCGACCGTGTCGGTGCCGCCGATGTACATCGCCGGCCGCTTCCGTACCGGCTCGAGCCCCTCGAGGACCTGAATCGCGCTGGAGTCGTATTTCTTGGCGGCCATTACTTCTTCTCCTCCTTCTTCGCGGGCTTCTCGTCGGCCTTCGGCGCTTCAGGCAGCTCGACGCGCTCGAGCGCCCGGTTCACGGCCTTGACCTTGTCCTTCTTCGACATCTCGCGCCCCTTGCCGCCGCGCGACGTCACCTCGTACTTGCCGGGCGACAGCTTCAGCTTCTTGCCCTTGTTCGTCTCGATCTCGAGCTCGGCGTCTTTCTTCGACGTGCAGAGGAACGCCACGACCCCATCGTCCGCAGCCGTCTTGATCACCGTCACCCCGCGGCCCGGGCCCGACAGCTCGTTGATCTCGTTCGCTTTGCACACCAGCGCGTGCGTCTTCTCGGTCACCACCGCGACCAGGTCGCGATCGCCGCACGGCGAGATGCCGATGATCTGATCGTCCTTGCCCGCCCGCGCGTACTTGCGGCCCGCCCGCGTCGACAGCTCGGTGTGCGGAGCCAGCGCGAACCGCAGCCCGTACCCCCGCTTCGACACCGCGATCATCTTCTCGGGAATCGGCAGCCGCTTGTCGAGCGACAGCCCGCCGACCACGCGCTCCTGATCGTCGAACTTGAACAGCTTCTGCACCGGGTCGCCGTAGCCGGTCGACGCCGGTATGTCGTTGAACCGCGTCACGTACGCGGCGCCCGCCGACGAGAAGAACACCAGGTTCGACTTGAGCGACCCGTTCAGCACCGCCATCACCTCGTCGCCCTCGCGCAGGCGCGTCTGCGTCGGGTCTTTCAGCTCGCGCATGCGCTTCACCCAGCCGTCGCGCGTCACGATCACCGTCGAGTCTTCGTCCGAGATGAACGCCTCGGCGTTGTACTCGACCTCTTCGCCCACGCCGCCGATCTTGGTGCGCCGCTTGTCGTCGCCCGGCTTCAGCGCCTTGATCTCGTCGCGCACCACGCCCCACAGCGCCTTCTTGTCTTTCAAGAGCGCCCCGATGCGCTTCGCCTCGGCCCGCTTCTCTTTCAGCTCTTTCTCGATCACCAGGATCTCGAGCCGCGCCAGCTTGTAGAGCTTCATCTCGAGAATCGCGTCGGCCTGCTCGTCGTCCAGCTTGAAGCGCGCGATCAGCTTCTTCGCCGCGTCTTCCTTGCCGTCCGACTTGCGGATGATGCGGATCATCTCGTCGAGCGCGTCGTAGACCTTCTCGAACCCCTCGAGAATGTGCAGCCGCTTCTTCAGCTGATCGAGCGCGAACTCGTTGCGCTTCGTCACCACCTCGAGCCGGAACTCGAGGAAGTACCAGAGCATCTCTTTCAGGTTCAGCCGCTTCGGCGTGCCGACGTCGGGGTTGTCGGTCGGCACCAGGCACGTCAGGTTGACGTTGAAGTTCGTCGAGAGCGGCGTGTGCTTGTACAGGTACGCCATCACCAGCTCGGGGTCGGCCTCGCGCTTGATCTCGAGCACGATGCGAACGTCTTTCGTCGACTCGTCGCGCACGTCGGTCAGCGGCGCCAGCTTGCGCTCGCTCACCAGCTCGCCGATGCGCGCCACCAGGTTGCCCTTGTTCGCGGCGTACGGCACCGACGTGATGATGATGTTCGTGCCGCCGCGCGGCCGCTCTTCGAGCTTGTACTCGCCGCGCAGGCGAATCGAGCCCTGGCCCGACTCGTAGATGTCGCGAATCTCTTTCTTCGAGTTCAGCACCTGCCCGTACGTGGGGAAGTCGGGCCCCTTCACGTGCTTCAGCAGATCCTTCGTCTCGAGCTTCGGGTGCGCGATGAGGTCGATCAGCGCGTCACACAGCTCGCCGAGGTTGTGCGGCGGAATGTTCGTCGCCATGCCGACCGCGATGCCGGTCGTGCCGTTCATCAAGAGCTGCGGCAGCTGCGCCGGCACCACGATCGGCTCGAACCGCGTGCCGTCGTACGTCGGCCTGAACCCCACCGTGCGCTGCGCGATCTCGTCGAGCATCCGCGACGAGAGCCCCTCGAGCCGGCACTCGGTGTAGCGGTACGCGGCGGGCGCGTCACCGTCGAGCGAGCCGAAGTTGCCGTGGCCGTCGATGAGCGGGTAGCGCAGGCTCCAGTCCTGCGCCATGCGCACGAGCGCGTCGTAGATCGACGAGTCGCCGTGCGGGTGGTACTTGCCCATGATCTGACCGACGACCTGGGCGCACTTCTGGTACTTCGCCTCCTGCGTCAGGTTCAGGTCGTTCCACATCCCGTACAGGATGCGGCGCTGCACCGGCTTGAGGCCGTCTCGCACGTCGGGCAGCGCGCGTGACGTGATGACCGACAGCGCGTAGTTCAGGTACCGGCGCTGCGCCTCCTGCGCCAGGTTCGCCGGCATCTCGCCGCCGCCCCCGCCGGCCGGAGCGTCGCCGCCCTTGCCGCCGCCCCCGCCGCCTCCGCCTCCCTTCCGCCGCTTGCCCTTTGCGGGGCCATCAGCGTCACCGGCGAACATGCTCAGCTGTTCAGTCATGGCAAGCGTGTCTTCCATGTTTCGACTCCGTTTTCCAAGCACTTCAAGCCCTGCTACAGGTCTGTGGCGACGGACGTTATCTGTCGATCGGGAACCCGCAAGAAAATGCCCACGGCTCTGGTGCTCGAAGACGACGATGCGGTCCGAACGCTCCTGCAGAAGCTGCTCGAGTCCGACGGGTTCACGGTGCTGACCGCGGCCGACGGGCTCGAAGGTCTGCTGCAGCTCGAGCAGACGACGCCCGACGTCATCCTCTGCGACGTGATGATGCCGAACCTCGACGGCATGACCTTCACGAAGGCCATCAAGAAGCACTCTGCGACCCGCAACCTGCCGGTCATCTTCCTCACCGCCAAGACCGACACCCGCACCGTGGCCGAGGGCATCAGCGCCGGCGCGAAGTTCTACCTGACCAAGCCCTTCAACCACGCCGAGCTGCTCCAGAAGGTCCGCAAGGCGCTGGGCACCAGGTAGCCGCCGGCTTTTCAAATCGCCCCCACCTCACCGAAGCCCTAAGCTGCCGCGCAATGCTCTCCACCGCGCTCGTGGTGCTGCTCTCTGCCGAGGCCAAGACCGCGCCGGTGCCCTTCGCGGCGGTCTTCGTGCAGCCGGGCGACACCGTCGCTGAGCGCGTCGCCGGCAAGATCGAGGTCGAGCTCCAGCAGCGGCTCGCGAAGAAGGGCGCGCCCGTCGTCGATCTCGCGGCCCGCTTCCCGCAGCCCAAGGTCGACGCCGCCGAGGGTCAGAACCTCATCAAGGAAGGCAAAGAGGCCTACGACAACCTCGACATGGACGCCGCCATTCAGAAGCTCACCGACGGCGCCCTCTACTTCATCAAGCACGCCGAGTCGGCCGACCCCAAGCAGCTCGCCGAGGTCTTCGTCTTCCTCGGCGCCGCCGAGCTCCAGAACGGCAAGAAGGCCGACGCTCACAAGCAGTTCCTCCGCGCCGTCACCCTCGACCCCCGCTACCAGCCCGACCCGAAGTTCTTCGCCGCCGACGTGCAGAAGGCGTTCTCTGCCGCGCTGAGCGAGAACGCGGGCAAGCAGAAGGGCCTCACCCTCGTCGAGTCGGCTCCCGCCGGCGCGACGCTCGAGCTCGACGGTCAGGCGCTCGGCCTCACCCCTCACCCGACGCTCGAGCTCACCCCCGGCCGCCACCACCTGCGCGCCACCCGGCCCGGCTACATCACCGCCGCGAAGTTCCCCGACATTCAACCCGGCGGCGAGCTCGACGTACGGCTCGAGCTGCCGCCGCTGCCTGCCTTCGCGGCCTCCGTCGACCTCGCCGCCCGCCTCACCAACCGCAACAACTTCGACGCCCAGGTGCTGCCGCCGCAGGCCTCACAGCTCGCCCGCGATCTCGGCGCCCGCTACCTCGTGCTCGGCACCGTCGCGAGCGAGAAGGGCTCCAACAAGGTCGAGCTCCAGGTGTGGGACGTGCAGACCGGCGACCGCCTGCGCGAGGTGAAGTTCGACGCCGACGAGTTCGGCATCGACAAGGCCGTCGAGACCATCACCTTGTGGATCAGCCGCCCCGTCGCCGAGGTCGTCGTCGAGGCGAAACCAGGTGAGGGCGCTGGGGTGTTGAAGAAGCCATGGCTCTGGGTCGCCGTCGGCGCCGTCGTCGCGGGAACCGCCGTCGGGGTCGGTGTCGCCGTCGCCGGCCAGCACAAGCGCGCCTTCGACGTCGTGACCGGAATCCCCTAGCCGCTGCTGCGTCTGTGCGGCTGCCTGTCCGACTGTTCCCCGGCCGCCCGTTGAGGCTATCGTCATGACCATGAAGCTCCGTTTCACATTGCTCGGAGTCGCCGCGATCACGGCGCTTTTGCCGGCCCTCGCGGTCGCCGCTCCCCCGCCCACCCCGCGCCGCATTGCCGTCCTCCTCGTCCCCATGGACAAAGGCGCCGAAGCCTGGTCGACCAAGGTCGAGACCTACATGAACGAGGCCCTCAAAGAGTACAGCGGCCTCTCCATTCGAACCTCCGACGATCTCTTCGGAGTCCCCTCCGACGACGAGGCCGAGAGCTCCTTGAAGCGCGCCGAGACCGGCTTCAACGAGAGCAAGGCCGCCTTCGAGAAGCGCGAGTACGAAGACGCCGAGCGAAAGCTCCGCGCCACCGTCAAGGAGTTCGGCAAGGCCGCCGCCGCCCTCAAGACCTGCGCTCACCTCTGCGACGCCGTCGCGATGTACGCCGCCGTGCTCCAGGCCCGCGGCGACACCGAAGAAGCCAAGATCGCCACTCTCGACCTCGTCTCGCTCAACCCCACCTACGAGATCGACCGCAAGAAGTTCCCCCCCGACTACATGTCGCTGCGCGCCTCGGTCGCCACCAGCCGCAACGCCCAGCTTCGCGGCAACATCGTCGTCAAGACCCGCCCCGCCGGCGCCCGCGTCTACCTCGACGGCGAGATGCAGGGCTACACGCCGCTCCACCTCAACACCCTGCCCATCGGCAAGCACCTGCTCCGCCTCGAGCGCCCCGGCTTCAAGAAGTACGGCAGCGTCGTCGAGGTCACCCCCGAAGACACCGAGGTCGCCACCGACCTCTCGCCCACGCCCGGCTACAAGGCGTACGACGGCCTGCTCGACAAGCTCGCCGGCGAGGCCAAGAGCGACAAGGGCGGCTCCACCATGGCCTCGATCGCCAAGACCCTCGACCTCGACCGCGGCGTCGTCGTCGTCCTCAAAGAGGTGAACGACTCCGGCGGCCTCGAGATGCACACCTCCCTCTTCGATCTGCGCGGCGGCAAGCGCCTCGCCACCAAGAAGAGCAACTTCCAGGGCGACGAGTACGGCCAGCTCAAGAGCGAGATGGGCCGCGTCGTGAACCAGGTCATGAACCAGGCCGAGGGCGGCACCGAGAAGCGCTCCGCCTCCTCCGACCCCCTCGAGAACCGCCACGGCATGGACGACTGGAACGAGACCGACCGCGGCGGCAACCGCACCTCCAAGTCCGGCAAGGGCGGCGACCCGCTCAACGGCAAGAGCGGAATGGAAGACTGGTAGCGCTGCGACGTCGCCCAAGGCTAGACCCAGCGGGCCATGCGCTCCGCCGCCGTCGCCGCGTCGCTCCTCAGCTCGTCGCTCGCCTTCGCCCAGGTCGACGCCGTCGTTCACGCCGACCCCACCCGCGGCATCACGCTCCTGCCTGGCAGCACCGCCTGGGCCGACGGCAGCACCGCCTCCGCCTACAACCCTGCCGGCCTCGCCCACACCGGCATGTTCGAGCTGTTCTACGCCCACGAGCGCAGCCTCGCCCGCCCCGTCGGCGTCGGCAGCGTCGGCGACGGCCTCTACTTCGGCCTGAACCCCTTCGACTTCATCGGCGCCGGCCTCTCGATCGAGTGGCTGCGCTCCGATGGCGCCGCCGACTTCCGCAAGACCAACTTCTCGCTCGCCGTCGGCGGCGAGGGCGTCTCGGCCGGCATCGGCTTCAACTGGTTCGGCAACGGCACCATCGCGAACGCCTTCAGCGTCGACCTCGGCCTCCAGACCCGCTTCTCGCGCTACTTCTCGCTCGGCGCCGCCATCAAGAACGTCGACCAGCCGACCTACGGCGGCGTCATTCTGCCCCGCCGCTTCTCGGTCGGCGCCGGCATCCGCCCCTTCCGAGAGCACCTCACCTTCGGCGTCGACTGGATCCTCGACGAGCAGGCCGGCCCCTCGGCCAGCCGCATGTCCTACTCGCTCGACGCCAAGATCGTCAGCGGCCTGCACATCTTCGCGGGCGCCAGCCACGGCTTCAACTCGGCCGCCGGCCTCTACGTGCAGCTCGGCCTCCGCCTCGACACCTCGCACTTCGGCGTCGGCTACGCCGTCTCAGGCGCCTCGTCTTCCCCCGGCTTGAACCACCTCGCGTTCGCCCGCATCACCGCCGACAAGGCGCCCGCCCTGCCGATTCGCGACGGCCTCATCGCCATCATCGACATGAACGGCCTCGGCGAGACCCAGGGCACCGGCACCGTCGGCACCCTGCTCAACGTCACGCCCGCCGACCGCTACGTGCGCACCGCCGCCCTGCTCGATCGCGCCGCCACCGACCGCCGCCTCCGCGGCGTCGTGCTCAAGGTCGAGCTCTCGGGCCTCGGCATCGGCCGCGCCCAGGAGCTCAGAAACGCCGTGCTCAAGCTCCGCGCCGCCGGCAAGACCGTCGTCGCCCTCGCCTTCTCGTGCGCCGATCAGGACTACCTCGTCGCCAGCGCCGCCGACCACCTCTACGCCGTGCCCGAGGCGATGCTCAGCATCGACGGCCTGCGCTCGACCGTCCTCTTCTTCGGCGGCACCGCCGAGCAGCTCGGCGTTCACTTCGACGTCGCGCGCTCCGGCAAGTACAAGAACTCGCCCGACCAGTTCACCCGGTCGGACATGTCGCCCGAGCAGCGCGAGGCCATCGACGCCTACCTCGACGTCGACGCGAAGGTGCTCGAGAAGGCCGTCGTCGAGTCCCGCAAGCTCACCCCCGAGCAGTGGCAGGCCGCCGTCGCCGAGGGCTTGAAGACCCCCAAGCGCGCCAAGGAGCTCGCGCTCATCGACGACGTCCTCACCCCCAACGAGCTCGAAGATCGCCTGCCCGACCTCATCCCCGGCGGGCAGCTCGTCGGCGACTACAAGCCCTTCGACGCCCGCGACGAGCGCTGGGGCTTCAAGAGCCGCATCGCCGTCATCCCCGTCATCGGCACCATCAGCGGCGGCAAAGACTCGGGCGACCCCATCGGCATCGGCCTGCTCCAGAGCGCCGGCGCCGACACCTTCATTCGCGCGATCGAGAGCGCCGCCTCAGACCCGCAGGTCGCGGCCATCGTCGTCCGCATCGACTCGCCCGGCGGCGACGGCCTCGCCTCCGATCTCATGTACCGCGCTGTGCTGCAGGCGAAGAAGCGCAAGCCCGTCATCGCCTCGATGGGCGACGTCGCCGCCTCGGGCGGCTACTACGCCGCCATGGGCGCCGACGAGATCTGGGCCAACGAAGGCACCATCACCGGCAGCATCGGCGTCTTCTATCTGAAGCCCTCCGTGAAAGATCTCGCCGAGAAGCTCGGCGTCAACCAGGTCGCCATCAACCGCGGCGACCTCGCCGGCGTCACCGAGTACTACGAGCCCTGGTCCGACAAGCAGCGCGAAGCCGCCCAGAAGTGGATCGACGCCTTCTACGACAACTTCATCACCGAGGCCGCCGCCAGCCGGCACAAGACGAAGGAAGAGCTCCACGCCCTCGCCCAGGGTCGCGTCTGGGCCGGCGCCGACGCCCAGGCGCGCGGCCTCGTCGACAAGCTCGGCGGGCTCAGCGACGCCCTCGAAGCCGCGCGCGAGCGCACCGGCACCCAGTGGCGCGATCTCGAGGTCGCCGTCTACGGCGGCAGCGGCGGCCTGCTCGGCTCGCTGCTCGGCGCCAGCGCCTACGGCCGCGCGGCGATGGCCGTCGAGGTCGACACCCCGAAGCCCACCGCGCTCCAGAAGCTCGCCGGCTCCCTCGGCCTCGAGCTGTGGATGATGGAGGCCGGCGCCAAGGCGCACCTGGGCTTTTCGCTGCATCTCGACTGAGAAGTCTGCTATCGATCCAAGGCGTCGCATCGATAGGTCCTCGCCAGACCCGAAGCGGCACAGGAAAGAGCGGCTCGGATTCGCCTCCCCGCACCACCTCCTGCCCACAACACGGAGCAGTGAATGAATCCCGATCCCAACGATCCGAAGGATCCGCCCCCGCCCTCTGACGACGCCCAGGCCCCCGCCGAGCCCGCTGACGACGCAGGCGACGACGGCGCCGACGACGGCGACGACGACGGCGGCCCCGACGAGGGCCCCGCTCCCTCTGCCCCCCAGGCCGGAGGCGCCCCCCAGCAGCCCGGCCAGCCCGGTCAACCCGGCAGCGGTAAGCGCAAGCGCCGCCGCCGCCGCCGCAAGGGCAACCCCGTCTTCTTCACGCCCGAAGGTCAGGCCTACCGCATGGTCAGCCAGCCCGACGGCCAGCAGGTTCAGGTCTTCCTCACTCCGCAAGAGGTCGAGGCCTACAAGCAGCGCGTTCAACACCAGCAGGCGCTCGCCGCCCAACAGGCCGCTCAGCGCCAGGGCCAGGCGCCCGGCCAGCCGCCTCAGCCCGGGCCGACGCAGCCCGTCGAAGGCGTGCTCGACACCGACGTGAAGGGCCCCAACGCTTACCTGCGTCAGCTCAAGAAGAACCTGCTCGCGGCGCCCGACGACCCCGAGCTCCCCAAGAACCTCGTGCAGAAGCTCCGGCTCCGCACCGGCCAGTACCTGACCGCCCAGGCCCAGATGCGCGGCATGAAGGGCATCATTCAGCGCGTCGACACCGTCGACGGCAACCCGCTCGATCAGGCCACCCGCCTGCCCCACTTCGGAGACCTCACGTCCGTCGACCCCGTCGAGCGCATCCGCCTCGAGAACGGCGACAAAGAGCTCGTCACCCGCGTGCTCGATCTCATCGCCCCGCTCGGCCGCGGCCAGCGCATGCTGATCACCGCGCCGCCCAAGACCGGCAAGACGATCATGCTCCAGAAGATCGCGCAGTCGGTCATCGCGAACCACCCCGAGATTCACGTGATGGTGGTGCTGATCGACGAGCGCCCCGAAGAGGTCACCGACATGCGCCGCAGCATCAAGGCCGAGGTGCTCGCCTCGAGCTCCGATCGCCCGACGCACGATCACCTCAAGGTCGTCGAGCTCGCCATGGAGCGCGCCAAGCGCATGGTCGAGACCGGCAAAGACGTGCTCGTGCTGCTCGACTCGATCACCCGCGTCGCCCGCGCCTTCAACAAAGAGGTCGAGTCGTCCGGCCGCACCATGACCGGCGGCGTCGACTCTCGCGCGCTCGAGCGCCCCAAGCGCCTGTTCGGCGCCGCCCGCGCCACCGAAGAGGCCGGCACCCTCACCATCGTCGCCACCGCCCTCATCGACACCGGCAGCCGAATGGACGAGGTCATCTTCGAGGAGTTCAAGGGCACCGGGAACAGCGAGGTCACCCTCGATCGGCTGCTCGCCGAGAAGCGCATCTGGCCCGCCATCAACATCCCCCAGTCGGGCACGCGCAAAGAAGAGAAGCTCTTCAACTTCAAGGAGTACGAGAAGGTGAAGAAGCTGCGCCAGATGCTCTTCCAGGTGAAGCCGCTCGAGGCCATGGAGGCCCTCGTCAAGCGCCTCTCCCGCTACACGTACAACGACGAGTTCCTCGAAGAGCTCTGAAGCGGGCTCACTACTTCGCGCAGCACTGGTTGCCGGAGCCGCACCGCTCCACGCCACCGAGGATCTTCACGCACGCGAGATCCTGGCTCTGGCACTTGCCGCCCATCGTCGCGCAGCTCGCGCCCACCTTGTTGCAGCACGTGCCCTGGCTCGGGCAGCTGCCACCGTCGACCCGCGTCGTGCCGCTCTCGCAGACGTGACCGCTGTTGAAGCACACGCCCGCGCACGACGTGCCCGCATCGCTCGGCGACCCGCTCAGCGGTACGCAGCACTTGCTCATCGGCTCGCACGCCGGGTCGTACCCGACGAAGCGCTGGGTGGCCCCGCACTCGACGTTGCGCGCGGTGCAGACGCCCCCCTGCGCCTCGCAAGGCGTCTGTACGCTACAGGACGACGACATCAGCAACGCCCAAAGGTAGGCTCTTGCGCGCATGATCGCGGGCTCCGGCCGTTGCTTCTATCACCCCGACCGCAGCGGTATCGGCATCTGCGTCGAATGCCGGCAGGTCATCTGCGCCGAGTGCACCACCCAGTTCGAGGGCATCAACCGCTGCGCGAAGTGCCTCGCCCGCCGCCTCGCCGAGGCCAAGAAGCTCATCGAGCGCAACGACTGGGGCGTCGGCTCCATCTTCCTCGCGCTCGTCTCGATCACCCTCGTCTTCGGCGTGGTCTACGGCCTCGCCGCCGCCTTCTCCAGGTGACGCATGGCCGTCGACGCCCTCGAGCTCAGGCCGCGCACCACCCTGCAGCTGTTCGACGCCGCGATCCGTCTGTGCAGCCGCACGATGGGCGTCTGGGCCATCACCCTGCCCGCCGGCGCCGCCCTCGTCGCCGCGACCTTCGAGCTCGCCGAGGCCATCTCTCACAAGCGGGCCCTCGCGCTGCCCGCCCTGCTCTTCACCGCCGCGTGGATGTTCCGCGCCATCAGCCAGGGCGCCGCTTCGCACTACCTCGAGCAGCAGATCCTCGAGACGAACGAGCCCTCGGCCCGCCGCTCGTTTCTCGCCGCCCTCAAGCGCGCCCCCGCGCTCATCTACACCGCCGGCTTCTGCCTCACGCTGAACACCATGATCTGGTGCTTCTCGCTCGGCATCGGCTTCTTCCTCGTCACCGCCCACCTCGCCGCCTACGCCGTCGCCATGAAGGGCCGCGGCAGCCTCCTCGGCCTCTACGGCACCTGCTCGAAGATGCTCGGGCCCGCACGCCACACCGCATCGACGCTGCGCCTGTGCGGCCTGTTGCAGCTCATCCTCTTCTACAACCTGCACCTGCTCGTGAACGCGTCGCTGATCGCGGGCTCCAAGCTGCTCGCGTTCGACGTCACCTTCCTCGACCGCTTCGCTTCGTTCGACAACCCCTCGTGGTTCGCCGCCCTCGTCGCCCTCACGTTCTCGCTGTTCGAGCCCATTCGCGCCGCGAGCGCCGCGCTCCTGCTCATCGACGGCCGCGTCCGCCAAGAAGGCCTCGACCTGCTCACCCAGCTCGAGCAGCTGCCCCGCCGCCGCAAGCCCAAGGCCTCGCCCGGCGCCGTCGCCGCCGCCGTCGTGCTCGCCCTCGTGCTCGTGCCCGCCGTCGCCCGCGCCGAAGCGCCCGACGACTGGAGCGGTACGTGGGTCCCCGGTCAGCCCCTCGCCGGCCAGCAGTCGTCGGCGATGAGCCAGCGGCTCCACGACGTCGTCAACGACTGCGGCCTCAGCGAGCGCTTCAGCCGCCGCGACCTCGAGGCGGTCGATCGGCTCCCCGAGAGCAGCGCCGCAGCCCTCACCCGCTTCGTGACGCGCATCGAGCGCCTCGCGTGGGACGACGAAGACTGCGAGGCCGCCGGCGACGAGCTCGAGCGCGGCCTCAAAGAGCTCGACCCCATCGACCCCGCCGACGTCGACTCGAGCAGCGCGCGCGACGCCGCCAAGGGCGTGCTCTCGCGCCCCGAGTTCGCCGTCGACCCGCCCGAAGCCCCCAAGCCCGAGAAGCCGCCCGAAGACGAAGAGCCGAGCTGGTTCAAGAAGATCTTCGGCGACTGGCTCGAGCGCTTCTTCAAGTGGCTGTTCGAGCCCGACCACGATCGCCGCCCGACCGCCGCCCCACAGGTCGATCTCGGCTTCGCCACTGGGCTTTCGAACCTCGTCATGTTCGCCGCGGTCGGCCTCGTCGTCGGCCTCCTGCTCTGGCTGCTCCTGCGCGGGTTGAGCAACCGCTCGACCGAAGAGACCGAGGCCGACGAGAGCGGAGTCGTCGAGGCCCCGCTCGCTCCCGACCCGATGAACGCCCTGTCGCGCCCGCCCGAGGGCTGGGCCGGCCTCGCCGACGAGCTCGCCGCGAAGGGCCTGTTCCGCGAGGCGATTCGCAACCTCTACCTCGCGCTGCTCTCGCGCCTGCACCGCGACGGCGCCATCGACTACGACCCCTCGAAGAGCAACTGGGACTACTTCCGCGGCTTCAAGGGCCCGCTCACCGCCCTGCAGCCCTTCCGAGAGCTCACCCGCCGCTTCGACTTCGCCTGGTACGGCAACCTCGAGGTGAGCTCCGACTCGTGGTCGGCCTTCCGCAAGATCACGCGCCCCCTGCTCGACGCAGCGCCCGCGGAGCCCGCGAATGCGTGACCGCTTCCCGCTCGTCATGATCGGCGGGCTCTTGCTGTTCGGCGTGCTCGGCGCCTTCGTGCTGAAGGGCGCCGCTCGCGGCGCGTTCGCCGACCGGCTCTCGACCTACCGCAGCGAGCCCGACGGAGCCCGCGCCCTCTACCTGCTCGCCGACGAGACGTGGAAGGTGCCCGTCACCCGTGCCCAGCAGAGCTTCGAGGCCATCGAAGAGAAGCAGAACCTCGTGCTGCTCGGCGTCGACCTCTCGGAGCGCTCCGAGGAAGAAGAGGTCGAGTCCGGCAAGAAGAACCCGTTCTTGAAGCCCGACGGCGGCTTCAGCTTCGACTCCGACGACGACGAAGAAGCGAAGGAAGAGAAGAAGGGCCGCTACCGCAGCCTCGAGGTCAGCGCGAAGGAGCGCGAGCAGCTGCTCGAGCACATCCGCCAGGGCGCCACCGTCATCTACGTGCCGTGGGGCTCGCGCGAGAACCCCCTGCTCTCGGCCCTCGACGTTCACCTGTGGCGCGGCGAGCGCTCGCTCGGCCTGCGCACCCTCGAGCCCTCTCAGCCGTCGCCGTACACCCTCGGCGTCGAGCGCGTCGAAGCGAAGGTGCACAGCTACCTCGACCTGCCCGCAGGCGCGATCCCCCTGCTCCAAGACGCCGTGCTCAAAGAGTACGTCGCCGGCGTCGTGCCCCACGGGCAGGGGCGCCTGATCGTCATCGGCGCTCCGCACCTCGCGATGAACGAGGCGCTCGCGCTGGCCGACAACGCCCAGCTGTGGCGATCGATGCTGCGCACCGTCTCGAAGACGGGGCGCGTCGGGTTCGACGAGTTTCACCACGGGTTCACCGGCGATCGTTCGATCGCGACCTTCGCCGCGCGCTACGGCGTGCAGTTCGCGATCGCGCAGCTCATCTTGGGAGTGTGCCTCTGGGCGGGCGCGCTGCGCCGCTTCGGCCGCCCGAAGCCGCCGCCCGAAGACGTGCGCGTCGGTGGCACCGATGCGCTGTTCGCCACGAGCCGGCTCTACCGCGAGGGGCGCCACTTCGGTCACGCCGCGATGGAGATCGTGAGACAGCTCACCGCCGAGCTCGCGGGGCTCGTCGGGCTGCCGGGCCGCTCGGAGGCCCGCGACGTCGCCGACGCCCTGCGCGCGAAGGGGCGCCCCGATCTCGCGGCCGCGCTCGCCGACACGCACACCCGCGGGCAGACCGCGGGCTCCGACACCGACGTGCTCGAGGTGGCCCGAAGAGCCGCCGCCGCGAGAAAGCTCGCCGCCCACCGGCGCAAGAAGACGCCCGCGGTGCAGTCGTGACGACGTGGCGAAGAAACCGGCTGTCGATCGCGATCGACAGCGTCCTGAGCGACGCAGCCGCGTGCTGGCGCGCCGGCGCGAGACTGGTGCTGGAGGACATCGGCAGACGTCCCACGCTGCCCGCCGACGTGCTCGATCAGCAGCGCGACCTGCTTCGCACCGAGCTCGAAGCGGTGTCCTCGGCGCTGTCTGAGCTGCGCAAGCGCATGGGCCGCTTGCACGCCACGCGCTCGACCCGCGAGCTCGAGAGCGCCACCGCCGAGATGTTGTCCCGCTGCGAGCTGCTCGCTTACCGGCTGGCGACCATCGCTCGAGCAGACGTCACCGACGGTGCGCCTCGAGCTCCAGACGCGCTGCCATCGGCCACGGCCATCTGCCGGCGCGTGATCGATGAGCTCGACCGCGCGAATGAGCAGGTCCAGGCGCTCACGCTCGAAGCCATCACCCGCGAGACGGCCGGGCGCCTCGGGGTCTCGCTCGAAGAGGCCCGGGCTCTCGAGAACGAACGCTGGCGCTGAGCCTCAAGAAGTCCTTCCCTACGTCGGGCACCCGACGCATTCTCGGAGACCGATGACGCCCTATCCGCCGACTGGTGCCCCTCCGCAGCAGCCGCCGTCGATGCCGCCCTCATCGGGAGCCGCCGTCCGCACCGCCAACCAGGTCCGCGACGCCTCGCTCGCCGAGGTCCGCAAGGCCGTCGTCGGTCAAGACGAGGCCCTCGAGCTCATGCTCTGCGGCCTGCTCGCCGGCGGTCACGTGCTCCTCGAAGGCGTGCCCGGCGTCGCGAAGACGCTCATGGCGCGCGCCCTCGCCCGCAGCGTCAGCGCCGAGTTCAAGCGCATTCAGTTCACGCCCGACCTCATGCCCGCCGACATCCTCGGCACCAGCATCTTCGACTTGAAGTCGCAGAGCTTCGTGCTCGTGAAGGGCCCGATCTTCACCGACCTGCTGCTCGCCGACGAGATCAACCGCGCCCCCGCGAAGACGCAGTCCGCGCTCCTCGAGGCCATGCAAGAGCGCAGCGTCTCTCTCGAAGGCAAGCTGAGCTCGCTCTCGCCGCTCTTCACCGTCATCGCGACCCAGAACCCCGTCGAGAGCGAAGGCACCTACCCGCTGCCCGAAGCCCAGCTCGATCGCTTCCTCTTCAAGATCGACGTCGGCTACCCCGCCGATGCCGAAGAAGAGGCCATCCTCGCCTCCGTGCACAAGGGCTTCGACGCCGGCGATCTCGGCCGCGCGGGCGTCAACGCCACCACCACCAAGGAGCAGGTGCTGCAGGCCCGCGGCGCGCTCCACGAGGTCAACATCGAGCCGCCCGTGCTCGCGTACATCCGCAAGCTCGTCGCCGCGACCCGCACCTCGCCGCGCATTCGCCTCGGCGCCGGCCCCCGCGCCGGAGTGCACCTCCTGCTCGCCTCGAAGGCGCTCGCCGCCCTGCGCGGCCGCAGCTTCGTCACCCCCGACGACGTGCGGTACCTCGCCGGCCCCGTGCTCAAGCACCGCCTGCTGCTCTCGCCCGACGCCGAGCTCGACGGTGCCACCCCCGCCGACGTCCTCAAGGAGGTCGTCAACGCGGTGGAAGTGCCCCGGTGATCCCCTCCGGGCGGCTCTGGATCACGCTCTGCCTCCTCACGCTGCCGACGCTGGTCGCCGGCTTCGTGCCCGGCATCCGCGCGCTGGTCCTGCTGCTCGACTTCTCGCTGCTCGCGTTCGCCCTCGTCGACTACGCCATCGCCCGCCGCGCGAAGATCAAGGTCGCGCGCCACGTGCCCCCTCGCCTCTCGGTCGGCGTCGCCAACAAGATCGAGCTCGATCTCATCAACACCAGCGGCCGCCCCTGGCACCTCCGCATCAAAGACGACGTGCCCGAAGAGTTCCGCGCCGAGCCCGACGAGCTCGCCCTCAAGGTCTCGGCGAGCAGCCGCGCCCGCCTCGCCTACCGCGTCGTGCCGGTGAAGCGCGGCAAGTTCTCGTTCGGCCCGGTGCACGTGCGCGTGCGCGGCCCTGCGGGCCTCATGTGGCACGAGCGCAGCCTGGGCATCGGCGAGTCGGTCGCCGTGTTCCCCGACCTGCGCGGAGCCTCACGCCTGCTCTTGTCCGACGCCGCGCTCGACCTCGTGAACCTCGGCCTGCGCCAGCTGCGCCGCGACGGCCGCGGCTCCGAGTTCGCCCGCCTGCGCGACTACGCCCAGGGCGACAGCGTGCGCGAGGTCGACTGGAAGGCCACCGCCCGCCGCACCCGGCCCGTCACGCGCGTCTTCGAGTCCGAGCGCAGCCAGACCCTGCTCATCGGCGTCGACGCCGGCCGCTCGATGGCCGCCCGCGTCGACGGTCTCACGAAGCTCGACCACGCCGTCAACGCCGCCCTGTTCCTCTCGTTCGTCGCGATCAAGAACGGCGACCGCGTCGGCCTCGTCGTCTTCGCCGACGGCGTGAAGTCGTACCTTCAGCCCAACAGCGGCCGCACCCAGTACCGCAAGATCGTCGACGCGCTCTACTCGGCGCGGCCGCACCTCACGTACGTCGACTATCTCGCCCTCTTCAAAGAGCTGAACGTGCGGCTCCTGCGCCGCTCGCTGCTCTGCGTCTTCACCGACTTCATCGACGAAGATCAGGCGTCGACCATGGTCGACCCGATGCGCCGGCTCGCGAAGCGCCACGTGCCCCTGTGCCTCTCGGTGAAGGACACCGCGCTCGCCTCACTGCTCTCGACCCAGCCGCCCGAGGCCGAGACCGCCTACCAGCACGCGGTCGCGAGCGAGCTGCTCCTCGAGCGCGAGGCCATGAAGCGGAAGATCGGTCAGGGCGGCGTGCAGATGATCGACGTGAACCCCGACGAGCTCTCGCTCGCGGCGGTCAACAAGTACCTCGAGATCAAGGCACGCGGAGTCTTGTGATCCGCCGGGAGCAGCCGCTCCACCTGGCCGCCGCCCTGCAGCGCGCTCGCGAGGCGCCGCTCGTCAAACCCGGCCCGCTCGTTGCGGTGGCCGTCACCTTCGTCGCGGCCGAGGCCTTTGCCTTCACCCAGGAGCTCCGAGTGCCCGCCGCCGCCTTCACGACGCTGCTCTTCGGCCTCGTCGTCGGCAAGGCGTGGGTGAGCCTCCGAGCCGCCCGCGACAGCCTCATCTCGAACCTCGAGCGCGCTCCCCACGCGCTGCTGTGCTTCCGCGACCTCGCTTACGGCATCGTCTTCGTCGACGAGCGCGGCGTCTTCATCGAGACGTCGCGCTGGCTCGTGCCCTGGTCTTCCGCCGCCGGCAAGCCGCGCCTGACGGCGATCGAGTACGACGCCGCCCGCCACGCGCTCGTCGTGACGGTCATCAACATGCTGCCGCCGAGCCTCACCCTCACGCTGCCCAGCGACATCTCGCCCCAAAAGGCCGAGACCGCCGCGGCGCACCGCCCGGCTCAGTCGCTACAGACGACCTTGCCGTAGCTCGCCGCGCACACCCCGTTCGGCGACGACGCGCACCTCACCTGGCCGTAGTTCGCCACGCACGAGTACCCGCACGCGATCTTCCCGTAGTTCGCGATGCACTCGGCCTTCGGCGGAGCCCAGCGCCCGTAGTACGCCGGGTCCCAGCACACGACCTTGCCGTACTGGGCGATGCACACGCCCGACGGCGTCCGCGCGCACTTCACCTGGCCGTAGTTCGCGACGCAGTCGTAGCCGCACGCCGTCTGCCCGTAGTTGCTGATGCACTTCGCCCGCTCCTGCGCGAACGCGCCGCCCCCCGCGAGCAGCACCACCAGAGCCAGCAGTCTCATGTGCGCCTCCTCCCGAAGCGCTCATACGCTTGCGGGGGCGCTGCATTCAAACCGGCGCCGTCACGACGGCGGCGCGTTCACGGCGGCGGGCTGCTCGAGCGGCTTCAGCTCCCGATCGTCGGGCCGCCGCAGAAACCCGGACAGCAGGTACACGTACACGCCCGTGCCCACCACCAGCGCGAACCCGATCTTGAACTCGACCGACAGCCGCGGCGGGTGAATCTGCGAGATGGTGCCCTCGATGCAGCCCGCCAGCACGAACAGCGCGAGCGTACCCAGCAGGAGCTTCACCGCCGTCACCGCCTCGCGCCGCACCGCCGCCCGCCGCGACAGCCCCTTCGGAGCGATCATGCCCCGCGCGATGATGAAGCCCGCCGCCCCTGCGATGCAGATCGCCGTCAGCTCGGGAATGCCGTGCGGCAGAATCCACGCCCAGAACCACCCCATCAGCCCCTTCGACGCGTACACCCACGCGAGCGAACCCAAGAGAATGCCGGTGATGAACAGCATCAGCGCGCTGCCCACGCCCGCCGTGATGCCGAGCGCGAACGTGAAGAACGCGACCCCGATGTTGTGCGTGAACAGGAAGCTCGAGAACGCCGCCTGCGACTGAATCGACGACCGCTCTTCTTTCGCTTCGTTCTCCGCCCGCTTCACGGGGTCGAGGTGCAGGTGCTGCTCGTCGACGAGGTACAGCGCCGCGTCAGGGTCGAACACCATGCCCACCCACCCGAAGCCGTAGCCCGCGAACATCACCAGGAGCGCCGCGACGAACGCCCTCCACTCGTGCTTCAACAGGTCGGGGAAGCCGGTCGTCACGAACGCCGTCACCTCGCTCATGCGCACCCGCTTGCCCGGGTACGTCAGCGCGTACGCCCGCGCCACGAGGTCGTTCAGGTACCCGTTCACGTCGGCCGACCCCGCATGCGACCGCACCCAGAGCAGATCCGACGAGGCCCCCCGGTACAGGCGAGACAAGGCCCGCGCCTCGTCGAGGTTCAGCTTCTTCAGCCCCTGCGCCTCGGCCTTGTCGAGCAGCCGCTCGAGGGCCGCCCACCGGGGGCGCTTCAGCTCGACGAACTCGGCGATCTCCATCGCGCGCAAAAGCGTAGACTGGAATCGATGGCGGGAGAACGACTCCTCGACGGGCAGCACGCCGTGCTCACTCCCGAGTACGTCGAGTTCGACTTCGTGCTCGCCGGCCTCTCGAGCCGCATGCTCGCCTGGCTCATCGACACCGTCGTCATCATCGGCATCGTGATCGTCATCAGCATCGTGATCTCCATCGCCGGAGCCGCCCTCCCCGGCTTCGCCTCGGCGCTCACGATGATCGCGTACTTCCTCGTCGACTGGGGCTACTTCATCCTCCTCGAGGCGATGTGGTCCGGCCAGACGCTCGGCAAGAAGGCCCTCGGCCTCCGCGTCATTCAAGAGAGCGGCGTGCGCATCGGCTTTCTGCAGGCCGTGCTGCGCAACCTCACCCGCCCCATCGATCGTCTGCCCGCGATGATCCCCCAGGGCGCCTACCTCGTCGGCCCCGCCCTCTACCTCGTCGGCGGCTCCGTCGCCTTCCTCTCGAAGTCACACCAGCGCCTCGGCGACATGCTCGCCGGCACCGTCGTCGTCCGCGAGCGCAGGCTCAAGATCCCCGCCTCGCTCGCGCGGCCCGACGTCGAGCTCGCGCTCCTCCAGGACCCGACCTTCCGCGCGCGCGTCGCTCGCCTCACCCCCGAAGAAGAGGCGCTCATCTTCGCCGCCGCCCTGCGCCGCGAAGAGCTCGGCATGGAGGCCCGCCTCACCCTCTTCCAGACCCTCGCCGAGCGCCTCCAAGACGACGCCGCCTTCCACAAGCCCGCTCACCTCTCCGACGAGAAGCTCGTGCTCCTCATCGCCGCGGCGCTCGTCGCTCGAAACACCGAGCGCACCCAGGCCGCCAAGGGCCGCGGCAAGCAGACCCGCTTCGCCCTTCAGAAGTAGCTCAGGGCTCGTGCCCTCGAGCCGAGACCCAACGATTCGAGGCGGACGCAAAGCGCCCGCGGAGCTCCAACGCAGAAGCGCGCCGGACATCGGCTCGAGCGCTCAGAAGTAGAAGTGGACGTTGGCGAACCCACCAAACGTCGGGCGGAAGACGTTGCGGTTGTTGATCGCGATGTGCGCCGTGAAGAAGCCCCGCGCGCCGATCGACACCGTGTCGACCACGAAGAAGTCGAGCCCCCCGAACGCCTGCGGCCCGAAGAACACCATCTGGTTCGTGCTCTGCGTGTCGCCCATGACCTGGCCGCGCAACACCACCAGCACGTCGAGCGCGAGCCCCGCGTAGGGCCGCAGCGACTCTTCGCTGAAGAGGTAGCGGAAGTAGAGCTGGCCGCCGGTGCCGAACTCCTGCTTGTTCGACACGCGCGTCAAGAGCAGCACCGCGGGGATCCGGATGCCCACATCGAAGCCGTTCTCGACGTAGTAGTTGCCCTCGAGCTGCACCGCGAGGCCACCCGTGATCTCGGCGTCGTTGAACGAGAAGCCGCCGAGCTCGAAGCCTAAGCGCTTGTTCGCGAACTGCGCCTGCGCTTCCATGCTGCCCAACAGCGCCACGACGAGTACCAGTCCGAAGCGGGTCTTTCGCATGGTGAAGCGCCATCGTACACTCGGCCGGCCCAAGATGAAGCGACACTTGACGCTGATTTTCGCAGTCGGAACAGCCGGCTACCTCGGCTCCGGGTGCCTCCACACACCCCCGCCGCACCCTCGCGCCGTCGAGGCCGCCGACCTCTGTGCCGAGTACCTCAACGCCGGAGACCTCACCACCGCCGAGGTCCAGTGCGACCTCGCCCTCCAGTTCGCCCCTCAGTTCGCCGACGCCTGGGTCAACAAGGGCCTCATCGCCATGCGCCGTGGCCAGGAGGACAACGCCAAAGAGAACTTCATCAAGGCGCTCCGCTACAACCAGGAGCACGCCGGCGCCTACAACGATCTCGGGTTCATCTATTACAAGAACCGCCAGTTCGGGAAAGCGCACGACAACTTCCAGCGCGCCCTCAAGGTGAACCCCGACTTCAACGAGGCCCGCTACAACCTCGGCCTCACCTTCATGGGCCTCAACCAGATGGACAAGGCCAAGAAAGAGTTCCGCACCGTCATCGCCGTCAACCGCAACCTCGCCGACCCCTACGCCATGCTCGGCAAGATCGCCCACGACGAGGGCGCCCTCGAAGAGGCCGAGCAGCACCTGCGCTCGGCCGTCGAGCTCGCCCCGACGTTCGCCGACGCCTGGCTCGAGCTCGGCAACGTGCTCGCCGAGGCCGGCAAGGCCGGCGAGGCCAAAGACGCCTACGAGTCGTGCATCGAGGCCGACGCCAACAAGGCCGAGTGCCGCCGCAACATCTCGGTGGTCAACAAGAGCGCCAAGCTCCAGGAGGAGTCGCTCAAGAACATCAAGGAGTCGAAAGAGGGCAAGCGCGACGCCCCCAACGAGTACGCGATGGCGCGCACGTACCACGACAAGGGCCTCAAGAACGACGAGAAGCGCGCGTACTTCCGCTGCCTCAAGTTCGACTCGAAGTTCGCGCCCTGCCACTTCGGCCTCTTCGAGATCTTCAAGGACGATCGCGACGACAAGCAGGCGAAGACGGCCTGCCAGAACTTCCTCAAGTTCGCAGAAGGCACCGAGTACCCGAAGGAAGTCGAGACCTGCGAACGGTACGTGAGCGCGAACACGTACTGAGCGCCTTTCACCATGAGCGTACGTCTCACGGTCAAACAGCGCAGCGCGGAAGGCGGCGCCGACAAGCCCTCCGTGGTGATGCTCGATGATGACATCATCACGCTGGGCCGCGACCAGGTCTGTCAGGTCGTGCTCGCCCAGCAGGCCGTCTCGCGCAACCACGCCCGCATCAGCCGCGACGGCTCGCTCTACTTCGTCGAAGATCTCGGCTCGTCGTTCGGCACCCAGATCAACGGGCAGAAGCTGCCCAAGGGCGAGAAGCACCTCCTGCGCAACGGCGACGTGATCGCCATCGCCCAGTTCGACGTCACCTTCGACCGCATCGCCGCGGCCGCCGCCGACAACGGCAACGACCGCGTCAACAACACCCAGTTCGTCGCCCGCAAGGTCGTCAAAGACGTCATGCGTGGCCTCTCGGCCGGCGGCGAGCAGCCCTACTTCCGCATCATGAACGGGCCGCGCGAAGGCGAGCGCATCGAGATCGCCGACGCCCAGGAGTACATCATCGGCCGCGACGAGAGCGCCGACATCATCTTCAAGGACGACCTCGTCTCGCGACGCCACGTCAAGGTCCGCCGCGACTGGTCCGGCGTGCACGTCGAAGATCTCGGCTCGCGCAACGGCATCAAGATCAACAAGAAGCGCAGCCCCGGCAAGACGCTCCAAGATCGCGACGAGGTCGAGGTCGGCGGAGTTCGCCTGCTCTTCCTCGACCCCAACGAGGTGCGCGAGGCCCCCGTCGTGCTCCCCGACGCCGACGAGGGCGAGATGACCTCGCGCGAGCAGGACGAAGAGGTCGCCGAGAAGCAGCGCGCCAAGAAGAAGTCGTCGGGCCGCATCTCCCGAGTCGAGAAGAAGGAAGAAGAGGCGCCGCCCCCCGCCGAAGAGCCGCCGCCGCCCGCCGAAGAGGCCCCCCCGGCCGAAGAGCCCTCCGACGAGCCCAACACCTCGCAAGACCCGCCGCCCGACGAAGAGGCTCCTCCCGAGGGCGACGGCAGCGAGGGCGACCCGAGCGAGGGCGGCGACGGCGACGGTGGCGAAGGTGGCGACACCGAGAACGAGGGCGGCGAAGACGGCGAGGCCGGCGCCGTGAGCGGCGAGATGCAGGCCCGCGGCGGCATCGACCTGTCGAACAAGTCGACGATGATCGGCATCGGCATCGGCGCCTTCGCGCTGCTGATCGGAATCGTCGTGCTGATCCTGCTCGTGGCCGGCGCGTGACGCGAGGCCGCGGGGCTAGCGCGTCGAGATGCGCGCCACCGGCTGGATGTTCAGCTCGGGCGACAGCTCCTGAAACGACACCACCGAGAACGGCGGGTTGAACTCGTACTCGAGCAGCTTGCGCACGTACCGGCGAATGTCCATCGCGGTGAGAATGACCGGCCGCTGCGCCGTCGGCGGCAGGTGACCGCACTCGTTCTTCACCGCCTGCACGATCTCTTGCGCGATGTCGGGCTCCAGCGCCAGGTGCGTGCCCGCGCTGGTGCGCTTGATCGCCCCGCGCACCGCGTCTTCGATCTGCGGGTCGAGCAGGTACACCACCAGCGTGTTCGTGCCGCGCGCGTACTTGTGCGAGACGTACCGCTTCAGCGAGCTGCGCACGTGCTCGGTGAGCATCACCGAGTCTGCCTCGACCTGCCCCTGCTCGGCGATCGCCTGCAGAATGCCGCGCAGGTCGCGAATCGAGATCTCTTCTTCGACGAGCCGCCCCAGAATGTCGGTCAGCTTCAGCACGTTGACCACCTTGGGGATGACCTCTTTCACGATCGCCGGGAAGGCCTTCTCGAGCTGGTCGAGCATCGTCTGCACTTCCTGCACGCCGACGAACTCGCGCGCGTGGCGCCGCAGCACCGCCGCCAGGTGCAGAATGATGTAGCCCGGGACGTCCCACGTCGTCAGGCCCGCGGCCTCGAGCATCTCTTTCGACGTCTCGGGCACCCACGCCGCCGGCTGCCGCGTCGCCGGGTTGATCGCCTCGAAGCCCTGCACGTTCATCAGCCGCAACCGATCGACCGTGTCGTTCACCAGAATGTGGCCGAGCGTCGCCTGCCCCGTCACCACCGGCACCTCGTTGATCTGAATCTGGTACGCGCCCGGCGGCAGGCCAGGGTTGCCGCGCGCGCGCACGCCTGGGAAGCGCACCCCGAGCTCGACGAACAGGCCGTCGCGCATGAACGGGATCAGCTCGTACAGGAACCGGCCGTTGTCCTGCCGGGAATCGACGTACGGCACCAGCGCGTCGCTCACCTCGAGCACGATCGGCGTGACGACGGGGATGAACAGCTCGCTGTCCGGGTTGATCGGCTCTTTCGGTGCGGGCTCTGCGGCCTTCGGCTTCGCCGGGTCGCCGTTCTCGCCGTTCTCGCCGTTCACCTCGTCACCGTTCTCGTCGATCTCACCCGCCTCGAGCCGCTTCTGGCGGTTGAGCATCACGTACGCGCCCGCCCCCGCGCCGATCGACAGCACGAAGAACGGCACCTTCGGCAGGCCCGGCACCAGCGCCAGCGCGAAGATCATGCCCGCCGCGATCGCGATCGCCTTCGGGTATGCGGTCAGCTGACCGCCGACGTCTTTGCCGAGGTGGGCGCCCTCTTCTTCGCCGCCGACGCGCGTCACGATGATGCCGGCCGCCGTCGAGATGAGAATCGCGGGGATCATGCCGACCAGACCATCGCCGATCGTCAAGAGCGAGTACTTCTTCGCCGCGTCCCCGACCGGCAGGCCCTTCTGCATCACGCCGATGGCGAGGCCACCGACGATGTTCACCACGGTGATGATGATGCCGGCGATGGCGTCGCCTTTGACGAACTTCATCGCGCCGTCCATCGCGCCGAAGAGCTGGCTCTCGCGCTCGAGGTCGCGGCGCTTGCGCTTGCCTTCCTCCATGTCGATCGAGCCTGCGCGCAGGTCGGCGTCGATCGACATCTGCTTGCCGGGCATCGCGTCCAACGTGAAGCGGGCCGCGACTTCGGACACGCGCTCGGCGCCCTTCGCGATGACGATGAAGTTCACCACGACGAGAATGACGAAGATGATGCCGCCGACCACGAAGTTGCCGCGAGCCACGAACTGACCGAACGCGAGCACGACCTCGCCGGCGTCGCCCGTCGAGAGAATGAGCCGCGTCGTCGAGACCGTCAGCGCCAGCCGGTACATCGTCGTGATGAGCAGCAGGGTCGGAAACACCGACAGCTTGAGCGCGCTCGGCACGTAAAGCGTGATGAGCAGGATCACCACTGACAAGCTGATGTTGAACGTCAGCAGGATGTCGAGCAGGTGCGTCGGCAGCGGCACGATCATCATGCCGACGATCGCGATGACCACCACCGCGAGGACGATGTCCGAGTACTTGTCGAGGAACCGGTTGCCGCCAGCCATTCGCGGCCGCAGCTTACCTCACCCCCGCTACTTCTTCTTCTTCGCCAGGTGCTTCGCCATCTTGATGAGGCGTTTCGCCCGCTCGACGAAGGGGTCGGTCGATGCCCCCAGCGACACTGCCCGCTGGAGGTCCTCTGTCGCCGCCTTCAGCTTGCCCCGGTTCAGGCGAATCTCGCCCCGGTACACCATCGCCGCCAGATCGTCGGGGTCGAGCTTCAGCGCAGCCTGGAACAGCGCCAGCGCACGGTCTTGCGCGTTGAGCGCGAGGTAGACGGTGCCCAGCATCGTGTGCACGAACGCGTCGCGCGTGTCCGCTCCCACCAGCTTCTCGAAGATGACGCGCGCCTCGTCGAGCTTGCCCATCTCGAACAGGCGGTGCCCGAACGCCGCCAGGTCGGCCGCGTCTTGCGGGGTGTGGTCGCGCTTGAGATCCACGTGCGCCACGTGCGCCTCGGGCAGCGGCACCTCGACCGTCTTCGTCGACTTCCGGGGCTTGGCCTGTGGCCCGCCCGCCCGCTCGCTGGGCTTCGGCTCGGGCGTGACCACGACCTGCGGGTCGGTCGCGTCTTCGTCGCGCCCCACCGCCTTGAGCTCGGTGATGCTCACCGTCGGCCGCCTGGGAACCTGCTTCCCGACCTTCGGGAAGTGAATCACCGTGACCGGCTTCGGGGGCTTGCCCTGCTGTGGGCTGGCCATCGCCCTTGCCTACTTCTTCTTCTTCGACTTCGAGGGCTTCTTCTCGCCGGCCTTGTCGGCCGCGCTCTTCTCGGGCGAGGCCTTCTCGTCGGCCTCGTCTTCGCCCTTCGCGGGCCGGTTGTTCTGCAGCACTTCCATCGCCGCAGCCCAGAGCACGCGCGCGCGGTGCACCACGCCGTCGTTGCCCGTCGGGTCGAGCTCGACCGCCGCCTGGAAGTCCTTCGCGGCCTCCTCGACCATGCCCTTCTGCAGAAAGACCTCGCCGCGGTTGACGTACGCCGCGATGTCTTTGCCGCTCAGCGAGATCGAGTACGTGAACGATCTCAGCGCCTCGTCGAGCTTCTCTTGCGCCAGGTACGCCGCGCCGAGGGCCGTCATGTAGTACGGCTCCTTCGGGTTCAGCACCGAGAGCATTCGAAAGGCCTTCTCGGCCTCGGCGTACTTGCCCTGCTCGTACAGCGTGAAGCCGCGCACGGCCGCATCGAGCATCTTCGGCCCCGTGATCTTGTACAGCTCACTCAGCGTCAGCTTGCCGACGGCGAACGCCGCCTGCTCCGGCGCGACGGGCTTCGCCGGCTCCTTGTCGTCTTTGACGGGCTCGGGAGTCTTCGACATGGGCGCGCTGTCTACCACAAAAACAAAAACGGCAGAGGCCGCGAAGCCCCTGCCGTCGATGCGCTCGAGATCGAGCTGAGTGCCTATTAGCGGAAGCGAGCGAGTTCGCCCTGAACCTGGCCCTTCGAGTCCGCGCACGACTTGAGGCAGGTGAACCACGCCTGGTACGCCTGGGTCGCGATCTGGATCTTCGCGAGGAGGCCAGGGGGCGGGTTGTCGCCGGCCGCCTCGAGCTGCTTCTGCAGGTCGTTCAGCTTGGCAGCGGCGCGGTCAGCGTTGCGGCCCGCGGTGTTGATCAGCGGGTCCATCGGGCTGCCGTTGTTGACATTCTGGCCAGGCAGCGACTGCGAGTACGCGCCGACGCCAGCGGTCTCCTCGAACGCCGACTTGGCCTGGGTGTACGCAGAGCCCACGATCGGGATGTTCTTGACCTTCTCTTCGATGTTGAAGAGACGGCGCTCGAGCATCTGCGCCAGGGGCTGGGTGAGTGCGGAACCGACGGTGGAGAGAGCCATTGAATTAGACCTCGTCTAAAGGGTTAGCAGCGAACAGCAGATGTTGGTTTATCGACTGACCACGCCCAGAGTTTCTCAGAAACGGAAAGCCGTGGAAACTACTGGTGAACACCTTGAAGTTTCGCGGGGATGAAGCCCCGATGAAAACTCCCGTTACAGTCAGCGGTTCCGATCAGCGTCCAGCTGGCGCTGGCGATCAAGATCGAGCTGGCGCTGGCGATCGAGATCGAGCTGGCGCTGCCGGTCGAGGTCGAGCTGCCGCTGCCGGTCGAGGTCGAGCTGCCGCTGCCGATCGAGGTCGAGCTGGCGCTGCCGGTCGAGGTCCGCCTGCTGCGAGCTGGTGCCGTCGCCGTCGGGCAGGTCGCCCGCCGCGTTCTGCTTTCGCCGATCGGTGCGCAGCTGCTCCGCGCGACGCTGCGCCTGGAGGTCGATGGGGCTCGGCCCCAGGTTCGACGCCGGCTGCGAGAGCGGCATCGCCCCGGTGAACGCCACCTGCGGGTCTTGCGCCGACACCGTCGGAATCGCCTCTCCGCGCTCCCACGTCGCGAACGTGCCGAGCAGGCCTCCCTCGTAGGCGTTCAGCAGAATCGTGGGCACGGCCCCGTTGGAAATGATGTTGAGCCGCTCGAGCTGCTGCAGCACCACCGCCTCGGGCACGCCCTGCTCCGAATACCACTTCACGAGCGCGTCGGTCGGCACCGCGCTCGCGCCCGGCTCGACCTGCGCGGCCTTGAAGCGCGTCGGCTTGCCGGCCCACGCGAGCGCGTCGGGCAGCACCGAGTACTCGATCTGGTCCATCACCCGGTTGCGAACTTCCTTCACCGTGAGATCGGCGCCTGCGTTGCCGTAGACCACCTCGACCGCGTGCAGCACGATGCGCGCCGCGTACCCGTCGGCGTCGGCCTGCGAGAACTTGCTCGGGTCGGTGAACTTCGCCTTCAGCTGCTCCGCCACGTCGCGCACCAGCCGCTCGGAGCCCTTCGGCATCGGCTTCGGTGAGAACGCCGGAATCGGCTTGGTCTTCGACGTCACCGCCCCGCCGAACAAGTCGCCGTCGCTCGCCTGCGGCGGCGCCTTCTCGCCCGCCACCGGAGTGTCCGTGCCGGTCGTGGGAGCGGGCTTCTGCTGCCCGTACGCATCGGCCTTCGCGGCCCGGGCCTTCACCGCCTCGACCGCCTTCATCGCGGTCGCCTTCCAGCTCGGCGCCACCGTCGCGATGATGTTCGCCGCGATCGTCGCAAAGCCCACCCAGCGGTCGCTCGAGCTGCCGGTCGCCACCGTCTTGCCGTGCTTCGCCACCGAGTCCGCAAGGCCCACCACCGCGATCTTCTCTGACAGCGACTCGACCACCTTCGCAGCGCCGCCCGCTCCGTCGATGAGGCCCTTCACCTCGCTCGCGTGCGCAGCCGTCGACGCCACCGCCGCCCCGAGCCCGCCCTTCGCGAACGCCGCCAGCACCGCGCCGATGTGACCGCCGAGGCTGCCGCCGAGCTTTTCACCGAGCGCACCCTGCAGCTCTTTGCCGATGCGGCTCTTGAGCTCGGGGCTCGCGGCGGCGTCGCGCAGCGCCTTGAGGCCCGCCTCCGCCGTCTTCGAGCCCTTGAGCGCCTCTTCCGCGCTCCCGAACAGCTTCTTGAGCTGCGGCTCGACCGCCTTGCGCGTCTTCGCGTCCGAAACCAGGTGCGTCAGCACCGCTCCGATCGCGCTCTGCGCCGTGCCGCCTTTGGCGATCGCGTCGAAGCCCGAAGAGAGAAGTGAGTCGATCGCCGCAGTCTCTTTGCGGCCCGTCGCTGCGTTGGCGCCCTGAACTTTGATCGGCATCGGGTCTCTTCTCTACCCCGATTGTGGGCCGCACGCGCACCAGAGTTGCGCACAAACGTCGTGGTTCTCGGCGCTTGAGAAAACGAGACGGCTACTTCTTGTTGTTCTTCTGCGCGACCTCGAGCAGCTTGAGGTAGCCGGCGGCGTTGCTCGCAAACCCAGGGTCGACCTTCGGCGTCGTCGTCACAGCCTTGAAGTCCGCGATCGCCTCTTTGGTCTTGCCGCTGCCGAGGTGCGCCTGCGCCCGGTTGAAGAGCGCCTCGAAGTTCGTCTTGTCGAGCTTGACGGCGATGTTGAGCACCTTGAGCGCCTCATCGAACCGCTTCTCGGCCACGTAGATCGCGCCGAGGGCGCTCGCGTGGAACGTGTTGTTCGGCTCGCACATGCGCAGGCCGATGAAGACGAGCTCGGCGTCGCGGTACCGACCCGACACGAAGAACGTGTGCCCGATCTGCATCGCGAACATCGCCGTCGCAGGGTCGAGCATCGTCGGCTGGCCGAGAATCTCTGGAAGGTTCACCTCGCCCTCGACGAGCTTTGCGATCTCCTCGGCGGGAAAGTTGTCCTTCCAGTTCTGCCAGTCTTCGTCTTTCGGCACTTGAGCCTCCGGTCGCGGGCACTAAAGCACCCACATGCGCGGCGTTTCAAACTTTTTGTCACTCAGCGCCGCGACAGACCCGCGAGCAGCGCCGAGATCTTCGCCTTCAGATCCGCGTTGTCGCGGCAGAGCTGCTGCGCGCGCTTCAGATCGTCGATCGCCTGCGCCTTCTGCCCCATCGAGATCTTCACCTCTGCGCGCCCCACGTACGCCGCCGCGTCTTGCGGCGCGATCTTCAACGCGACGTCGTACGCCGCCATCGCGCCCTGCGGGTTGCCCGCCGCCTGCTCGACCACGCCGAGCGCCTTGGCCACGTACGCGTCCAGCGGGTTCACCGCGTACAGCCCCTGGAACAGCCTTCGCGCTTCGTCGAGCTTGCCCTGGTAGAAGAAGTAGTAGGCCATGCGCGCGATCGAGAAGAGCTCCTCGTCGCTGTAGCGGCGCACGTCTTTCAGCGTCGCCTTGCCATCGGCCCACTTCTGCAGCGACTGAATCTGCTGCTGGTCGCTCTGCTCGGCCACGCGCTCTAAAACCCTTCTTCTTTCTGCTCGTCCATGCGCCGGCGGTGAATCTCTTCGACCTCCTGGCTCACCTGACCGACGAGCTCGAGCATCGCGGCCTCGCGCGACAGCAGCGCCTTCAAGCGCTCGATGCGATCGGGCGGAGCGCGCACGTGCGCCAGGTTGCGCTCGAGCTTGCCGCGGGCGTCGGGGTCTTGCCGCTCGGCCACCGTGTTGAGGCTCTGACGGTCGAGGTAGCCGTCGATGTCGGCGTCGTGCCCCTCGGGGAACACGGGCAGCGGCAGCCGCAGCTCCTCGGAGCTGTGCGCCGGGCCGATGAAGTCGAGCAGCGCGGCCGACGCCAGCGCCGGGTTCTTCGGGTCGCCCTTCTTCTTCGCCTTCTTCGACTCGAGCTGCGTGCGGTCGATCAGCTTGTCGCGCACCGCGCGCGGGCCGCCCCACGGCCACATCGGCGCCTTGGGCGGCTGTTGGTTGATCTTGGCCATGGACTACTTGTTCTCCTGCTGCTGCAACGAGAAGACGAAGTTCAACACCTCGGCAACGGCGTCGTAGAGCTCTTCGGGCACCTCCTGGCCGACGTCGACGCGGTACAGCGCGTTCGCCAGGTTCACGTTCTTCATGATGGGCACGCCCGCGGCCTTCGCGATCTCGCGGATCTTGTCGGCCTTGAGCCGCATGCCCTTCGCAATCACGCGCGGCGCGTTGTCCGCGTTCTTGTCGTACTGCAGCGCGATGGCCAGCTCGGCGTCTTCGCTCACGGCGGGCCTACGCTACCACTTTCTGCTCCGGCGCCTTGAGCTGGTACACGAAGTTCAGCACCTCGGCGACCGCGTCGTAGAGCTCCTCGGGTATTTCCATGCCGACGTCGACGCGGTGCAGCGCGTGTGCGAGCGGCACGTTGCGCAAGATCGCCACGTCGCTCTCTTTCGCGAGCCCTTTGATCGCTTCGGCCCGCTTGCCCATGCCCTTCGCGATCACCCGCGGCGCGCCGTCGTTCGCCTTGTCGTACTGCAGCGCGATCGCGAGGTGATCGGGGTTCGTCACCACGACGTCGGCCTTCTTCACGGCCTCCATCTGGGCGCCCTCGAGGATCTCCATGTGCAGCTCTTTGCGCTTCGCTTTGTGGTGCGGGTCGCCTTCCGACTCTTTGTATTCCTTCTTCACCTCGTCCTTCGACATCATCAGGTCCTTCATGTAGCTGTGCCGCTGCCACCAGATGTCGAAGATGGCGAAGAGAATGAGCAGCATCGTCACCCGCACGCTCACCCGGTAGACGAGCTCGCCCATCACCATCATCGTGAGCGCCGTGTCGCCACGAATCGTGCCGACCACCATCGCCATCGCGTCGCGCACGACACCGAACACGACGTAGCCGGTGACCCCGATCTTGAACATCGACTTCAAGAACTCGATGATCTGCTTCTTGCCGATCAGGTTCTTCATCCCGTCGATCGGGTTCAGCTTCTCGAGCTTGGGGATCAGCGGGTCGAGCGTGAACAGCGACCCCACCTGCAGGAACTCGACGAGCCCTGCCATCACCGCCGCGCCGCCCGCGACCGGCACCGTCAGCAGCAGCAGATCAATCACCGCCGTCAGCATCGCCTCGTAGGTCGCGATCTCGAGCCGCTGCGGGTGCGTCATCGCGTCGATGGTGAAGTGAAACAGCTCGTTCACCTTCGTCTCGAGCTTGGGGAAGGTCGCCTTCACCACCGCCATGCCGACGCAGAACACGGTCACGCCGGTGAAGTCGCGGCTCTTCCACACCTGACCCTGCTTGCGCGAGTCATCGATCTTCTTCTGTGTGGCCTCTTCTGTTTTTTCGCCGCCTTCGCTCATCGCTCATCCCAGCAGCAGAATCGCCTTGCGCACCCAGTCGAACATCACGCCGTACTCCTTCGTGACGCGCGTCATGATCAGGTGAATCGAGACGAAGACGATCAGCACTGAGACCGCCGGCTTGATCTGCATCGCGACGAAGAAGACCTGAACCTGCGGCGCGACGCGGTTGATCATGCCGAGCGCAAGGTCGGTGAGAAACGTCGCCAGCAGCACCGGCGCGGCCAGGGCCATCGAGATGCGCATCATGTCGGCGAAGACGCGAATGGTGAGATCGAAGAACGGCCAGAAGCCGTTCGTGAAGCGGGGGTAGGCCTCGAGCGGCACGACCGTGAAGCTGTCGGCCAGCGCCTCGATGACGATGTGGTGCCCGTTCAGCGTGAGGAACAGCGTGATGAACAGCTGCAGCTTGAGCGACGCGTACAGCGAGACCTGCTGCTGAATCGAGGGCACCATGATCTGCGCCTGGTTGGTGCCCGACATGTTGTCCATCAGCTGCCCCGCGACCTGGGCCGCGTCGAAGACGATGCTCACGATGAACGAGATCGTGAAGCCGATGAACAGCTCCTTCATGAGCAGCCCCATGAAGGTGATGGGCCCCGTCGGTATGTTCCTGAGCGACGGCTCGATCGTCGGGAACAGCACGAGGCCGAGCACGACGCCGAGGCCCAGCTTCACTTCGGTCGGCGTCGTGTCGCCGCCGATCATCGGGGTCAAGATGAACGTCGGCAACAGCCGCGCGAGCAGCAAGGCGAACCCCATCAGCACGAGCGTGAAGTCGAGCTTGAGGCCCATCGCCTCCTTCGCCTGCGCGATGACGTCGTTGAGGCTCATCGCTACTGGTGAATGAGGTACGGGAAGCGATCGAAGACGTGGAAGGTGAAGCGCAGCAGCTGGGTACCGATCCACGAGCCGGCGAGCGCGAGCACTCCGAAGACGATGACGACCTTCGGCGCGAACGACAGCGTCTGCTCCTGAATCTGCGTGGTCGCCTGGAACACGGCGATCAAGAAGCCGACCACGAGGCTCATCAGCACGGCCGGAGCCGACGCGATCAGCACCAGGTAGAGCGCCTGCTGAACGATGAAGGTGAGTTGATTCATGCGGTGCGCCTCTCGTTCACAGGTAGCCGATGACCAGGCCCTTCGCGATCAGGTACCAACCGTCGACCAGCACGAAGAGCAACAACTTGAACGGCATCGAGATGGTCGTCGGAGACAGCATGTGCATGCCGAGCGCGAGCAAGATGTTCGCGACCACCATGTCGATGACGATGAACGGCACGAACAAGAGGAAGCCGATCTGGAAGGCCTCTTTGAGCTCCGAGACGACGAAGGCCGGCACCAGCACGAGGAAGTCGGTCGGCCCGATGCCCTTCTTGTCCTGCTCGTTCGTGCGCATCTTCACCGCGAGCGAATAGAAGAGCGTGCGGTCTTTGGTGCCGACCTTCTTCATGAGGAAGTTCCGCAGCGGCTCGCGTGCGAGCTTCGACGCCTCGAGCAGCTGATCGACGGTCTTCGGTGACAGCAGCCCCTCGCTGCTCGCAGCGAACTTCTCGGGCTCCGCCGCCCGGTACATGTCGGTGCCGACGGGAGCCATGATGTAGACCGTGAGGATGATCGCGAGCCCCGTGATCACCTGCGTCGGCGGAATCTGCTGGGTGCCCATCGCGCTGCGCACGATCGACAGCACGACCGAGATCTTCACGAAGCTCGTCACCATCAACAGCACGAAGGGCGCGAGCCCCAGCGCGCCCAGCGCGATCATCAGCACCAGCGGGCGGCTCGAGATGCTGTCGGCGTTCAGATCGACGTTGCTCGGCGAGTCGTCGCCTCCCCCGCCCTTCTTCGCGAGCGCGAGCGCCGGCGTCAGCGCGGTCGCGGCCGCGAAGATCCACAGCAGCGCGCGCTGCCTCTTGGTCAATCGATTCAGCGACAGGCCCTTCACTTCGACGCCCCCTTCCGCGCGAGCAGCTTCTGCAAGAACGGGCTCAAGGTCAGCGGCGGCGGCTGCTCGGCCCGCAGCTTGTCGACCTCGGCGGTGTCGAGCTTCGAGATGAGCCCCAGCGAGCCGTCGGCGCCGCCCACCAGCAGGTACTCGCTCGCCGCCTTCACCACGAACAGCGTGTGCCGCTGATCGAGCGGCACACGCTCGAGCACCGTGACCACGTTGCCGCCCATGCTCGGCGCCTTCAGGCCCAGCACCCGGCGCAGGCCCCAGTTGAGCGTGATGTACGCCATCATCACCACCATCCCCAGCACGATGAGCGTTCGAAAGAGCAGAAAGCCCATCGACTCGTCGGTCTCTTTGAGCACCTCGTCGGGCACGTCGGCCGGAGGAATCGAGGGCGTCGGCGCCGCAACCACCGGAGCGGCCGGCGCCACTGCAGGCGCAGGCGCCGCCTCGGCCTTCTCGGCTTCGGGCGGGGCGGGAGCGGGAGCCGCAGGCTCTGCGGCGAGAACGGCGAGGAGCAACAACGTCATTTCGAGGCGGGAGGCTACTTCACCCCGCCAGTGAGAGCACGCGCACGCCCAGGTTTCCGTCGACTTCGACCAGCTCGCCTCGCGCCACGATCTTGCCGTTCACCGACAGGTCGATCTGCTCGCCCGCCACCCGGTTCAGGTCGATGACCTGCCCGACCTTGAGCCCCACCACCTCTTCGGCGGTGATGGGCACCCGGGCCAGCTCGACCGCGACCTGGAGCGGAATGTCGTTCAGCAGCTCGGCTCCGTCGGAGCCCTTGAGGGTGTCGTCCACTTTCAGATCCCTCCCTTTAGGATCTGTGCCGGGGTTCGTCGAGTCGTCTCCGCCCTCACCGAGCTTCCCTTCGTCGCCGCCGTCGTCCTCGAGCTCCTCGAAGCCCTCGTCTGCGCCATCGCGCTCGCCGGTCACCAGCGCCGTGAGCTTCGCCGAATACCGGTTGTTCTCTACCACCACCTCGGCGTCGAACCAGCTGTAGCCCGCGCCGATCTTCAGCTTCGCAGTGCCGCCCTCGCCCTTCTGCGGCTGCGCCGTGAGGGTGTCGACCAACACCACGTCCTTCTCACGGATCTGCGCCAGCTCGGCCGCGAGAATCTGCACGGTGCCGATCTCGGCCCGCAGCCACGTCTTCACGGCCTTCAGGCGCGACACGTGCGCCCCCGCGTCGGCCGCCCGCCGCGCCTTGCGAACCGCCGCGTCGGCCGGGGGGTTCGCCTGGCTCAACACCGCCTGAGGCACGAAGACCCTCAAGTACCCCGTGTGCGTGCCGAACACCGCCTTGAGCTGCACCACCGCGAGGTGGTGCTCGTCGCCAACCAGTTGCACTGCCTCCTCGAAGCTCCGGCACACGCCCTCGAGCCGCAGCTTGGGCAGCGACGGGTCAACGCTCGGCGCCAGCGCCTTCAACGTCTCGAGAATGACGTAGGTCATCACGCCTTCTTCGATGTCCGTCAGCGGGCGCAGCGAGATGGCCTCGCCGGCGCCTCCGAGCAGCATGTCGATCGCGACGTGCGCGAGGCCGAGCTCGACCTCGAGAAACCCGCGCGTCTTGTTCGGCTGCGGCGCGAGCACCGCGAGAAACGTGGGGTCGCCGACGTAGCGCCGCAGGTTTCGCGTCGGCACCACGTGCACGTAGTCGGCGGTGAGGTGCACCTCTTCCTCGAGCAGCTCGCGCAGCCGCTTCTGCACCGACGCGCTCACCTCGCCCGACGAGGTGACGTTCGGCATCATCCACTCGAGGCGACGCACCAGCTGGGCCTGCAGCCGCGACACCTTCTCGAGCTGGCCCCAGCGAAACGGCTTCCACGGGCGCGTCGGCAGCGGCGCGGGCGGCGGCGACGGCGCAGGCCCGACCCCGGGCGCGGTCGCGAGCCCCTTGCGCGAGAGGTTCTCGACGTGCACCCGCTCGACGGGTTTGACCCCGAACTGGGACTGCCGCTTCGGTTGCGGAACCATCATCGTCCGCTCGCCCAGTGGGGCGCCGCGCGGGTCCTTCGGGTTCGGAGGACTCACGCCTTGGCCTCGACCTTGAAGTTCTCGAGCTGCAGGCCACGGCTGGAGAGCGCGCCCTTCAGCGCCTCTTCCTGCTCCTGGAGCATCTTGAGGACGTCACGATCGGAGCCCGAGAACACCGCGCTGATTCGCCCGTTCTTCGCCGAGACCTTCACCTGCAGGCCCGACAGAACGTTGCTGCGAAGATCGATCTGGAACTCTGCGTTGCCCGCGGCGTTCGTACCGACGCGCACCCGCTCGACGATCTTCTGAGCGATCTCGCTCGCGATGCGGCGCAGCCGATCGGAGCCCTGCGTCGTGTTCTTCTGCGCGACGGGCACCGGCGCCATGAGGGCGGGGTTGAAGCGAAAGCCCGCCGGCACCTCGCCGCCCTTCTTGTCGCCGCCGCCCTGCTGCTGCCCGCCCTGCCCGCCCTTGTCGGCGTCGGTCTTGATGTCGCCCTTGTCGCTCGAGGCCGACGATGCGCCCTCGGCGGCCGCCTCGCCGGCCTTGTCCGAGGCCTCGTGGCGCGCCGCGAGCGTCTCGCGCGCGGCCTTCGCGTCCGAGGCGCGACCTGACGTGCCCTTCGCCTGCGCCGACTGATCGGCCGAGCGACCGGCCGACGCGTTGGCGTTGTTGCGCTCGGACGACTGCTTCACGTCGCCGGAGCGCTGGCCATCGGCGCGGGCGCCGGTCATCAGCCGCTCGCCGAGCGACTTCTCGCCCATCGACTTCATGCCCATGCGCGATCGGAAGGCCCGGGCGTCGCCCTCTTTCGCCTGCTGCTGGTGATCGGCCTGGCTCGAGTCGGCGTGGGCCGCCTCGGCCTTCGCGTCGGTCTCGGAGTGCTCGATGAGGTGCGCGATCGCCGAGCGGGTCGACATGTCCTTCTCGGTCTTCTGCGACTGCTCTTTCTGCTGCCCGACGAGCTTCGCGAAGTTCGAGTCCTGCGCGACCTTGTCTTTGCTCTTCTTCTGCTCGAGCAGCTTGGCCTGAATCAGGCGTTGCGCAGCTTTGTCGGCTTCGCGATCGTCATCGATGCGGCTCATTCTTCACCCGCCTTCGCCGCCGCCCGCGTTCGCTGCAGGTGGAGCGTGTTGCCGATCTCTTCCTGGTTCATCTCTTCGCGCGCCTGGCGCTCTTTCTTCACTTCCTTCTTCCAGTTGTCCTTGTGCTTCTCGATCGCCTTCTTCTCTTTGGCGGCGTCGGCCATCTCGGCGCGCCTCACCTCGAGGAGCTGCTCGGCCTGGCGCACCGCCTCTTTCTGACGCTCGATGTCGAGCGCGACCTGCTTCTCTTCGTCTTTGAGGCGGTCTTCGAAGCGGTTCATCGTGCCGATGCCCGAGGCGCCGACGCCCTTCTTCATCACGTCGGCCATGAACTCCTGGACCTTCTGCTTTCGGGCGGCCTTGCGCTGCTCGAGATCCTGCTCGAGCTTGACCAGGGCGTCTTTCTCTTTCGCCACGGCCTTCATCTGAGCAGAGAAAGCCTGCTTGGCTTCCTCTTCCGCGCGCTCGCGCATCTCGAGCAGCGTCTGTAGGCGGTACTGCGGCACGCCACTACCTTAGCAGGAGTCTCTTACGGTCACTGCGCGTCTTCGAAGATGGCGATCAGCGACGAGACGGTCTCTTCGAACGTCACGTTCGAGTCGGTGGATTGCTTGAGGAAATCGATGATCGCGTCGTACTTGTCGATGGCGTAGTCGGTGCGCGGGTCGGTGCCGTACTGGTAGGCGCCGAGCAGGATCAGGTCGCGCTGCTTCTCGTAGGTCGACAGGGTCTCGCGCAGCTTGCCTGCAGCCTTCTTGTGCTCGGGCGTGGCGATCTGGCTCATCACGCGGCTCAGAGAGGCGAGCACGTCCATCGCGGGCCACTGGTTCCGCTCGCCGAGCGCGCGGTTCAAGATGAAGTGGCCGTCGAGAATACCGCGGACCTCGTCGGCGATCGGCTCTTCCATGTCGCCGCCGGCCACGAGGCACGTGTAGATGGCGGTGCACTTGCCCTTGTCCGAGTTGCCCGTGCGCTCGAGGATTCGCGGCAGCATCGAGAACACGCTCGGCGGGTAGCCCTGGCGGGCCGGAGGCTCACCGACCGCGAGGCCGATCTCGCGCTGGGCGCGCGCGAGGCGCGTCACCGTGTCGAGCATGAACAGCACGTTGCCGCCGCGCTCGCGGAAGAACTCGGCGATGGCGGTCGCGACGAAGCCGGCCCGCAGACGCACGAGGCTCGGCTGATCGGAGGTCGCGCAGACGACGACGCTGCGCTTCAAGCCCTCGTGGCCCAGGGCGTCTTCGACGAACTCGAGCACCTCGCGACCACGCTCGCCGATCAGCGCGATGACGACGAGCTCGGCAGCCGTGTTCCGGGCGATCTGCCCCATGAGCGTCGACTTGCCGACGCCAGAGCCTGCGAACAGGCCGATGCGCTGGCCCTCGCCGACGGTGAGCAGGCCGTCGATGCAGCGCACTCCGAGCGGCAGCGGGCGCTCGATGCGCATGCGCGTGAACGGGTCGGGGCAGTCGCGATCGACGCTCCAGTCGGCGAGGCCCTCTTCGGGCAGCGGCTTGCCGTCGATGGGCTCGCCGATGCCGTTGAGCACGCGGCCGAGCAGGCCGTCGCCGCACTTGATGGTGAGCGGGCGCCCGGTGGGGATCACCTCGGAGTCGGGGCCGATGCCGCTGAGCTCGCCCAGGGGCATCAGCATGACCTCTTCGCCCTGGAACCCGACGACCTCGGCGCGCACGCTGCGGCGCGGGCCCGACTTGATCCAGCACAGCTCGCCGACGCGCACGTTCGGCACGGCGGCCTTGATGACGAGGCCGGTGAGCTCGGTGACACGGCCGCGCACCTGCACGGTCTGGGTCTCTTTGATGAGCTTGTAGTACTTCGTGAGATCGATGCTCGGCAGCTCGCTCATTTCGGCCCTTCCTTCTTCGCGGTGTCGGGCCGCAGCACGTTCTCGAGCATCTGGTACTGGGTCTTGATCTGGCCGTCGATGGTGCCGAACTCGGTCTGAATGACGCAGCCCCCGGCTTCGATCTCGGCGTCATCGCGAATCGACACTTCGACCGTGCGGCCGATGAGCTCCATGAGCTGGGGCTTCGCCTTGCGGAGCGTCACGCCGTCTTTCGGGTTCACGCGCAAGACCATCGCCTTCGAGGCGCGCGCCGTCTCGATCGCCGTGGCGGCGATCTCGGCCACGACCATCGGGTCGCGCTCGAGGTCGCGGCCGATGATCTTCGCCGAGATCTTCAGCGCGAGCTCGACGATCTGCGACTCCATGCCCTTCATCAGCTCGCCCGCCTGCATCTTGGCGCGCAGCAGCTCCTCGGCGAGCTGCGGGGCGATCTCGGCCTTCGCTTCTTCTTTGGCCTTGTTGAAGATCTCTTCGCGCTCGACGTTCGCCTTGTCGATGATCTCTTGAGCCTGGCGCCTGGCGTCTTCGACGATCTTGTTGGCGCTCTGCTTGGCCTCGTAGTCCTCGCCGCTGACGACCGCCCGGCGGGCTGGAGCCGCCGGAGCCGCAGGAGCCGCCGGCTCGGGCTCGCGCTTCGCGACGGGCGCGATGGTCGCGCTCGAGGCGGCTCCGCCCCGCAGCACCTTCGCGCCGATGATCCGCGGCCTGTCTTCGTTCTCCTCGGCCATTTCGTACGAGAGTCTAGCCCGATTACTCGTCTGATCCAGGCTTGGAGCCCTTCACGACCGGCGACGGCCGATAGAACCCGCTCACCACGCGCCCCGAGCCCTGTTTCTCTTTGCGGCGCGGAATCGGCACCAGCGCAGGCGAGGTCACCGCCTTGCGTTTTTCTCCGGGCATCTGCCGCACTTCGCTCTCGACGCGCGGCATGGGCTTGCCGTCGCGCAGCACCTTCGACTGGCCGGGTGATCGCGGGTCGCTCACCGCCTTCACGCGCGGGTCGGCGGCGGCCTTCACGCTCGGGTCGTACGACTTCTGCAGCCGCGAGCTCGCCGCCCCAGCCATGCGCGCGTTGCGCTCGGCCATGAAGTCGCGCCGGGGCCTGGGGCCGGTCTTGCGCATGCCGCTGCCGCGCTGGCCCCCCTGCCCCTGCTGGGGCACCGGGCCCTGCCCGCGGTCGAGCCCGCGCTGCACCGAGGTGCCGCCGAGCGGCAGCAGCATCGACTTGCGCTGGGGCACGGGCGCGAGCACCTGGCCGGGGTGCGACGGCTGCCGCGGCGGGGGCTGCGGCGCGTTCGGCGGAGGCGGCAGCCGCATCGGGCGGTCGAGGATGCCGCGCTGAGCCAGGCGCTCCATCTGCTCGACGATGTCTCCGCGGCCGCCGTCGCCGCGCAGCGGGCGGTTGCGCTCTTCCTTCACCCACTTCGACAGGAGCTTGCCGAGCTCGCCCGGGTGGCGATCGATGAGCTTGATGGCGAACTCCTGCCCCTGGGCGAGGCAGGCGCGCGCGAGCCGCTGGGCGCCGGCGCTGCGCATGCCGGCAGAGGGGTTCTCCATCGCGCCGTACATCTCGAGCACGGTGCGCGAGTCTCCTTCGGTGAGCTTTCGGGTCTTCCCGGCCTCGCTCGCGCGCTGGGCGAGCGACCTCTGGTCGGGCGGCAGCGCCGTGAACAGCTTCTGCTGATCGTCGTCGGGCAGGCCCGCGAACGCCGTGGCGAGCGCGCGCGCCCCCATGCGGTCGCAGATGGTGAGCAGGTCGCGCTGCTGCAGCGTGAGCAGGTCGCTGAACTTGAACAGCCCGACCTTCGGCGAGGCCTCTTTGAGCGCGTCTTCGAGCTTCCAGCGGACGATCGAGAGAATGTCCTGCCGCACCTCGCGCTTGAGCTTCACCGGAGTGCGCTGCGGCAGGTCTTTGCGAACCGCGACGGCGAGCGTCACGGGGAGCGCCTTCAAGATGACCTCGACCAGCGCCGAGCGCTCGTGCTCGAGCACCTTCGCGAGGCGGGCAGGCTCGCCCGAGCCGAGCTGCTTGCGCCGCGCGGTGATGAGGCGCTTGATCTCTTGCACCAGCAGGGGGATGCGCTTGTCTCGCGGGATCTCGAGCAGGCCCTTCGCGCGGTGCTTGAGGATCTCGCTCTCTTCGTCGGGCAGATGCTCGAACGCCTCGACCGACTCGTTGCCGCCGAACGTGACCGCGGTGAGCAACAGCATCGTCTGCCGCTTCGTCAGCGACGCGAAGAATTGCTCGACCACGCGCTACCCCTCTGCGGGGGCGCGCTTCTTACCGTTGCCGTTGCCGCCGCCTCCACGAATGAAGGTGAAGGCGAGCAGCCCCGCCATCGCCATCAGGAGGAACGCGCCCACGCCGATCATGGTCTTGAGCTGCGCGGCGCTGCCCTTGGCGACCTGGATGCCGAGCACGTCGGTCAGCGCGGAGCCGCCTTCGCTGATCTTCTGATCTTCGACGCGGTCGGGGGTCGACAGCACGGTCACGTTCTCGACCTTGAGCTCGGGCACCGCGTTCGCGACGAACCGCTGCACGGACTTCTCGTCGATGGGCGACTGCGTCTTGCCCTCGGCGTACTTGATGAACACCGACGCGGTGGGCATCGGCTTCTTGTCGGGCTGGGTGAGATCGTTCACCTCGGGGATGTTCACGATCACCTTCGCCTCGAGGATGCCGGGGTACCGGTTGAGCGAGTTCTGCACCTCGCCCGAGAGCGCCTCGTGGAACATGGCGCGCTCTTCGGTCGCGGTGGGGATCATGCCCTTGCCCTTGCGGAACGCGGCGAGCCCGTCGGACTTCGGGCGCGGCAGGCCGTAGGCGCGCAGCACGCGGGTCGCGAGGGCGACGTCGGCCTTCGCGACCGTGATCTTGTAGCGAACCTCGTTGCCGCCGCCTTCGTCGCGATCTTTGGTGGCGCTGATGCCCTCGTTCTGGAGGCGAACGTAGATGTCGTTCGCGTCATCCTCGGTGAGATCGTGCTGCAGCTCGATGCTGCAGGCCGAGAGGAAGAGCATCGAGACGAGTAACGCGCGAGACATGGGCCCCGAAGGCTAGCAAAAAAACAACGGGCCCGCGCTTTCGAAGCGCGAGCCCGCGTTGAAACGAAGCTGACGGCTCTTCAGACCTGGGTCTTGAGCGTGTCCTTGAGGCCGCTGGTCGCCTTCTCGACGACCTTCGACGTGAGCTCGAGCTCCTGGGAGTACTTGTACATGCCCGCCTGCATCGCGAGCAGCTCCTGGTTCGAGAAGTTCTTGCCCGACAGGCCGCTGTTGATGAGCTTGTCCATCTGCACCTGGCCGCGCTCGATGTTCTGGAACAGGCCGGTGATGGCGCTGTTCGCCTTCGAGACCTCGGTCTTCTGCGTGACGGGGTCGGTCTTGGTGCCGCGCTGATCCGACGCGCTCGCCTGCGTCTGGATCTTGTCGAGGCGCGCCTTGTCGGTCTTGTTGACCTGATCGATCTGCCGCAGCTGGTCGACCTTATGGGCGTGCTGGACCTGACCCACCTGGTTCGCCGGGTTTGCCTGATCCGGGCCCTTGGACTTCAGAGCCTGGTCGAACTTGCTGGGCGACTGCTTTTGGGCCTGCTGCGCTGCCTGGTCGGGCAGCTTCTGCTGGGCGATCTGCGCCGCCGAGATTCCTGCCAGTGGTCCTGCCATGGTCTTTCCTCCTGCCTACGTCTGGAAGCTTGTCTTTGTCTTCTTCGTCCAGAATCTCTTTCAACCGCTCGACCGCTCGCGCGTGAAGCCTCGACGCCCAGCTCTTGCTCTGCCCTATCTCCGCGCCCGCCTCTTCCAGCGTCTTCGCCTGGAAGTAGTACCCCTGTAAGAGCTTCCGTTCCTTCTCGGGCAGCTTCTCGATCGCTGCCCTCACCCGCGACTTCATCTGCTCGAGCTCCAACCGCTCATCCGCCGGCAGCTGCTCATCCGACAGCTGCAACCCTTCGGTTCCCTCCAGGCTGGTGGCGAACACCATCGCCAGGCCTGTCACCGCGCTCGAGATCTCCCTCACATCATCGGCCGCATCCGAGCCTCGGTTGCTTCCATGGTCCCGATCCGACAGGTTTCCCATGTAGGCGTTCGCCCGCTCCGATGACCCTGCCGTCCGTGCTTCCGCACCCTTCAAGATCCCCATCTTCCGCAGCCCATCGAAGATGGCGCCCTTGATGCGGTAGTGGGCGAATGTAAGGAAGTTTGCTCCAACCTTGGGGTCGAAGCGCTCCGCCGCCTCGAGCAGCCCTACCTGCCCATACGATACGAGCTCGTCCATCTCGAGGGCCGAGTTGAACTGCTTGCGCACCTGCGCCGCGAGGCTCCTCACGTAGGGGCCGTACTTGGTGAGGACCTCCTGGCGTGTCTCGTGGAGCGCCAAGTCTCTAGTCCTCGGCCGCCCGGCCCCAGAGGCGCTCGAGCGCCTGGTTCAAGCGAGGGTCGTCTTGCAGCGTGTCGGCGATCTTCTGCGTGAGGGCGCGCGACTGCATGCGCACCTTCTCTTTGAGAATGTCGGCGACCAGCTTCTTCGTCGCCTCTTCCTTCGTCTTGATCTGACCGCTCTTGAGCTGCTTCGCGATGTCGAGCGCGTTCGCCGTCACCGGGTCCATCGCCTGGACGTTGCCCGAGCCGACGACTCCCGACGGCCCCACGAGGCCCTGCGACGCGTCGACCTTGCCCGCAAACCCGGCGCCCTTCGCGCCACCGACCGGGCCGCCGCCTTTGACGCCGCCCGCGCCCCCGGCAGGGCCCTTGCGGCCACCGCCTCTGACTCCACCGACACCCATGTGAGGCTCCTTCTCTTACTTCTTCTTGCCCTGGCTCTCGCCCAGACCCGTCAGCTGGTTGATGTCGTCGATGAGCCCATCGAGCGGCTTCTTGCCGCCCTCGTGGATCTTCTTGAGCGCGCTGCTCAGCTTCTGCAGCTCGCGCGCGATCGGCTCACCCTTGTTCAGGTTCACGAGCAGGCCGCCGACGAGGTTACCCAGGCCCGCAGCGAGCTTCGCGCCGTCGCCGTCGGGCTCGATCGCCTGCGCGGCCTTCAGCTCTTTCATGGCCTCGGTGACCTTGCCCATGAACAGGAGCGCCTCGCCGCAGTGCGCGTGCGGCAGCCCCGACTTCGGAGCGAGCCGCTGCGCCTGCCGGTAGGCCTGCAGCGCCTTCTCGTGCTTGCCCTGCACGAACTCGAGCGTGCCCAGCGCGAGCTGGGGCACCTCGCTCTTCGGCATCAGCGTCGTGCAGCCCATCAGCACTTCCCGGGCTGCGTCGAAGCGGCCCATGTCCATCCACAGGTGGCCGGCCTCGAGCATCAGCACGGCCTGCACCTTCTGCATCGGAACCAGGCTGCCGTTGATCTCGGACTCGGGCGCTTTCTCGGGCACCGCTTTCTCTGGCATGCGGCCCCTTCTAACACGAAGGGCGGCCACGTCGGCCGCCCTTGTGTGAAACGAACCTGACTTCGAAGCGCTCGTTAGCGGACGTTACCGATCGAGTTCTTCGCAGTGTCGTGGCGGAGCTTCAGCACGTTCGAGACCGACGTGAAGACCATGTTCTCGCGCTGCATCGACATCTGCAGCTTGATCATCTGCACGTTCTCGTTCTGCGTCTGCTGCAGGCCGTTGTTGATGTCGCCGATCGGCGTCGTGCCGCCGTTGGGAATGTAGTTCGGCGAGCCGCCGGCCGCGCCGACCGACGAGCCGCCCGTGCCGCCGACCGTCGTGTTGAGGCCGCCCAGCTGCTGCACGCCCGAGGCGCCGTACTGCGAAGCCACCATGCCGCCGCCGCCACCGCCGCTCGGCGTGACGTTGTTCGTCATCGAGCCCACCGACGAGACCGCCGCCGAGACGATCGCCGCGCCGGGGACGATGCCGCCGACGACCGCCGCGCCGTTCGCGACCACGCCTGCCGCCGTGTCGAGGCCGGCCTTCATGCGATCGCCGAAGTCCATCTTCGGGGTCTGGCGCGCGATCGTGACGTTGTTCGAGATGCGCATCGGCATGCTGTCGATGCGGTTGTTCATGGGGTTGGGACCAGTGGACATGGTGCGATCCTTTCGGTGCTGCGAAAGTCTTCGAGAAACTTCAGTACGTCGTCGTGTGTGGGGGCTGCTGCAAGGCCGCGGGCTATCTCCCTCGGCACCCCACAACGTTATCGACAACCGAGGTTACCACGTTGCCGCTAGCGGCCCGGCTTGCGGTCTGCCTTAAGCTTTTCGCGTACTTCGAGAAGGTGCTGGAGGAGCTGTTCAGTTCGCTCCACGCTCTTCACGGCCTTCTTCGCCGCTTCCGCTCGCGGACCTTTCACCGTCGACAGGCTCTCTTTGAGCGGCGCGAAGACACCGATCAGGTCTTCGGTGCCCGCATGCTCTGCGAAGGCTTCGATGTGCGGGTACTTCGGCCCTTCGACTTCCGGCGGCGGCTCCTGCTGCGCGGGCTTCTTGGGGGGCATGCGCAACACCCTAGAAGAAGAGGGCTCGACCCGCAAACTTGATTTTATCAAGTTTGACATTGACAAACTCAACCGACAGACGCATGTTGCTCGCCATGATTGAGAACGTGCACCCGATTCCTGGACAATGTCCAGTCTGCAGCCGCCCTCTATACGTCGAGCGGGTGCGGTGCACGAGCTGCGGGAGCGCAGTGGAGGGGCGGTTCGGGCTCGACTGGCCGGCGCGGCTGACACGCGAGCAGCTGAACTTCGTACGGGTGTTCGTGACGTGCGGCGGGAAGATCAAAGACGTCGAGCAGGCGCTGGGCGTCTCGTACCCGACGGTGGTGTCGCGGCTCGACGAGATCATCGCGGCCGTCCAGAGCAGCGAGGTTCCTGCGGCGCCCGCGCCGGTTCAGCGGTCGCGGCGTGAAGTGCTCGACAAGCTCGCAAGCGGAGAGATCGACGCTCAGGAAGCCGAGCGATTGCTTCGAAAGGAGCGGTCATGAAGCAGAAGGTCTGGGGGCTGCCGTTCTCGCCGCGCCCGGTGCTCGACTTCGAGGCGAACGGCTCGCGCATCGAGGTGTGCCCGGTCGAGCCGGGCGGGCAGCCGCGCATCGAAGCGAAGCACTCGCAGCTCGAGGTGACGACGGCGGGCGAGAAGGTGCTCGTGCGCATCGTCGGGTGGCGTGACGCACCCGATCTGGGGCCCGGCATTCTCGAAGGGGCGGTGAGCACGCTGCTCGGCGCGCGGTTCGGGGGCGAGTTCAAGCTGTACCTGCCGCCGAACGTGCGGGCGCGCATCGAGGCGAACGCGAGCGAGGTGCGCGTTCGTGGCCTCGCGGGCTGCGATCTCGACGTGCGCACGAACGCCGGTCAGCTCACGGCCGAAGACTCGCGCGGGCGGTTCGTGCTGAAGGCGAAGGCGGGGCAGATCGTCGGCCGGCGACTGGGCGGCACGTTTCACGTCGAGTCGGGTGCGGGCGAGGCGGTGCTCGACATCGTGCAGCTCGACGAGGGCGTGCACACCGTGCACTCGACGATGGGCGCCGTGAAGATCGACCTGAAGCCGGGGCTCGACGTGCGCATCGAGTCGCGCACGGTGATGGGCAGCACGCGCACCAAGTTTCCCTCGAACCCCGACGCGAAGGCGGTGCTGAAGCTCGAGGCCGAGCTCGGCGCCGTGAAGGTGCGCGAAGGAGGCCCGTTCGACGACGCGCGGCACGGCGACTGGCCCGACTGGCGCAAGACGTGGCTCTCGGGGCCGGCCGAGGCCGTCGTCGTCGACGCGCCGTCGGAGCTGCGCACGATTCTCGAGCTGGTTCGGCAGAAGAAGCTGTCACCTGAAGAAGCGGACCGGCTGATCGACACCCTTTGATAAGGAGCAACCCAATGGCCAACAACATCGTCTCGATTCGCGACGTGGTGAAAGAGTACCGCCTCGACAAGGTGGTCGTGCCCGCGCTGCGCGGCGTCTCGCTCGAGGTCGAGCGCGGCGAGTTCATCTCGATCGCCGGCCCGTCAGGCAGCGGCAAGACCACGATGCTCAACCTCATCGGCTGCGTCGACACCGCGACGCGCGGCACGGTCGAGGTCGCCGGCCAGAACACCGGCACCCTCTCGGAGCGCCAGCTGACGCAGCTGCGCCTCGACACGCTCGGCTTCATCTTCCAGAGCTTCAACCTGGTGGCGGTGCTGACCGTGTACCAGAACGTCGAGCTGCCCCTGCTGCTGCAGAACAAGCTCGGGGGCGCCGATCGCAAGAAGCGCGTGATGGAGCTGCTCGCCGCGGTCGGCATCGACACGCACGCGAAGCACCGGCCGTCGGAGCTCTCGGGCGGGCAGCGGCAGCGCGTCGCCATCGCCCGCGCGCTGGTCACCGAGCCGCAGATCGTGCTCGCCGACGAGCCCACGGCGAACCTCGACTCGGCGACGGGCGAAGCGATCATCGACCTGATGAAGGACCTGAACCAGAAGAAGGGCACGACCTTCATCTTCTCGACGCACGATCACCGCGTGATGAAGCACGCCGACTCGGTCGTGCGCCTCGCCGACGGCAAGATCATCGGCAAGGAGTCGGCCGACGCGGCCGTGCAGCACGCGCTGCAGAGCGCCGTCGCTCACGCCCCGGTGGCCGCGTCATGATCTCGAAGCTGGCGGTGCTGGTTCGCATCGCTTTCGCGAACCTGTTCGGGAGCGGCATCAACATTCTCGTCGGCGTGGTGCTCTTCTTCGGCGCCGGCCTGCTCGTCGTCGGAGGCGCGCTGTTCGGCACGCTCGATCGCTCGCTGTCGAAGAGCATCGTCGGCAGCGTCACGGGGCACCTCGAGATCTACTCGGCGCGCAGCAAAGAGAAGCTCGAGGTCTACGGGAAGTTCGACGGCAGCGACTCGAACCTGGCGCCGCTCGAGAACTTCGCGGACCTGAAGGCGAAGCTGCTCAAGGTCCCGAACGTGAAGAGCGTCGTGCCCCAGGGCACGAGCGGCGCGATGCTCGGCTCGGGCAACACGATCGACCTCACGCTCGAGAAGCTGCGGTCGCTCTACCGCAACCAGAAGGACCCGAAGACCGCGCTGCCCGAGGCCGAGTTCAAGGCGCAAGCCGACAGCGTGAAGGGCCATGTGCGGAACATGATCGCGCTGCTCGCCAAAGACATGGAGAAGGTGACCGAGCTCGGCACGGCCGAGTCGATCGACCCCGAAGAGAAGGCGGCCCTGAAGACGACGGCGGGCGACGAGTTCTGGGCCGGGTTCGACGAAGACCCGTACGGGCACCTCGAGCTGCTCGAGAACAAGATCTCGCCGCAGGTCGCCGACGCCGACCTGCTCTTCATTCGCTACCTCGGCACCGACCTCGACGCGTATCAGCAGACGTTCGACCGCATGCAGATCGTGCAGGGCGAGCGGGTGCCGAAGGGCCGCCGCGGCATCCTGCTGCCGCGTTTCTTTCAGGAAGAGTATCTGAAGCTCAAGAACGCGCGCCGCCTCGACAAGATGCGCGACGCGCGCGAGGCGGGCCGCAAGCTGTCGGACGTGAACGACAAGGAGCTGCAGCGCTGGCAGCGCGAGAACCAGACGCAGCCCCGCGAGATCGTGCTGCAGCTCGACGGCATTCAGACGAAGCTCGCGGTCGAGAAGCTGCAGAAGGTGCTCGGTACGCAGGAGCCCGACCTGGCCACCCTGCTCTCATCGTTCTTCAAGGTCACCGACGAGAACTTCGACGCCCGATACAAGTTCTTCTACGACGAGCTCGCGCCGATGCTGGCGCTGTACCGCGTGAAGGTCGGCGACACGATGACGCTGCGCAGCTTCGGCCGCAGCGGCGGCTTCGAGGCGGTCGCGGTGAAGGTCTACGGCATCTTCGAGTTCAACGGCCTCGAGAAGTCGCCGGTCGCCGGCGCTGCGGCGCTCATCGACATGGTCAGCTTTCGCGAGCTGTACGGCTTCCTCACCTCGGACAAGGCCGCCGAGCTGCAGGCGCTGAAAGCCACGACGAAGGCCAAAGAAGTGAACCGCGAGAACGCCGAGGCCGACCTGTTCGGCTCGGACGACGCGGTGACGGTCGTCGACACGAAAGAGTCGAAGATCGACGATCTCGAGAAGGCGAGCGGGCTGCGCGAGACGGCCGCCGAGAAGGCGGCGCGCGTCTACACGCAAGGCGAGATCGACAACGGAGTCGTGATGCACGCGGCGATCACGCTGAACGACGGGTCGCCCGAGGCGATCACGCGCACCCGGGCCGAAATCGCGAAGCTGCTCGCGGCCGAGAAGAAGAAGGCCCAACCCGAGTTGATCGCCGGGGCGCAGAAGCTGCTCGACGACGGGAAGCTGTCGTTCATGCTGGCCGCGGCTGCGGGCCCGGTGATCGAGGGCGAGCGGCAGCGGGCCGCCGGCGGTGACGGCGCGAACGACGATCAGCTCATCGCGTTCAAGGAGGCGCTCCACAACGAGCGGGCTCGGCTCGAGCCCGGCGCCTTCGCGGCGCTGAACGGCTTGATGGAGTCTGCTCGGCCCGAGACCTGGGTCGTGACCTGGAGCCAGGCGGCCGGCGCGCTCGGTCAGTTCATCGACGTGTTTCGCCTGATCCTCGTCGGCATGGTGGTGGCGTTCGCGCTGGTGGCGCTCATCGTCGTGACGATCGGCGTGACGATCGCGACCTTGCAGCGCACGGCCACGATCGGCACGTTGAGGGCGATCGGAGCGCAGCGGCCGTTCGTGGTGAGCATGGTGATCACCGAGACGGTGGTGCTGACGCTGGTGTTCGGCATGCTGGGCGCGATGGTCGGTGCGGGCGTCGTGGTCTGGCTGCACGCCTCGGGCATCCCCGCGTTTCGCGACGAGCTGTACTTCTTCTTCTCGGGCCCGGCGCTGAGGCCCGATCTCGACGTGGCCAACATCGTGTTCTCGGTGGCGACGACGCTGTTCGTCTCGCTGCTGGCGGTGCTGGTCCCCGTCTTCCTCGCCGTTCGCGTCGCGCCGGTCACGGCGATGCAGGCCTCGGAGTGATGCCATGAGCCCTTCAAAGGTTCTTCTGTGGATCTTCCTGTTCCCGGTGATGCTGATCGGCACGGCGCCGAAGTGGGCGCCGTTTCTCGCGCGCGTGGCGTGGGACATGCTGACGAAGATCACGGTGTGGCGCGTCGCGGCGCTGAACCTGATTCAGCACCGGCGGCGGCTGCTCGTGCTCGGCTCGTCGGTGGCGTTCGTGACGGTCATCATGATGACCCTGCTCGGCATCGCCGAGGCGATGAATCGCACGCTCATCGAGTCGTCGACGACCTTGATGAGCGGGCACGTGAACGTGGCGGGCTTCTACAAGGTGACCGCCGGGCAGGCGGCTCCGGTGGTGACGCACTACAAAGACGTCGTCGCGCTCATCAAGAAGACGGTGCCCGAGCACAAGTACATCGTTCAGCGGGGGCGCGGCTGGGCGAAGGTGATCTCGGACTCGGGCACGAACAAGATGTTCGGGCTGACGGGCATCGACGTGAAGAGCGAGACCGACCTCGCCTCGGTGCTGAAGATCAAAGAGGGCAAGATCGAGGCGCTCGAGAAGCCCGGCACGATCATGCTGTTCGAAGACCAGGCGCGTGACCTCGAGGTGAAGGTCGGCGACGGCCTCACGATTCAGGCCCCGACACCGCGCGGCGTGAACAACACGCTCGACGTCACGGTCGTCGCGATCGCGCAGAACATGGGGATGATGAGCCAGTTCTCGAGCTTCATCAACGAGCAGAGCCTGCGGCAGCTCTACCAGCTGAACGACGACGCGACGGGCGCCCTGCAGATCTACATGCCGACCAGCGACCTGCAGGCGCTGAAGGTGGTCGAGAACAAGCTGCGCGATGCGCTGAACGCGGCGGGCTACCAGACGATGGAGGCCGACCCGCGCGCCTTCTTCTTCAAGTTCGAGAACGTCACCCGCGAGGCGTGGACGGGGCAGAAGCTCGACATCACGAACTGGAAAGACGAGGTGAACTTCGTCGCGTGGACGGTCGACCTCATGAACTTCCTCTCGTTCTTCATCGCGATCGTGTTCATGGGCGTCGTTGGCGTCGGCATCATGATCGTGATGTGGATCTCGATTCGCGAGCGCACGCGAGAGATCGGCACGCTGCGGGCGATCGGCATGCAGCGCCCGATGGTGTGCGCGACGTTTCTCGCCGAGGGGTCGCTGCTGGGGCTGACGAGCACGGTGGCGGGAGCCGCGGTCGGGCTCGTGCTCGCGTGGGTGATCAACGGGGCGAACATCGCGCTGCCCCAGGGCTTTCAGTTCATCCTCATGTCGGATCACCTGAAGGTGGCCCCGACGGTTCTGTGGACGGTGGCGGCGGTCGGCTTCATCACGACGGTCATCACGGCCATCTCTCTCATTCCTTCCGCCATCGCGGCGCAGCTCAAGCCGGTCACCGCGATGCAGCACGTGGGGTAATCGACATGCGTTCAATCATCGTCGCGCTCGCAGCACTCTTCGCGGTTCCCGCCTTCGCCGAGCTGCCCAAAGAGGAGCTCGTGAAGCTCCTCGCCGAGCAGGACGTGCGGCAGAGCGCGACGGGCGACTACAAGTCGCTCGTCTACCTGGAGCAGAGCGAGAAGGACAAAGCCGACGTCGTGCGCGAGCTGATCATCTATCGGCGCGACAACGACGACAAGCTGGTGCTCCTGTTCACGAAGCCGAAGAGCGAAGAGGGCAAGGGGTACCTGCGGCTCGACAAGAACCTGTGGATGTACGACCCCAACGTCGGCAAGTGGGAGCGCACGACCGAGCGCGAGAAGATCGGCGGCACGAACTCGCGCCGGCAGGACTTCGACGAGTCGCGCCTCGCGATCGAGTTCGACCCCGAGCTGGTGGGCGAAGAGAAGCTCGGCAAGTTCGAGACGCTGCACCTCAAGCTGAAGGTGAAAGAAGGCATCGACGTCGCGTACCCGGTGGTCGAGCTGTGGCTCGACAAGGCGACGCACAACCTGCTCAAGCGCCAGGAGTTCGCGCTCTCGGGCCGGCTCGCCCGTACGTCGTACTACCCGAAGTGGCAGAAGCTCTTCTCGGAGACGAAGAAGGCCGACGTGTGGTTCCCTGGCGAGATCCGGATCTTCGATGAGATCGAAAAGTCGAACAAGACGATGATCCTCTTCAAGTCGGTCGACCTGAGCCCGCTCGACGCGAACCTCTTCACGAAGGCCTGGCTCGAGAGCAAATCGCGATGATCTCGTGGCTGGTCGTGGCGCTGCTGCACCAGGCCGACTCGCACAACGAAGCCGAGATGTTCGGAGAGAGCCCGGTCGAGATGGCGGCCGATGCGGGCGCTCCTCCGCCGGTGTCGAGCGCGAGGGAGCGCGACGACGTGCTGTTCGGCAATGGGTCGACGTTTCTTTCTGACGGCGGCACCGACGAGCGTGACGAGCGCATGCTGGGCGCGATCGGCAAGAACCGCTTCGAGACGGGCGAAGAGAAGACCGACCCGCTGAAGATCGGCGGCACGCTGTACCTGCGCGCGCAGGCGTACTGGGCCCAATTCCAACCGCCCGACAAGGTGACGTTCAGTGCGCCGAACCTGCTCGACGCATGGCTCGACGCGCAGCCCATCGACCGGGTGCGCGGCATCGTGGTGGGGCGCCTGCTCTACGAGCCGACACGCGCGACGGGGGCGGCGTCGGGCTTCTCGGGCCAGGGGCTGTCGACGGTGGCGGCTCCGACGCAGAACCTCGCCGTGTTCCTCGACCAGATGTACCTGCGGTTCGACATCGCGCGCACGATCTTCGTCACGGCGGGTCGCCAGAAGATCAAGTGGGGCACGGCGCGCATCTGGAACCCGACCGACGCGCTCAACTCGCAGCGCAGAGACCCGCTGCAGCCGTTCGACCTGCGCCTCGGCGTGAACGCGCTGAAGCTGCACCTGCCGATCGAGAAGCTCGGGTGGAACTTCTACGCGTACGGGCTGCTCGACAACAACGGGCCGGCGAGCACGCTCGGGCAGCTGGGCGGCGCGGGGCGGGCCGAGTTCGTGATCCCCAAGGTGCGCGCAGAGATCGGGCTCGACGCCGCGTTCGTGCAGGGCAAGCGGCCGCGCTACGGCATCGACATCTCGCTGCCGCTGCCCGACCCGATTCCGGTCGACCTCTACGGAGAGGTCTCGTTTCGCGACGGGCGCGACTTTCGCGTGCGCCGGCTGCGCGAGGGCGTCGACCCCACCACGAACCCGTTCGGCTACTACAGCGACGAGCAGGGCTCGGGGGTCGTCGCCCAGGTGGCGGCGGGGCTCGCGGTCGCGATTCCGTTTCTCGACATCAACGTGCTGACCGTCGGGCTCGAGTACTTCTACAACCCCGTGGGCGTGAACAGCGCCCTGCTCTACCCGGTGCTGTTCCAGGCGAACGACTACACCGCGTTCTACGCGGCGCAGCACTACGCGGCGGCCTTCGTGCTGCTCGCGGGCCTGCCGCAGGCGAGGTGGATCAGCGGCAACTTCTCGCTGCTCACGAACCTCACCGACCTCTCGGGCATCGTGCGCCTCGACCTGTTCTTCCGCGTGCTGACCTACCTTTCGATCGAGACCTTCGTGGCCGCGAACTTCGGCGCCAAGGGCGGCGAGCTGCGGCCGTACTTCCCGTCGATCGCGCTGCCCGACGGCTCGCTGACTCCGTTCTCGCCCGCGCCCGCAGCGTCGTTCGGCCTGGGCCTGCGCATCAACATCTGAGTGCCCTTGACCCAGGGTAGGACGTTGGGGTACCTGGGCCTACATGCGCTACGTGATCGTTCTTTTCGCAGTCGGGGCAGCAGCTTGCGGAGTTCAGGCAGAGTCGACGGTCGAGCAGATCGACACGAACGACACGCTCGCTGAAGGGGCCGAGCTGTCGGCGACCTCGCGGACGTACGTCGGCATTCGCCGCGATTTTCGCAAGTGCATCTCGCCGTTGTGCGGCGGGTACTGGGTGCATGATCTCAACCGGGCGACCCTGAACGAGGTCTACGTGAGCGGGCTCGACTTCACGAGCTCGGGCCTTTCGGACGAGGACCAGGGCCGCGTCGCGTCGGGCGAAGAGATCGTGCTGCGCGGCAAGCTGGGCCCGAAGGAGACCCAGTTCAACACGCGGCCGTTCGTGGTGAGCGAGGCGTACCGCGGCATGCCGGGCCGCCCCGTGGGCGCTGCGGACTCGTTCTTCAAGATCGAAGACGTGAACATTCAGTGCATCCGCGCTCCGTGCCCGGACTTGAGCGCGAAGCGCGTGAACTACACGGCGCAGAAGCTGTTCCACCGGCTCGACCTGAGCGACGCGCAGGCGCAGCTCGTCGACGGCGCGTGGCTGCGCAAGCGGGCGGTCGAGGACGGCGCGATCACGAGCGGCGCGCTCGTGCGCCACGGCGAGGAGCTCGTGCTCGAAGCGACGAACGTGTTCATGCGGCTGCCCGAGGTCGCGGGCCCGTGCCCGCTGTTCAAGCTGACGCCCTGCGCCGACGGCCAGACGCGCTCGTACTCGCGCACCGCCGATCGGTGCATCGTGCCGGGCGCCTGCGTGACGCAGCACTTCTGCGCGACGGTCGTGCCGGGCTGCGCCGAGGGCTACACGCTCGCGAGCTGGCCGGGAGCGAACGGCGGGTGCGCGGCGTACGCGTGCGACCCGAGCTGGGTCGTCGAGTAACGGAAAGCTCGAAGTCGGGGCCTTCGGGCCCCGTGCGGTACGCTCTTTCGGCGTGGGCCTCGTCTGCGCCTCTTGCGGTAAGCCCGAGTCGGGCCTCGCGCGCGGCGAGTTCTGCGAGTACTGCATGGCGGCGCTCCCGGCGCCGGCCCCTGCGGCGGTCACGCGCAGGTGCTACGGCTGCAACGCGAGCTTCGCGTCGAGCGAGGGCTCGGCCCAGCGGCTCTGTGAGGCGTGCGCCGCAGGGGCGGCAGCCGCTGCCGCGCCCACGCCCGAGGCGCCGGCCCCATCGCCCGCGCTGAAGGAGTTCCTCCTGGGTCTGTTGGCCGGGCCTGCGGCGGCGGGGCTCGTGTACTTCGTGAAGGTGTCGTGGGCGTTCGCCGCGCCGTTGTTCATCGTCGGTGCGCTCGTGGCCGTCGCGATGGGCCGCGTGCTGGGCCCGGTCAGGCGCCGCGAGCCGCTCGCCGTTCGCGCCGCGGGGCTGGCCGGAGCGTTCATCTCACTGCTGGCGGTGGGGCTGCTCTCTGAGGCGCTTCACGGCTGAACCTTCCACCGGCGGTGCAGCCACAGCCACTGGTTCGGGTAGCGGCGGATGTAGCGCTCGAGGATCGCGCTGAGCTGCGCCGTGTGGGCGGTGACGTCGGCGCGGCGATCGCCGGTTTCGGGCAGCGGCACGGGCCCCTCGAAGAAGAAGCGGTGCTGGTCGCCGTCGCGCACCGAGACCACGACGAACACCGGCGCCTTCGTGCGCAGGGCCGCCATCGAGAGGGCCGGCGTGGTGCTGGCCGGGCGACCGAAGAACGGCACGAAGACTCCGGCGTCGGCGGGCAGCGACTGATCGATGAGCTGAACGACGCAGCGGCCGGCCCTGACGGCCTTGATCATGTTCTTCAGCGCCCCGCGCTGGAGGATGAGCTCGACCCCGGCCTTCTGGCGGGCGGCGACGACGTGGGCGTTGAACGCGCCCTCGAGCGGGCGCACGACCGCGCTCAGCTTCACCTTGCGGCGGGCCATGACCTCGGCGAGGAGCTCCCAGCTGCCGAGGTGGGCGCTCGCGATGAGCACTCCGCCCGACGCGAGCGCGCGGCCGAGCTCGCCCCAGTCTTCGACGATCACGGTTCGCTCGAGCTCGGCGTCGGGTATCAGGTCTGCACAGACGCTGTCGAGCGCGGTGCGGGCGAGGTGCTCGTAGCAGAGCCGCGCGGTCAGCCGGCGGTCGCGCTCGGGCCACTCGGGGAAGGCGGCGCGCAGGTTGTCGAACGCCACGCGGCGGCGGATGCCGAGCAGGAACGCCGTGTTCGCGAGCAGCCGCGCGAGGCCGCGGCGCAGCTTCAGCGGCAAGACGCGCACGAAGCCGACGACGACGGCCGCGAACAGCGTCGCGAGCGCTCCTCCGGGTCGAATGAGCGGTCGAGGAGCCAAACGCAGCGACGCTACTATGGGTTAGCATCGCGTCGTGGCCGCCCATTTCGACGTGATGAAGCGAGTCGGCGCCGAGCTGAACCTGCGCATCGACCCGCCCGAGCCGAGGCTGCTCGGGCCGGGTTACACCCTGACCGGCGAGGTCGGGGGCGTGCGAGTTCAGGTCTCGTACTGGGTCGCCCAGTTCGCGCACCTCGAATACGCCGCGTTCTTCGAACGCCCCGCGGGCCTCGGGCTCGGCATTCACACAGCGGGTCTGGTCGCGAAGCTGAAGGAGCTCTTCGGCAAGCACGACATACGCCTCGGCGACGCCGAGTTCGACGCGGCGTTCGAGGTGAAGGGCAACGACCCTGCGAGGGTGACCGCGCTCCTCGGCGCTCCGCTGCGAAAGCTGCTCTTGGAGTGGAAGCGCACCGATGCGGACTTCGCGGTGACCGACGAGGGCGTGCTGCTGAGCACGATCCCGGGAATGATGATCACCGGTGCGATGAGCGCGCCCGAGACGATCGTGCAGAACACGCGGGCGGTGGCGAGCCTCGTGGGCCAGCTCGGCGCGGCGCTTCAGAAGGCGTAGGCGGGACTGCCCACGGTCACGGGTCGAGCGTCGGCGGCAGCGACCCGGCCTTGCAGGCGGCGAGGCCGCTGCGGGCGTCGGCGATCTTGGGGTTCAGCTTGAGCACGGCGTCGAACTGCACGACGGCGACCGAGCAGTCGCCGCGGCCGTGGGCCGCCTTGCCCGCCTTCACCTTCTCGCGAATGGTGTCGACCTTCTTCATGTACTCGAGCGCCTCTTCTTTGAAGGGCGTGTTCACGGGCACGTCGCGGAAGTAGGTGTACGCCTCTTCGACGTCGCCGCGATCCCACGCGTTCTTGCCGCGGGCGCTGTAGTCGCGGCCGCGCTCTTGATCGCGCTCGTTCTGGGCGACGTCGACGACCGGCGGCTTCGGGTTCTCGGGGTCGGGCGGAGGCTTGACCACGACGATCGGGTCGGGCTTCGGCGGCGGGGGCACGACGACGTCGCTCTTGAAGAGGCGGTCTTTGAAGACGAAGCCGCCGCCGCCGACGAGGGCGAGCACCGCGATGCCCAGCATGACCCACGGGGCCTTCGACTTCGGGGCGACGTAGATCGACGGGTCTCTCGACGCGCCATCGGGAGGCGGCGCGTTGATGGTCTTGTTGAGGAGCGCGGGCTCGAGCGCGGTGGCGCCATGCTCGGGCGCGAGCGAGTCGGCGCGCACGATGGTGCCGGTGGTGCCGTCGTCGACCGAGATGGTGGGCAGGGGCGTGCCGGCCGAGCTCGACGGGCTCGGCGTCGTGACGCGCGGAATCGAGGCGAGCGTCGACGGCTTGCCGAGCAGCGTCGGGGTGGCCTGCGCCAGCGCGCTCGCGAACGCGGTCATGTCGGGCCAGCGGTCTTGCTTCTTCTTCGCGCACGCCTTCTGAATGACGGCGTCGAGCTCGCGGTACTCGAGGTCGGCCGAGACCGACCAGAGGTGCGGCATCGGGTCGAGCACCTGGCGCCGCAGGATCTCGGCGATGGTGTTGCCGTCGAAGGGCTGCACGCCGGTGAGCGCCTCGAAGGTGAGAATGCCGAGCGCGTAGATGTCGGCCTGGTGGTCGACGTCTTTGCCCTCGACCTGCTCGGGGCTCATGTAGCGGGGCGTGCCGGCGATGGCGCCCTGCACGGTGAGGCGGGTGCCCTCGCCCATCAGGCGGGCGATGCCGAAGTCGAGGACCTTGGCGTGAATGCCGCGGAGCCCTTTGCGCAGCATGATGTTCTCGGGCTTCAAGTCGCGGTGAACGACGCCCTTGGTGTGCGCGTTGGCGAGCACGTCGGCGACCTGGAGCACGATGTCGACGGCGTCGGGCACGGGCAGCCGCTTCTGCTCGGCGATGACCTTCTTGAGGTCGACGCCCTCGCAGTACTCCATCGCGATGAAGAGGTTGCCGTCGTCGTCTTGCCCGAAGTCGTGGAAGACGACGGCGTTGGGGTGAGCGACCTTGGCGTAAGACTTCGCCTCGTTCATGAAGCGACGGGCGATCTCGACGTCGTCGCTGAACTCGCTCTTCAAGAACTTGATGGCGACGCGGGCGCCGATGCCGAGCTGCTCGGCGAGGTAGACGGCGCCCATGCCGCCCTGCCCGAGCTTGCGGACGAGCTTGAACTTGCCCTTGATGACCCGGTCGATCATCTTGTCGTGGGCCTGATTGAGCTTGATGATCTCGGTCTGGCCGCACTTCGGGCACTTTCCCTCCCAGGAGGAGTGCTCGTTTCCACACGACTGACAGATGAATACGGCCACGAGTTTGGGTCCGGCCCGAGAGGTTACTTCTCTGCCGGATAACGCCGCGAGAAGAGCAGGCGCTCGAGCTCGGTCGCGCCAGCCTCGGGAGAATCGCCGAGAGCGAGCGACGTGCGCAAGACCTCGGTCCGCGGGTCGTCTTTGAGGTCGCCGTCGAGCACCTTCAGCGCGCCCTTCTTGTCGCCGGCCTGAACGAGGGCGACGGCCCGGTAGAACGTGTACTCCTTGTTCTCGGGGGCGGCCTTCGCGGCGTCGGCGAACAGGCTCTCGGCCTTCTTCAAGTCCTTCGCCTGGAGGTGGGCGAGGCCGTCGCAGAACGCGCTCGCGGCGGCGGCGTGCTGGACGTTGACGCTGACGTCCTGGGCGACCTGGTAGAGGGCGCGGGCCGACTTGAGGGCGTCGGCGGTCAGCTTCTCGTAGGCGAGCGCGCGCTTGTGAATGTCGTCGGCGGCGGCCTGAGCGGCGGCGCCGAGCTTCTGCGCCATGTCGCCGAGATCGGGGCCCATGTAGCCGTCTTTCACGAGGGCCTTGAGCGACTCGTGAGCGCCGCCCTTGTCGAGGATCTGGCTCTTGTCGAGCGCGGCGAAGAACGCGGCCTTGGTGTCGACGTACTTGCCCGAGAGGTCGGGCGGCTGGTTCTTCGCGGTCTTGAGCTGGCGCTCGCACTGATCGCTCTCGGCCTGGGCCTTCTTGCGGTCGGGCGTGTCGGGCGTCGCCTTCAGGTAGACGCGGTAGAGGTAGCAGGCGCGCGAGATCTGCTTCGCGGCGAGCAGGCTGCGCGCGAGCTGCAGGTATGGAGGCAAGAGCGCCGGGTTCGCGCGCGTGGCCTTGGTGAAGTTGTCGATGGCCTTGGGGAACTGCTTGGCGTTGTACTGCTTCGTGCCCTCGGTGATGAACGTGTCGGCGTTGCCGACGCCGGCGCCGACGAGCGGCTCGGCGGTCGCGGGCGCAGCCGTCGCGAGCGAGGCGGCGAGCAGCGTGGCGAGGAACAGCTCAGAACGCATAGCCGAGGCCTCCGCTGAAGCCGTTGTTGAACGGTGACGTCTTCACCTTGCCGCTGCCGTCGGGGTACTGGGCGCCGTCGGGGTCGAACGGGCTCACGAACCAGCCGGCGAACTTGTAGTTCGCGTACAGGAAGAGGCCGTCGACGATGTAGAAGCGCACGGTGAAGCGGCCCGAGACGCCGAGGTCGAGCACCATGAAGCCGTCGTTGTACTGAATCGTCGGCATGGTGTCGGTGACCTGCTGGGTGAGGTGGCCGATGCGCACCTCGAAGCCGGCCTGCAGCATCAGCATGAAGCGCCACAGCTGAATGCGGAACGCGGGCTGAATGAAGCGCAGGTTGAGCAGCATCACCTTCGCCTGGATCTGGGTGGCGTGGCAGACGTTCATCATCGTCGCGTCGTCGAAGGTGTCTTCGCCGGTCGGGCAGCTGGCGGCGGTGCCGGTGATGGTCTTGTTGACGACCTTGCCGACGGTCATCGTCCACGAGCGGTCGAGGAACATGACGCTGCCGCCGATGGCGGCGAGGCCGAAGTACTTGCCGAGGTAGCCGAACTCGAACGTGGCGCCGAGCAGCTGCTTCGAGCCCGAGTCGATGTACGCGGTGCGCGCGTTGCCCTCGTCGCCGAAGCGGTGCGAGATGAAGCCGCCGCCCTGGAGCTGGTCGTACTCGAAGCCGACGTAGAAGTAGCTGCGGCGCGCCTCGAGCTGCTCGGTGAGCGTGAGCGGCGGCGGAGGCGGCTGCGGGGGCGGCTGATTCGGCGGCGGCTTCTGAACGATGATGATCTCTTTGGGCGGCACGGCGCCGGCGATGGGCTCGAGGGTCTTGTCGAGGATCAGCTGATCATCGGCCTTGACCTGAACCGTCTGCTCGAACGCCTTGTGGTTCTCGGCGGTGAGGCGAATGGTGTGAATGCCGGGCTGAATGCCGCGATCGACGCGGTCTTTGCCGAGCACCTGGCCGTCGACCGAGATGCTGGTGCCGGCCGGCGAGGCGGTGATGACGATGCGGGCGGCCACCTTCTCGAGGTTGCGCTCGAGCTTCACCGAGCCGCGCATGGGGACGACGACGGTCTCTTCGACGCCCTGGTGGAGCTTCAGGTCGAGGCGCACGACGCGCTCGCCGGGCAGCACCTGGGCCGAGACGGGGGTCACGCCGACCTTGCGGTCGTCGACGAAGACGGTGGCGCCGGGCGGGTTCGTGGTGACGTCGAGCACGGCGGTGACGGGCACGACCTTGGCGACGGCGCCGAGGAGCGCGTTGTCGAGGTTGGTGTCGGTGGCGCTGGCGGCCGAGGTCTTGCCGGTGGCGGGCTCGTAGCTCACGACCTTGAACTTGAAGCCGCCCTCGTCTTGACCGCCCTGAATCAGCACGACGCGATCGAAGCCGAGCGACGAGACGAACGGGTCGATCGGGTCGGCGCAGCGGGTCTCGCCGAGGAAGCACGGGAGGTCTTCGGCCTTCTTGCCCTTGAGCGCGTTGACGAGCTCGGCGCGGCCGATGACGTGGTTCGCGCGCAAGATCTGCGGCGTGAGCTTGTCGAGGGCCTGCTCGGTGCGGCCGGCGAGGGCTTCTTGTCCCGGGTAGAGCGGGCGCACGAGCCACAGCGTCTTTTCAGAGGCGGCGAGCGCTGGGAGCGAAGCGAGGAGCAGCAGCAGGGGCGCAGCCTTCATCTTCCGCGCGTGTTTACCGTGTGCTGGCACGGGTAGCCACATAATCCTCCAGCTCTTCCAAGGTCTTGGGCCAGTCTTCCTTCAGCAGGCGAGACAGCGAACGATCTGCCAACAGCCGGCCCTGGTTCTGGCACCGTGCACAATAGTTCGTCTCGTTCTCGGCGTGCACGATGCGCTGCACCGGGGAGCCGCAAGCGGGGCACGGCTGCTTGTATTTGCCGTGCACGGCCATCTCGGGTCGAAAGGCGGTGACCTTCTCGGGCCAGCCCTTGCCGCCGTCGGCCTCGGCGATGAGGCGATCGGCCCACTCCTTGAGCACGGCGTGGGTGGCCTCGTAGAGGCGGGCGATCTCTTCGCCGGTGAGGGTCTTCGTCTGGCGAATGGGCGAGAGCTTCGCGCGGTGGAGGATCTCGTCGGAGTACGCGTTACCGATCGCGGCGAAGAGGCGCGGGTCGGTGAGGCTGCGCTTGAGCGTGTGGTTCTCTCTGCGGAGCGCCTCGGCGAAGGCGTCGAGGCCCGCGGCCATCGGCTCGAGGCCTCCGCGATCGATCGCGTGGAGCGCGGCCTCGCCCTGCACGATGGTGAGCGACGCGCGCTTCTTGGTGCTGACCTCGGTGAGGATGAGGGTGCCGGTCTCGAAGTCGAAGCCGCAGAGGCCGGCGCGGCCAGGGAGCTTGGCGCCGGCCTCGTTCTTCCACTGGAGGCGGCCGGCGATCATCAGGTGGATCACCATGAACAGGCCGCCGTCGAGGCCGAAGACGAGGCGCTTGCCGAGGCGGCGCAGCTCCTGGACGTGGTGGCCCTCGCAGGCGGCGAGCGGCGGCTCGACGCTGCGGAGCACGAACGGGCTGCCCAGGCGCACCTTCTTGAGCTGGCGCCCGAGCACGCGGGGCTCGAGGCACTTCAAGTAGACGGTGAGGTCAGGGTACTCGGGCACGGTCGTATTCCGCGGCTCACCGGCGCCGAACGCAAGTGCTCCGCACATGACTTTGGGAGCCGCCGAGCGACAAGGTCAGAGCTCCTTCGCGAGCGCTTCGGCCCACTCGAGGTGCGCGGTGGCGTTCGGGTGGAGGCCGTCGCTCGCGATCTTCTTCGCGTCGGCCTGCCTGCGCATGAGCGGCCAGAGATCGACGTAGCGGCCGCCGGCGGCCTTCGTCTCTTCTTCGAGGATGCGGTTGTACGCGACGATCTTCTTCTGGAGCGCGGCGGGGTCGCCGAAGCCCTCGGCGACGGGGCTCTGGCTCCAGTCGGGCTGGGGCAGCGCGACGAGGCTCACGCCCTTCGGGAGCGCCGCGAAGATCTTCTTCAGGTTCGCGCGGTAGGCGTCGGGGCCGCGGCCGCGGATGATGTCGTTGGCGCCGACGGCGAGGGTGACGAGGGTCGGCTTGAAGACGGCGAGCTGGGGGAGCTCGTCGTCGATGAGCTCCTGGGTGCTGTAGCCGTTGACCGCCGGGTTCAGCAGCCTGACGGTCTGCCCCTTCTTCTCGAGCAGGGCCTTGAGCCGGGTCGGAAACGCCTGGCTCTCGGAGGAGCCGGTGCCGATGGTGAACGAGTCACCGAGGGCGAGGTAGCGAACGTCGGGGCTGGCGGCGGTGAGGAGGAGGAACAGCCACATGTTGAATTTTTCCCCAGGGGGGCCGTCTTATCCTCGCATGCTGAGACCCGCTGCGATCTTCGTGGTTCTGGTGGCGCTCGCCGGGCCTGCGGAGGCCCGCTTCGGCAAGGGCAACAGCGGCAGCGGAGCCGGCAACGGCTCGCGGTCGCCGTCCTCGTCGCCGCCGCCGTCGCGGTCGTCGAGCTACCACTCGGCGCAGCCGGTGTACTCCCCTCCTCCGCGGTCGGCGGCGCCGCAGGGGTTCTCGACGACGCGCTACGCGTCGCGACCGTACTACCGGCGCTACCGCGGCTTCGGGTACGGCTACGGCTACTCGTACTACTACGCGCCTCCGGTGGTGGTTGCGCCGGCGCCGGCGGTGCAGCCGGTCGCGGTCGAAGAGGCGTCGTCGCCAGTGCGGGTGTCGGTGGGGCTCGAAGGTCAGGGCTTCCTCGAGGGGGCGAACCTCGGGGTGCTGGCGTCGTTCGAGGGTGAGCGGTGGGGCGTGTCGCTGTCGGCGGCCGACATCATCGTGCGCGCCGACGACGGCACGAGCGGGTTCGATCACATCGGCGACTTCACGGCTCACCTGACGTTCGCGTTCTTGACGGGGGAGTACGGGCGGCTGCGGCTCGAGGCGGGCGCCGATGCGTTCGTGGCTCCGCACCTCATGGCGCTGGGCCCCACGTTCGGGCTCTCGGGCGTCGTGTGGTTCGGCGGGCCGCTCGGCCTCGAGGGCTCGGTGAACGTGACGCCGTGGCCGTTCACGCAGCTCGACGGCAAGCTCGGCCTCGCGCTCGGCATCGAGAACTGGGGCCTGCGGGCCGGGTGGCGCGTGCAGGTGCTGAACGATCGGGGCGTCGTCGACGGCGTCGCCCACCAGGACATTTTCAATGGCCCTTATCTCGGGCTGTCGTATGTGTTCTGAGTGGCCCAGCTCGATCGCGACTTCGTCATGCGCATCGTCAAGCAGCTCGCCGAGCTCCTGGCGCGCGCGCTGAGGCTGAAGCGCGAGCAGAAGTTCGACGAGGCGGCGCAGACGCTGGAGGGCGGCTGCGGCGACCTGCTCGGCTTCGACTTCGGCGCGCTCGCGCTGGTCGACTCGGCCTCGTGCGCGAGCCTGCTGTCGGAGCCTGCGCGCATTCGCACGTTCGCGCAGCTGCTCGAGGAGCTCGCCGGAGTGCACGGCGCCGCGGGTGACGAGGCGAAGGCACGCGCCCGCGCCCGTCACGCGCGCGAGATGTACGGCGAGGTCTTGAAGCGCAAGCCCGACGACGCCGAGGCCCTCGCGGGGCTCGAGCGCCTGCGCGGGGTCACCTGACGCGCGCGCTGCGGCGCCTCAGGCAGGGCGACCGCGAGCGCAGCGACTGCGCCGGCCATGGTGCTCTGGCAGCCGCAGCCTGTCGGGCCCGGCGGTGCCGCCGTCGCGCACACCGTTCAGCTCGCAGACGTTCAGCTCGCAGATGAACGAGGCGCAGGTCGCGGCGCACATGCGGTCGTTGCCGCAGAAGCTGGCCTGCGCCGACAGGCAGGCGGCCTGTGAGACGTTGCAGACCTGACCGCACGAGCACGTGGCGGCGCCGCAGGAGCACGAGGCGACGCCGCACCACGTGTTGAAGGGCACTCCGGACTCGGCGAGCGCAGAGGTCGAGACCAGAAAGGCCACGGCGGCGAGGCGTCGCATCGAGCGACGCTGGCACGTCAAAACCGAACGGTCAAAGCGCCGAAGGCCCCGCCCGGGATCGGCGCGAAGGCGGCGCTCACGCGACGATCGTGGTGCAGCTCGATCATGAACGTCGTCGCCGCGATCACGAGCACGGCTCCGCCGGCGCCCGCGAGCACGGCGTACTCGGCACGCCCGAAGTTCGAGACGTAGGCGTAGAGCGCGAAGGCTCCGGCGCCGAGCGCGGCTCCGAGCACCGTGCCGCCGAAGGCGCTCGCCCAGTAGCCCTGGCCCCCGAGCTTGCGGTGAACGAGCCAGACGGCGGTCGAGATCGAGACGGGCGTCAGCGCAGCGCCGGTGACGAGCGCGAAGATCGCGGGCGTGGACTCTGCCCTCGGGATGAGGAGGAACGGCACCCACAAGAGCTGCGGCAGGGCGGCCCCGAGCAGGCCGGCCCCCAGCTCGGCCGAGACGCGACCGATGCGATCTTGATCGCTCTCGGCCTGAATGAAGTCTTCGTCGGCGGCGCGCGCGGTAGCAGCGACGAGGACGGCGACGAGCAACGCTTGCGTCATGCCGGCGCTCGCCTGCGAGAGGAGTCAGATGCCGACGCGGGCGGCGAGCTCGGGCTTGCGGAGCTTCCAGATGACGCCGTCGAGCCAGTAGTGCGAGAGGGTCAGGCTGATCCACACGATGCCGGCCCAGGTCCACTCGTCCCACCCGCGGCCGGTCTGCCGGAAGAGGGTGGCTCCGGCGAAGATGAAGACGTAGCCGACGCCGGCGAGCGCGAGCAGGAGCGCGCAGTACATCGCGAAGCGGATCTTCCCGGGCTGAGAGAGCCACGAGATGATCTTGGCGTCGGGGTGCACGCCGTTCTTCCACGTGTTCAGGTGGTAGAAGCGCATGATCCCCAGGTACTGAATGCCGTGCCAGCAGGCCGCCGCCGCGAATGCGGAGGTGTCGTCGGTCTTGATGAGCTGAAACGGCACGAAGAAGCCGACGAACGCGCAGAGCAGGAAGGCGCCGCGCAGCCAGGCGGCCTTGGCCCAGGGCTCGTTGCGCTCTTTGACGCGCTGCCAGAGGTAGACGGCGATGAGGAAGCCGAGCGGGCCCCAGATGCCGTCGACGACCGCGGTCGGCAGACGGAAATAGAAGACCTCGGTGCCGAAGAGCACGCGCGGCCCGGTGTCGATGCGCTTGAGCAGGCACCAGAGCACGAAGATGAAGAGAATCGGCCGCTCGAGGCGCATCGCGAGCGACTTCGCGTCTTCGCCCGACTTGCGCTGGTAGATGCGCAAGATGCCCCAGTTCTGCGCGACGAAGTGCCAGGTCGCCCAGTAGAGAATCGTGGAGTTCAAGATCCGCTGGCCCGTCGTGCCGAGCACGATGAGCAGGGTCATGACGGTCGCCGCGATCATGATCGGCATGCCGACGATCAGCACGGGCCGCTCGCGCCACTCGCGCTTGTCGAAGTAGACGCGCGTCCACGTCGAGGCGAGGTGCGGGCCGTTCGCGACGACGGCGACGGTGGCGAGAATGTAGAAGCTGTTCACGTGCATCACCGTCGCGGCGAACCACGCGATGAGCACGACCGAGACGCTGAAGAAATAGAACGTCAGATCTTTCAGCGGAGTCGAGATGAACAGGCGCGGCGCAGGCGCCGACGCGGGGGCTTGAAGGTGGGCGACTTCGACCGCCATGGTAGGGGGGGCCATACCATGACCACCCGAATCGTGGCGATGCGCCCGCGCAACGCCGACAACCTGGGGGCGATCGCGCGGGCGATGAAGAACTTCGGGCTGACCGACTGGGTGGTGGTGTCGCCGAACCCGAAGCTGCTCGAGGTGCCGGGCCTGAACCGGCTCGCGGTTCACGCGGGAGAGCTGCTCGAGTCGGTGCGACGGGTCGAGACGCTCGAAGAGGCGGTGGCCGACTGCACGTGGGTGGTGGGCACGACGATGCGGCGCATCGAGGGCCGAAGGCGGCTGCAGCCCGACGCCGTCGCCGAGCGCGCGGCTTCGGGCGAGCGGCTCGCGCTGGTGTTCGGCGACGAGCGCAGCGGGCTCACGAACGAAGACCTCGCGCAGTGCCACGACGTCTCGTCGATTCCCACCTCCGACGAGCAGCCGTCGCTCAACCTCTCGCAGGCGGTGCTGGTCTACGCGTACGAGCTGTGGCGGAAGCCGGCGAGCGCGGCGCCCGGGCCGGTGCTGGCGAGCGACGCGCTCTTGCGGCAGGTGGCCGCGTCGCTCGACGCGGTGCTGGGCGGGCCGCACGCCGAGCTGATGCAGACGCTGACGCGCGCGCGGCTGTCGAAGCGGGAGGCCGAGCACTGGCAGGCGGCGCTGCGGGCGACGCAGAAGCGTCAGTGACGGCGCATCGCGGCGACGAGCTCTTCGACCTGGCGCTGCAGGTCGAGGCCTCCCGAGCGGCCGCTCTTCAGATCGAGGAGCTCGAGGTCGACCATGTCGAGCGCCTCGCACTCGAGCGCGCGCGCGATGGCGAGCAGCGTGGGGAAGGGGTCACCGCTGCCGTAGACGGCGACGCCGACGCTGGTGATGGGCTGCACGTGATCGTGAATCGAGATGCGCAGCTCGCAGCCGTCGCGCTCGATGATCCAGTAGCCGGCGACGCGCGGCGACGGCGGGCCGAGCACGGGCGTGAGCCTTTCGACGAGGTCGTCGCGGGTGCCGAGCTCGAGCCAGTTCGTGCGTTCGGTCGGGTCGGTGCCGCGGCGGCGGCGAATGAAGTCGACGTCCCAGCCCATGTTCATCGCTCCTTGCGTTTCAAGGCATGGTGGGAGATACGGCCAGCGGTTTTTGACTCACACCCTTGAAAGGCAGGTGAAGTTCTAAGTGACGACGATCCGCGTGAAGGATGGCGAATCGATCGAGGGCGCCCTGAAGCGCTTCAAGAAGGCCACCGAGAAGGCTGGCATTCTCTCCGAGATCCGCAAGCGAGAGCATTACGAGAAGCCTTCAGTGAAGAAGAAGAAGAAGGCGCTCGCGGCGAAGAAGCGTGCAGTGAAGAAGCTCCGCAAGAACTTCTAGAAACGTACGAGGCGCTCATGGCGGGTTCGATTCGGGAACGGCTGGATGCTGATCTCAAAGACGCGATGCGGGCGAAGGACGAGCTGAAGACGTCCGTCATTCGCATGGCGAAGAGCGCCATCAAGTACAAAGAGGTGGAGGGCACGAACAAAGTGCTGGATGAACCCGGCATCGTGAACGTGCTCACCACCATGTTGAAGCAGCGGCGCGACTCGATCGCCGAGTATCAGAAGGCGGGCCGCACCGACCTCGCAGAGAAAGAAGAGAAAGAGGTCGCGATCGTGCTGCAGTACCTGCCGCAGCAGCTGACCGCGGCCGAGCTGACGGCCGAGATCGCGAAGGCGATCGGCGAGGCCGCTGCGAAGGGCCCGAAGGACATGGGCAACGTGATGAAGATCGTGACGCCGCGCCTGAAGGGCAAAGCCGAAGGCAAGGCGATCAGCGAAGAAGTGAAGGCCCAGCTCGCGAAGCTGGGCGGCTGATTGCCGGGACCTCGAGCTGCGGCACGCCGGCGCCGCATGACCTTTCAGGAGTGCGCGTGGTGCCCCGAAAGCCTGTGCTGCCCGACAACAGCGCGCGCCTGCGCTTTCGGTGGTGGGCTGCCGACGATGCTCCGCTCGCGAAGGCGCTCTGGGGCGACCCTGAGGTGACGAGGCTGATCGGGCGCTCCGACTGGCGCGAGCGGCTGGCAGCCGAGCTCGAGCTCGAGAAGACGCACGGCCTGCAGTACTGGCCGATCTTCGCAGGCGAGGCGCACGTCGGCTGCTGCGGGCTCAGGCCGAAGGCCGGCGACGTGCTCGAGCTGGGCTTTCACCTGCGGCGCGAGCACTGGCGCAAGGGCTTCGCCGAAGAGGCGGGCCGGGCCGTCATCTCGCATGCGTTCGGCGCGCTCGAGGCGAACGCGCTGTTCGCCGGCCACCACCCCGAGAACGCGGCGTCGAAGCGCACGCTCGAGCGGCTGGGCTTTCAGTACAGGCACGACGAGCTTTACGCTGCGACCGGGTTAATGCACCCGTCGTATCTGCTGAGTGCGCCATGCTGATCCCCGAAGCCAAGATCGACGAGATCCGAGCGCGCGCCGACTTCGTCGCGATCGTGCAGCGGCACGGGGTCGAGCTGAAGAAGTCGGGGCGCAGCCTGAAGGGGTGCTGCCCGTTTCACGGCGAGAAGACGCCGAGCTTCTACGTGTACCCCGAGGACAAGCAGTTCCACTGCTTCGGGTGCCAGGTGCACGGCGACGTCTTCACGTTCATTCAGCGCCTGATGGGCAAGACGTTCGTCGACACGGTGCAAGATCTCGCGAAAGAGGTCGGCGTCGATCTCGAGGCGGCGGTCGACCCTGCGATGAAAGAGCGCGGGCAGATCAAGCAGGCCACCGACTTCGCGGCCGAGCACTACAAGCAGCGGCTGTGGGACCCGATCGTCGGCAAGGGCGCGCGCGAGTACCTCGAGTCGCGCGGCGTGACGCAAGACGTGGCGCGGCAGTTCGGTCTGGGCTGGGCGGTGAACGCGTGGAGCGATCTCGCCGACCGCATGCGCGAGCACGGCTACCTCGGCTTCGCCGAGAAGGCGGGGCTCGTGTCGGAGCGCGCGAAGAGCGAGGGCTTCTACGACATGTTCCGCGGGCGGCTCATGATCCCCATTCGCTCGCCCGAGGGCCGCACCATCGCGTTCGGCGGGCGTCTGCTCGAGGGCGACAACGGGCCGAAGTACCTCAACAGCCGCGAGTCGAAGCTCTACAACAAGAGCGAGACGCTCTACGGCATGGATCTCGCGCGCGACGAGATCCGCAAGAAGAAGAGCGTCGTGCTGTGCGAGGGCTACTTCGACTGCATCGGGCTGCACCAGGCGGGCGTGAAGAACGCGGTGGCGCTGTGCTCGACGGCGCTGACGCCGGGGCACATGGGCGTGCTCTCGCGCGCCGACGCGAAAGAGCTGGTGCTCCTGCTCGACGGCGACGCGGCGGGGCGCACGGCGGTCGAGCGGCTCGCAGGGCCGATTCTCGCGGCGGGGGCGCAGGCGAAGGTGGCGTCGCTGCCCGACGGGGAAGACCCCGACACGTTCGCGCGCAAGGTGGGGCCGCAGGGCGTGAACGACCTCATCGCGAAGGCGAAGGGCCTCACGGTGTGGCTGTTCGACACGGTGCTGCCCGAGGGCGCCTCGGCGTCGTTCGAGGCGAAGATGGGCGCGCTGCAGCGCATCAAGCCGATCGCGCAGGCGCTGCCGGTGGGCCTCGCGCGCTCGGCGTTCTTCGCGGCGATGTCGAAGCACTTCGGGCTGCCGGCGGCGGAGCTCGAGCTCGAGCTGCGCGGCAAGCAGGCGGCGCCGCAGTTCAAGGGGCCGGTGGCGAAGCCTGCGGGGCCCGAGAAGCCGCCCGAGCCGCTCGAGCGCGACTTCGTGGCGGCGGTGATGAAGAGCCGCGCGCTGCTGCAGAAAGACACGGCGCAGGTGGCGTCGGGAATCAAGCACTCGGGTCTGCGTTCAGTGCTCGCCGCTGTGACCAGCGGAACACCCCCAGAAGATGCGCTGCACGACGCGTCGGAGAAGTTGAAGCACGAGCTGTATGACGCGATGTCGAGGCTGCCCACGGACGACGAGTCGCTGGAACGCGGCTTCGTTCGGGCGTGTCAAATGCTCGAAAAAGCAGCCGTCCAGGCGCGAAAGGCGATGCTCGTGAGAGAGATCTCTCAGCTGCCCGACCCGAACAGTCTCTCGGAAGAGGTCGTCGAGAAGATGGGGCAGATTCGGTCGCTGACAGAAAGGCTGCATCAGCTCGAGTTGTCCCTTAAGAAACCGGCTTAACCGTTTGTAACTGTCCCGTAACTTGGGCTAACTGCCCTCCCCTTCCACTCAGCAGATTCCTTTCCAAAGCAACGGAGAGCCCCACCACCATGGCGAAGAAGCCCGTCAAAGCCCCCAAGTCCCCTCCTGTGAAGAAGGAGAAGAAGGACAAGGAGCTCGAGAAGAACAAGAAGAAGATTCTGGTAGCGGCCGCGAAGAACGGCGCGACGGGCAAAGAGGTGATGGCGCAGTCACCCGCGGTCGACGTCGCGGCGGTGGCGCGCGAGAAGCTGAAGAAGAAGGGCAAGGGCCAGGGCGAGGTCGAGGGCGACGAGATCGAAGAGCAGGCCGAAGAGGCGATGCTCGGAGCCGAGGTCGACCCGGACGCCGAGAAGGAGCAGGTCGAAGAGGAGCCGATCGCCGACCGCAAAGAGGTGAAGGACCTCATCGAGGCGGGGCGGCAGAAGGGCTTCCTCACGTACGACGAGGTGAACGACGCGCTGCCGGCAGACGTCGTGTCGTCGGATCAGATCGACGACGTGATGTCGATGTTCGGCGACAACGACATCGAGATCGTCGACGCGCAGAAGGCGGCGGCGGCGACCGAGACGAAGCCGCAGGTCGCGGCCTCTGAAGAGGGCGAGGCCGAGAAGAACAAGGAAGAGGAAGAGGAAGAGAAAGAAGAAGAAGAGCCGGGCGGCAAGTCGAACGACCCGGTGCGCCTCTACCTGCGGAAGATGGGCTCGGTCTCGCTGCTGACGCGCGAGGGCGAGGTCGAGATCGCGAAGCGCATCGAAGAGGGCGAGAAAGAGGTCTTGCGGTCGCTGCTCGCGTGCAAGGTCGCGGTGGCCGAGATCATCGAGATCGGGGCGAAGCTGAAGGCGGGCAAGCTGCGCATCCGCGAGGTCGTGAAGGACGCTCCCGAGGAGCCGGCGGCCGAGGGTGAAGGCGAGGCCGAGGTCGCCGACGAAGCCGAGGGCGACGGCGCGGCGGGCGAGATTCAGCTCAACCAGAGCGAGCTCAACCGCATCGAGAAGATCAGCAAGGACATCGAGAAGATTCGGAAGCACGCGAAGGACGTCGAGGGCATCGAGGCAGCGATGCTGAAGAAGATGTCCGAGGTGAAGAAGAAGGAGTCGAAGCAGGAGGTGAAAGACCTCCGCGAGAAGATGATGGAAGTGCTCGAGGACATGCGGCTGAACAAGAAGCAGATCGACCGCGTCGTCGCGTACATCCGCAACATGATCGACACCGTCGCGAAGGCGGAAGACGAGCTGCGCGAGATCGAGCGCAACTACGGCGTGCCGATTCGCGAGCTGCGCCCGATGCTGCGTGACGCGGCGTCAGACCCGAACGGCGCGAAGAAGGTTCAGCGCAAGCTGAACATGACGCCCGAGCAGGTCGAGATGCTCGACCGCGACGTGCGCAACGCGATCAAGAAGATCAAGAAGGTCGAAGAAGACGCGAACCTGCCGATCGACGAGCTGCGCCGCAACCACGAGGCGATTCGGCTGGGCGAGCGCCGGGCCGAGCGTGCGAAGAGCGAGCTGGTCGAGGCGAACCTGCGCCTCGTCGTGTCGATCGCGAAGAAGTACACGAACCGCGGTCTGCAGTTCCTCGACCTGATTCAGGAAGGGAACATCGGCCTGATGAAGGCCGTCGACAAGTTCGAGTACAAGCGCGGCTACAAGTTCTCGACCTACGCGACCTGGTGGATCCGCCAGGCCATCACGCGCGCGATCGCCGACCAGGCACGCACCATTCGCATTCCGGTGCACATGATCGAGACGATCAACAAGCTCATCCGCACGTCGCGCTACCTCGTGCAGGAGATCGGCCGCGAGCCGACGCCTGAAGAGATCGCCGAGAAGATGGAGCTGCCGCTCGACAAGGTCCGCAAGGTCCTCAAGATCGCGAAGGAGCCCATCTCGCTCGAGACTCCGATCGGCGAGGAAGAAGACTCTCACCTGGGCGACTTCATCGAAGACAAGACGCTCGTCTCGCCTTCCGACGCCGTCATCAACATGAACCTCGCCGAGCAGACGCGGAAGGTTCTGGCGACGCTGACGCCGCGCGAAGAGAAGGTGCTGCGCATGCGGTTCGGCATCGGCGAGAAGTCGGATCACACGCTCGAAGAGGTCGGCCAGGACTTCGAGGTCACCCGCGAGCGCATTCGGCAGATCGAGGCGAAGGCGCTGCGCAAGCTGCGGCACCCGTCGCGGTCGAAGCGGCTGCGTTCGTTCGTCGAGAGCTGAGCTGAGATCATGGTGAGGGGGGCGCTGCTCGTCGCAGTGCTGGGGCTCGGCCGATGATCCTGTGGATCGTCGCGGGCGTCGTGGCCCTGCTCGTCATCGTGATCGTGCTGTCGCGCGTCTCGTTCGGCAAGACGGCGCGCGGCATGGCGGTGTACGGCAAGGCCGACGCGCTGCGGGCGCTGCTGAAGCAAGACCCGAAGGCGGCGACCGAGCCCACCGAGACGAACGAGCAGCCGATTCACGCGGCGGCGGGCAACGGCCACGCCGACGTCATCGACGTGCTGCTCGCGCACGGCGCTTCGCCGAACGCGCGCTGCGACGGCGGAGGCACGCCGCTCACGATGGCGGCCTTCTTCGGCAACGTCGAGGCGGTGAAGCGGCTGCTCGCAGGTGGCGCCGACCTCGACGACTGCGACGACACCGGCATGACCGCGCTGCTGGCGACCATCTCGAAGGGCAACCTCGCGATGGTGCAAGTGCTGCTCGACGCCGGCGCGCAGCTCGACCTCAAAGACGGCGCGGGCCGCAGCGCGCTCGACGCCGCCGAGATGTTCGGGCACGCCGAGATCGCGAAGCTCTTGAAGGCGCGCGGGGCGAGGCACGGCAGCGAGGTGCGCATGAGAGACCTGAAGCCGCCGAAGAGCGCCGGGGGCATGCACCGGGTGCCCGAGGTGCTGGGCCTGCCGACCGACTCCCCTGCCCTGCAGAAGGCGAAGGCCGAGGCGCAGGCGACGCTCGGTCAGCTCAGAGAGCTGTTCGCGAAGCAGGTGCGGGTCGGCGTGAAGGGGGCGCTGAACCCGGCCGCTCCCGCCGAGAAGACGTGGATGGGCGTCACCCAGCTCGACGCGGCGACCGCGCGAGGGTTCTTGATGTCGAACCCGCTGCAGTCGAACGACAAGCCCGGCGCGGCGGTCGAGCTGCCGCTCGCGCAGGTGGAAGACTGGATCGCCGAGCTGCCCGACGGCTCGCTGCGCGGCGGCTACGGGCTCAAGGTGATGTTCGAGTACGCGCGCGAAGAGTACGGAGCGCTGCCCGAGTCGTACACCGGCGTCGCGAGCAAGCTCACGCCATGAAGCTGAAGATCGCGCTCGGGCTCTTCGCGGTGCTGCTCGCGTACCTGCTGTTCTGGCCGATTCCGTACGCGCCGGCCGCATGGGAGCCGCCGCCGCCGGCGCCGCGCGAGCTCAACGACGCGCTGAAGGCGGGGCAGCTCCTGCACCCCGAGCTGCACGGGCCCGAGGCGTTCGCGTTCGACGCGCAGGGCCGGCTGGTCACGGGGCTGCGCGACGGGCGGCTGGTGCGCATCGAGGGCGAGAAGACCGAGACGATCGCGACGCTGAAGGGCCGGCTGCTGGGGCTCAAGTTCGCGCCCGACGGCACGCTGTACGTGTGCGAGTCGTCGAGCGGGCTGATGTCGTTCGACGGCACGACGTGGAAGACGCTCTCGGGCGGGTTCAAGTTCGCCGACGATCTCGACTTCGGCGCCGACGGCTCGATCTACTTCTCCGACGCTTCGGCGCGAAACGACCTCGACCACTACGTCGAGGATCTCGTCGAGCACCAGACGACGGGGCGGCTCCTGCGGTGGAAAGACGGCGTCACGACGGTCGTCGCCGACGGCTTCTCGTTCGCGAACGGGGTGGCGTTCGGCCCGACGCGCGACTGGCTCGTGCTCGCCGAGACCGGCGGCTACCGCCTGTGGAAGGTGCACGTGCCCGACGGCCAGAAAGAGGTGTTCGCGGTGCTGCCGGGGTTCCCCGACAACGTGACGTGGTCGGCAGAGCGCCAGGTGTTCTGGGTGGCGATCGGCTCGCCGCGCAACGGGCTCATCGACGCGCTGGCGGGGCTGCCGTTTCTGCGGGGCGCGGTGCTGCGGCTGCCGAAGGCGGTGCAGCCGAAGCCGATACGGCACGCGATGGTGCTCGCGTTCGACGCGAACGGGAAGCTCGTGCACGACCTGCAGTGGAAAGACGCGGCCGCCTACTCGCCGGTGGCGAGCGCGCTCGAGCACGACGGAGCGCTGTACCTCGGGAGCTACTTGATCGACGGATACGTTAAGCTGCCGCTCCCATGAGCTACTCGAGCGGGGATTACGTCGTCGCGCGTGGTCAGGGGCTTGTGAAGGTTCACCACGTCGATCGAGACGGTACGGTCGTCGTTCAGCTGTCGGTCGACGACAGCGACGTGCAAGAGATCGCCCCGGCCGAGCTCGACAAGCGCCTGCGCGCCTGCGTCGACAAGGCGACGGCCGAGAAGCTCGTCGCGCTCATCTCGAAGAAAGACGCGAAGCCCGACGCGCGGCCTTGGGGCGAGCAGTACGTCGACATTCAGAAGGCGCTGCGCAAGGGCGACGCGAAGCCGCTCGCCGAGCGGCTGCAGGTGATGCTCAAGGTGAGCGCGCCGCTGCAGAGCACCGTCGAGCGGGCGCTGTTCTCGATCGAAGACGCGCTCTTGCCCGAGCTCGCACACGCGCTCGCGATTCCGGTGAAGAAGCTGCGCACGCGGCTGCACAACGGCACGCCGGCGTTCGCGTATCAGGATCAGGCGACCGACGTGCTGCCGGCGCTGGTGCCTCCGCCCGAGAAGCTGCCGAAGGGCTGGGAGTACCTCGGCAACTTCACGCTGGGCTCGGGCAAGCTCGTCGCCGGCGAGGTGGTCGAGCCCGACATCGAGGCCACGTTCGCGGGCAAGTCGCTGAAGCTCTCGGTGACGCTCAAGGCGAAGAAGGGCGCGTGGTGGGCGATCAAGCCGTCGGGCAAAGAGTGGGCGGGCATCTTTCTGCACCGCGAGGCCGGCGGCGGCGTCGAGAAGTGGCTGAAGGCGGCGCGTGAGGCGGCGAAGGTGTCGCTCGAGCACGGCGCGTTCTGCGTGCTCGACATCGAGCTGCGCGACGACCGCGCGTTTCAGCGCTCGCCGTCGGTGACGGTGAACCACGCGATCGAGGGCCGCGGCTTCGCGGTGCCTGCGGAAGACGGCGCCTACCCCGTTCGGGTCGCCTACGACGGCGAGCTGGCGGTGATGGTGGCCGTGCCCCGGCTGTAGCTACTCGGCGGCGCGAACGTTCGAGGCGGCCCGCGCGCCCTTGAGCGCCTGCGGCCGCGCCGCGGCGAGGCGGCGGCACTTCGAGACGACGCGCTCGGCGAGGCGCGGGGCGGCCTCGGCGAGCATCTTCTTCTGCAGCTCGATCGACCTCCGCGACTGCGTGGTCGGGGCGGCGCTCTCGGTGGCGGCGACGCGCTCGTTGACGGTGAAGAGAATCGTGCCGGTCTTGACGTCGTAGAGCGTGGCCTCGAGCACGCCGTTCGACTCGAGCTGCTGGCCGGGGAAGAAGAGCGCGCCGACGATGGTGGCGTAGCCGGCGGCCCAGCCGTTGTGGTTCACGTCTTCGACGAAGCGGTGGCGGTAGAGCACGAGGTACTCGCTGCGGTAGCGCGCGGCGAGCTCGCGCAGGCCGGGCAGACCGCGCTCGGTCGGCCACTCGGTCGAGATCTCGCTGGCCATCTCGAACATGCCGCTCTCTTCGAGGGCGGTGACGAGCTCGGCGGGCACGGCGGTGGTCGGCACGGCCTCGTCGGGCGCGTAGCGCACGGCGACGGGCACCACGCCCAGGCGGGCGCCCTCTTCGAGAAAGACGGGCGCCGCGAGGATCTCTTTGAGGTGGTCCTCCGAGACGCCTCCCGCCTGGTCCCGGGCGAAGTGGTTGTCGGTCAGCGCCGGGGCCGCCTGCTTCGTCTCTTCGGTGGTGAAGACGAGCGGCGGCAGGTCGGCCGAGTGCGAAGCGCTGGCACAGCCGGCGGCGATCATTGCGACGGGCACGAGTCGGTTCATGCGCGGTAGTGTGCAGCCGCTCGCCGCGCCGAGCTTCACGAGACCTTCATGAGAACGTCATCGTTTCAGGAGCTGGTGGCCTCGGTGGTGCGCGCGATCCCGAAGGGCACGACGCTCTCGTACGCCGGCGTCGCGCTGCGGGCGAACAAGCCCGGCGGAGCACGCCAGGTGGTGCGCGCGCTCAATGAGCTGAAGGGCATACCGTGGTGGCGCGTCATCAAGAGCGACGGCACCGTGGCGAGAGAGATGGTCGGCAAGCAGGTGCCCAGGCTCAGGCGCGAGGGCGTCCAAGTGATCGGCCGGCGGGTCAGCTCCGCGGCCTCGTCACGTGGCGCAGGGCGAAGGCGAACAGCTCTCGGCTCAGCGAGGGCGTCCAGGTGATCGGCCGGCGGGTCAGCTCCGCGACTTCGTCAGGTGGCGCAGGGCGAAGGCGAACAGCGAGGGGTTCGCGATGAGGCGGTTGAGCGCGGCCCGCCGCAGCGCCGGCCGCCGCGCCAGAGCGACCAGCGACGACGCCAGGCGCGCGTAGCTCTTGAACGCGCGGCGCGAGGCCTCTTCGTACGCGTGCAGCTCGCGGGGGTCTTCGAGCGCGCCGGGCAGCAGGCGACCGAGCACCTTCGCCTGATCGAACGCGAGGGTGAGCCCCTCGCCGGTGATGGCGTCGACGTAGCCGGCGGCGTCGCCGAGCAGCACGAGGCGGCCGCGAACGGCGCCGTGCACGTGCTGGAGCAGCGGCCCCGCGCCCATCGCCTTCGAGTCGGGCGGCGCGGCGCCGAGCTGCTCTTTGAGGCGGGGGAAGCGGGTGAGCATCGCGTCGAACGAGATGGGCGCGGGCACCTGGCCGTCCTCCCACAAGAACGCGATGCCGACGCGGTTCGCGCCGGCGGGGGTGACGTACGCCTCGAGGCCCTCGGCGAAGTGCACCTCGACGCGCTCGCCCCAGGGCCTGAGCGCGAAGTGCTGCCGCAGCCCGAAGCGCCGGGGCCCGCGCGGCTCGTCTTCGAGGCCGGCCGCCTTGCGCAGCGGTGAGTGCAGGCCGTCGGCGGCGACGAGCAGCCGGGCGCTCACCGCACCGCCGCTCGTGTCGAGCTCGACCCGATCGCCTGCGTCGCGGTGCGCCTTCACGGCGCAGCCCTCGCGCAGCTCGACGCCGGCGGCCCGCGCGCGCTTCGCGAGCGCTTCGTGGAGCGCGAGGCGGCGGACTCCGAGCCCGCCGGGGGCCGGCAGCGGCGCCTCGACGTACCGGCCGTCTTCCTGCACCCAGCGAATCGCGGTGAAGCGGCCGGTGTCGGCGGGCGAGATCGGCACGTTCCACGTGCGGAGCGCCGCGAGGCCGGGGGGCATCAGACCCTCGCCGCACGCCTTGTCGACGGGCGTGTGCTGCCGCTCGAGCACGACGCACGAGCGCCCCTGCATCGCGACCTCGACGGCGGCGGCGAGGCCACCGGGGCCGCCGCCGGCGATCGCCACGTCGTAGGTCACTTCAGCCGGCTCTTCGCGAACGACAGCATCGACCTCGCGACCTCGGCGCCGACGTTGAGCGCGTTCACCGGCTTCGGGGGCTGCAGCTCGCCCGACAGCCAGCGCTTCAAGGCCTCCTGGCGGCGGAGCTTGCCGCTCGAGGTGCGCGGCAGCGTGCCGGGGGCGAGCACGACGACGGCGTGGGGCTTGATGGCGGTGTGCTCGACGACGGCCGCGGTGATGCGCTGCTCGAGCCCCTCGCCCTCGCCCTCGACGAGCAGCGCGAGCGCCTCACCGTCGTGGCCCTTGGGCACCCAGCCGACGGCGACGGCGCAGCCGGTGCGAACGCCCTCGACGCCGTCGAGGCACTCTTCGAAGACCTGGGGCGCGTGGTTCGCTCCGCGGATGATGACGATGTCTTTCGCGCGGCCGCTGACGAACAGCTCGCCGCCGTCGATGAGGCCGAGGTCGCCGGTGTCGAGCCAGCCGTCGACGAGCGCGGCCGCGGTCGCCTGGGCGTTGCCGAAGTACTCGCGCATGACCGAGTGGCCCTTCACCCAGATGCGGCCGTCGCGCACCTCGATCGAGGTGCCGGGCACGGGCCGGCCGACCGAGACGACGTCGCGGCCGTCTTGCTCGAGCTGCCGCTGTGGCGCGCCGCGCTGGCTGAACGCGACGGCGAGCGAGGCCTCCGAGAGGCCGTAGACGGGCAAGAGCGACTCGGCCTTGAAGCCCCACCGCGAGAACCGCTCGGCGAAGCGCTGCTGCACGGAGGCGGTGACGGGCTCGGCTCCGTTGAGGGCGTACTTCCAGCACGAGAGATCGACGCCCTGCAGCTCGTCGTCGCGAATGCGCTTGAGGCACAGGCCGTAGGCGAAGTTCGGCGCCGGCGAGACGGCGCCGTGGTGGCGCGAGATGGCGCGCAGCCACAGCGCGGGCCGGGCGAGGAAGGCCTCGGGCGGCAGCAGCACCAGGTCGCCGGGGAAGTGGGCGGCCTCGAGCAGACAGCCGATGAGCCCCATGTCGTGGTACAGCGGCAGCCACGAGACGCCGCGGTCGACGGTCGCGTCGAGCTCGGGCATCACCTGCGCGAGCATCGCGCACTGGGCCATCAGGTTCGCGTGCGTGAGCGCGACGGGCTTGGGGTCGACCGTCGAGCCCGACGAGAACTGAATGAGGCCGAGCGCCGAGGCGGGCACGACGGCCTCGGCGTCGCCCTGCCCCTCCATCAGGTCGGCGACGGTCGGGCAGCCGAGCGGCGGGCGGGCGCGCTCGACGGCGCCTCCGAGCAAGAGGCGCACGCGGCGGTCGCTGAGCACGATGCGAGACTGGGTGAGCTCGAGCATGCGCGCGGTCGAGCGCACGTACTCGTCCATTCTTCCCAGGCGCACCGGCGGGTAGAGCGGCACCGGCACGGCTCCGGCGAGCAGCGTGCCGAAGAACGCGTCCATGAAGTCGAGGCCGGTGGGCAGCACCATGGCGACGCGCTCGCCGGGCTCGACGCCGCGTTCGCGGAGCGCCGCCGACAGGCGCCGCGCGCGCTGGTACACCTCGGCCCAGCTGACCTTCGTCTCTTGCTCGCGGGCGTCGACGAAGGTGAGGCCGAAGCGGCTGCTCGCGGCGTTCTTCAGCGCCGCGTTCACGGTCGGGTACACGGGAGCGACGAGCTCGGGGCCGTCGAGCCTCACGCGGCGGCCCTCACGCGGGCGGCGACGCGTTTCACGAGATCGGCGACGGTGACGACGCCGACGGTGTCTTCTTCGCTGAGCTTGACGCGAAACCGGTTCTCGAGGCCGACGGCGATGACGATGGCGGCGAGCGAGTCGACGTGCAGCTCGCGGAGCAGATCGTGCTGGAGCTCGACGGGCGCCTCGCGCTCGAGCTCGGTCGCGAAGATGCGGCGGATCTCGCCGAGCACGGCGTCTTCGAGGGCGTCAGCCACCGCGGGCTCCCGGGATGAGGCGTGACTTGCCGGCGAAGGCCTGGCTCCACTGATCGCCGAGGGCGCGCTCCTCGGCGCGAATGCGCACCCAGAGCAGCACAGCGTTGCCGACCGAGAACACGATGGCGGTGAAGAAGGCGCCCATCATCATCGGCACGCAGAACAGCTCGACGACGACGGCGAGGTAGTTGGGGTGCTTGAGCCAACGGTAGGGCCCGCCGGTCACCGGAGCCTCGCCGGGCACGACGATGACGCGCGTGTTCCACCGCTCGCCGAGCGTGCGAATCGCCCACCAGCGCAAGGCCTGGGCGCCGAGCGCGCCGGGCAGGAACACGAAGAACAGCACGGGGTCGAAGGCCTTCGCCTCGAGCGCGCACGCGACCAGGAAGAGCGTGTGGAAGGCGGTCATGACGCGGTAGTGGGCCTGGCCGACCTCGACGCCGCCGCGGGCGAACGCCTTGGCGGCGTGACGCTTCGAGAGCACGAGCTCGACGATTCGCTCGACGACGAGCGCGACGAGGTACGAGCGGCTCACCATTGCAGGAGGATCAGCTCGGCGCAGAAGCCGGGCCCCATCGCCATCAGCAGTCCGTACTCGCCCTTCTTCGCCTCGCCGCTCTCGAGCAGCTCGCTCAAGACGAACAGCACCGACGCGCTCGAGAGGTTGCCGACCTCTTTGAGGCTCTGCCACGAGCGCTTCAGCTTGCCGGTGGGCAGCTCGAGCGCCTGCTCGAAGGCCTGCAGCACCTTCGGGCCGCCGGTGTGGGCGACCCAGTGCGTGATGTCGGAGCGCTGAAGGCCCTGCGTCTTCAAGAAGCCGTCGACGTCTTGCCGCACGTGCTCGCGGACGACGTCGGGCACCTTGGCCGAGAGCACGACCTTGAAGCCGGTGTCGACGAAGTCCCACCCCATGACGCGCTCGGTGTTCGGGTAGAACGACGAGGTGGCGGCGACGACGCGAGGGCCGCTGCTGCCGGTGTCGTCGCCCGACATGACCATCGCGGCGGCGCCGTCGCCGAAGAGGCCCGAGGCGATGATGTTGGCGATCGAGAGATCTTCGCGCTGGAGCGTGAGCGAGCACAGCTCGACGGCGAGCAGCACGGCGTGGCGGTCGGGGAAGCCGCGCAGCCAGTCGCTCATGCGGGCGGTGCCGGCGGCTCCGGCGACGCAGCCGAGGCCGAAGATGGGGGTGCGGCGAATGTCCGAGCGCAGCGAGAGGCGGTTGCAGAGACGGGCGTCGATCGACGGGGTGGCGAGGCCGGTGACGGTGACGAAGAAGATGTGGCTGAGATCTTTCGGCTGGAGGCCGGCCTGCTTCACGGCGGCCTCGACGGCCCGCTGGCCGAGGTCGACGGCACCCTTCGTCCACGCGTCGTTACGGGCCTGAAACGAGAGGAGCTCGTTGTACTGGGCGAGCGGCAGCGCGAGGTGCCGGCCGCCGACGCCGACGGCGCGGTGCAGATCTTCGAGGCGGTCGACGTTGAAGTGCTGCTTGCTCCAGGCGTCGCGGAACGCGGCGATCAGCTGCTCCTGATCGGCGTAGTGCGGCGGCAACGCTCGGGCGACGGAGCGGATCGTGGGCACGGCGGTTCCTAACCTCGGGTGAGCGGCTCCGCGAGCCTATATTATGAAAGGCCGACGAATCGAAATAGGAAGCGCGCATCGTGAGCCGGCAGTCGGGGAGCCGGTGCTAGGGTCGTCGGCGTCGCTGGGGCCCTTAGCTCAGCGGTCAGAGCTGTCGGCTCATAACCGATTGGTCCCAGGTTCGAATCCTGGAGGGCCCACTTGAGAAGCCCCTGCTGATCAGCGCGACGCCAGCGTGAGCAGCGTGCCGTCGGCGTACTGCATGACACCTGCGTGCAGGTGAAACGCGACGACGGCGGCGTAGCAGATGAGCGCGGCCGCGACTCCGATGCGGGCGATGCGCCGGTGCCCGTGCCCGCGGAGGAAGAGCACGACGGCCATGCCGATGCCGAGCTTCATGCCCATGAAGGCGCCGAGGCCCTGATCGAGCGCGCACGCCATCACCGGGTTCGCTTCAGTGGCCCAGCCGGAGCAGACCCACCACGAAGTGAAGACAGCGTCGGCGGCGTTCAGCACCAGCAGCCACTGCAACGCTCTCAGATACCGCGAATCCGACACTCGATGACCTCTAAATACATTGTCGGATGAGGCCCGCTCTCAGGTGCGTCTCCAGAGATCACGGCCATCTGCAACGCGTGAAGATCGTAGAGTCCGCGCGCCCGTTGCACCGGAGGGGACCCTCACCATGCACAAAACATTGCCGCTGCTTTGTCTCGTCGCGACCGCCGCCGCAGCCCAGGAAGCGAGCTTCGAGGCCGCCGACAAGTACCTGCGCGAAGAGAGCAACGCGCGCGCCTGCGACGGCTTCACGGCGTTCTTGAAGGCGAACCCCGACTCACCGCTCAAGCGCGAGGCGACGGCGAAGCGCGCGAAGGCGTGCATGCGCGTCGGGCGCTCGGGCAGCTGGACCTCAGAGCTGCAGACGATGGCGACGACGGGCGAGAAAGACTTCGCCCGCGCCTATGCGTGCACCGCCATCGCCGAGCAGGGCTACGTCGACTTCTCGACGTGCCTGCCGCTGCTCAAGCAGGCCATCGGCGACGGCCGCGTCGGCGACGAGGCGCGCGCGCTCTTCATTCGCGGCGCCTTCCGCGATCTCGACAACTACACCTACGACAAGAAGCGCACGTTCGAGCGCGTCGGCGAGATCCTCGAGATCAGCACGAAGCCCGGCGAGAAGGCGCGCGCCCGCCTCTACCGAGCCCGCGTCAACCTGCGCGACAGCAAGACGTTCGCCGACGCCGAGAAGGAGCTGCGCGAGCTCGGCGACGGCGGCAGCGACGTCGCCGACGACGCCCTCTACGAGCTCGGCCAGACGTACGAGAACCAGCAGAAGTTCGTGGCGGCCCTCGAGATGTTCGACCTCGTGGTGAAGAAGTTCTCGCCGCAGACCAGCAACGTGCGCGAGTCGGCGCAGAGCCGCGCGACCGAGATTCGCCGGCCGAGCGCGAGCGTCTCGGTCTCGTACATCGAGATCCCCGGCTCGAAGCCCCAGGTCTCGTTCAGCCACCGCAACGTCGGCAGCGCGAGCTGGAAGCTGCGCCGCGTCGACCCCACACAGCTGGGCGACCCCAACGAGGCCATCAGCTACGACGAGACCGCGTTCGGCAAGGCGGCCTCCGAGACCGTCAGCACGTGGAGCGCCAAGCTGACCGTGCCCACCAAGCACGCCTACGGCAGCTCGACGTTCGACCTCGACGTGAAGCAGCCGGGCGCGTACCTGCTCGAGGTCGACGCCGACGGCCAGCGCGACCAGGAGATCGTGCTCATCACGCCGCACGCGACGGTCCTGAAGATCGAGCGCGAGTCGGCGCTCACGTTCACCGCCGACGCGCTCACCGGCCTCGGCGTCGCGAACGCCGACGTCGTGCTCTACCTCAACTCGAACGACGGCTCGGGCTACGAGAAGCTCACCGCGAAGGCCGACGCGACCGGCGTCGCGCGCTTCGACCTCAAGGGCAAGAAGGCCTACCAGGCGGTCGCGTGGGCCGCGGGCGCGGGCGCGTACAGCTACGCGCGCGGCTACGTGGGCGGCTGGTACCAGCCCTCGCGCGAGCACCTGGGCTACATCCTCACCGACCGGCCGCTGTTCAAGCCCGGTGAGACGGTGGGCTTCAAGGTCTTCTTGCGCTCGCGTGAAGACGGCCCGTCGGTGCCGCTCGCGAACGCGAAGGTGCAGCTCTACGTGCGCGACCCGCAGGGCCGCGAGCTCGCGAAGCCCGACCTCGTCACGAACGCGTTCGGCACCGCGAGCTTCACGCTGCCGCTGAAAGCCGACGCCCAGCTCGGGCAGTACTACGCGACGCTCAACGTGCAGGGCTACTCGGTGAACCAGGCTCAGGCCAACTTCCGCGTCGAGGAGTACAAGCCGCCCGAGTACACCGTCAGCGTGTCGCCCATCGGCAAGCCCGAGATGGGGAAGAAGCTGAAGTTCAAGGTGAGCGCGTCGTTCTTCTTCGGCGGCCCGGTCGCGAACGCGCAGGGGCGCGCGATCGTGCAGGTGCGCTACTGGCAGCACCAGTTCGGCGCGTGGGGCGACGAGCCGGTCGACGATGATCCGTACGGCAACGGCAACGGCAACGGCAACGGCTACGGCTACCGCAACCGGTACGACCGCTATGGCTATGGCTACGCCACCGCGACGCACACGCTGCAGTTCAAGACCGGGCCCGACGGCACGGCCGAGGTCGAGGTGCCCGAGCTCAAGCCCGAGCAGTTCAACGGGTGGCCGGGCATCGAGTACGCGGTGCAGGTCTTCGTCACGGACGCGTCTCGGCGCGAGGTGACGGGCCAGGGCTCGATCAAGACGTCGGCGCAGCCGTTCTTCGCCGACGTGCGCGCCGACCGGTTCCTCTACAAGCCGGGCGAGCGCGTCGAGGTCACGGTGCGCGCCGAAGACGCGAACGGCAAGGCGGAGGACCCCGAGCTGTTCGTGCGCCTCGTGCGGTTCTCGAACGACGGCACCGGCGGCAGCACGCCGATCGCGAAGGGCAAGGTGAAGCTGTCGGGTGGGCGCGGCGCGGTGAAGCTCGACGCCGACGCGCTCGGGCCGGTGCGCATCGAGGTGCGGGCGAGCGACGCGAACGACGCGCCGGTGCTGGCGCAGGCCGACGTCTGGCTCACGAACGACGCGAAGCCGATGATGCCCGAGGGCTACGGGTTTCAGCTCTTCACCGATCGGGCTCCGCTGAAGGTCGGGCAGATGGTGCGGGCGCTGGTGGTGGCGCCGACGGCGGGCGGCCACGTGCTGGTGACGATCGAGAACGAGCGGCTGCAGTGGGCGAAGGCGCTCGAGCTCAACGGGCGCGCGAAGTTCGTCGAGATCCCGCTGTCGGCCGACATGGCGCCGAACAGCTGGCTCCACGTGTTCCGCTTCGAGCAGGCGTCGGCGATGCAGAACCAGCTCGAGATCCGCGTGAAGGGCAGCGAGGTCGAGCTGCCGGTGAAGGTGACGTTCGCGAAGGGCACCACCGAGCCCGGCACGACGGTGCCGCTGACGGTCGAGGCGCCGGGAGCTCCGAAGGGGGCCGAGAGCGAGATCGCGGTCACCGTCGTCGACGAGGCGCTCTACGCGATCGAGCAGCCGCGCGGCGACTTCCTCTCGTTCTTCGGCCGCAAGCGTCGCGAGCAGCGCGTGCAGACGTCGTCGACGATGCAGCAGAAGACGTACCGCCGGCCGCAGCCGCCGGCGAAGCAGCCGGTGGCGCAGAACGAGCCAAAGCCCGAGACGAAGGCGGCGAAGGAAGAGGCGGTTGCGGGGCGCGATGAAGACCGCGAGCTGGCGCGCGCTGCGCCGGCGCCGGCAGCCTCGGCGCCCGCGGCCGAGAAGTCGCTCTCGGCGGCCGACGATCTCTCGGCCGCTTCAGGAGTCGGCGCGAAGAAGGACGCGGCCAAGCGCAAGGCGGGCGGAGCCGGGCCGGGCGCGGCCGGCGAGCTCGACACGGGCGAGGCGCAAGGGGCGGCGCCGGTGAAGGTGCGCACCGACTTCGGCAGCTCGTCGGGCTGGTTCGCGGCGCTCAGCGCGAAGGCGGGCGTCGCTGCGAGGCAGGACGTGCAGCTCAAAGACTCGCTCACGTCGTGGCGCGCCACCGCGTACGTCGTGACGAACGGGCCGCACCTGGGCGTCGGGCAGGGCAACGTGCGCACCGAGAAGCCGCTGATGGTGCGGCTGCAGGCTCCGCGGTTCTTCACCGAGCGCGACGAGGTGACGCTCTCGGCGATCGTGGTGAGCCGCCTCGACAAGCCCGCCGACGTCGACGTGTCGATCTCGGCGCCGGGGCTGAAGGCGCTCGGGCCCGCGCAGAAGGTCGTGAAGGTGCCCGCCGGGCAGGACGTGCGCTTCGACGTGCGCTTTCAGGTGGTCGACGTCGGCGAGCGAACGGTGAAGGCGATCGCGAAGAGCGGCGCGCTCGCCGACGCGATGGAGTGGAAGCTGCCGTCGATGGTGCACGGCTCGGCGCAGCGCAAGGCGGTCGCCGGCCGCCTGACCGACAAGGTGACGTTCGAGCTCGAGCTGCCCGAGAAGCGCAAACCCCAGGCCACGCGCTTCGAGCTGACGCTGTCGCCGTCGCTGCTCTCGGTGATGTTCGACGGCCTGCCGTACCTGGCGCAGTACCCGTACGGCTGCGTCGAGCAGACGCTCTCGCGCTTCGTGCCGGCGGCGATCGCGCGCCGCGCGGTGAAAGATCTGAACCTGCCGGCCACGCGCGTGCCGCCGCAGCTCGACGACATGGTCGACGCGGGGCTGAAGCGGCTCTACGGCTTCCAGCACTCGGACGGCGGCTGGGGCTGGTGGCAGAGCGACACCACCAACAAGTGGATGAGCGCGTACGTGGTCTACGGCCTGGGCCTCGGCCGCGAGGCGGGGCTCACCATCGACGCGTCGGTGCTCGAGCGCGGGCGCTCGTACCTGAACGGCGTGCTCGGGGCGGCCCGCAACGAGCCCGAGACCCAGGCGTTCATGACGTACGCGCTGGCGTCGACGGGCGGCGCTCCGAAGTCGGCGCTCGACTTCGCGTTCGGCGCGCGCACGAAGCTGTCTCCGCGCGGCCGTGCGCTCGTGGCGCTGGCGCTGCTCGCCGCGAAAGACCCGCGCGCGCGCATCGCGGTCGAGAACCTCGACGACGTCGTGAAGGCGGCCTCGTCGCGGCCCGACGCGGCCGTCGGCGAGGTGAACGACGCGTGGAGCACCTCGGCGGCGATCGAGGCCACCGCGTACACGCTGATGGCGATGGCGCGGTACGACCTGAACAGCCCGAACCTGAAGCCCCTGACCGACTTCCTCGTGCTGCGGCGCAACGGCGGCAAGTGGCGCACGACGCGCGACACGGCGTTCGCGATCTACGCGCTGTCGGACCTCGCCCGCCGCGAAGAGGCGACCGGCAAGAGCGGCGGCTTCGTCGTGCTCGTGAACGGCAGAGAGGTGAAGCGGGTCTCGTTCACGAAGGGCGGCATCGATCTCACGGCGCCGGTGGTGCTCGACGACGCCGCGTTCAAGGCGGGCAAGAACACGATCGAGGTGCGCAAGGACGGCGGCGCGGCGACCGGCTACTTCGCGGCGATCTTCGACGTGTTCAACCAGAACGACTTCATCAAGGGCGTGGGCGGCGACGTCGTGGTGACGCGCAAGTACACGCTGCTCGGCAAGCCGTCGGCCGAGATGGGGTCGGCGCCGACCGAGTACGGCATGCCGCTCGAGTCGGGCACGCGCGTGCGGGTCGACCTCGAGGTGAAGGCGAACAAGGCCGTCGAGTTCGTGATGATCGAAGACCTGAAGCCCGCCGGCCTCGAGGCGGTGATGCTGAAGAGCGGCCCCGAGGTCTGCAACTACCAGTGCGCGCACGCCGAGCTGCGCACCGACCGGGTGGCGATGTTCCTTCAGGCGATCCCCGTCGGGGTGACGAAGCTGTCGTACGAGCTGCGCGCCGAGGTGCCGGGCAAGTTCGCCGCCCTGCCCGCCCGCGCCGAGGCGATGTACGCGCCCGAGATTCAGGCGACGAGCGACGAGATGCGCTTCGAGGTGAGAGACGTGGCCGAGCCGAACGTGGCGGGGCGATGAAGCCATAGGGCTGGGCGAGCGTCACGCCGCGCATCGTGACCGATGACGTCGAGGGGCTCGCGGCGTTCTTGCGCACGGTGTTCAGGGCGACCGGCGACGTTCACCCCGATCGGCCGGCGGTGCTGCGCATCGGCGACTCGAACGTGATGCTGAGCGGCGTGGGGCCGAGGCCTGCGACGCCCGCCTTTCTCTACGTCTACGTCGTCTACGTCGACGCGGCGTGGCAGCGCGCGGTCGATGCCGGGTCGCGGTCGCTCGAGGCGCCGAGCGATCTGCCCTACGGCGACCGGCGCGGCATGGTCGATGATCGCTGGGGCAACGTCTGGCAGATCGCCACGTTCAAGGGCTGAAGGGCTACTCGCCCTCCTGGTCGGCGACGTCGTTGTAGTCGTTGTAGGGGACGCCGGCGGCGATGGTGCGGCCCGAGACGGTCTTGCGGTCTTCGGTCGAGATGGTCCACACGTCGACCTGCTCGTCGTTGTCGACGTTGAGGGCGCAGGCGATCGTGATCGAGCACTGCGGGCACGTGCCCCTCACCCCGAGCGGGCCGTTCGCGTGCGCGTGAATGCCGTCGACGAGCGGCTGCGGGTTCGCGACGCGGCCCAACGCCTGGCCCTCGTTCGCGAACACGAGCACCGCGCGCATGCCGTCGTGCGTGAACGCGACCTCCTCGGGGTTCTCGGAGTAGCGGTCATGCTCGGCGAAGTACGACTTCTCGGCGACGAGCGCCGACTTCACCGCCGTCTTGCACTCGGCCTGCTTCGATCGCCCCTGGAACTTGATGAAGTTCGGGATGGCGACCGCCGCGAGAATGCCGATGCAGCTGCACAGCACGAAGCCGGCGGCGACCACGATCAAGATGATGATCGGCACCGGCATGCCCTTCTTCGGTTCCCCCTGCTGTGGCGTCATGCCGCCGCCTTACCTCAGCGCGGCGCTTGCGTCCGCATCGTCGCGGCAAAAGATTCGAACAGCGCGCGGCGCGGGTCGTCTTCGCGGAAGTAGAGGCGGAACCAGTCTTGCTGAATCGGCTGCTTCGGCAGCACGCGCTGCAGGCGCTTCGCCTTGAGGTCGGGCTCGACCAGGTACTCGGGCAGCACCGCCAGCCCCTCGCCCCACAGCACGAGCTCCCGAACCGACGCGATCGTGCCCATCGCGATCGTCTGCTTGAACCGAAACGAAGCCCCGCCCGGCGAGTCGCGCAGGTAGCTGAACAGCGGCATGCCGAGGTTGACGTCGAAGAGCGTGTGCTCGCGGCAGTCGGCCGCCGAGCGCACCGGGTGATCGCGCAGCGCCTTCGGGCTCGCGACGAGGGCATACCGCTCGGGGTGCAGCGCCGCCGTCGCGATGATGGGGTCGGTCACGCGCATCGAGCCGACCGCGCAGTGCACGTCGAGCGCGCGCACGCGCACGAGCAGGTCGTTGCCCGAGCCGAAGTACACGTGGAAGGTGACGCCGGGGTGCGCCTTGCGCAGCACCGGCAGCATCGGCACCACCCACGACATGCCGAGCTCGTGGCGCGTGCCGAGCACGACCTCTTGCGGCACGGGCCCCAGCTCGCCGCGGCCCGCCTGCAGGCACCGCTCGGCCGCGGCCAGCGCCTCGCGCGCGTACGGCACGAACGCGAGCCCCGCCTCGGTCAGCACGACCTTGCGGCTGGTGCGGGTGAACAGCGGGCGGCCGACGATGTCTTCGAGCTGCTTGATGCGCTGGCCGAGCGCGGCGGGCGTCAGCGCGACGACCCTCGAGGCGGCGCGAAAGTTGAGCAGCCGGGCGGCCTCGACGAAGCACCGCAGCGAGTCGAGCGGAGGGAGCATGGCTTCGTATGCCATGTATTTACGCTGTCGTTCAAAACATATCGATTTTCTTCTTCATCGCGGTCGCGAGAATGACGGCCATGAAACGCTCTCTGCTCTTCGCCCTGCTCGCTGCGTGCGGCACCGACACCGCCGAGGGCTTCGACGCGCCGCTCGCTCCCGTCGTGAAGGTCGAGCCTCGGCCGCAGCAGCCGCAAGAGCCGATGCAGCCCATGCAGCCCATGCAGCCCATGCAGCCCATGCAGCCCGAGCCGACGGGCCTGCCCTGCGACGTGCAGGGCGTGCTGCAGAGCGCCTGCGCCGGCTGCCACGTGGGGGCCACGCGCATCCCCGCGTTCGCGAGTCGGGACGATCTGCTCTCGCTGAAGGCGGCGGTGGGGCGGCGGCTCGCGAGCGCGACGATGCCGATGCCGCCGGCGAGCGCCTTTCGCCAGCTCAGCGCGAGCGAGCGGGCGCTCGTCGAGGCGTGGGTCGCGCAGGGCATGCCGGCGGGCACCTGCGGAGCTCTGCAGTGAAGCGGCGCGCTCGCATCGTGGTCGCCCCGACCGAGCTCGAAGGCGTGGTCGAGCACTGCCTGCCGCTGCTCGGCTGCGCGGAAGACTGGCCGCAAGCGGTGGTGGTGACGGCGGCGGCTCCGCGCGAGGTAGTCACTTCGCCGAGACGGCCTCGGCGCGCCGGCGGTTCTCTTTCGAGAGGCTGAGCGACGACTTGCGCAGCGCTCCGCGCGCGAAGACCGCGGGCACCGAGCCGCCGACGTCGGTGAACATCACGTACTCGAAGTGGCTGCCCCCCTTCGGCTCGGGCGCGACGACCATCGAGCCCTCGAGCTTCAGCGGCACCGAGCCGTCGCGCGGCGGCTTGCGGGCGTCGGCGACCGTCTGAAAGCGAACCGAGAAGGCGCCGTTCGCCTCTTCGCGGCGGCGGGTCATCTTCATCACGTACTCGCGATCGGCGATCAGCGGGGCGCTGACGAGGTCCCAGTAGATGCGCTCGTACTCTTCGTCGACGATCACCTCGCGCTTCACCACCTCGGGGCTGGCGCTCGAGTCCCTCACCTTGCCCCACCAGGTGGTCCAGAAGATCTCGGGGCTCGCCTTCGTCGTGCCGCTGACACGCACACGCTCGAACGGCGAGCCCTGCACCTTCTGCACGTCGAGGACGAGCCCGTCTTCTTCTGCCTGGCGCTCCCAGGAGGGCTCTGCGGCGAGCGCGACGGCGACCGTGGCGGCGAGCAGCATGGCGCGCAGCCTACCGCGAGCTGTTCCAGCCCGCTGCTCCGACCGCCCAGCCGTCGATGAACGCCTTGATGTCGGTGCCGCCGTCGCGCGAGCGCAGCGGTGCCGAGTAGCCCCCGTCGGCCAGCCGCGTGCCGTACGTGCCCCAGAGCACGTGCTGCTCGCCCGGTACGACGAAGTACTTCGTGTTCGGGCGGCCGTCGTAGCGGCCCTCGAGCGCGACCAGGTTCGACTGAAACGTGTCGAGCGGCGGGTTCAGGAAGTTCACCGCGCCCTGCGGAGCAAAGAAGAACCAGGCGATCACGCGATCGCGATCGTACGAGAGCAGCGCGATGCGCCGGGTCGGGTACGTGGTGGCGAGGTGCTCGAGCACGGCGGGGAAGCCCGCGTCGCAGGTGGTGCAGCCCTGGGGAAACTCCATCGCCCAGGTGTCGCGCCACTGGGCGAAGTGCACGGGGTTCACGAACGGCCCCGAGTCGGCGAGCAGGTGCACCTCGGCGGCGGGGAACGCGCGCTGAACGCGATCGAGGTTGAGCGTCGCTCCGAACGCGCCGCCGCTCGCGCCGGTCAGCCAGACGCGCCGCACGTTCGGGTACAGCGCGACGAGCCGCGCGAGGTACGCGTCCATGTTCGCCGCGCCCCAGAAGTTCATGGTGAACGTCGAGTCGGGGTCGAAGGCGCCGTACTTGTACGTGTACGAGCGCTGCGTGCGACCCGAGTGCAGGTCTCCGGTGCAGTACGGCACGTAGACGAACGTCGCGCGGCGGAAGGGGTTGTCGGCCGCGAGGCGATCGAGCGCCTTCACCGAGCTCAGGGTGCGCAGGTCGGCGGGCAGCGCGCCACCGCCGTCTGCGGGGTACGGGTCGGGGTGCGTCACGAACGCGGCGGTCGGCTGCGTGCCGCCCTGGGCGTCGGCGAGGCAGAGGTTCGGCCCGTAGTCGCACAGCGGGCCGTACTCGAGCAACGACGGCACGCAGGTGCCGCGGTTCCAGCACGCGCCGCCGCCCTGCAGGAAGATGAACAGCTCGTCGGTCGCGCCGACGTTCTGGGCGAAGCCGGCGGTCGCCCCGGCGCCGCAGCGGGAGCCCGCCACGGGCAGCCACGCCCACGCGCCGGCGTCGTCGGGCTCGGGCAGCCCACCGTCCGAGGTGCCGGCGTCATGAGCGCCGGCGTCTGCGGGCGGCACGACCGCCGGCGGCGGAGTGCAGGCGACGGCGAGCAGGACCACGGCGATGCGCTTCAAGCCCCGATCTCGTACAGGCGGTTTCCCGCGCTGTCTACTCAGCGCAGCAGCAGCGTCACCGCCGAGCCGACCGCGGCGCCGAGCAAGAGGAGCGCCACGACCCACGGGGCGCTCGGCGCGCGCGCGGGAGCCTTCGGCAGAGACGGCCGAACGCTCGATGGCGCGCGATCGATGTCGAGTCGATCGACGCGCATCGTGCGCTCCTGAAAGAAGGCCTCGACGCGCTCGAGCAGCCGCCCGTACTCGACCGCGTCGACCGGCAGCTTCGCGCCGCGGAAGCGCGTGGCGTACTGCTCGGCGAGCAGCTCCCAGGTGCGAAGCACGGCGGTCATCTCGATCTGATCGCACTGGCCGATCACGATGGCCGGGCCTCCGAGCACGGGCACGAGCCGCAGGTGCTGAACCGAGCGCGCGCCGCCGCCGGTCGAGGGGCCGTCGGGCACCACCATCTCGACGCGAAACGGCGACGGCCCGGGCACCGGCGACGTGCCGACGGCGACGGCGAACGCTTCGGCGATGGTGAGCGCGCGCTCGGCGAACTCGGTGCGTTGAGACCAGTCTGCGACCATGCCGAGAGAGACACGGCACCACGCCACCGCGGATCGTAGGCACAGGTAGGTGCGCAGCCCTCAGCGCGGGAGCTCGAGGCCCTTGGGGAGCTCTGGCTGCTTTCCGCCGGCGGGCACCGGCAGGCGCTGCACCGCGGCGACGGCGGGCCCGCTGCGTGCGGGGTCGAGCTGCGTGAGCATCGCCGCGAGGCCCGACGGATCGTAGCCCGACTTCGCGAGCAGCTCGAAGGCGGTGCGACCGAGCTCCTCCTGCTGATCGGCGGGGTAGCCCGCCATGAGCTGAAACTCGATGACCCGGTTCGTGAACCACGAGACGAACTCGCGATCGACCCGGGGGTCGGTCACGTCGAACGGGCTCGCGATCGCGAACGACCGCATCGTCGCGCCGAACTTCGAGTCGCGCGTGAACGTGTCGTCGCCGAGCGGGCCCTGCGCGCCCGACTCGATGACGTAGACGCCGGTCACCGCGATGTTGCAGGCGCTCAGGCGCGCGCGGGTGTACAGGTTCACGTCGGCGCTCTCGACCCGGGCGATGCCCACCGCGAGGGCCGCCGCGAGGTCGGCCTCGTTCTTCGCGGCGGCGACGAGCCCGGTGGTCACGAGCACGTAGCCGCCCATCGCCGTGTAGAGCGCGACCTGCGGAGCATCGACGACGCCGAACGTCCACGTGATGCCGGGGCGCTTCGAGGCCTCTGTCAGGTGCAGCCCCACGACCTGCACGTACGCCTGCAGCGGGCTCTTCGGCTCGAGCAGCCCCTTGCCCTGCTTCGTGTGCCCCATCGCGATGGGCGCGCCGAAGAACTGCTGCTCTTCCCACGGCACGAGGCGCCCGTCGAGCGGCGCACAGTCGGCTCTCGCGTGATCGACCGCGGCCCTGAGCTTGTGCGCCGAGAGCTCGGCCTCGCGGGCGATGGCGGCGACGTTGCCGCTCGTGGGCCCCTTCGGCGCACACGCGCACGCCGCGAGCCCGGCGAGCAGCCACGCGCGCCTCACCGGCCCGCCTTCAGACCCGCAGCCTTCACGTGGGCCGCGACGTTGTGGCGCTGCGCCTGCGTGCTCTCGGTGAGAGCCTGCAGCGCGACGTAGGCCGGGTCGGCCGCGTAGGGCGGGGGCTTGGGCGGCTGTCTCGGCCCGTCGGGAGGCTTGCCGGCCTCTTCCTCGGTGATCGCCTTGTTGGGCGTGAGCGCCGACATCGGCACGAAGCCCTGCTTCCCGCCGGCGTCGATGTGATGCCACGACGGGTTCGCCTCGTCGGCGCCGAGCCAGGTCACCTCGGCGCCGGCCGGGAGCTTCGCGAGCACCCGGCCGTTGCGTGCGTGCGACAGCAGCTCGACGCTCGCGCCCTTGACGTACAGCTTGCCGCCCGGAGCGACCTGCAGCCCGAGCGCCAGCAGGAGCGCGATGGCCATGCCGGCCGAGGCTACTTCAAGAACGCCTCGACCTTGTCGGCCTTCTCTTCGCCCTCGTTCGGCGCGATGACGATGCTCTTGCCCGGCGCGATCACGACGACGACGCGGTTGCCGAGCGCGAGCGCGGCCTTGAGCTCGGGCTTCTCGCGGAGCAGCGCGAAGTAGCCCTCCGAGAGGTACTTCACCTTGAGCGTCTTCGGCGTGCCGCTGAGGGCCTCGGAGTCGATCCACCCGCCGGAGCGGAAGATGTACGTGCGGCCGGCCGCGATGCGCACCGGGTCCGACGAGGCCGGGCCCTTCTCGGAGTCTTTCATGCCGCGGGTCGCCTTCGACACGGCGATGCCCTCGCTGCCGCTCGAGCTGCCGAGCGCTCCCAGATCGCGGCCCTGCCCTGCGGCCACGCCCTTCCCGCCGCCGAAGGCCATCGCGTAGTCGTCCGAGTCCATCTCGGGCGCCCCCGTCGGAGCCGGTCTCGGTGCGGCGGCCGTCGCGGGAGCGTCGGCCTTCGCCTCTTCCTTCGCCTTCTTCGCGGGCGCGAAGCGCTGCGCCTCTTCACGCGGAGCCTGGGCCCACGGCACGACCGGGGCCGGCGGAGGCGGCGGCGAGCGATCGCCCGGGCGGCCGCGCTCGTCGAAGCGGCGGTTGTTCGCGACCGGCGGCGGGGGGACGTCTTCGACGACGAGGTACGAGGTGTACGGCGTCACGATGCCGAAGCGCTTGCCGAGCATGGTGACCTCGTCTTTGAGCTCGGCGCGCTCGCCGCGCAGGCGGATCTCTTCGAGCAGGTAGCCGACCTTGCGAATGGCCCACAGGCGCGGAATGAAGTCGGCGGCCTTGTTCTGCCCCGACATCGCGGCGCCGTACTCGTAGGTCTTCTTGCCGCCGTTGATGGTGCCGGTGAGCACGGCCTTCGCCTCGCCGGGCGTGCGGTAGCGGCCCATGACGACGAGCTGCTGGCCCTTGAACAGGTCGGGCAGCTTCTTCGGGTAGACGTCGTAGGCGCCGAACGCGGTGAGATCGAGCGCGACGTTCGAGAGCACGGGGTTCGCGACCTTGTCCATGAACGCGCTGATCTTGATCTCGAACTCCTTGCCGTCGCGCACGAAGTCGCTGGTGCCCTGGCCGTCTTCGGCGATGCGGTCGAGCAGGCGGGCGTTGAGATCGTCGCCGACGCCGAAGGTGAAGACGCGGCTGCCCTTGTTGAGCTTCTTGTGGTTGCCGGCGATGGCGTCTTCTTCGGTGGTGCCGACCGTCGGGTGGCCGTCGGTGATGAAGATGACCATGTGCGGGCGGTCGCCCTTGCCCTCGGCGTCTTTGAGGCCGCGCTGCAGCGCCTCGTCGATCGCGGTGCCGCCGATGGCCTCGAAGGTGTCGACGAACGAGAGCGCCTTCTTCACGTTGTCGCCGCTCGCCGCTTGAGCCTTCTCGAACAGGGCCTCGACGTCGGTCGAGAAGCGCACGACGTTGAACTCGTCTTTCGGGTTGAGGCGCTGCACGCAGTACTTGAGCGAGTCCTTCGCGAGCTTCATGCGGTCGCCCATCATCGAGCCCGACGTGTCGATGACGAACGTGATGCGCTTCGCGATGATCTCGTCTTTGGGGATCTCGTTGCGCGGAGCGACGAGGGCGAGGAAGTAGCCGGGCTCTTCGTTCGAGGCGCGGTAGCTCAGCACCGAGAGCCCGATCGCCTTGTCGGAGGTCGTGTAATAGAGGTCGAGGTCTTTCGAGATGTCGAAGCCGCTGCCGGCCTCCATGCCGGCGACCGCCTCGTTCTCGCTCTTCTTCGAGATGCCGAGCGTGTGCGTCGGCGAGTAGATCGAGCGAATCGGCACCTTCGACGAGAGCTTCGCGGCGAAGCTGAAGTCCTGGCGCACCTTGAGCGGAGGCGCGCCGCGGGCGCCGGCGCCGAGCGGGTAGTGGTAGTGGTAGATGCCGCTCTGAAAGTCGAGCACCTGGCTGAAGGTGAGCTCGATCTTCTGCTCGCCGTTCGCCGGCACGGGGAACACGCGGGCGCGGAAGACGTCGCTGTCGACGTACTCGAGCAGGCCGGGGTCCTGCAGGCGGCGCACGATGCCCTCGTAGATCTCGGTGGCCTTCTTCTTCTCGAGGATCTCGCCCTTCGTCTTCTTGCCGTTGATCCACAGGTAGAAGTCCTGCAGGGCGGCGCCCTTCGGCAGCGGGAAGACGTAGTGGGCCTCGAGCTGGCGCCCGCTCGAGTTCACGAAGATCTGCTCGACCTTCGTCACGGCGGTGCCGTCTTGAATCTCGGCCGAGACGTGCTGGTACTTCACGCCCAAGGGGCCCATCGAGGTGTCGGTGGGCATCAACATGCCCTGGGCGAACGCGGCGGGCGCGGCGATCAGCGCAGACACGACCAGCAGGCGAAGCGAGCTCATGAGCCCCCTGAACGGGTGAAAGGTCCGGAAGATCTACCACCCGCCGGTTCCCACACCCACACACTTCCCGATATACGGGCCGGCGTGGCAACTGCGGGAAATGGCACGGGCACGCAACTGCTGAGCGACGCCGAGCTGAAGCGGGCCATCGGCTCGCTCGTCCGGGTGAGCGCACACGACGCGAAGCCGAACGAGAAGGGCGAGCGGCTGATCCTCCACCGGGGTGACGGCAACGCCGAGCTGTTCAGCCAGGTGCAGGCCGACGGCAAGCTCATCAAGCAGCAGCTGGTGCTCTTCGGCGACGTCATTCTCTGGCAGCACGGGGTGCCGGTTCGCACCGGAGCCGAGGGCGGCGGCGTGACCGCGGCCCCGGGCTTCGCGGGCGCCGACCTCGACGGCAAGCTCGACCGCGATCGGCTCGGGCGCCTGCGGGTCGCGGTCGACGGCTACCGCGGCTCGGATCACTACATCGCCCACCTCGTGCGCGTGGTGCACCTGATTCACAGCCACGCGCTGGGCAGCGCGCCGCTCGTCACGCGCGCGGCCGCCGAGGTCTCGGGGCGCTACCGCAAGCCGGCGAAGGCGAAGCGCTCGGTGCCCCGCGCCGCGCTCCTCGCGGCCGTCGGGGCGCTCGCCGTGTTCTTGCTGCTGCTGCTGCGCCGGGCGTAGCGCATCAGGCTGCTCCCACACCCAGACGCTTCCCGTGTATATGGGCGGCCGTGGCAACGGCAGAGAAAGGCAAGAACGCAGCCCCGGCACAGCCGGAGCGAAAATTTCCCCTGTGGCCGCTGATCGGAGCCGTCGGCGCGTTTCTCACCCAGCGCGTCAGCCAGCGCCCCGAGTTCAACATGTGGCTGTACTGGCTCGCGATCGGCCTCATCGCGGTCGCCAGCATCTACCACCTCGCTCCGCGGAAGAACGGCAAGGTGGTGATGACGCCGTACGGGCTCGACGTCTACGGCCCCATCGCGGTGCTCGGCTTCGTCGCCGTCGTCTCGTACTACTGGGTGAAAGACGACAACACGGCGAGCACCGTGACGCTGACGCTCTCGCTCGGCGCGTTTGCGGTCATCGCGTGGGGCTACTACCTCGCGGCGCAGAAGCGCGGGCGCGACTTTCAGCTGCTGCGCGACCGGCTGCTCGTCGCGCTCGGCGTCTCGGCGGGGCTCGGCTACGCGAACTTCGGCCACCTGCACTTCAACAACTTCATCCACACGTGGGACACGTACCACTACTACATCGGGGCGAAGTACTTCCCCGAGGTCGGCTACGACCGCATGTACGAGTGCTCGATCACCGCCGACTCGGAAGACTTCGACCCGGCGCGCCTCGCGAAGATGCGCGAGCAGCGCATCGTCACGAACCTGCGCACCAACATCATGGAGAAGGTCGGCGAGACCGTCCTGCTCCGCCCCGAGTACTGCAAGTCGCACTTCACGCCCGAGCGCTGGGTCGAGTTCAAGAAAGACATCGCATTCTTCCGCGCGCGCGTGAACGGTCAGCGGTGGGAAGAGATTCACCACGACCACGGCTACAACGCGTCACCCGTGTGGACGTTGTTCGGCAACCTCATCACGAACACCGGCACCGCGACGCTCGACCAGGTCACGTTCGTCGACCTCTTCGACCCCCTCTACCTCGCGCTGATGGCTGCGATGCTCTGGTGGGCGTTCGGGCCCCGCGTCTTCGCCGTCGCGATGCTGATGCTGGGCTGCAACTGGGCGAGCCGCTTCTTCTATTGGACCGGGGGCGCCCTGCTCCGCCACGACTGGCTCTTCTACACGGTCGCGGTCGTGTGCCTCTTGCGCAAGGGCCGACCCTTCATGGCCGGCGTGGCGATGGCGTACGCCGCGCTGTTGCGCCTGTTCCCGGGGCTCTTGCTCATCGGCCCGATGCTCGCCGCGATCGAGTACGCCCGCGTGCGCCTGAAGGCGAAGGGCGACGTGCCCGACGCCCCGCCGCCGCCCGAGGAGGCCGTCAACAAGCAGTTCTTCTGGGAGCACTACGCGGCCCTGAGCGAGGCGCAGAAGGGCGTCGCGCTGCGCAACCTCGGCATCGTCGTCGGCCCGCCTGCGGCGCTCGCGCTCTGGCTGATGACGAAAGACGCGCAGCTCGGGCGCATCGTCGCCATTCTCGTGGCCGCCGCGGTCGCGCTGGTCGCCGTGCTGCAGACCCTCGAGGTGGTGCTCGCGCGCGCCTTCGCGAAGGCGCCGAAGTGGCTGCACCCGCAGTTCGGGCGCATGGTGGTCGGAGGCGTTCTCGCGACCGCGCTGCTCGGCGGCATGAGCCTGCACTTCTTCGGCGGCATCGAGACGTGGCAGCGCTTCGCCCAGAACACCGCGAAGCACGCGGCGACCCCGCTGACGAACAGCATGGGGCTGAAGACCGTGATGTCGTCGCTCCCGTGGACCAGCGGCCAGCACCTGCGCGACAGCAAGGTGCTCGACGCGTGGAAGCCGTGGAAGGACAAGCGCATCGAGGTCTTCAACTACGCGCGCCCGCTCTTCTACCTCGTGTGCCTGGCCGGCCTCGTGCTGCTGTACCTCGCCATTCGCGGCAGCATGCCGCCGCTCTGGGCGACCGCCGCGATGGGCACCGGGTTCATCTGCGCGCCCGAGGTGACGAACTACTACTACGTGTTCTTCGTGGCGATCGCGACGCTCCACGAGCTGCGCCGCGAGGTCGGCATGTGGCTGACCGCGCTCGTCGCCACCTGCATCTTCATCATGCTGACGCCGATTCTCGGCATGAGCGCGTGGCAAGACGAGCAGTCGGTCGCGATGAGCATCGCGTCGATCATCGCCATCGGCGGCATCTGGTGGACGTTCACGCCGTGGGGCAAGCGGCTGGCCGTCGACCCCGAGCCGCCCGCGAACATCTTCGCCGACCTCATGCCGGCCACGGCGCCTGCCGTGAGCGGCAAGAAGAAGAAGCGCTAGACCGCGCGGGGGCGTCGCATCGAGCCTTCGCGCCGATGCGCCGCACGGCGACGCGAGACCCGAGCCCGGCACGGACTTCTCGGCTGTCGCACGAGCGGTGCGCGCGTTGCGAGCGTCCCCGACACCCCGCGAGACCTGCGGCCGGGCCGCCATACGAGCCACGCGCGGCGTCGGCTCGAGCTTCGCGCCGCGCTGGCCTGCCCCTGCCGGAGACACCACGTGGCGCTTGCCTTCTGAGCCCCCGCGCAGCGGAATGCGCGCATGCTCGTCACCTGGTTGGGCCACGCTCAGCTGTTCATGAACGCGGCGGGGCGCACGCTGCTGCTCGACCCGTGGTTTCACGAGCCGGTGTTCGGGGGCGCGTGGTTCCGCTACCCGCCTCCGCCCTACCCTGACTCGTCGTCGCTGCCGCGGCCCGACTTCGTGCTGCTCAGCCACATTCACCCGGATCACTCGGGCCCCAAGACGCTGGCTCGCCTCTCGGCCGACTCGACGGTGCTGGCGATGCCGTTTCCGAGCGGAGCGCTGAAGCGCCGCCTCGAGGCGAGCCACCTGAAGAAGATTCTCTGGCTCGAGCCGTGGGAGACGCGCGAGGTGTCACCCGGCCTCAAGGTGACGTTCGTGCCGCACGACCGCGGCTGGGAGGTCTCGTCGATCGTGGTCGAGTGCGCCGAGGCAGCGACCCCGGCGAGCGCGGCGAAGCAGCGCGTGCGCGTGTACCACGGCAACGACAACCCGCTCTCGGTGCCCGCCTACCAGGAGCTCGTTCGCCGGCTGGGGCCCATCGACCTCGCCTTTCTGCCGTACGCCGGAGCCTCGTCGTACCCGACCGGCTTCGACGGCACGCGCGACGTCATGCTCGAGCGGTGCGCGAAGAAGAAGGCCGAGGGCATCGCGCGGTTCGTCGAGGGCGTCGAGGGTCTGCGACCCGGCGAAGCCGTGCCGTTCGCCTCGAGCTGGGCGCTGCTCGAGCGCTCGGAGCTGTGGAAGAACTTCATCGACCGGCCGACCGCCGACGAGGCGCTCAAGGCCGCGATGGAGCCCGCCGCGAAGACCGGCACGCACCTCTTGAGCATGGAGCCCGGCGACGAGTGGAGCCCCGAGGCCGGCGTCATTCGCAAGGGCCTCACCGCGGGCTGGGGCTACGACGCGGCCTCCGTCGAGCGGTACGCGAACCGAGAGGCCGCCCGCGTCGAGAAGGCGATCGCCGCCGAGCGCGTGCCGGCGCGGCCCGTCACGCCCGAGACGCTCGACCGCGTGTTCCGTGAGTACTTCGCCGAGCTGCTCGAGAAGACGCGCGCCGGCACGGCGCAGCTCACGATGAAGGCGGGCTTCGAGGCCGAGGGCGGCGCCGGCGCCTGGCGCGTGACGTTCGTGGCGGGCCAGGCGCCGCTGCTCGAGGCGGGCCTGAAGGGCGACGAAGACGAGGTGCTCACGCTGCCGCCGGGCGAGCTGTGGGCGATTCTGACGACGCCCGCGAACTGGGAAGACGTCTGGTACGGCTACCGCCTGAAGGTGAAGAAGCGGCCGGGCGCCGGCTACTACCGGGCGTTCTGGGAGATGCTGCTCAACTTCGACGACGGCCCGCTCAGCGCGCGGCTCAGTGCTCGTGGGTGACGGTGACGGCGCCGGTCACCTGATCGACTGTGAAGCGCTGTGACCAGAGATCGTTGCGGCCCGAGACGAAGGCTCCGTCGTTGCCGCGCGCGAGCCAGACGCGGTTCGCGCCGCGCTCGCCCCAAGCGAGGGCCTCGGCCTCGGTGTTGAAGCGGCGGAAGGTGTAGTCGGGGTCGAGGCCGCCCGAGACGTACGCCTCGGCGACGGCGTCGACGTCGGCCTTGCGGCCGCTCGCGATCTCGTACGCCTCGAGGATCAGCTCGCCGTAGACGGGGTCTTTCTTGAACGCGGCCTTCGCCTCGGTCTGAGAGAGGGTCTTCGCGCCCGAGCCGCCGGCCTGGTTGACCTCGGCGATGAGAGAGAGCGCACGCGGCGCGACCGCGGCCTCCATCGCGTCGAGCTTCACGAGGGCGCCCGGCTTCTGCTTGCGGATCTCTTCGGCCGCGGCGCGCACGTACGGCTTCGCGCTCTTCTGCTCGGTCTTCGACAGCACGGTGTTCGACTTCGCGGCGGCGGCGAAGTCGCGCTGCACGAGCCGGCTCACCACCGTCGAGACGTCGGCGACGGGCGTCTTGGTGCGGACGGTCATTCTTCCTCCTTGAGCTGCTCGGCGAGGTAGTTCTGGGCGCCGACCTGCTTGATGGCCTCGAGCTGCGACTCGATCCAGTCGATGTGCTGCTCCTCGTCGACGAGAATGTGCTCGAGCAGCTCGCACGTGCCGGCGTCGTTCACCGAGCGGCAGTACGTGATCGCCGCGTTGAGCCGCTGCACCGCGTCGACCTCGACCGCGAGGTCGGCCTTGAACTGCTCGGGCACCGTCTGCCCGATGTTCAGCGGGTTCAGCTTCTGCAGGTTCGGCAGGCCCTCGAGGTAGAGAATGCGGTGAATGATCTTCTCCGCGTGCTTCATCTCTTCGATCGACTCTTTGCGCACGCGCTGGTGCAGCGCCGCGTAGCCCCAGTGCTCGCAGAGCTCTGCGTGCAGGAAGTACTGGTTGATCGCCGTGAGCTCGGCGGTGAGCACGTCGTTCAGCAGCGCGACGACCTTCGCATCACCCTTCATGTGTGGAGACCCTCGTCAGGCGGGTTGCGCCGAGGGTTCTGCCACGACTGAAGCTCCGCTGCTGCTGCTTTCGGCAGCGCGCGACAGCTCCCGCGCGATCTTGAGCCGGCACGAGCCGCAGTCGGTGCCCGCCCCCGTGCACTTCCCGACCTCGTCGATCGACCCCGCCCCAGACGCGATGGCCGCCTTCACGGCGCGGTCGGTGACCGCCTTACAGATGCAGAGGAACATGTTTCACCTGAGAATGATTCTCAAAATCACACGCACTGTCAAGCGGCAGAGGGTGCAACCGCCGCACCACGCCGGCCTTCAGGCTCAGCGCGGCGACGGCGCGGTGCAGAATCTGCGGCGCGTGAAGGGGGGCGCGCATTGGGCGACGCCCCACCTCGGCTACGACGTGAGCGCGGGTGAGAGGCTCAGCCGAGCACGGCGGCGAGCACGTGCGCGCTGAACTGGTTGAGCAGCGTCCACGAGGGGCCGTCGACGCCTTCGAGCACGCCCATCGAGACGATGAACATGAGGGCCGCGATGATCAGCGCGCCGGGCACCGCGAGCACCATCTGTTTGAGGGCGCCGCGCGACCAGGGGCCGCCGTCGGCGATCGCGAGGCGCTCCTGCGCGCGGAACATGGCCCACGCGAAGGGAGTCAGCGCGCAGACCCACGCGACGAAGTTCACCAGCGGCACGCCGTGGAACCAGGGCGGCAGCGACGCGTCCCACACCCAGGCGCCCGAGGCGGTCGCGAGCGGGTCGATCTGCAGATCGAGCATCGTGGCGGTGACGCCGACGAGCAGCCCCGAGAGCCCGTGCTGCTTGCGCAGCCAGGGCACCCACTTGCGCACCTGCCACACGACGAAGCTCGCCATGTAGAGCACGATGCACCAGCCGATCATCGTGGCGCCGGGCGCGACGAGCGGCCTCACCATCGTCAGCGTGAGGTTCGTCTCGTGAAAGAAGCCGAGCACGATGCCGCCGTTCTCGAGCAACAGGCCGTAGAGGAAGCCCGCGCCGAAGAAGAGCCACGCGTGGCCGCGCTTCGCCCGCCGCGCGTGCCACAGCATGATGCCGGCCCACACGAAGTTCGAGACCTCGAACGCGATGAGCAGCCCGCGACCCGTCACGGGCGAGGGGTTGTGGTACGCGATGTTGATGAGCGGGAAGACGGTGGCGAGCGCGACGGCCATGAACGCCATCGCCCAGCGGTTCTCGACCTCGGGCGCTCGCCACGCGCGCACCAGGTAGAACGCGACGAAGACGCCGAGCGGGAAGATCGCGTTCGCCGACAGGTCGGGCCGCGCCGGCTCGAAGTTCGTGAGCCCCGTGTTCAAGAGCAGGCACGCGTAGAAGAAGAACATCCACGCGGGGTTCGCTCGCTGCGCGAGCGACGACTCGGCGATGAGGCCACGGGGAAGCTGAAGCTCGCTGGTATCCGAGAGCATGTGGGTCGAGGGCGGGCGGAAGATGCGTGGATCAGGAAACGGGAGTCAATGTGGGCTATGGGGGCACACCGTGAGGGCGGTGATTGCGCAGTTCTCGCTGGTGCTGCTCGCGAGTTGCCGCATCGAGAGCGCGGCGCCTGCGACCGCGACCGCGTGCGCAAGCTCGAGCCCTTCCGGCGATGTGTGGATCTATACGTCGATGTACCGCCATGTGCTCGACGCCCTCGACCCGCTGCTGAAGCGCGAGCTGCCGCAGGTGAGCGTCCACTGGTTCCAGGCGGGCAGCGAGAAGGTCCTGAACCGGCTCGACGCCGAGCTGTCGGCGGGGGGCACCCAGGCCGATCTGCTCGCGACCTCCGACCCGTTTCTGTTCGCCAGGCTCAAGCGAGAGCAGCGGCTCTTGCGCTACGTGTCGCCGAACGCGCTGCGCACGCCGCGCGAGCTGATGGACCTCGACGGGGCGTACACCGCGCTGCGCCTCTCGACGATGGTGCTCGTCTACCGCAAGGACCTCGACGGCCCGCCGGCGTCGTGGGCGGCGCTCGCCGAGCCGCGCTTCAAGGGCGAGGTCGCGCTCGGTGACCCGCTGACGTCGGGCACCGCGTTCACCTGGGCCGTCTTCATGGAGTCCGCCTACGGCGCCGAGTGGTTCGGCACGCTGCGCTCGAACGGCGCGCGCGTCGCGGGCGGCAACGCCGCGGTGCTGCAGAAGCTCGAGGGCGGCGAGGCGAAGGTCGGCGTGCTGCTGCTCGAGAACGCGCTCGCCGCAAAGGCGAAGGGCTCGCCCATCGAGGTCGCGTGGCCCGCAGACGGCGCGGTCGTCGTGCCCGGCTTCGTCGGCCTGTTCGAGAGCTCGCGCAACCCGGTCGCCGCGAAGGCGGTCGCCGACGTGCTGTTGTCGAGCGCAGCCCAGCAGCTCATCGTGAGCCCCGGCGACATGCACGGCCTCGACCCGCGGCTGCCCGGCCCGCGCGGCGAGCGGGGCCTCGACGAGCTGATGAAGGCCTCGATGCGCTGGAGCGACGCCCTGCTCGAGCACGGCGAGCGCGACGGCGCCCGGGTGAAGACCGCCTTCAGCGAGGCGTTCGCCCAATGAGCGGGCGCGCGGCGTCGATCGCCGGCGGCGCGCTCATCGCGCTCCTGACCGCGTTCACGGTGGTGCCGCTGCTCGTGCTCGTCGTGCGCGCCTCGAGCGCGGCGGGCGACGCGAGCCTCTGGCAGCTGTGGACGAGCCCCGCCACGCTGCTCGCGCTGAAGGGCACGCTCACCACCTCGGCGGGCGCCGCGGCGATGGCGTTCGCGCTCGGCCTGCCGCTCGCGGTGCTGCTCGAGCGCACCGACCTGCCCTGGCGAAAGGCCCTGGGCGCCGCGTTCACGCTGCCCACCGCGATTCCCCCGTTCATCTGGTGCATGGGGTGGATCGCGCTCGCCAACCCCAAGGCGGGCCTCGTCAACCGCCTGCTCGGCGAGGGCACGCTCGACATCTACTCGGGCTTCGGCGTCGCGTTCGTGCTCGGCGGCGCGGGCCTGCCCCTCGTCATACTGCCCGCGGCGGCCGTGCTCGCCCGCATCGACCCGTCGCTCGAAGAGGCCGCCCGCATCTGCGGCGCCGGCCCGCTCCGCACGCTGCTCGCCGTGCCGGTGCGGCTCGCGCTGCCCGCGGCCGCCTCGGGCGCCGCGCTCGTCTTCCTCTTCGCCGCCGCCGCGTTCGGAGTGCCCTACCTGCTCGGCGTGACGGCGACTCCGCCGACGCCGACGCTCACGACCCGCATCTACGCGCAGATGCTCATGGGCCCCGCCGGCCTCTGGAGCGCCGCCGCCCTCAGCCTCTTGCTGCTCGCGATGGCCGTCGTCGTGCTCGCCTCGAGCCGCCTGCTCGGCCGCTCGGGCCGCGCCGCGCTGCTCTCGGGCAAGGGGCTCAAGCAGCGCGAGCTGCAGCTCGGCGCGGCCCGCGCCCCCCTGTTCGCCGCCGTGGTCGCGCTCGCGCTCGTGCTGGTGGTGGCGCCGCTGCTCGCGGTGGCGGCGGCGTCGCTCAGCACGCCCGCCGGCGGCTTCACGGCCGCGCACTGGGGCCGCGTGCTCGGCGACCCGCGCACGCTGGGCGCCGCAGCCAACAGCGTCGCGCTCGCGCTCGCCGCGGCCGTCGTCGTCACGGGCCTCGGCCTCGCGATCGCGCTCATTCGCAAGGGGTCGCTCGCGCTCGGCCGCGCGGCCGAGCTGCTCGCCGCCTGGCCCTACGCGGTGCCGGGCACCGTGCTCGCGATCGCGCTCTTGAGCGCGTTCTCACGCGACCTGCGCTTCGTCTTCTTCGAGACGTTCGCGCTGGTGCTCGCGCTCGCGAACACGCTGTGGCTGTTGCTGCTCGCCTGGGTGGCCAAGCACCTCGCGTTCGGCACGCGCAACGCCGCCGAGGGCCTCTCGCGCGTCGACGCCTCGCTCGCCGAAGCCGCGCGCGTCAGCGGTGCCCGGCCGGCTCGTGCGTTCGTCGACGCGGTGCTGCCGCAGCTCACGGCCCCGCTCGTCGCCGCGTTCACGCTGACCTTCCTCACCTGCGCGACCGAGCTCACGCTCGCGGTGCTGCTGGTGCCGCCGGGGCGCGACGTGCTCGGCACCCTGCTCTTCGAGCTGCAGAGCTACGCCGACCCCGCGTCGGCCGCCGTCATCGCGTGCGCGTTCGTGCTGTTCGTGCTGGCGGTGCTGGGCGCCCGCGCCGCGCTCCAGGGGCGAAAGGTCGAGGCCGCCTGATGGTCTCGCTCGAGCAGGTGCACAAGGCGTACGGCAAGAACCCGGTCGTGAAGGGCCTGTCGATCGAGGTCGCGCGCGGCGAGATGGTCGCGCTGCTCGGGCCCTCAGGCTGCGGCAAGACGACGACGCTGCGCATCATCGCGGGCCTCGAGCGCGCCGACGCGGGCCAGGTGCGCATCGACGGCCGCGAGGTCAACGCGCTGCCCCCGGAAGAGCGCGGGCTGGGCATGGTCTTTCAGAGCTACGCGGTCTGGCCGCACAAGAGCGTCGCCGAGAACGTCGAGTACCCGCTCAAGCTCAAGGGGGTCGAGGGTCGCGCGGCGAAGGTCAAAGAGGCGCTCGGCTGGGTGCGCCTCGACGCGCTGGCCGGCCGCATGCCGCACGCGCTCAGCGGCGGGCAGCTGCAGCGCGTAGCGCTGGCGCGTGCGCTGGTGGCGTCGCCGAAGGTGCTGCTGCTCGACGAGCCGCTGTCGAACCTCGACGCCGCGCTGCGCGAAGATCTGCGGGCCGAGATCGCCGCGCTGCGCGCCCGGCTCGGCACCACGATGATCTACGTCACCCACGACCAGGCCGAGGCGCTCGCGCTGGCCGACCGGGTGGCGGTGATGAACCGCGGGGTGATCGAGCAGCTCGCGGCCCCACGCGAGCTGTACGAGCACCCGAAGACGCCGTTCGTCGCGGCCTTCGTCGGCGGAGCGAACGTGCTCGAGGGCCGCGTCGACGGCGCCCACTTCGTCTGCGGAGCCCAGCGGCTCGAGCTGCCGGCCGCCGTGGCGCCCGTCGAGGGAGCGAAGCACCTCGTCATTCGCCCCGAGGGGCTGACGCTGGGCGACGGCCCGAACGCGCTCACCGTGGTGGCGAGCCTGTTCCTCGGGCACTCGACCGAGGTGCGGCTCGACGTGGCGGGCAACATGCTGCGGGTGCTGGCTCCGGCGGCGGTGAGGCCGCAGCCGGGCGAAATTGTGCGCGTGCGCATCGACAGGGCACAGCTGTTTGCGTAGACGAAGCGCCCGTGTCCCACGCCGTCAGCTACCGCGTCTCGATGCCGAAGCCCCACTCGCACCTGTTCGACGTGGTGGCCGACTTTCCCGCCTCCACCGACGAAGTGACGGTGTGCCTGCCGGTGTGGACTCCGGGCAGCTACCTGGTGCGCGAGTACTCGCGGCACGTGCAGGGGTTCGAGGCGATGACCGCCGACGCGCAGCGGCTGCCGTTCACCCGCCTCGACAAGCGCAGCTTCAAGGTGCGCACGGGCGCGAGGCCGTTTCGGCTGCGCTACCAGGTCTACGCGCACGAGCTGACGGTGCGCACGAGCCACCTCGACGGCACGCACGGCTACTTCAACGGCGCCACGCTGTTCTTCTACAGCGAGGCGATGCGCAAGCTCGAGCACCGCGTCGAGGTCGACGCGCCGCCCGGCTGGGCCGTCACGAGCGCGCTCGAGCGCGAGGGCGCCGACTTCGTCGCCGACGACTACGACGAGCTGGTCGACAGCCCGTTCGAGGTGGGGCCGCACACGGCGCTGCACTTCACGGCGGCGCAGGTGCCGCACGAGATCGTCATCTGGGGCGAGCCGCAGCTCGACGAGAAGAAGCTCGTCGGCGATCTGCAGAAGATCGTCGAGACGCAAGCCGCGTTCTGGGGCGGGCTGCCGATGAAGCGCTACGTGTTCTTCATCTACGCGACCGACAAGGGCCGCGGAGGCCTCGAGCACCGGGCCTCGACCGCCCTGCTCTACCCGCGCAGCGGGCTCGGCTCGTCGAAGGGGTGGGAGGACTTCCTCACGCTCGCGTGCCACGAGTACTTCCACCTGTGGAACGTGAAGCGCATCATCCCCAAGGCGCTCGTCCCCTTCGACTACTCGCAAGAGAGCTACACCACGCTGCTCTGGGCGTTCGAGGGTGGCACGTCGTACTACGACAACCTGCTCGTGCGGCGCGCCGCGCTCATGAGCCCGCAGCGCTACCTCTCGCGGCTCGGCGAGAGCTTGACGTCGCTGCACGCGACGCCGGGCCGCAAGCAGATGTGCCTCGGCGACGCGTCGTACCTCTCGTGGGTGAAGCACTACCGGCCCGACGAGAACACGGTGAACACGGCCATCTCGTACTACCTGAAGGGCGAGATCGCGTGCCTGCTGCTCGACCTGACGATTCGCCGGCTCACGCGCGACGCCAAGAGCCTCGACGACGTGCTGCGCCTGATGTGGAAGCGCTGGGGCGACGGCAGCGGCGTGCCCGAAGACGGCGTCGAGGCGGCGGCCAGCGAGGTGGCAGGCCAGAGCCTGAAGCACTTCTTCGATCGCACGGTGCGCGGCACCGACGAGCTCGACTACTCGGTGCTCTCGCACGTCGGCCTCGAGGCGCGCTTCCGCGTGCGCGAGTCGGCGAACGACAAGGGCGGCAGCGCCCCGCGCGTGAAGGCCGACGACAAGCCGAAGGGCTTCCTCGGCATTCTGCCGAAGGGCACCTCGGCCATCGCGTCGGTGCTCGACGGCTCGCCCGCCATGGAGGCCGGGCTCTACGCCGACGACGAGATCGTGGCGCTCGACGGCAACAAGGTCGACGCGCCCACGCTCATCACCCGCTGCGAAGAGAAGCGCCCCTTAGACCGCGTGAAGGTGACGGTCTTCCGGCGCGACCGCCTGACCGAGGTGCCGGTGACCCTCGCGACGAAGCCGGCCGACGCCGTCTACCTCGCCCGCATCGAGCGCCCCACCGAGGAGCAGAAGGCCGCCTACCGCAGCTGGCTCGGCGCCCACTGGGACGACGGCAGCGATCAGCGCCCGACCTTGTGATTCCCTCTGGGGAGCGTGTAAAGAGCCGCTCCCATGAAGCGTCTTCTCTCGGTTGTGGTGCTCGTGGCGGCTTGCGGTGGTCCTGCTCTTCCGGTCGGCGAGAGCGGCCGCCCGCGCCAGGTCTGCCAGAGCAACCCGACGTCGGTCGCCGTGCGCGTGCAAGACCAGCTCGGCGCCCCCATCGGTGACGCCGAGGTCATCGCGACGAACACGTCGTCCGGCAAGGTCGTCACCACGCGCAGCGGCGGCAACGGCTTCGCGAACGGCATCAGCGACGACCTCGGCAACGGCTCGATCGACATCACGGCGTCGGCCGGGCAGATCAAGACGAAGCGCCCGTTCACGGTTCAGGTGCTGTGCGGCGAGTGCGACTGCACGGTGATGCCGAACAACGTGACGCTGACGCTCGAGCCCCAGTGAAGCGGCGCTCGCTCTCGCAGCTCAGAGAGCGGCTGGCACAGGGCAAGGGCCTGCCGCGTGGCGTGCTCTTCGAGCTCGAGAGAGACGACCGTGCGGGCGCCCAGGCGCTCTTGAAGGCAGTGAAGGCCCGGGCTTCGGCGAACCGCGCCGAGGGCCAGCGGCTCAAGCACATGCTGCGGTACGAGAACGAGCTCTACACCCAGGGCGTGACGCTCATCGCCGGCGTCGACGAGGCGGGCATGGCTCCGCTCGCGGGCCCCGTGACGGCCGCCGCGTGCATCTTGCCGAAGGGCTACAAGCTCAAGGGGCTCGACGACTCGAAGAAGATCCTCGACGAGGGCAAGCGCGAGGAGCTCGCCGTTCGCGTGAAGGCCGACGCCGTGTGCTGGGCCGTCGGCTGGGCGAGCGTCGAAGAGATCGACACCCTCAACATCTACCACGCGGGCCTGCTCGCGATGCGCCGTGCGGTCGAGGCGCTGACCGTGAAGCCCGAGTTCTGCCTCGTCGACGCGCGCAAGATCCCGCTGATCACGTGCCCCCAGAAGGGCATCATTCACGGCGACGCCCTCTCGCTGTCGATCGCCGGGGCGAGCGTCATCGCGAAGACGACGCGCGACCAGTACATGAACGAGCTCGACGCGAAGCACCCGGGCTACGGCTTCGCGTCGCACAAGGGCTACCCGACCCCCGAGCACCAGGAGGCCCTCGAGCGCCTCGGCGCCCTGCTGATTCACCGGCGCAGCTTCGCGCCCGTGCGGCGCGCCCTCGGCCTCGAGCCGACGCAAGACGAGCTCTTCGCCGTCGAGACCCTGAAGAGCAAGCCGCGAGGCCGCACGCGCGCGTGAGCGCCGATGTCGCGATCGACGAGTGGCTCAAAGGCCTGGGGTACGGCTCGAACGAGGCGCGGACCACCGCGCGCGCCGTGCTCGAGCAGGCCGGCCTCACCCGCGCGGGCAAGCAGCGCCTGTCGAACGAGAAGCTCCCCCGGGCGAGCGCCGAGCTGGCCGAGCGCCTCTTCCTGCACTGCCAGAGCTCCGAGTGCGTTCAGGCCGCCCGCTCGAGCGGCAAGACGCCCGTGCTGTGCGAGCCGAAGACCACGTGCTCGAGCTGCGGCGGCAGCGACAACCAGCGCGCCGTGCACGACTTCGTTCAGGCGTTCGGCAAGAAGCGCCTGTGCATCGTCGGCGGCTCACCGTCGGTCTGGGAAGAGCTCGAGCGGCTCTTCGGCACCCGCGTCGAGCTGCGCCTCGTCGACGGCACCGTGCGGCGCACGGTCGATCACGCGAAGGCCGACCTCGAGTGGGCCGATCTCGTGCTGCTGTGGGGCGCGACCGAGCTGCACCACAAGGTGTCGATGCAGTACACGAACGCGCCGCCGCCGCTGAAGAAGAAGGTGGTGCACGTGCCGAAGCGAGGCATCGCGCAGCTGCTCGCCGGCGGGCTCGAGCACCTGAGGCGCCACGGCGCGTGAGCCTGAAGGCGACGCTGCAGGCGCTCGCGCCGGTCGACGCCGCCTCCATCGACCGCGCGCTGGCCGACTTCACCCCGCGCGCGCTGAAGGCCGGCGAGCACCTGCTCGAGGCCGGCGAGCGGGCGACGGAGCTCGCGTTCATCGAGCAGGGCCTGGTGCGCGAGTACTACGTGAGCCCCGCCGGCGACGAGCACGTGCGAACGTTCTGCGCCGAGGGCTCGTTCACCGGCTCGCTCTACGATCTGCTCTCGAGCGCGCCCGCGATCACGAACATCGAGGCGCTCGAGCCCACCCGCCTGCTCGTCGCCGACTGGGCTTCGTTTCAGGCGCGGTGCGAGCGCGAGCCTTCGTGGCACGTCGCCGGCCGGCGCATCGCCGAGGCGCTCTATGCGAAGAAGGTCGTGCGCGAGCACCAGATGCTGGCGCTGACCGCCCGCGAGCGGCTCGAGGCCCTGCGGCGCGCGCTGCCCCAGCTCGAGCGGCGCGTGAAGGCGCGGCACGTCGCGTCGTACCTCGGCATCACGCCGGAGCACCTGAGCCGGATCCGTCGAGCGCGGTGACGCCCGCCCGCGCCGGGGTGGCCCGCCGCGCCATCACCAGCCCGAGCGAGACGAACCCACCGACCACGCTCAACAGCCGCGCGAACGCGAGCGGCCGCACCCACGTGGGGTCGTCGACCACCAGCACCGCCGCGGTCAGCGGCAGCATCCACAGCCAGGGGAACAGCCTGACGGCGTGCTCGGCCCGTGTGCGCGCGTCGAAGCCGAGCCCGAAGAAGCAGTACGCGAGCGGGCTCACGAGCCACTTGAACGCGCTGAAGAGCATGCGGTGCTCGACCGAGGCGGGCTCCAGCGCGCCGCCGCGCTGCACCGTCGTGAGCATCGCGATCATGTGGTGGTTCTCTTCGAGGTCGAGCAGACCGCCCGTGACGCCGGCGACGAGCACGATGCCCCACAGCGCCGAGCCCCGCCCCCGCAGCACGAGCCCGAGCAGCACGACCGCCGACGCGTACGCAGCCACGAAGACGTCGTCGACCGCGACGATGGCGCGCAGCCACGCGCCCTGGCTGCGCAGCCGAGCGGCGTACTCGTCGAGCGGGTGAACGCTCTCGAACCACTGCTGCGTGACGCCCGTGCCGAGCTGCATGGCGACGAGCACCGCGAGCAGCGCGGCCGAGGCGAAGAAGAGGCGGGAGGCGAGGCGGTAGTCGTTCATGCCCGCCACAGTGCGCGCGCCGGGGTGATGCCCGCATTGACAAACATCAACGCAGGGCGAGCAGGCGCGGCGCGAGCTTCCGCATCGCGACGCCGCGGTGCGACAGCCCGGCCTTCTCGGGGCGCGTCAGCTCGGCGAGCGTCTTGCCGAGCGACGGGATCAGGAACACCGGGTCGTACCCGAAGCCGTGCTGGCCCCGCGGCGCGTCGATGATCTCGCCGTGGCACTCGCCGACGCTGAGCTCGACCGCGCCGCCGGGCAGCGCGAGGCAGAGCGCACACGTGAACCACGCCTTGCGGTTCTGAACGCCCTTCAGCTCGGCGAGCAGCTTCGCGATGCGCTCGGAGTCGGTGGGCGCGTAGCGGGCCGAGAGCACGCCGGGCCGGCCTCCCAGCGCCTCGACCGAGAGGCCGCTGTCGTCGGCGAGCGACGGCAGGCCCGTGGCCGCGAGAAACGCCCGCGCCTTCTTCTCGGCGTTGCCCTCGAACGTGGGCCGATCTTCGTCGACGTCGAGCCCCGGCGCGGCCTCGGCCGCCGAGATCACCTCGAGGCCGGTGACGAGCTCGCGCAGCTCGGCGAGCTTGCCCTTGTTCGTGGTGGCGAAGACGAGCTTCAGCCGAGGACCATCTTCTGGGCCTCGTGCAGCTTCGCGATGGCCTTCAAGGCCCCGTCGAGCATGGCGTCGAGCTGCGCCTTGTCGAAGTGGCCGTGCTCGGCCGTGCCCTGCAGCTCGACGAGCCGGCCGCCCTCGAGCGCGACGACGTTCATGTCGACCTCGGCGGTCGAGTCTTCGAGGTAGTCGAGGTCGACCGAGACCTGGCCCTTCACGATGCCGACCGAGATCGCGGCGACCTGCGTCAGCTTCGGCGTCGAGCCGAGCTTCTCGATCGCGCGCAGCTTCTTCAGCGCGAGCGCGAACGCCACGTAGGCGCCCGTGATGCTCGCGGTGCGGGTGCCGCCGTCGGCCTGAATGACGTCGCAGTCGAGCGTGTACGTGCGCACGCCGATCGTCTTCATGTCGACGCAGGCGCGCAGCGAGCGCCCGATGAGCCGCTGAATCTCGAGCGTGCGGCCGCCCTGCTTGCCCTTCGCGGCCTCGCGGGCGCTGCGCTCGTGGGTCGCCCGCGGGAGCATGCCGTACTCGGCCGTCACCCAGCCCTCGCCCTTGCCCATCATGTGCGGCGGCACGCGCTCTTCGGTGCTGCAGGTGCAGAGCACCCGGGTGTCGCCAAACTCGACCATGCAGCTGCCTTCGGCGTGCTTGGTGGCGCCGGGGGTCAAGATGACGGGACGGGTGTCGAGGCTTCCGCGGTTGAACGATCTCATCGTGGGCGACGGCGTATCACTTCGCCTCGCGCACCGCGACCTGCCGTACGAACGCCCCGACGCCGCGGGCGATCGCCTCGGCCGCCTTCTGCTGGTACTCGGCGTCGGTCAGCCGCGCGCCCTCGTCGGGGTGAGAGATGAACCCGACCTCGACGAGAATCGCCGGCGCCTGCAGGCCCATGAGCACGTAGAACGGCGCCTGCTGAACGCCGCGGTCGAGGCCCCCAGTGGCGGTGACGAGCTCTTCGTGCACGGCGTAGGCGAGGCGCGACGAGTCGGCGTGCGCCTCGCTGCGCTGCAGGTCGGCGAGAATGAAGGCGAGCGTATCGCCGCCCTTCGACCGCTTCTCGTGGAACTCGGCGTTCTCGCGCGCGGCGACCTTCTTCGCCTGATCGCCGCTCGCGGCCGCCGACAGGAAGTAGGTCTCGATGCCCTCGGTCTGCTGGCGCTGCTTCTTCGTCGGCATCGAGTTCAGGTGCACCGAGATGAACAGGTCGGGCTTCTGCGCGTTCGCCCAGTCGACGCGGTTGGCCAGCGAGACGAGCTGGTCTCTGTCGCGGGTCAGCTTCACCGTCGCCTGCAGCTGCGCCTCGAGCTCGGCCTTCAGCAGGCGGCTGATCTCGAGCGCGGCGTCTTTCTCCCACGCTCCCGTCGGCGAGACGGCGCCCGTCTGCGAGCCGCCGTGGCCGGGGTCGACGATCACGAACGGCCCGGCGAAGGCAGGCCAGGCGATGGCGCAGAGCAACAACGACCGCATCGGCCCGCGAGTCTAGAGCCCGGCAAGCTCGCGGTCGACTATGGGCCGGGCGTTCTGGGGCGACGCGAGCCACTCGAGCAACGGGAAGCTCGACTCGACGCCGTTGCCCGTTCGCGCCGCGGCCGACAGCGGCCAGCACCGCAACTCGGTGCGCCGCAGGGCAGCGACCGCCTCGGGGGGCGGTGCGACGCCGAAGCGCCCGAGCAGCGTCAGCCCGCGCAACAGGTCGTACTCGTAGAAGCGCGGCATCGACGGCGTGAGCCAGGCCTCGTCGAGCACGGCGCCCGTTCGCTTCGAGCGGTAGAGCTTCCGGTCGAGCAGGTACGCGATGCCGCGGGCGGCGGCGGCCTCGAAGGCCGGCTTGCCGCACAGGTACTCGAGCACCGGCACGGTCGAGACGATCGAGCTCACCGTGCTGTGCTCATCGCAGTTCCACCCTCCGTCGGGTAGCTGGTAGCGCAGCAAGAACGCGTCGCCCCAGCTGACGGTCGCGACGCCCTCGGCGGCGCGCAAGAGCGACGCGAGCGCGCAGAAGCACATGACGTCGGTGCGCGAGCTCTTGCCCGGCGGCAGCGCTTCCGGGCGCCGCGGGAAGAAGCGCAGGTAGTGCCGCTCGGTGGCGGCGCAGAGCGCCACGAGCGCGTCGGCGGGGGGCGTGACCCCGGCCTCGCGCAGCGCGAGCACGTGCCACCACGGCGAGTTCCACTTCGGCCAGTACGGGTCGCAAGCGATCGACTCGCGAGCCGCGTCGGACCGCAGGTAGGCGAATGACTGGGCGACGGCGTCGAGCACGCGCACTTCGCATAGCATGCGCGTTCGTGACGACGCTGAAGAGCTGGCCGCGGAGCCACTACGCGCCGGGCGGCGGCGACGCGACCCTGTTCTTCAAGGTCCACGGCACCTTCACGGGCGAGCCGCACATCTCGTGCTCGCGTCACCGAACGTCGGGCGTGCCTGATGGATGCCGGCTCGAGAGCCACGAGAAGGGCTCCGAGGCCTTCGCGTTCGGCCTCGACGGGCTGCCAGGCGACACGCTGAAGCGCAGCGACCCGCAGCTGTTCGCGCGCACGCGCGAAGCCGAGCAGTGCCTCACGCTTCGCGGTGACATCGCCGACCCGCAGACGCTCGACTACCTGCGCGATGCGGTCGGCCTCATCACGGCGCTGCTCGAGCACGGCGGCGTCTCGGTCTTCGACCCGTACCGCCTCTCGTGGTGGTCTTCCGAAGACTGGAAGCGCGACCTCTTCGAGCCCGACGGTGCAGTGCCGCGCCACCACGTCGTCATCCTGAAGAGCGCAGACTGGTACCACACCCGGGGGATGCTGAAGTTCGGCCGCCCCGATCTGAGCGTGCGCGACGTGCCGGCGAAGCTCGAAGCGGCGGTGATCGACCTGCTCAACCGGTTCATCGAGATGCTCGCGTTCGGAGCCGTGGTCCCCGAGGGTCAGCCGATCAAGCTGAAGGCGTTGCCCGACGGTTGGGTGTGCCGCCACCAGGGCTCGATCGACGACCCCGAGTTCAACAACCGCCACATCGAGATCGGCCCACGCTGAGGCCTGGCCCGCGGTCTAGACCACGTCGATTCCGGGCTTGCCCTTCTCGAGGCCCCCGATGATCCACCCCTGCACGCCGGCCTTGTCGAGCGCCTTCAGCGCCTCGCGCGCCTGCTTCTCGGGCAGCGCCGCGAGCAGCCCGCCGTTCGTCTGGGCGTCGGCGAGCACCTGCTGCACGTGCACCGGCAGGTTGCCGCGGAACTTCACCCACTTCGAGACGTGCTCGAGGTTCGTCTTCGTGCCGCCCGGCACCACGCCGGTCTCGGCGAGCTCGGGCACGCCCTCCATGACGGGCACCTGCCACTTGTAGAGCACGGCCTTGAGCTTCGCGCCCCGCGCGACCTCGAGCAGGTGGCCGAGCAGCCCGAAGCCGGTCACGTCGGTGAGCGCGTGCACGGTGAACTTGCCCGAGGCGAGCACCTCGCCGGCCGCCTTGTTGAGCGTCGCCATCTGCTCGGTCACGCGCTTCTCGAGCTCGGGGCTCGCGAGCCCGCGCTTGATCGCCGTCGTCGCGATGCCGGTGCCGATGGGCTTCGTGAGGATCAGCGTGTCGCCCGCGCGGCCGCCCGCGTTCGTGAGCACCTTCTTCGGGTGCACGAGCCCCGTCACCGCCATGCCGTACTTCGGCTCGGGCGACTGCACCGAGTGCCCTCCCAAGATGGGGATGCCGGCCTCGCGGGCCTTCGACGCCCCGCCCGCGAGGATCTCGTGCAGCACGTCGATCGGCTGGTCCTTCGGAAAGGCGACGACGTTCAGCGCGAAGAGCGCCTTCGCCCCCATCGCCCAGATGTCGCTCATCGCGTTCGCCGCGGCGATCTGGCCGTACGCGTACGGGTCGTCGACGACGGGCGGGAAGAAGTCGACGGTCTCGACCACGGCCTGCGTCGCGTTGAGCCGGTACACCGCGGCGTCGTCGGCGGTGTCGAAGCCCACGATCACCTCGCGCGAGCGCGGCACCTTCGGCAGGCCCGACAGCACCTCGTGCAGCAGATCGGGGCGGATCTTGGCGGCGCAGCCGGCGCAGTTCGACAGCTGCGTCAGCTTCACCGGCCCCACCCGCCCGTCAGGCGGCACGGACGTAGTCTCGCTGCAGCAGGCTCACGATGATCGTGGCGCAGCCGACGTCGTCCTGCACCGAGTGATCGAGCACTCCGTTCAGGGTGCCGTAGTTGTGCACGAGCTGCAGCACGTCGAGCTCTTCAGGCGTCAGCTCGCGCAGCTGCGCGGTCATCGGCATCGCGAGCGCGAGCTGCGCCGCCGGGCCGGGCAGCTGGCCCTGAATGCGCTTGAGCTCGTCGAGCTGCCGCAGCGCCTCCATGAGGAGCGCCTCGGTCGACGAGTCGAGCTCGGTCATGAACTCCTGGTTGTCCGGAGGCTGCAGCTCGAAGTCGCCCTGCTCCCACGTGATGATGCGGTTGAAGCTCTTCGCGGGCCCGAGCTCGTGGTTGTCGTCGATGCTCGCGTAATAGACGCGGCCCTGCTTCAGGTAGATCTTGCCCTCGTGCTCGTTGCGCACCACGAGCACGCCGTTCTTCTTCGACGTGTGGAACAGCTGCAGCAGATCGGGCAGCGGAACCTCTTCGAGCTTGCCCGTCATCGCCGTCTTCGTCTGCTTGGCCGACTGGGCCGCGGCGACCTGCTCGAGCTGCGCCTTCACCTGCTCTTCGTCGAGCTCCTGGGCGCCGGCGCCCTGGCGCACGAGCTTCAAGATCGACGTGCCGATGAGAATGCGGTCGCCCTCTTTGAGGCGCGCCGTCTTCACCTTCTCGCCGTTCACGAACGTGCCGTTCGTCGAGCCGAGGTCTTCGATGGTGATCTTGCCGGCGGCGACGGCGATCTTCGCGTGCTTGCGCGAGACCATGTCTTCGACGAGCACCATGTCGAGCTCGCTCGAGCGGCCGATGACGACCTGCTTCTCGCTCTTCAGCGGGAACTCGCCACCCTGGTACTTCCCAGAGATGAACTTGAGGGCGTAGCCGGTGCTCACGTCAGGCGCCCTCCTTCGTGTCGCGTACGAGGTTCAAGTACATCTCGGCGCTCTTGTTGCCCGGGTTCTTCTGCAACACCTGCTCCCACTCGTGAATCGCTTCGGCCCTCTTGCCGGCGGAGTAAAGCGCAATTCCGTAGTGCACGCGGCCAGGAACGTAGTTCGGGTTGATGCGGAGAATCTCCTCGAATTGTGCGAGCGCTTCTGCATGCTCGCCTTTGTCGCGGCAGGCGTCGGCGAGCTTGAGGCGAATATCGACGAACGTCGGGCACAGCCCGAGCGCGCGCCGGTACTCGCCGATCGCCTCGTCGAGCATGCCGCTCGACGCGAAGACGTCGCCGATCTCGGCATACATGTTCGAGATCTTGCCCTGCACGAAGGGGTCGATGCGGCCGGGCGCGGCGCGCTGCCGCGAGAGCGCGCCCTGGTAGACCTCCTTCGCCTCACGGTACTTCCCCATGTCGTTGTAGATGACCGCGAGGTTCAGCGCGGCATCGGTGTACGCGGGGTTGATGCGCAGCGCAGCCTCGAACGCCCGCTGCGCCCGGGCGAACTGACCCTGGTCGTGATAGACGACGCCGAGCATGTTGTAGACGTCGGCGAACGACTGGTTCTGCTCGACGACCTGGGTCAGGTACTTCTCGGCCTGCGCATACTGCTTCTTCTCGAAGTAGCCACGCCCCAGGGTCAACAGTTGCTTGAGCGCGTCGTCCATGCGGGAGTCGTCAGCTATTCGCGGGCGTAGCCTACATGAGCCCTTCGGGGAAGCAGAATTCCCCACCTGGAGCAGGCTGTAGCGCGAGCCGTTTGATCATGAGGTCGTCGACGGGGCGGTTCGGCAGCGTGCCGCTCACGCGCGACTCCTCGGTGACGACGACCTCCTCGCGCTCGCTGCGCACGAGCCACGACACCGCCCGAATGCGACGGTGCCCGACCGAGAGCAGCTCGGCGAGCGCGGGCGCCTCGCCACCGTCAGCGCGGCCCGAGCACAGCAAAGAGACGTCGCCGGCCTCGAGCGCAGCGCGGCGCTTCTCGAGGGCCCGCACCACGCGCGCGAGCTGCGGCGCCCAGCCCTGCTCGGGCACCCACTCGCCGGCCTCGAGCTTGAACGGCACGCGCTCGAGCCCCAGCGAGCTGACGTTGGTGTTCTTCACGTTGCCGTCGAAGTCGAGCGTCGCGGTGACGACGGCGCGGTCTTGCGTCACGACGACCGAGACGCGCTGGTAGTTGACCCGCCTCGAGCGCAGCGGCTGCTCGAGGCCGACGTCGAGCTCGATGCCGCGCGCCTCTGCCGTCTTCAGCACGGTGAGGATCTCGACCTCGGCTCCGGCGGCGGCGCTGAGCAGCCGCGGCAACGCGAGAATGAGCAGCGTGGCGAGCAGCGCGGCGGCGAGGCCGACGCCGACGAGCCGTCGCAGCTCCTCGTTCACGCCCCGAGGCTCACTGAACCCCGAGCATGCCGCGCGCCTTCTTCGCCGCGTCGGTGTCCGGGTACTTCTCGATCAGCTGCTTGAGCACCTCTTCGGGCTTGCCCTGCGCGGCGAGCAGCGTGCCTTCGGCTTCCTTGATGTGGTTCTCGGCGTCGGTGACGCGCTGCTGATCGGCGTCGGTCGCCTTGTCGCCGGCCTTCTCGAGCCGTGCCTTCGCCTTCGCGAGCTCGGCCTGACCGACCTCGATGCGCTTCTGCGCGGTCGACTGAATGTTCAGGTAGGCGTCGTGCAGCCCGAAGTACACCTTGTCTTCGTAGCCGAGCCCGCCGAAGTCGCGCGCGACGACGTTGAGGCGGCCGACGACGGCCTGCCAGCGCTCGCGCCGCTTGTAGAAGTTCGCGACGTAGAGCTCGTGCTTCGCGAGCCGGCGGCGCACCTCGTCGAGCGTCTTCTTCGCGTCTTCGGTGTACTCGGACTGCGGGTAGTTGCGAATGAAGTCGGCGAGCGCGACGCTCGCAGACCGAACCTCGGCCTGGTCTTTCTCTGCGCTGGGCGGCAGCAGAAAGAAGTCAGACGGCATGTCTTTGTAGTGCGTGAGAGAGGCGCGGTACGCCGCGTAGTCGATCTTCGGGTGCGTCGGGTGCAGCTTGATGAAGTTGACGTAGCGATCGCGCGCCTCGAGATACTTCTCGCGCTCGAAGTCGACGTCGCCGAGCTTGAGCTCGGCCGTCGTCGCCGCCTCGAGGTACGGGTACTTCGACTTCACGAAGTCGAAGTACTTCTGGGCCTCGACGTAGTTCTTCGAGTCGAGCGACTCCTGGCCGAGCTTCAGGTTCTCGTCGGCGTCGTCGGAGTAGTTGGGCTCGGCGGACTCGCCGCCGAAGAAGGTGCCGAAGCCGCCGCCCTTGCAGGCGGTGACGAGCAGGCAGAGTGCGAGGAGCCGCTTCATTGAGAGGGCGCGCACCCTAACCATCCCCGCAGAGGCGTTCAATGACGTCTTCGGGGAAACCGCGCCCCGCGAGGAAGCGGGCGGCCTTCACCCCGGCCAGCTTCCGCTTCTGCAGCAGCGCCTGCGCGGCTTTGAGCGGGTCGTAGCCGGCCTCGTCGGCGGCGGCTCGCGCGGCGGTCTCGGCGACGTCGGCGGCGACCCCGTCGGCCTCGAGCCGGCGGAGCACGTCTTCGCGCGAGCGCCCGCGCGCCAGCTCGGCGCGGGCCTTCGCCTCTGCGTAGCGATCGTCGTTCACGTACCCGAGCTGGGTGACACGCACGAGCGCCGCCTCGATTTCAGGGCCGGTGAACCCACGGGCGGCCAGCGCCTGCTCGAGCTTCGCGCGGCTCTTCGCGCGCCCCTTGAGCAGGCGAACCGCGGCGTCGAAGGCAGAGGAAGACACCCCAACTGTCTATCAGGTGAGGTAAGCCCCAGGCTCGTGCACCCGGTGATCGGAGCCTTCCTCGACGTGCGTTCCGCGATCGATGTGCTCGAGCGTGGAGTCGCTGGCACCCTGCAGAGCACTCAGGAGGCCGCCTTCGTGGCGGCCGCCAAAGCCCACCCCGAGCTTTCGGCGTACGTGCTGAAGGCGAAAGGCAAGGCGAAGCCGAGCGAAGACTCGCAGAACGCGACGATTCTGCTCGCCGTGCGCGCGGCGCTGTCGGTGCTGCCGGGCGACCCGCTGCTGGGCGCGTCTTCGAAGCGGGCCCGCGAGGCCTTGAAGGCCGCGGGCGCCGACGACGAGCAGGTCGAGCAGCTGCTGGGCGGCGTGCTCGTCGAAGAGGCGTTCACGGGCGACAGCGACCCGACCCACTTCGACCCCGCGTTCGTCGTCGAGTCGTTCGGTGAGCTGCCCGAGCTCGCGAAGCTCGACTCCGACGTGGTGAGCGATCTGGTCGACCGCTTCGCCGAGACCTCGAAGCCCGAGGCCCGGCCGCTGTACCTGTCGGCCGCCGAGACCCTCTTCCAGGCCGCCTGGGGCGAGGGCCCTCAGAGCGTCAACGTCGAGCACGTCGAAGACGCCCTCTCGAACCTCGCCGCCGACGAGTCGGAGCTCGACGCCGTGAAGACCACGCTCGAGGTGCTGCTGCGGTTCTTGTCGGCGCACCGCTACATCGGCCCCTTGCGGCTGCACCGCCTGCTCAGACACCTCAAAGAGTGGTCGCTCGCCGACGCCGAAGAGGGCAAGGCCGACGAAGACGCGCTCGACGATGACCCGGAAGAGCGCGGGAACTAGCGCCACCGCGATCGCGGGTGCGGCGTCGGACACGCGGCACCGGATCGATCAGACTCACGGCTCCTGCTCATGGGACGGCTTCGATTCCGCCGCAGCCCATGATCACGACCACGCTCTCGACCACGACCACGCTCTCGACCACGAACACGACCACGAACACGACCTCGACCGCGACCACGATCTCGACCGCGACCACGATCTCGACCGCGACCACGATCTCGACCGCGACCACGATCTCGACCGCGACCACGATCTCGACCGCGACCACGATCTCGAACACGATCTCGACCGCGGACCACGATCTCGACCACGAACACGATCTCGACCGCGAACACGATCTCGATCACGACCACGATCTCGATCACGACCACGACCACGATCTCGACCACGACCACGATCACGGCGACGACCACGTCCACGAGCGCGTGCGCGTCCACGGCAGGTGCCCATCACGGCAGGTGCGCACCACGAGCGGGTGCCCATCACGAGCAGGTGCCCATCACGAGCAGGTGCCCATCACGAGCGGGTGCCCATCACGAGCGGGTGCCCATCACGAGCGGGTGCCCATCACGAGCGGGTGCCCATCACGAACAGCCGCAAGGGCGACCTGTGGACGAAGGCCGTCGGTGTGCATCCCCGCCCTCGTGCGCGTCCACCAGTGCTTGCGCGTCCACGTGACGCGGCGCTCGGCTCCTCAGAACCGTTCGATCTGGAAGTCGTCGTCGGCCGCGGGCGCCGCCGGCTTCGGGGCCGCAGCGGGCTTCGGAGGCGGCGCCGCGGGCCTGGGCGCGGCCACGGGCGCCGGGGGCGCTGCGGGCTGCCCCTGCTGCGCGTAGGCCGCCGTGCCCGGAATCGAGCGCTCCTCGCCGGGCTTCTTGTCGAAGTCGTCCCACTTCGCGTCCGACGTCGAGCTGATGCCCTGGAACCGCAGCGCGAAGTCGTCGGGGTTCGACGCCTGGCGCAGGGCCTCCTGGTAGGTGATGAGGTTCTGCTTCACCAGCGACATGAGCGACTGATCGAACGTCTGCATCCCGTACGCGACGTGGCCCTGCGCGATCGCGTCCGAGATCTCTTTCGTGCGGTCTTTGTCTTCGATGAGCTCTTTCACGCGCGCGGTGGCCTTCAAGATCTCGACGGCGGCCACGCGGCCCTTGCCGTCGGCGCGCGGCACGAGGCGCTGCGACACGACGGCGCGCAAGACGGCGCCCAGCTGCAGGCGCACCTGCTTCTGCTGGTGCGGAGGAAACGCCGAGATGATGCGGTTGATCGTCTCGGTCGCGTCGAGCGTGTGCAGCGTCGACATCACGAGGTGGCCGGTCTCTGCCGCCGTGAGCGCCGTCTCGATCGTCTCGTGGTCGCGCATTTCGCCGACGAGGATCACGTCGGGGTCTTGCCGCAGCGCCGACTTCAGCGCCTGCGAGAACGAGTTCGTGTCGACCCCGACCTCGCGCTGGTTGATGATCGAGCGCTTGTCGCGAATGAGGAACTCGATCGGGTCCTCGATCGTCATGATGTGGTTCGTGTCGGTCGCGTTGATGTGGTCGATCATCGCCGCGAGCGTCGTCGACTTGCCCGAGCCCGTCGTGCCCGTCACGAGGATCAGGCCGCGCTCTTCCAGCGCGATCTTCTCGAGCACCGGCGGCAGCATCAGCTCTTTGATCGACAGCACCTTGAACGGAATCACGCGCAAGACCGCGCCGATCGTGCCGCGCTGCTGGAACACGTTCACGCGGAAGCGCCCGAGCCCCGGCACCCCGTACGCGAGGTCCACCTCGTTCGTCGACTTGAACTTGTCCTTCTGAAACTCGTTCATGATCCCGAACGCCATGCGCGCGACCTCTTCGGGAGGCAGCCGCTTGCCGTCTTTGAGCGGCACCAACGAGCCGTCGACACGGAACATCGGAGGCAGCCCGGCCTTCAAGTGAATGTCGGAGGCCCCGCCGCGCAACGCGACCTGCAGAATCTCGTTGAGTTCCATGGGAGGTCAGAAGCGTAGCATTCGCCCCGTGGTAAGTGCGTGGCCACCATGATCCAGCCGCGCACACCTCCGGGCACACTCGAGCTCCTGCCGCGCGATCAGCTCGCCTTCCAGCGCATGCTGCAGACCATTCGCGAAGGCTTCGAGCGCTTCGGCTTTCTGCCCGTCGAGACGCCGGTGTTCGAGTACAGCGACGTGCTCCTCACCAAGAGCGGCGGCGACACCGAGAAGCAGGTGTACTTTCTTCAGTCGACCGGCGCCCTCAAAGAAGGCAAAGCCCCCGAGCTCGCGCTGCGGTTCGACCTCACCGTGCCGCTCGCACGCTACGTCGCCCAGTACGAGAACCAGCTCGCGTTCCCCTTCCGGCGGTACCAGATCCAGCGCGTGTACCGCGGCGAGCGCAACCAGCGCGGCCGGTACCGCGAGTTCTACCAGTGCGACATCGACGTCGTCGGCAAAGACACGCTGCCGCTCGCCTACGACGCCGAGATGCCCGCCGTCATCGCCGAGGTCTTCCGCGCCCTCGACTTCGGCCCGTTCACCATTCGCATCAACAACCGCAAGCTGCTCAACGGCCTGTTGCGCGGCGCCGGCGCCGACACGCCCGAGAAGCGCGCCGCCGCGCTGCGCGAGATCGACAAGCTCGAGAAGGCCGGAGAGGCGAAGGTGCGCGAGGGCCTCGCCGGCGCCGAGGTCGGCATGGCCGCCGATGCCATCGACCGGCTGCTCAAGTTCCTCCAGGTCGGCAAGGGCGACCCGGCCGCCGTGCTCGCCGAGCTCGCGAAGCTCGACGTCGCCGACGAGCTGTTCAAGGCCGGCGCCACCGAGCTCGCGACCGTCGTCGAGCAGGTCGCCGCGCTCGGCGTGCCCCCCGGCACCATCGCGATCGACCTCAGCATCGCGCGCGGCCTCGACTACTACACGGGCACCATCTACGAGACCGTGCTCAACGACTTCCCCGCCATCGGCAGCGTGTGCAGCGGCGGCCGCTACGACGATCTCGCCGGCCTCTACACGAAGTCGAAGCTCCCCGGCGTCGGCCTCTCGATCGGCCTCACCCGCCTCTTCTTCCAGCTGCAAGAGGCAGGGCGCATCAAGGCCGTCGAGAACCCCTGCTCCGTCTACGTCACCCTCGTCGACCCCGAGCTCGCCGCCGACTGTCGCGCGATGGCCACCGAGCTGCGCAAGGCCGGCATCAACGTCGAGCTCGCCGCCGAGCCCGGCAAGCTGCCCAAGCAGCTCAAGTACGCCGACAAGGTCGGCATCCGCTTCGCCGTCATCTACGCGAAGCAAGAGAAAGAGCGCGGCGCCGTGCAGCTCAAAGATCTGCGCGCCAACTCGCAGCGCGACGTCCAGCGCAGCGATCTCGTCGCCGCCGTCCGCGCGGGTTGACCTCCGGCCACCTGACAATATAGAGACCGCTCGGTCACTATTTATACGCCGGAGGTCTCGTGTGACGATCGACAACGTCGGGTACTACGCGCGAGGCGACGACGCCGTCGCGCAGATTCACATCGGCATGTTCCTCGCCTGGGCGCTCGAGCGTGGGCACGCAACGACGGAGTGGGCAGAGGACCTGCTGCCCATCGTCGAGGCGCGGCGAGGCAAGCCCTCCGAGCTCATCGCGTCGTGCGACGGCAAGCTCGTCGAGGAGCAGCTCACCCCGCCCGCCCTCGCGTTCGCCGAGCAGTACTACCCCGACACCTACTTCGAAGACTTCCACGATCAGGTGATCGCGAAGGCCGGCTTCTTCACGCCCGCCGATTCGTGGAAGGCGTTCGACCGCCTCGCCGCCGTGCTCGATCAGCGCTTCGCCGCGTTTCGGGCCTGAGCCGCACCCGCAACGAAAACGGGCCGCCGAAACGACCGGCGGCCCGTCCGTGCACGAGACAACGAAACTCTTCAGCGCTTGCTGAACTGGAAGCGCTTGCGGGCGCCGGGCTGGCCGCTCTTCTTGCGCTCGACGACGCGAGCGTCGCGGGTCAGGAAGCCGGCCTTCTTCAGCGCCGGGCGGAACTCGGGGTTCATCGCGCACAGCGCGCGCGACAGCCCGTGGCGAATCGCGCCGGCCTGGCCCGAGAGGCCGCCGCCGCGCACGTTCACCGTCATGTCGACCTTGCCGAGCTGCTCGAGCACCTGCAGGGGCTGGTTGATGACCATCTTCGACGTCTCACGGCCGAAGTAGTCGTCCATCTTGCGGCCGTTGATCATCATGCTGCCGCTGCCGGTCTTGAGCCACACGCGCGCCGTAGACTCCTTGCGGCGGCCGGTCGCGTAGAAACCGTCGTTCATCGCCTTCGCCATGTTCGTCAGGCCTCCACCGTCTTCGCGACGGGCTTCTGGGCCGCGTGCGGGTGCTTGTCATCTGCGTAAACGCGCAGCTTCGTCATCATCTGGCGGCCGAGCGCGCTGCGGGGCAGCATGCGCTTCACCGCGTTGAGGATGATGTCCTCGGGGTGACGACGCTGCAGCGTCTCGTAGTTCGTCGTCTTGAGGCCGCCGGGGAAGCCCGCGAGCATGTGCCGGTGGTACAGCTTGTTCACCGACTTCGTGCCCGTGATCTTCACCTTCGCCGCGTTGATGACGATCACGTGATCGCCCGTGTCCATCGACGGGGTGTAGATGGGCTTGTGCTTGCCCTTGAGAAGAGTTGCGATCTGCGAGGCCGCACGGCCGAGCACCTTGTCCGTCACGTCGACGATGTGCCACGCCCGCGTAATGTCTTTCGGCTTCGCGCTGTAAGTGCGCTGAGACATGCTTCAAAAGCTCCTTGAAAGGTCGCACCCCTTACGAGAGGAGTACCCCCCAGGTCAAGCCCGCTCCCTCGTGATCCGACGCATTTACCAGTTCTGCTTCTGGACGTTCTTCGCCGTCACCAGCGCCTTCTACTTCGTGGGCGCCCTGACGCTGTGGCTCGTCACCCTGCCCTTCGACCGAAACGGGCGCGCCCTGCACCTCTATTCGTCGTTCTGGGCGATGACGTACGTCTACATCAACCCCGGCTGGCGGTTCCGCGTCGAGCGCCGCGACCGGCTCCCCTGGCGGGGCCCCGCGGTGCTCGTCTCGAACCACCAGTCGGCCGGCGACATCCTCGTGCTGTTCGGCCTCTATCGCCCGTACAAGTGGGTCAGCAAGGCGAGCATGTTCAAGGCCCCCTTCCTCGGGTGGAACATGAGCCTGAACCGCTACGTGCGCCTCGTGCGCGGCGACAAAGACAGCATCGGCAAGATGATGACCACCTGCGAGGCCTGGCTCGATCGCGGCGTGCCCGTGCTCATGTTCCCCGAGGGCACCCGCTCGGAGGACGGCGAAGTGAAGCCGTTCAAAGACGGCGCGTTTCGCCTCGCCATCGCGAAGGGGTGCCCCGTCATCCCCATCGTGCTCGAGGGCACCGGCAAGACGCTCGCGAAGAACGCGCTCGACGTGAGCCCGCGCGGCGACCTCGTGGTGCGCGTGCTCGAGCCCGTTCAGCCGGCCGCGTTCAACGGCGACGTCGCCGCCATGCGCGAGCACGTTCGCGAGCTCATCATCGCGGAGCTCGCTCTGCTCCGAAGCCAGCGCGCCGCCGCGTAGCCTCGCTTCACGAGTCGGCGCGCGGCAGCGCCCCGCGCACGATGCGCCAGATCGCCGCGTCGCCGCTCGCGCCCAGGAGCGCCGCGCGAACACGCGCCTGCCGCAGCGCCGCCGTGAGCCGCTTGAGCCAGGGCAGGTGCAGCTGTTGGTAGCACAGGCCCATCAGCACGACGACGCGCACCGGGGCCCCGTCGGGCGCGTCGAAGTCGAGCCCCCGCGGCGACCGGCCGAGGAGCAAGAAGGGCCGGGTCACCTGCTCGGGGTGCCGATCGAGCGTGTGCGGAAACGCGACCTCGTTACCGACCGCCGACGTGAGCACGTTCTCGCGCTCGATCAGCGCCCCCAGAAACCACGTCTTGTCTCGCACCAGCCCGAGCCCGTGCGCGCGCACACAGAGCTCCTCGAGCACGCGCGGCACGCTGGTGCCGGCCAGGTGGGGGATCACGTGGCTCGGCTTGAACCCGTCGGCGAAAGCGAACGTCGCGGGGCCGCTGCCCGCCGAGCCCGCCGGTACCCCACGCAGCCCGAGGCTGCGGTCGTCGAGCCAGGTGTCGACGGCGACGCGCCGAAAGCGCCACTGGTTGCCCAGGCGAACTCCGGGCAGCTCTCCCGCGCTCGCCAGCTTCAGCACGGTGCGCTGGTTCAGGCGCAGGTAGTGCGCGAGCTCGCTCGTGGTGAGCAGGGCCTGCTCGGGCCTGGGCTCCCGCGCCATGCGACGCAGAGTTTGACATAGGATGACGTCGAATTACCTCTGATGACAGCATCTACCCACCCCGTCGAGGCCCTCGTCGAGCTCGTGGCAGAGCTGCTGCCGGCGCAGGGCCCCATCGGCATCTTCATTCATCACAACACGCTGCACGCGTTCGAAGACCGCCCCTTCGAAGACGCGGTCCTGGAAGCCGGTCGGCTGTTCGGCTGCGAGCCCTTCCTCTCGGAGCAGGCGTACCGGGCCGAGATCTCGCGGGGCCGCATCACCGAGGCCGAGCTGAGAGAGACGATCGACCGCGATCTGGGCGAGCGCCGGGCCGAGCCCGTCGCCGACCTGACGAGCCGCGCCCAGCTCGCTTACCTGCTCGCGTGCCACGGCCTGCCCGACGCCCGCGGCACCGTCTTGCGCTGGCTGCTCGAAGAGGGCGACGCCCTCGAGCGGCTCCGCGACGACGTGCCTCTCGAGAGCCGGTTCACCTTCGCCGCCATTCGTGGCGACGCTGACGGCGGCGAGCGCGAACAGGCCTGGCTGCGCGAGCTCTGGGCCGAGTGCCTCGCGGCCGTCGGTCGCGCGCAGCCGCGCCCCGAGCCGCACGCACGCCGCGGCCCCCGGCATCGCGACCTGCTGCTCCAGGCGCGCGGTGTCGATCTCGACGCCGCGGTGCACCCGCCGCTCATACGCTTCACGGCCGCGTACCTCGACCAGGGCCAGGCGCTGTGGCCGATGCAGGGCCGCGACCGCGGCATGCTCGGCGCGTTCGTCGACTGCTACCGCCACCCCTTCGTGCGCCACTGCGCGCAGTTCGGGCCCCAGCTCGTCGCCCTCCTCGAGCGCGAGGCCGCCGCGCAGCGAGCGGCCGCCGACTCGATCGCCGCCTCGCTCGACGCCCTCGGCGTGCACCGCGAAGAGCGCTTCCGGTTCCTCCTCGAGACCGCCCTCGCCCTGCGCGGCTGGGCCGGCATGGTGCGACAGATCGAAGAGCGCCCCGACCGCGTGCCCGTGCAGCCGGTGCCCGCGCGGCTCGCCGACTTCCTCGCGGTGCGCCTGCTCGTCGAGCGCGCTGCCCTGGAGCACGCGCTGCCTGGCGTCCCGCTCGAGCGCTGCAGAGCGGTGCTCGAGCCCGAGCTCCCGCGGCCGACGCCCCCCTCGGCGGCTGAGCGCGCCTGGCCGCTCTTCCAGGTGGCGCAGCTGCTCGGCCTCGAGCCCCTGCGCGTCTCGCAGCTGGGGAGCGCCGCGGTCGAAGAGCTCGAGGCCGCGATCGCAGCCTTCCCCGCGCACGACCGCCGCCGGGTGCTGCACCTCGCGTTCGAGCTGCACCTGCGGCGGCGCTTCTTCGACGCGCTGGTGCACCACGCGCCGCACGAGCGCGAGGAGCCGTGGCTGCAGACCGTCTGCTGCATCGACGAGCGCGAAGAGTCGATTCGACGGCACCTCGAAGAGGCCGACACCTGGGTCGAGACGTTCGGCACCGCCGGCTTCTTCGCCGTGCCCATGTACTTCAAAGGCGAGCGCGACGCGCGCGCCCGGCCCCAGGCTCCGGTCGCGATTCGCCCGAGGCACTACGTCGAGCTCGAGCGCCCCGAGGGCGAAGAGGCCGACTCGCTCATCGACCGCCTGTCGCGCGCGCGCGGCCAGGCCCTACACGTCGGCAGCCGTGGGCTCTTTCGCGCCCTGCTGCTCACGCTGTTGGGCGCCGTGTCGCTCGTGCCGCTCGTGCTGCGAGTGCTGTTCCCCCGCTACCGCCGCGCGGGCCCCGCGAGTGATCGCCGAGCGCACGACGGCGCGCTCGCGCTCCACCGCCGCGAGGGGCCGGCCCCGCTCGGAGACCACCGCGGCTTCACCCACGCCGAGATGGCCGAGACGGTCGACCGCGTGTTGAGCGACGTGGGCCTGTGGGCGCAGGGCTTCGCGCCGGTGGTGCTCGTGTTCGGTCACGCGTCCGACAGCCTGAACAACCCGCACCGCTCGGCGTACGACTGCGGCGCCTGCGGCGGCGGCCCGGGCGGGCCGAACGCCCGGGCGTTCGTGACGATGGCGAATGACCCCGCGGTGAGAGCGCTGCTGCAGCAGCGCGGCCGCGTCATCCCCGAGGGAACGTGGTTCATCGGGGCCGAGCACAACACGACCGACGACGCGTTCGTGCTCTACGACGTCAAGCAGGTGCCCCAGGCGATCCGGCCGCTCGTCGAGCGCGTGCGCGAGGTGCTCGACGAGGCTCGAGGCCGCAACGCCCAGGAGCGCTGCCGCCGCTTCGCGAACCTGCCCTCGCTCTCGCCGCAGGCCGCGCTCCGCCACGTCGAGGGCCGAAGGCAGGACCTCGGCGAGCCGCGCCCCGAGTACAACCACGCGACGAACGCCGTGTGCGTCGTCGGCCGCCGCGCGCGCACGCGCGGGCTCTTTCTCGACCGGCGCGCCTTCCTCGTCTCTTACGACCCGCTGGCCGACGACGACGAGGGCACCGTGCTCGCGCGCACGCTCGCAGCCGCGCTCCCGGTGCTGGTCGGCATCAACCTCGAGTACTTCTTCGGCACGGTCGACAACGAAGGCTACGGCTCGGGCACCAAGCTGCCGCACAACGTGGCCTCGCTCGTCGGCGTGATGAACGGCGCGCAGAGCGACCTGCGCACCGGCCTGTGGGCCCAGACCGTCGAGATTCACGAGCCGGTGCGGCTGACCGTCGCCGTCGAGGTCGCCCCCGACAAGCTCGAGCGGGTCATCGCGAAGAACGCCTACCTCGAGCAGCTCGTGGCGCGCCGGTGGGTCTTCGTCGCGGCGCTCGACCCGCATGGCGCGTCTCTATGGGAGCTCGAGCCGCCGGGCCGAAGGCTGCACGCGCCGGGCGCCGCGCCGCCGACGGTGCGCGCACCGTCTCGCAACTGGTTCCACGGCAAGGGCGGTCACCTGCCCTTCGCGAAGCTCGTGCGGGAGGGCTGACGCGTGGGCTCGGCGGTCGACGCGGTTCAGCTGACCGTGCTGTGGGCGCTGGCGAGCCCTGCGGCGCTGCTCGCGGCGCTGGGGCTGGGGTCGCTGGGCCGCGCTCGCCTGCGCGAGGCCACGGTGGCGCGCCTGACCACCCTGGCGATGGTCTCGTGTGTGCTGGCGCTGGCGGGGGCGCTCGGGCTGTACGCGGTGGCCGGCCTCGAGCCGACCCTGTGGGTCGCACAGACCTGGTTCGCGACCGGCGCCGAAGGCCTCGACCTCGACCTGCTGCTCGACGGTTGGTCGCTGTCGTTCGCGCTCCTCGCCGCGGTGATCAGCGCGACGGTCGGTGCGTTCTCGTTTCGGTACCTGCACCGCGACGGCGGCTTTCAGCGCTACTTCACGCTCTACGCGTGCTTCGTGCTGGGCATTCTGTTGGTGTCGCTCGCAGGCAGCATCGAGGTGCTGCTCGGCGGCTGGGAGCTCCTGGGCCTGAGCTCGGCGCTGCTCGTCGGCTACTTCCACGAGCGGCCCGCGCCGGTGACGAACGCCCTGCGCGTCTTCGGCATCTACCGCGTGAGCGACGCCGCGATGTTGACGGCGGCGGTGCTGGTGCACCACGGCGCGGGCAGCGGCAACCTCTCGGCGCTGCTCCTGTCGGCGAAGCCGATCGCCGGTCAACTGCCGCCGGCGTGGTTCACGCTCACCGCGGTGTTCATCGTCATCTCGATGGCGGCGAAGAGCGCGTTGCTGCCCTTCTCGGGCTGGTTGCCGCGCGCGATGGAGGGCCCCACCCCGTCGAGCGCCGTCTACTACGGAGCGCTGTCGGTGCACGCGGGCTGCTACCTGTTGTGGCGCGCCGAGCCGGTGCTCGAGCAGGCCCCGGCTGCGCGCCTGCTCGCGTTCGCGCTGGGGCTCGCCACCGCGCTCTACGCGACCTCGCTCGCCCGCGTACAGACCGACGTGAAGTCGTCGCTCTCGTTCGCGACGCTGGCCCAGGTCGGCATCATCGTGATGGAGATCGCGCTCGGCCTGCGTGCCCTGGCGTTCGCACATCTCGTCGGCAACGCCTGCCTGAGGCTCTTGCAGTTCCTCTCGGCGCCCAACGTGCTGCAGGACCTGCGCGGCCTCGAGAGCGGCGGGGCCACCGCGCCCCCCTGGCGGGCTCCGCGGTGGCTCTACGTGTTCAGCCTCGAGCGGGGCGCTGTCGACGCGCTGCTCGATCGCTGGGTGCTCGAGCCGTTCTTGCGCCTCGTCGCGCTGGCGGGTCGGCTCGACCGGGCACTGGCGGGCGAGCGCGACGACCGCGACCGCGAGAATGAGGTGGGGCGATGAGCGCGGCGTGGTGGCTCGTCGTGGTCGGCAGCCCCGCCCTGGCGATCGCGCTGGGCCTCACCCGCCTCGAGGCCGACCGGCTGCGCAGCGTCACCCTCTTTCTCGGCGCGCTCATGCTCACGTTCGCGTTGCTCGCGCTCGGCTTTCCCGGGCTGGCCGAGTGGCGCCTACCGGGGCCGCTCCCCGGCGGCGACCTGTTCCGCATCGACGCGCTCAGCGCGCCGCTGCCTGCGCTGGCGGCGGGGCTGTGGCTGTTCAGCGTCGCGGTGACCCCGCGCATGACGCTCGACAAGCAGGGCCTCAGCCGCGCCGCCAGAACCACGCTGCTCACGACGTTGACCTTCGCCAGCGAGAGCCCGTTCGTGCTGTGCGTGTTGTGGGCCCTGTCGGTGCTCAACCTCCCGGGGGCACGAAGGGCCCCGCACCGGGCGGGCTGGTACCTGTGGGCCTCGGCGCTGCTGCTCGCAGGCGGCGTGGCGCTGCGGCTGCTGCCAGCGACCGAGGGCACCTGGGCCGCCACGGCAGGGCTCGCGATGATCGGCGGCGCTGCGGCGATACGAGCGGGGCTGCTGCCGCTGCATGCATGGCTGCCGGCGCTGTTCGACCACGGCCCGCTGGGGCCGTCGCTGCTCTTCGCCGCGCCCCAGGTGGGCACGTACGTGCTCGCGGTGCTGGTGGTGCCGCACGCACCCGACGAGATGCTGCGCACGCTCGCGATCATCGCGCTCGCGACCGCGGTCTACGCCTCGGCCCTCGCCGTGGCCCAGTCGTCGGCGCGCCGCGCGTGCGCATACCTGTTCATGAGCCAGTCGAGCCTCGTCGTGGCCGGGCTCGACTGCACGAGCCAGGAGGCGCTGACCGGCGCGCTCGTGCTGTGGCTCGCGTCGAGCCTGGCGTTCGCGGGCCTGTCGCGGTGCGTGCTCGTGCTCGAGGCGAGGCGCGGCCGACAAGAGCTGACGCGCCATCACGGCGGCTACGAGCGCAAGCCGCTGCTCGCGGTCTCGTTTCTGTTGCTGGGCCTGAGCTCGACCGGCTTTCCTGGCACGCTCGGCTTCGTGGGTGAGGAGCTGCTCCTCGGTGGAGCCGTCTCGGACTTCCCCGTGCTCGGGTTTCTCGTGGTGGCGACCGGGGCCTTCACGGGCCTGGCGGTGCTGCGCATGTACTTCTCGCTGTTCACCGGCGTGAAGGGCGACGGGGTCAAGCTCGACCTGCGCCCGCGCGAGGCGGTGGGGTTCGCGGCAGTCGTCGGCGTGCTGCTCGCGACCGGGCTTGTGCCAGCGCCGACGGTGCGAGCGCGGGGGGTCGCCGGTGCCCACCTGATCGAGCTGCGCAGGCACCGCTGACGAAGAGGCGGGGTTCAGTCGCGCGGCGGCACACCCGGCGGCGCCGGCGGCGGCGCTGGCTGCGGAGCGCCGGGCCTCTTGAAGCGCTCCTTGAGGCCGGCGAAGAAGCTCGCCTGCTGGCCCGGCACGGGCGCCTCGGTGTCGCCGACGAGGTCGACGATCTCGACCAGCGCCTCGGGCAGGTCTTGCAGGAAGCGCGACGGCGTGCGCGGCAAGAGCTTGCCCCGCTTCACGCGATTCGCCGCCCGCGTGAGCACGAGCCGGTCTCGGGCGCGCGTGATGCCGACGTACGCGAGCCGGCGCTCTTCTTCGGGGTTCGGCGGCTCGCCCTGCATGCCCGAGTGCGGCAGCAGGTCTTCCTCCATGCCGATGAGGAACACGAGCTTCCACTCGAGGCCCTTCGCCGAGTGCAGCGTCATCAGCGTGACGTTGCCGCGGCGGTCGGGCTCTTCCTCTTCTTCGCGGGTGTCGAGCGAGAGCCGGTGCAGGTAGTTCATGAGGCGGGCGCGGGCGCCCTCCTTCGACTCGAAGGTCTCGAGCGAGCGAATGAGCTCCTCGACGGCCTGCACCTTGCGCGAGGCCGCCGTCGGCGAGGTCGTGCTCGCGCGCGCGACGGCGATGAAGTCGATCTCTTCGAGCAGCTTGCGCGTGGTGTGGCCGAGGTGGCCCTTCGCGAAGTCGGCGCGGTAGCGCTCCATCAGGTCGCAGAACTCCGAGACCTTCTCGGCGGCGCCGCGCGGCAGGTCGGGCACCTCGGCCGCCGAGCGGAGCACGTCCCACAGCGGCTTCTCGTTCTCTTGCGCGTAGCTCGAGAGGCGCTCGAGGGTGACGTCGCCGATGCCGCGCGCGGGCACGTTGACGATGCGCAAGAGCGACATCTGATCGAGCGGGTTCGCGATGGCCTTGAAGTACGCGATGACGTCTTTCACCTCGCGCTTGTCGAAGAACTCCTGGCCGCCGATGACCTCGTAGAAGACGCCCTGCTCGCGCAGCGCCTCTTCGATCGGCCGGGCCTGGCCGTTGGTGCGGTAGAGAATCGCGATGTCTTCGGGCGAGGTGCCGTTGCCCATCGCCTTGCGAACGTTGAAGGCGACCCAGCGCGCCTCTTCGTTCTCGTCGGGGCACACGACCGACTGAATGACGGCGCCGCCGAGCTGGTCCGTCCACATGCGCTTGTCTTTGCGCGCGGGGTTCTTCGCGATGACCGCGTTCGCCGCGTCGAGGATCACCGAGCTGCTGCGGTAGTTCTGCTCGAGCCGCACCTCTTTCCCGCCCGGGAAGTGACGCTCGAAGTCGAGGATGTTGCGCACCTCGGCGCCGCGCCAGCTGTAGATGCACTGATCGTCGTCGCCCACGACGCACACGTTGCGATGGCCGCCGGCCAGGTGCACGAGCAGCTCGAGCTGGGCGGTGTTCGTGTCCTGGTACTCGTCGACCATCAGGTACTGAAAGCGGTCGGTGTATTCCTTCTTCACGTCGGGCCGCTGGGCGAAGAGCCGCGCGGGCAGGAGCAGCAGGTCGTCGAAGTCGACGGCGCCCTGCGCTTTGAGCCCGAGCTGGTACAGCGGGTACACGACGTGCGCGACGAGATCGTAGTCGTCGCCCTGCCCTTCGGGCTTCGGCTGCGGCTCGGTGCGCGAGTTCTTCGCGCGCGAGATGATCGAGAGCACCTTGCGCGCGTCGAACGCCCGGTCGTCGACGTTTCGCTCGCGCATCGCGCGCTTGATGATCGAGATCTGGTCGCCCATGTCGGCGATCGCGAACTTCTTCGGGAAGCCCAGCTTCGTGGCGTGCTCGCGCATCACCTCGGCGCCGAACGCGTGAAAGGTGCACAGCGTGACCTTCTTCGCCTGCGGGCCGGCGAGCTGCACGGCCCGCTCGCGCATCTCGGTGGCGGCCTTGTTGGTGAACGTGACCGCGAGAATCGAGCGCGCGGGCACCTTCTTCTTCTGCATCAGGTACGCGAGGCGATGAATGATGACGCGCGTCTTCCCCGAGCCGGCTCCGGCCAGCACCAGGAGCGGACCTTCCGTGGTCGTCACGGCATCACGTTGGGGAGCGTTCAGCCCCGAAAGATCCATGCGGCCTCTTAGATCAGTTGGGCTAAAAAGAGACCGTGGCCAAGGACAAGAAGCCCGCGCCCGATCCTGCTGCCGCTCGCGAGCTGATTCTCAAGCTGGACCGCCGCGGCTTCCTCGAGGAGCTGAACCGCCTCACCGCAGGGTTCACCGCCGACGCAGGCAACCCCGGCAGCTACAACTGCACCGAGTGCGCGCGCTGCGCGAACTGCATGTTCTGCAAGGGCTGTGATTCCTGCTACCAGTGCACCCACTGCACCGGCTGCGAGCTCTGCAACAACTGCTCGCACTGCGTCGACAGCAAGTCGCTGCACTCGTGCGCGTACTGCGTGCAGAGCGAGAACTGCACGACCTCGGCGTACCTCGTGCTGTCGAAGAACCTCTCGGACTGCACGTACTGCTTCGGCTGCGTCGGCCTCTCGAAGAAGGACTTCCACATCTTGAACGTCGGCTTCTCGCGCCAGGAGTACTTCGAGCTCACGAAGCGGCTGCGCAAAGAGCTCGGCGTGCGCTGAGGCGCTTCGCTTTGGCGTGGGTCGAGGTCATCACGTCGGTCGCCTCACCTGAGGCCGTCGGGCGGCGCATCGAGCTGCCCGGCCAGCTCGACGATCTGGTCTTCGAGCCACGCGACGGGGCCTGGCACGCCGAGCGCCTCCACGCGACCCTGCGGTGGAACGGAGGCTTCCCCTCGACCCACGCGGGCCCGCTGCAGCACGGCGACGTCGTCGACCTGCACGCCGGCCTGTGCCTCAGGTACCTCGAGCGCTCAGAGGCCCGCGCCGCCCAGCCCGACCTCGAGCGCACGCTCACCGGCAGCCCGCGCGACCCGCAGGCGTGGCTCGTCTGGGCCGACTGGCTCGCGGATCAGGGCGACGACCGAGCGTCACTGGTGCGCGGCCTGCGCGAAGAGACGGTCGCCGAGCGCGCGCGCCGCCTCGGCCCCCTCGCCGCGCTCTGGCGAGACGGGTCGCTCGAGCTGCACTGGCGCCGCGGCTTCCTGCACTCGGCCGTGCTGCGCCGGCTCGACGCCCGGCTCGAGCTCGAGCCGAGCGCGTGGGTGCGCGAGCTGTTCCGCCTCGAGGCCGCCGCTTTCCTCGAGCACGTTCAGGTCGACCTGTTCGCGCTCAGCCGCACTCCGGCGGTCGAGCTGCCCGAGCTCTCGCGCGCGGTGCGGCGTGCGCCCGGTTCGGTCGAGGCGGTCGTCGTGGGCCCGGTTCGCGCGTGGGCCGGCAGCCCGCCGCCGCGCCTGCGCTTCGACACCTTCGAGCGCTGCGGGCTGAGCGGCGACGGCACCGAGCGGCACTTCACCGCCGAGCGCACGCGCGTCGACACCGGCGTCGACGTGACCCTCGGCCCGGCCGGGCTCACACTGCACAGCTCGCAGGCGCTCGCGGTGAACGGCCACCCGTGCCACGAGGCCCGCCTCATTCACGGCGACGTCGTCGAGCTCGCGGGCCGGCACCGCTGGAGCGTCTTCTACGAGTGAGTCTTCGACGAGCAGGTCACAAGAGCCGCAGCAGGTAGCACTTCAGGTACTCGCTCTCGTGCAGCCCGAACAGCGTCGGGTGATCGAGGCCCGCCCCGCGGCGCTCGAGCACCTGCACCTGTCGCTTCGCGTCGGCGGCCGCGTCTTTCAGCATGGCCTCGAACTCGTCGCGGCCGAGCTTGCCGCTGCACGAGCACGACACCAGGAGCCCCTCGGGCCTCAGGCACTTCATCGCCCGCAGGTTGAGCTCGTGGTACGCGCGCAGCGCGCTGCCCGAGCCGGCCTTGCGCTTCAAGAGCCCCGGCGGGTCGATGACGATCGTGTCGAACTTGCGCTCTTCTTGATCGAAGGCCTTGAGGGCGTCGAACGCGTTCGTGTTGTGCACCGTCACGTTCGAGGCGGCGTTCGCCGTCGCGTTCGCGGCGCAGCGGGCGGCGGCCACCTCGTCCTGCTCGATCGCGATCACCGACGAGCAGGTGCGCGCGAGCGCGAGCGCGAAGCCGCCGTGGTACGTGAACACGTCGAGGGCCTCGCCTCCGGCGAGCTCGGCGGCGCGCAGGTGGTTGTCGACCTGGTCGAGAAACGAGCCGGTCTTGAAGTCGGCCATGAGGTCAGCGCGGAACACCGTGGCGCCCTCGTGCCACTGCACCTCGGTGGGGCCCTGGCCGATGAGCACGCGCTTCTCGCGCGGCAGCTTCTCGAAGTCGCGCCCCGAGCCGTCGTCGCGGGCGATCACGAGCTTCACGCCGGTCAGCTCGCAGAGCAGGCGGGCGATCTGCTCGCGGCGCGTGTTCATGCCCTCGCTCAGGGTCTGCATCACCAGCGCGGGGCCGTAGCGGTCGACGAAGAGCCCCGGCAAGAGGTCGGCCTCGCCGTGCACCATGCGGTAGGCGTCGCGGCCCGCGTACGCAGCCCGCCGCCGCAGGGCGTCGCCCAGGCGGTGCTCGAGCAGCGCGTCGTCGAGCTTCAGCGGAGCGCGCGTCACGAGCCGCAGCGCGATCGGCGACTCGCTCGACCACAGCGCCTGGCCGATGGGGTTCTTCTGGCCGTCGACGACGTCGACCACGGCGCCCTTCGCGCCCGAGCCCGACTCGACGTCCTGGCGGTAGACCCAGGGGTAGCCGCGGCGCAGCGCCTTGGCCGCCTTCCCCGAGACGACGACGGGCCCCTCGCGGCGGGCGCTCACTCGAGCCCGCGCGCGGCGAGCTCGAAGTCGTCTTCGCCCCTCAGGTGACCGACCTCGTGCAGCAGCGTCACGCGGATCTGCTCGATGAGCTCTTCCTTCGTCTTCACCGCGCGCGCGAGGTTCTTGCGGTAGAGCACGACCGAGCGGCAGGGGGCGTCGGCGGCGGCGCCCGGCTCGGGCGTGCACTGCTCGTCGAGCGGCGGCCCCCGGAACAGCCCGAGGATCGTCGGCGACAGCGGGGGCTCGACGGCCTTCAGGTCGTCGGTGTTCGGCAGATCTTCGGTGCCGACCGGCACGCCGCGAATGTCGCGCTTCATGTCGTCGGGCAGGCGCGCCACGGCCTTCTTCACCTCGTCGCGGAACTCGGCGTCGGTGAGCAGCACCGGCTCGGGGAAGTCGTCTTTCGACTTCTCGCGCGCGGAGGCGAAGTGCTTGTCGGCCTCTTTCAGCTTGCCCTCGCGCTCGAGCAGGAGGCCGAGGTGATGGTGCGCGTGCGCGCCCCGCTCGGCGTCGTTGAGCAGCGACGTGAACGCCGCCTTCGCCTCGTTGAAGCGGCACAGCTCGAACAGCGCGAGCGCGCGCTCGTACGCGGCGTCGGGGTCGACGTGACCCTTCACGTGCTCGAGCACCCAGTCGGCGCGCTCGAGGGCGTCGCTTGGCTGGCCGAGATCGTTGAACGCCATCGCCGAGATGCGGCCGAGCTGCACGGCCGACTCGTCGTCCTTCTGGCCGATCGCCACCTCGAGGCCGCGCTCGGCGTACAGCGAGCCGAGCTCGTCGTTCTCGCGCGTCGACGGCAGCGTGACCGCGTAGAAGTGCGCCGAGCCCATGAGCGCGTCGAGCGAGTCGGGGTCGACGGCGAGCGCGCGCGCGTAGGCCATCTTCGCCTCGTCGTCGCGCCCGAGCGCGGCGAGCGCGTTCGCGCGCTCGGTGTGTGCGACCACGTCGTTGGGGAACAGCGCCGACGCCTGCGCCGCGCACGACAGCGCCTTCTCGAACTCGTTGCGATCGAAGAAGTCGCGCGCGGCCTCGAGCGGCAGCTTGCCCTCGGCCTCGCACACCGCGAGCGGCGCCACGTGCGGAGTCGCGACGGTCGGCTCTTTCGGCTGCGCCTGCGCCTTCACCTCGGGCGTCGCGCGCGCCTCGGTGGCCGCGGCTTGCGCCGACGGTGGGCACTCACACGCAGCAGAGTCGTTCTTCAGTTCTTCTCTTGCGCATGCGCAGAAGGCGGCCAGGAGCAGTGCACGAAACGGCATTGGTCGCGCAGGCTACACCGCGTCAGCTGTGCGCGGGAATACCGTCCGTGGGGCCCAGTTTGAAGTCCCGAGGCTCACCGAACTCGACGCCCTAGACGCCAAAGTTTCACTGCGGGGTTGCAGGAGCGGCTCCTGCGCCGGGCCAGTTCCCCGGAGACGCTGGTTCGAGTCCAGCCCCCGCACCTGAGTGGTTGCCGGTCGGGCCCCTCGCCTCCTTTCGAAAGGTTGCTGTTCCCACACCCTTTCGAAACGGAGCACCCCACCATGTTGGAAGACGATCTTCGCGCCCTGAAGGCGCGGATGCGCAGCACCCCTCTGCCCTGGCCCGAGCCGTACCACCACCGGCTCTCTGCGCTGAAGGCGCAGGCGACGCTCGGCTACTGCGCGAAGGCGCACGCGCGCGGAAAGCTGCACCTGCAGAAGCTCACTCGCGCGCACGCGCGGCTCGGCCTGCCGCCGATGCCGGCGTTCACGGTCGCCGATCAGGCGAAGCTCCTGGAGCGTGCGCGATGAGCTGGCTCAGAGAAGCGATCGAGGCGCTCGAGCAGCGCCGTGAGATCGCCGTGCGCCCGCGCGGCCACTCGATGCGCGGCCGCATCGAAGACGGCGAGCTCGTGCGGCTGGTGCCCCTCTACGGCCCGGTCTGCGCAGGCGACGTCGTGCTCGTGCGGTGGAAGGGCGGCGCGCTCTTGCACCTCGCGCTCGAGGTCGAGCCCGACCGCGTGCTCATCGGCAACAACCGCGGTGGTGTAAACGGCTGGGCGCCGATCGCGAACGTGCTCGGCCGCGCCGCCATGCCCCCCCTGCCCCGCATCGTCGACATCGGCGTGAACCTCACGCACCGCTCGTTCGAGGCCGATCTGAGCGAGGTGCTCGCGCGCGCCCGGGACGCGAACGTGGCCATGATCGTCACCGGCACCGACCTGCCCGGCTCACGGCGGGCGGCGTGGCTCGCGCAGCAGCACGGGCTCTACGCGACGGCCGGCGTTCACCCGCACCACGCGAAGGACTTCGAGCCCCGGCACCTCGACGAGCTGAAGGCGCTGAAGCCGATCGCGATCGGCGAGTGCGGCCTCGACTTCAACCGCAACTTCTCGCCCCGCGACGCCCAGCTCGCCTGCTTCGAGGCGCAGCTGCAGCTCGCGGCCGGGTTGGGCAAGCCGCTCTTCCTGCACGAACGCGACGCGTTCGACGAGATGAGGGCGCTGCTCCAGCGCCACCGCCCGAAGCGCGCCGTCGTTCACTGCTTCACGGGCACCGGCGCGCAGCTCGACGCGTACCTCGAGCTGGGGCTCCACATCGGCATCACGGGGTGGATCTGCGACGAGCGCCGCGGCCAGCACCTGCTCGAGCTCGTGCCGCGCATCCCCAAGGGGCGGCTCATGCTCGAGACCGACGCTCCGTTTCTCTCGCCGCCGGGCGTGCCGCGGCGCAACGAGCCCGGCTTCCTGCCGCGGGTGCTCGCGGCGGTCGCGCAGGCGCGCGGCGAGACGCCGGAAGAGACCGCCCGTCACACCACGGTGACCGCCGAAGACTTCTTCGGGCTTGCCTTGCCAGGGGCGGCGGGCGGCGGATAAACGGCCGCTTCCCATGCGCTTCCTCGTCTTCGCCTCCGTGCTGGTCACCGCCTGTGCTCCCGACTCCGACGTCGTCGTCGACGGGCCCGCCGACGGTGAGACCGACACCGAGCAGGGCCGCATCGCGAGCGACAGCGCCGATCGGGCGTGCAAGGTCGTGCTCCGCCACGCCGAGCGCCTGCCCGGAGCGACCGGCGGCTTCGAGACCGCGTGCAACTCGGGCGGCGTCTGCTACTTCGTGTGGCAGGCCACCATCGACGTCGCGTCGAGCGCCGTGCAGACCGGCACGACGGCGTGGGTGCAGTGGCGCTCGACCGACGCCACCACGTGGACGACGAAGCAGGCCGCGAAGGTGAGCGGCGGCCCGGCGGGGTACCAGCGGTACCAGGTGCGCATCGACAGCAAGACCGTGGGGCCCGGCATGAGCGCGACCTCGATGCAGCGCGCGCGCCTCGACCTGTTGCCGTACCTGAAGCTCTCTGACGGCTCGCGCGTGTTCGATCACAACCGCGTGCCGGGCTCGTTCGACGCGTACGGGCTCGTCGCGAACAACCAGTGGTCGATCGCCGAAGACGCGAGCGTGTGCCGGCCGGCCGGCCAGACGCGCGCCGTGATCGAGTTCAAGGGCGACTGGTCGGAGCTGCAGCACGGCCCGCTCGTACAGGGCGGCACCGGCGTCATCGAGTACGACTCGAGCCGGCTCACGCAGTGCCGCGGGTCGAGCGGAGGCCACGCCACGTGGGACATCACCGCCGCCGTGCGCTTTCAGCCGGGCGGGCAGAAGGTCGAGCAGAGCGTGCGCACGTTCGACGCTCCGAACGGCGTGCCTGAGCTCACGCAGGTGCGCATGCTGCCGTTCACGTTCACCGTGCCTGCGGGCGCGCAGTCGGCCGAGGTCTGGTTCGTCAACACGGCGCTCTCGTGCGCTCCGGGCTACGACTCGAACTTCGGGCAGAACTACCGCTTCGCGGTCGAGGCGGCCGCGCCGGCGCCGGTCGGTTGGTTCGGCAACGGTGGAGCGAGCGCGTCGCGCGACTGCGTGGCGAGGGCCGGCATCCCCGACCCGATCGTGCTCGACGGCTACATCCGCGAGCGGGCCTGCAGCTTCGTCGAGCTCGACGCCTGGGCGGCGGGCATCACCGACGGCCCGAGGGCCGACACGCTCGCAGCGCGCGTCGAGCTGAGCCTCGACGGTGTCGCCCTGCCGTCGCAGTGGCTGCAGTTCCGCGGGCGTTTCGGCAACGACGCGCGGTTCCGCTTCGAGCTGCCGCGCGACACGCTCTGGTACGGCGCAAAGTGGAGCGCCCTCACGTACACCCTCGGCTTCTCGACCGACGGCGTCGTGTTCACGCGCGACCTGACGCGCGCGGTGCGCCGCGACCCGACGTGGTGCAACCCGTCGTGGGGCACGTGCAACTGACCGCCGAATGATGCGCGCCTGGCTCGCAGTCGCGGTGGTGGTGTGCGGCGGCTGCACCTGCTCCGACGGCGTCTGCGTGCCCACGATGGCCATGCCGCAGACGCTCTTCATCGCCACCGCGGGCGCCCCGGTGACCGTCACGGTGCTGAACACCAGCGAGTGTGGCTCGCGGGTGCCGACGAGCGCCGTGAGCTCGGTGCTCGACCCCGAGATCACGCCCACGCCGTCGACCATCTCAGCGCCTCGCGTCGTGAGCGGCCAGGGCTTCGCGGCCGACGTCACGTTCACGCCGAGCCTGGCGGGCGAGTACCACGTGGTCGCGCGGTTCGAGCCGAACTTCGGCAAGGCCGAGGTCGACGTGATCGTGGCCGCCGATCGCCGCGACGCCGGCACCGTCGACTCGCTGTGCGCGCACGGCGACTTCACCCCGGGCGGGCTGACGCTGTGTTACCGCAACGGTGGCGTCGACGTCGTCGGCACCGCGCAGAGGCTCGACGGCGCGCCGATCGTGCGCCGAGGCCCGACGCTCTGGGCGAACCGTGGCGGCCGGCTCGAGCGCTGGGTCGAAGACGGGGGCGCGTTCAGCCTGGTCGAGAGCGCGACGGTCGACTTCACTCGAATCGTGCCCGGCATCGACGACGCGCTCTTGATCGGGACCGGGAGCAAGGTGCACTGGTGGGTCGACGGAGGGGCCCATCCGACGGGCCTGACCGCCCCGGTGGGCATATGGCTGGGCGCGGGCACCCTCGTGACCGTGACGACCGCGACGGGGCCAGGTGCCGGGTGGTGCGTGACGGCCCTCGGAGGCGACGGGGGCGCCCGGTGCAGCGAGATTGGGAACTTCGAGGTCATCGGCACCAGCCCCGACGGCATCGCGGTCGAGCTGGCTGCCGGGGCGCAGGCGATCGTCTTCGACGACCGCTCAGCGGCGGCGTTTCGCCTGCCGCCGGGGTGGCACCTCGACGCCCTGGGCGAGAGTGATTGGGACGACGTCGCGGTCTTGAGGTCTTCCGGCCCAATGGCGGTCGACGGCGGCCCGTACGTGCTGCGAACCACGCCGACGGGCGTCATTCTCGAGGACTACGGGCCGAGCGTGCTCGGAGCGACGAGCACGTGCGTGACGACGGGCACGAAGCTCATGCGCCGCTAGAACGGCTCACCCGACTGCGGCGGAGCGGCTCGTCACGGGGCGGCTCGTCACGGCGCGGCTCGGTGAGCCAGCAGGGCACAACTCAGGCGGTCTTCTTTTCCTTCTCGAAGACCAGCTGGGGCGAGCCCTTCTTCATCACGACGTCGTCGCTGATGCGGCACTCTTTGATGCCGTCGCGGTAGGGGACGTCGTACATGATGTCGAGCATCGCGTCTTCCATGATGGCGCGGAGGCCGCGGGCGCCCGAGTGGCGGCGCATCGCCTCTTTCGCGATCGCGCGGAGCGCCTCTTTCGAGAAGGTGAGCTTGACCTTCTCCATCTCGAACATCTTCTGGTACTGCTTCACGAGCGCGTTCTTCGGCGTCGTGAGGATCGTGACGAGATCGTCCTCGTTGAGGTCGTTGAGCGTCGCGATGACGGGCAGGCGCCCGATGAACTCGGGGATCATGCCGAACTTCATCAAGTCTTCGGGCTCGATGAGGCGGAGCAGCTGACCGACCGAGCGCTCGTCGCGGTGCGCGAGCTTGGCGCCGAAGCCGAGGCCCTTCTCGCCGACGCGGCGCTTGATGACGCCGTCGATGCCGTGAAACGCCCCGCCGCAGATGAACAGGATGTTCGACGTGTCGACCTGAATGTACTCTTGCTGGTTGTACTTCTTGCCGCCGCGCGGAGTGACGTTGGCGCGCGTGCCCTCGACGATCTTGAGCAGCGCCTGCTGCACGCCCTCGCCGCCGACGTCGCGGGTGGCCGACGGGGTGTCGCCCTTGCGCGCGATCTTGTCGATCTCGTCGATGTAGACGATGCCGCGCGACGCCTTCTCGACGTCGTAGTCGGCGTTGTGCAGCAGGTTCTGAATGATGTTCTCGACGTCTTCACCGACGTAGCCGGCCTCGGTCAGCGACGTGGCGTCGGCGATCGTGAACGGCACGTTGAGGAAGCGCGCGAGCGACTGGGCGAGCAGCGTCTTCCCCGAGCCCGTGGGCCCGATGAGGAGGATGTTCGACTTCGAGATCTCGACGTCCTCGGGGCCCTGCGACTTCATGCCGGGGCGCGGCCGCGACGCGGGCTTCTTCTGGTAGATGCGCTTGTAGTGGTTGTAGACGGCGACCGCGAGGACCTTCTTCGCGAAGTCCTGCCCGATCACGTAGTCGTCGAGGAAGGTCTTGATCTCGAGCGGCGTGGGCAGCGAGACCTGCGGCTTGCCCTCTTCCTTCTCGTTCTCTTCCGCGATGATGTCGTTGCAGAGCTTGATGCACTCGTCGCAGATGTAGACCGTGGGGCCCGCGATCAGCTTGCGCACCTCGCGCTGCGACTTGCCGCAGAAGCTGCACGACAGATTGACGTGGTGGTCGCCCTTCTTCATCTGGTCTTTGAGCCTAGCCTCAACTGATGCGCTGGAAAAACTCTATAGCGGGCAGTTGTCTCCGGCGCAGGCCCATGTAGTCAAGCCTCGGCATCGGGGCGCACCAGCTCGGCCACGTCGCCTGCGAGCGCCGCCGCCCGCTCGGCCACCGCCCGGGGCACCTTCTTGAACGCGTGGAGCTCGTCGGCGAGCTTCTTCGCGAGGGCCGCCAGCCGCTTGAGCTGGGCCTGGTCGCTGGGGGGCTCGGGCTCAGGTCGGGGGAACTTGTCGACGAGCTCGCGCTTGAGCTCGCTCACCGTGCCCTCGGGGTTCCAGATGGAGTCGCGGATGCTGCGGTACTCTTGCGTCGAGAGCTGGCCGCGCTCCTCGGCGCCGGCGAGCACCTCGACGACCTCGAACGGCGGAGCGACCTCGGCGATGTCGTTCTGCGCCATCGCCTTCGGCTCGTGCTTGTCGAGGAACCGGTAGCTCTTGGTGAGCTTGTCGACCGTCGTCTTCTTCAGCCGCAGCTCGGTGTAGCAGTACGTGTCGAACGAGTCGTGGCCCCACTCTTTCCACGCCTCGGTCTGCAGCACCTCGACGAGCAGCTTGCCCATCTCGACCCACGACGACTTGAACCGCTTCGCCGCGAGGAGAACCGTCTTCCTCAGCTCGCTCATATCTCACGGGTCGGGCTCGCGACCGGCTCGGCCATCGGCCTCTTCGCCGTCCGGCTGCGCCCGGCTCTCGCCCTCCCTATCCCTTCTTCGGTCCGATGTTGAAAGAGAGCCCCACCGAAGCGTTCTGCGCTTCCTTGAAGGGCCACTTCTTGAGCTCGTTCATGAGGCACTCCGAGAGCGCAGCGTCGTTCTTCAGGTCGGGGTTGTCGATCCAGATCTTGCTGACCTTGCCTGACGCCACCGTGAACTCGATCGGCACCTTGATGCTCTGCCCCGGCTTCGCCGCCTTCGCGAGGCAGGGGAACAGGCCGCGCTGGTGCTTCTTCACGACGTCGTTGATGCCTTCCTGGTCGACCTGGCCGAGCGACAGGCCGTCGGGGTCTTCTTCACCCGGCTTCGGCTTGCCGGGGTTCGTGTTGGTGTGCGGCTTCGGCTGCTTCGGGGTGTCGTTCTGCGCCACCGGCTTCGGCTGCTTCGGCTGACCCGGCGTGCTGCCCGGGTAGTCGACGAGCTCTTCGCCCGAGCCCGAGCGCGCGCGCGTGACCGTCGGCGGGTCGACGGTGATGAGGTCGGCGTAGAGGTCGTCGCTCGACCGGCCGATGATGCCGTGCGTGGCGATGTACTGGCCCGCTACGATCACCGCGCCCGCGATGACCGTGATGACGACGCCCGCGATCACCAGCGTGATGTTGCGCTTCTTGGCCCGATCGCGCGCGTGCGAGTCGGCCATCTTGTCGACCTTGCGCTTGACGTCGGCCTTGGCGAGGTGAACGCGGAACGCTTCGATGTCGATGAGCCGGCGGAACTGGCCGCTGCCCATCACTTGAACCTCGCTCTTGCCGTCGAGCTCGTGCGAGTAGATCTTCTCGATGATCTGGGCCGCCGGCACCGGCCCCAAAATCAGGTCTGCACTCCGGTACAGCCACTGGTCTGCCATGAAAGAGCAGCCCTCCAGAATCGTTGCGCTCTGGTGTTGGTACCACGGAGGGGCGTTTCGCGGCTACCAGTCACAACCGCAGGGCCCCACCGTTCAAGACACCTTGATCGCGGCGCTGCGCACCGCCGGGTTCTCTCGCAACCCCGTACCCTCGGGCCGCACCGACCTGGGCGTGCACGCGCGCATGCAGGTGCTGGGCATGCGCGTCGTCGAGAACGTCGCGCCCGCCGACGTCGCCGCGCGCCTCAACGCGGTGCTGCCTCACGACGTCGGCATCGCGCTCTCGCGCGAGGCGCCGCGCAAGTTCCACCCGCAGTGGGCCGCGGCCGCGAAAGAGTACCGCTACCGCCTGCTGCTCGAAGACGACGCGCGCTGGGCGCCCTACGCCTGGCGCACCGACGCCGAGCCGAGCCGCGTGCTCGAGGCGCTCTCGCTCGCCGTCGGCACGCGCGACTTCTTCGCGTTTCACGACAAGTCGAGCACGCAGAGGCCGCGCACGGTGCGCTCGGTGACGCTCGAGCGCCTGGGGCCCATCGCCGACCTGCGCATCGTCGGCGACGGCTTCGCGCGGTACATGGTGCGGTACCTCGTCGGAGGTGCCGTCGCCGCCGCGCGCGGAGAGCTCGACGCCGCGGTGTACCGGCGCGCGCTGGAAGAGGCCACGCCGTTCGACGGCGTGAAGGCTCCGGCGCAGGGGCTCATCTTGTGGGAGGTGCGCTACCCCGACGCGATGAACCCGTTCTTCGGTTCGACGCCCCAGCTGCCGCCGGGCCCACCGTTTCACGACGCGGCGTCGGCCGCGACGTGAAGCTCACGCGTCGGTCATCTGATCGTCGTACTTCTCGAGCAGATCCGAGATCGCCTCGCGCAGGTACTCGCTCTGACGAATGCGCGTCGCCTTCGAGAGCTCCTTGAGCGACTCGAGGCGATCGCGGTTGAGGCGGAACACGACGGAGGTCAGCCGGGCGTTGTCGTTCATGTGCGACATGGTCGCACACATCCACACAGGATCAATTTTTCGCCCGCTACTCGAGCAAGAAGCTCCGCAGCTGCACGCCGACGAGCAGCTCGGCGCGCCACATGAGCAGCGTGCCGAAGCCGATGGTGGCGCCGAGCGACGTGAAGACGCCGGCGAGCGACGAGAGCTCGTACTGCACGCCGAGGCCGAAGCGCGGGCCTCCGGTGACTCCCGGTGAGAAGTTCACGGCGGCGCCCAGGTCGACGAACGTCTTCCAACGCTCGCCGAAGTAGCCGCGGAAGAGGCCCGCGATCTGGCCGTCGACGCCGAGGCCGTACGAGACGAGGCCGGTCATCGCGTCGAGCAGCTCGCTGCGCGTCAGGCTCATCGAGCCGAGCAGGATGATCTCGTTCGAGCGCCAACCGACGTTGATGCTGCCGCCGACGCTCAAGGCGCCGCGCCACGTGTTGTCGCCGACGCTCGACTCCTTGCGCAGGCCGCTCAACCCGAGGAGCAGGCCGACGGCCCCACGGTGATCGAGGCGCTCCTCGGGAGCACCGGCGTGGAGGAACAGCGCGAGCGCGACGGGCAGCACGTTGAGCCCGTGAGTACCCGAAAGCCGCGCGCGGCTTCAGGGCTTTCTGCGGCGAATGAGCGCAGCCACCGCGAGCAGCAGCGGCAGGCCCGCGGTCGCGTCGCAGCCTGCACGCGGCTCGGCGGGCGACGCGAGGGGCTCGACCTCGCCGGCGGGCGGGCGCTGCACGACGGTCGGCACGCGCCAGGCGAGCTCACCGACGTTGAGCTGCTCGTCGCGCACGCGGGCGGTCACCCCACCCTGCACCTCGATCGCCGAGAGCTGGATCTCGCGGGCCGCGCCCCACGACGACCAGGCGCCGTCGCCGACGCGATAGCTGTACTCGAGCTTCTCGGGCGCAGAGATGACGTCGCGGGCGTCGAGCACGAGGCGGTCGTGGGGGCGATCGAGGTGGAACTGGAGCTCCGGCGGATCCCAATCGACCATGAAGGGTACGACGAGGGGCTCACCGACGCCGTGCGGGGCCTCGGCGACGCGGCCGCGCACCTCGATCTTGTGGGTGCCCTGCAGCAAGAAGATGGGGTGGCTGACGGCGAGCTCGCCGCCCGACGCCTGACGGAACTCGCTCCACAGGCCCTCGTCGACGCGGGTCTGGTACTCGGCGGTGCCCGGCACGCCCTCGGCGCGCACGTCGAGCACGGCCGTCGGCCACTCGAGCGGCTGCCCTTTGAGGCGCATCGACGAGGCCTCGGGGATGAGGCTCTTCTTGAGCGACGCGAAGATGCGCGGGGCGACCGTCGCGCAAGCGGCGCCGGTCGGGAGCATCGTCGCGTAGAGGCCGAGGTGGTTGTACGTCTCGGTGCCCGAGACGTTGCCGACGCCCTTCGCGGCGTTGACCTTCAGCTTGAACGGGCCGAGGTCAGGCAGGTCGATGGGCTTCAGCGCCTCGGCGAGGGCCGGCTCGGCGAGGCCGATGACGGCGGGGATCAGGTCGGCCAGCACCTTCGGGTCTTCCGCGAGGATCTCGCTGTTCGACGTCTCGACGCAGTCGGCCGGCGTCACGCAGGCCGAGCCGTCGGGCTTCGTGATCACGTTCTTCAGATCGCCGATCGACGGCGTCACCTTCGTGCAGCCGCTGAACGTCATGCCGAGCGGCAGGTTGATGCCGAGCTTGAGCGTGAAGAGGCGCGCGAAGCGGTCATCGAAGCTCGCGTAGAAGTCGATGCTGACGTTCTTCATCGAGAGCGTGATGAGCGGCTTGTTCGCCCCGCCCGGCCCGATCTTCGCCTCGGGAGGCGACCCCGGGCGAATGACGACCATCATCGGAGCGTCTTTGCCGTCACGCGTGGTCAGCTTGCCGAGCGAGTTCAAGAACGTCTTGAACAGGCCGGTGTTGAGCAGGCCGACGGTCGCGCTCGAGAGGTTGAGGCAGAGCACGCCTCCCTGGTGCGCCTGGTGGAAAGCGAGGTTCAAGAACGGCGAGCTGACGCCGAGGGCCATGTGGTACGGCGGGTTCGTCATCGAGACCGGCGGGGCCTCGGCGCGGAAGTTCGGTGGCGCGAGCATCGCGAGCGGCGGCGGGGGCGCAGGCGTCACGCACGGCGCGACGGCGACGGCGGCGAGGCCTCCGCGGGTGCCGATGTTGATGGCGTTCTGGGTGTCGACCGAGAACGACGAGCCGGCGTGGAGCTCGAGGTCGAGGGCGGCGTTCGCGGGGACTCCGAAGGCGCCCATCGTCGCGCCGAGGGCGACGCGGCCCTCGACGCCGAGAAAGCGCGGCACGCAGCGGTTCATCGCGGTGTCGCGGCAGACGCCGTTGGTGCAGGTCGACTGCACGCCGTTGAACGTGGGGCACGGCGGGTTCATGCCGCCGCACTGCTGGCACGACTGGGCGGCGACGAGGTCGTTGATCTGCGTCTGCAGCGTGGGCGAGAGCAGCGTGAGGATCAGGTTCTTGACCGGGTCCCAGTCGGCGAGGCCGCACCAGATGTTGCCGCAGGTGTTGCGGCCGTCGATGTTGACGTCGCCGGGCTGCAGGCAGAACGGGGCGGCCGAGGCTCCGCTCGAGCCGCAGACCTGGGTGCCGCGCAGCGGCGTCTGAACCGCGAACGCCATGCGCTTGTCCCACCGGTTGTCGATCGAGAACTTGATGGTCGCGGCGACCGAGTTCGAGGTCGGGCTCTGGCGCGCGGTGTTGAAGTTCAGCGCGCACTCGGGGTGCTGAAGGAAGAGGCACGGGCCCGAGCTGTCGGTCGTGGCCATGATGTCGCCCGTGTCGATCGACACGGCGATGGTGCCCTCGATGCCGTCGATGGGCGCCTGGCGCGCGACGAGGTTGAAGTTCGTGATCTGGACGGTGACGCTCGCGCCCTCGCCGGCACCGCACGAGCGGTTGAGGTTCTGGTCGGCGACGTAGACGTCGCCGATCACCGAGACGTTCTGCGTCATGCACGCGATCGGCACCGTGAGGCGCAGGCCGGGAGCGAACAGCCCGATCAGCTGCTGCCAGTTCGCGTTGATGTAGTTGATGCCGTCGGGCGACAGCTGCAGGTTGACGGCGTTGTCGGTCTTCTCGCCGGTGTAGCCGGCGGTGCCGGGAATCGGAGCGAGCGAGGTGCAGCCGCCCGACATACCGCCGCTGCTCGAGCAGCCGACGACCCACACTGCGACCACGAAGGTGAGCTTCGAAGAATGCCTCATCGGTGGTGCACCCCGTGGGAGGTATCGGCCCTGTGAAACGCCCGAAGTTTAGGACGGAAGCACGTCGAGCGCGAGGCCCGACTGCCGCGTTATCGAGTCGTTGAGCCGCCCGGTGCGAAACGGCTCGAGATCGACGGCCACGAACGTGTAACCGCACGCTTTGACGGCCTTGTCGACCGCGGCACGGAACGCTGCGTCATGAAGCCGGGGCAGCTCGTCGGCCGAGACCTCGAGCCGGGCGACCTCGCCGTGGTGCCGCACGCGGAAGACCGAGAGCCCGACCGCCCGCAGCGCCTTCTCGGCGCGGCCGACCTGGTTGAGCCGCTCGACGGTGACCTGCGTGCCATACGGCAGGCGCGAGGCGAGGCAGGCCATCTGCGGCTTGTTCCACGTCGGCAGGCCGAGGCGCTTCGACCAGGCGCGGATCTCGTCTTTCGTCAGGCCGGCGGCGGCGAGCGGCGAGGCGACGCGGTGCTCGCGGGCCGCCTGGTGGCCGGGGCGGTGGTCTTTCTTGTCGTCGGCGTTGAAGCCGTCGAGCACGACCGAGAGGCCGAGCGCGGCGCGCTGCGCTTCGCAGATCGTGTACAGCTCGGTCTTGCAGAAGTAGCAGCGGTTCTGGGGGTTCGCGGCGTAGCGCGGGTCTTCGAGCTCCTTCGACTCGACGAGCACGTGGCGGGCGCCGAGCGAGACCGCGAGCTCCTTGGCCTCGCGGGCCTCGTCGGGGGCGACGCTGGGCGAGAGCGCGGTGAGCGCGACGGCGCTCGCGCCGAGCTCGTCGAGCGCGACCTTCAAGACGAAGGCAGAGTCGACTCCGCCCGAGAAGGCGACGAGCGCCGAGCGGTGGGCGCGCAGCGCGGCGCGGAGCGCCTCGAGCTTGTGGGCCGAGGCCGCGCACAGCGCATCGACCTGTGCGTCGGTGAGCACGACCTCGTCTCTAAGCGCTACCGGCGCTTCTTGCCAGCGGCCTTGTTCGCGGGCTTCGCGATGCGGGCGGCGCGGGTCGCAGGGCGCGGGCGGGCGCCGCGGGTGGCCTTGCCTGCGCCGCGGCGGCGCATCGGCTCGGCCTTCATGCGCTTGCCGGTGATGGTCTTGAGCTCGTCGACGGTGACGTAGCCGAGGTTCAAGAGCGCCTGGAACACCTTGCGGCCGCCCTCTTCGACGGGCTCGGTGTCGGAGTGCACCGTGACCTCGGGAGCGTTCGGCGGCTCGTAGGGCTCGGTGATGCCGATGAAGTTGGGGATCTCACCCGAGAGCGCCTTCTTGTACTTGCCGGTGCTGTCGCGCTGGATGAGCTTCTCGGTCGGGCAGTCGACGTACGTCTCGACGTAGCGGCCGATGAGGCGGCGGTTCTCTTCGCGGACGATCTTGTAGGGCGTGACGGCCGCGACGAGCGTGCAGACGTCGTTGCGGGTCAGAATGTCAGCCATGTACCCGATGCGGCGAGCGATCGTCAGCCGATCGTCTTTCGTGTCGCCAAGCTCCTTCCACATCACCGGGTGGAGCGTCTCTTCGTCGAGGATCTCCACGTTCCGCCCGACCTGCCGCAGCCGCGCCGCCACGTACTCGGCCAGCGTCGTCTTGCCTGCGCCCAACATGCCGGTCAGCCAGACTGTGAAGCCACCTGGGTTTGCCATTGCCGCTCCTTCAAAGTGAAACTTGTAAAAGGCGCGGCCTTATAGTCGAAAAGACTCATCCTCTGCAAATTGGCCGCCGGCAAAGGTAAAAACCTTGTACGTGGCCATTTTGCCCTGGTTTACAGCGATAACCGCCCACCTCAGTCCGGGGCGCATCTCGAGGCCGTCGGGCGCGGCCATGTCGGAGTCCTCTTTGCTGAAGTAGGCGCCGACGTCGCAGTGGCTGTGGAAGATGCAGACGAGCTTCTCGCCCTGCGCTTGGGCCTCTTCGATGGCGCGCTCGAGCTGGAGCTCGTCCATCCGGTAGGCGGTGCGGTTGGTGCGGGGGAACTGGTCGGGCAGACGCGCGTGGTACTTGTCGTAGACGTTCTTCATCGCGAGGGCGCGCAGGCCTTGCGGCCCTTCGAAGACGAGGCCGCAGCCCTCTTCGGGGTAGGTCGACTCGACGTGGCGGGCGATGGCGTCGATCGCGCCGGGCGGGGTCACGGCCATGAGAAGGTCTTCTCCCAGCGGCGGGGCTCGAAGTAGCGGTCGGCGCGATCGGGGAACACGGTGACGATGGTGCCCTGCTGCTTCTGGGCGACGAGGCGCTTCGCGATCGCGAGCGCGCCGGCGGCGGCGGCGCCCGAGCTGTGGCCGAGTGAGAGGCCCTCTTCTTTCAGCAGGCGCTCGCTCATGTCCCAGCCGGCGTCGGTGGCGACCGACAGCTTCTCGTCGTGCACCTTCTCGTCGTAGATGTGCGGCACGATCGAGCTCGGCAGGTGCTTGAGGCCCTCGAGGCCGTGCAGCGGCTCGGCGGGCTCGAGGGCGATGATCTGGATCTTCGGGTTCAGCTCTTTGAGGCGGCGGCCGGTGCCGATGACGGTGCCGGTGGTGCCGATGCCGGCGACGAAGTGCGTGACGGTGCCGTTCGTCTGGGCCCAGATCTCGGGAGCCGTCGTGAGGTAGTGGGCGCGCGGGTTCGACGCGTTCGAGTACTGATCGATGTAGTGCCAGCGCTCGGGCTCGGCGTCGATGAGGCGGCGCGCGTGGCGAATCGCGCCGTCGCTGCCCTCGAGCGGGTCCGAGAAGATGAGCTGGGCGCCGTACGCCTTCGTGATGCGCTTGCGCGCGGCGCTGACGTTGCTCGGCATGACGAGCGCGATCTTGAGCCCGAGGGCGGCGCCGATCCACGAGAGGGCGATGCCCGTGTTGCCGCTCGTCGAGTCGATGACCGTCTTGCCCGGGGGCACCTTCGCGTCTTTGAGCATCTGCAGGCCGGCGCGGTCTTTGACGCTGCCGCCCGGGTTGTAGAACTCGCACTTCGCGAAGATGCGCACGCCCGGCGTCTCTTTCTCGAAGCTCTTGAGCTCGTACAGCGGCGTGTTGCCGACGAGCTCGGTGATGGCGGCGAAGCTCTTCACGGGTGCCTCGGGCAGCGGCCGGTCAGCGCGCGGCGCTGGAACGCGAGCGCGACGAGCGGGTGATCGCCGAGCTCGGCCTCGCACCTCGGGCACAGCGGCTCACCGTCGTCGGCGAGCGTCGTGCCGCCAGCGGCGAGATACCGGCCCACGAGCGAGTCGGGCGTCGCGCGGGCGCGGGCGCTGCACAGCTTCTCTTGCCCCTTGCCGCCGATGACGAGGATCTGCCGCGAGTAGAGCGCGATCTGCTCTTCGGTGAGGCTCATCTCACTGCGGGGGCCTGGTCGCTCCCGCCGGCGATGGCGGGGATGATCGAGAGCGTGTCGCTGTCGGCGACGGGGGTCTCGAGATCTTTCAAGAAGCGGATGTCTTCGTCGTTGTGGAAGACGTTCACGTAGCGCTTGAGACCGCCCTTCTCGTCGAACAGGCGCGTGCCGATGCCGGGAGCGCTGCCCTCGAGGGCCTTGAGCACTTCACCGACGGTCTTGCCCGAGGCCTTCACCTCGGCCTGGTTCTGCGTGTACGTGCGCAACGGAGTGGGAATGCGAACGGTAGCCATGGTCGGCTCCTTAGCGCAGGTCGGCGATCGCCGTCACCGCGCCTCGTGGGTGCCGTCTACGAGGCGAGCTTGAGCAGGAGCCGCGAGCGGTCGCCGTGGGCCTGGAGCGAGACGACGGTGTGGCCCTCGTCGCGGGCCGACTGCGGCACGTTCTTGAGCGGCTCGTCGCCCTTGAGCCAGACCTCGAGGAGCGCGCCGGGCTGCAGCTTCTCGATCGCGAGCTTCACGCGCACGTAGGTCATGGGGCAGACCTCTCTCGTGATGTCGACGCTCGCGGGGCAGACGGGGCAGTCGGCGGTGCGCTTCACGGGCACGGTGCGCCACGAGAGCTTCTCGCCGTCGAAGACGTGGAGCCCGGCCTCGCGCGTGAGGGCGAGCTCGGCCTGCCTGACGCCGATGACTCCGGCGACGGTGCCGAGCACTCCGGCCTGCGCGCAGGTGGGGCCCTCGATGGACTCGTCGAAGAGGCAGCGCAGGCACGGGCCTGGGGGAGCGATGAGCATCGCCTGGCCGTGGCTCTTCAAGACGCCGCCGTAGACGAGCGGCACGCCGGTCTGCACCGCGGTGTCGCTGAGCATCAGCTTGGTGGGGCCGCCGTCGGTGCCGTCGATGACGAGGTCGTGCTCGCGAAACAGCGCCGCGGCGTTCTCGGCCGTCACCTTCAGTCGAAGGCCCTTCGCGGAAACGCGCGCCGCGGCGAGCTCGGCCTTGGGCTTGCCGAGGTCGTCGCGCGTGTAGAGGACCTGGCGGTGCAGGTTCGAGAGCTCGACGACGTCGTGGTCGGCGATCGTGAGGTCGGCGCGACCTGACAGCGCGAGGGCTGCGGGGCAGCCGAGGCCGCCGGCACCGACGATGAGGACCCTCACGCGAAGAACGCCTCGAGCGAGAAGTCGCGCTCGCCGGTGTCGACGGCGAGAGCGTAGACGCGGCAGCCGTCACCCTTCTCTGCCACCAGCCGCTCGGCGGCGCACACCGAGGCGGCCGACGCGGTCGAGACGAGCAGCCCCTCTTCGCGGCCGAGCCGCGCGCGCATTGCCCAGGCGTCTTCGTCGGCGACGTCGATGGTGCGCGAGACGAGGGTGCGATCGAGCATCGGCACCCTCGGCCAGCTGGCGTTGCCCGGCTGCCGGTGCGGCTTCCAGATGCCGTGGTCGATGACCGGGCTCTTCGCCGGCTGCACGGCCACGCCTTCGACGCCCGGCCACGCCGCCCGCAGCTCGCTCATCACGCCCGAGAGCGTCGCGCCCGAGCCGCAGCCGGCGACGAACGCGTCGATGCGGCCGCCGTCGGCGCGCACGGTGTCGACGAGCTCGCGGCCGACGTCGTGCGCGACTGCGATGCGCACCGAGGGGTAGGTCTCGGACAGCAGCTTGCCGGTCGCGCGCGCGGCGATGCGCGAGCCCTCGGGGCCGGCCTCGAAGGGCGTGAGCGTCAACACGGCGCCCCACAGCTCGAGCGACTGGCGGACCTCGATCGACGCGTCTTCGGGCAGCCAGGCCTTCAGCTTCCACCCGCGGGCGGCGCACTGGGAGGCGACGGCGATGCAGAGGGCTCCGTTGCCGGCCTCGACGACGGTGGCGCCCGCGGGGAGCGCGGCCTGGTCGCAGAGCGCCTTCGCGACGCGGTCGAAGTAGGTGGCGTTGGGGCTGAAGGTCTCGAGCTTGAGAAAGACGCAGCCCCGCCCCACTCGCTGCAGGCGCGCCACGGGCGTCTTCCCGATCAACATGAGGCGCCTATACCGCATAGACTCTGGCCGTGCTCGACCCGACGATGCCAGCCTCGACCGGAGACCCCGTCTCCGACGACCGGCGCGCGCGCGTGAAGGCCGTGCTCGATCGTCGCCACCTCACGCAAGATCTGTCGACCGACCAGGCCAACACCAGCTGGATGCAGGAGCGCTTCGTCGCGCGGGCGCGGGCCCTCTTCTATGCGCGAATGATGTTCCTCACGCTGGGCCTCTTGATCCTCGCGGTGCCGATCTGGAGCCGGTACTTCGCGCTCACGGGGCCCTCGGCGTTCGCCGGCTACTTCGCGATGCTCATGTACAGCATCGCGAACTACCTGGTGCTCGAGAACCCGCGCGCCGGCCGCATCGTCACGTACGTCACGCTGTGCTGCGACCTGATGATCATGGTGTACCTGATCATCCGCGGCGGCGGCCTGCAGAGCCCGCTGCTCGCGACCCAGCTGCTGTTCACCACGCTCTTCGCGATCCTCTTCCCGAAGCCGCTCGCGATCTTGCCGCCGCTGCTCGCGCTGCTCATCACCACGCGCATCGATCAGCTGCTCAACCGGTCGCCGACGGCGGTCGAGGTGCTGACGCTGCTGTGGTACCTCGCGCTCAACTTCATCATCATCTACGTGCTCGTGTACCTGAACGAGCGCGAGGTCACGGCCCACCGCGAGGTCGTCGACCTGCAGGGCGATCTGAAAGAGCTCGCCGTGGTCGAAGAGCGCAACCGGCTGGCCCGCGAGATCCACGACGGGCTGGGCGCGTCGCTCTCGTCGCTCATCATCCAGAGTGAGTACATTCTGTCGCTGGCGAAAGACGAGGCCCTGCTGAAAGAGCTGAGGGAGCTCAAGTCGTCTGCCGAGGAGTCCATCGAAGAGCTCCGCCGCAACCTGCGCATGATGCGCGAAGACTTCGATCTCGGCGTCGGCCTCGAGGACTACGTGAAGACCTTCCGCGAGCGCACGCAGCTCGACGTGCGGTTCACGCGCGGCGGCCATGTGGGCAAGCTCGCGCCCGAGAAGCAGCTCGCGCTGTTCCGGGTGCTGCAAGAGTGTCTGTCGAACGCCGCGAAGCACGCGCAGCCGAAGGCGATCGACGTGAAGCTGCACTTCGGCCTCTCGAGCGTCGACCTGTCGGTGAGAGACGACGGCAAGGGCTTCGAGACGAGCGGCACGAAGGCCGGCCACTACGGCCTCATCAACATGCGCGAGCGCGCGATGAAGGTGGGCGGCCAGGTGATCATCGACTCGGCGCCCGGCAAGGGCTCGCAGATCTCGTTCTCAGTACCCGTCTGAAGGAGCACACCGTGGAAGACCCGCAGCAGCCGCCCGTACAGCCCCCGCTTCAGCCTCCGATTCGCGTGTACGTGGTCGAAGATCAGACGAAGATCTTGAAGAACCAGCTCAAGCTGCTCGAGTCGAGCCGCGAGGTCACCATCGTCGGCACCGCGCTGTCGGGCGAGACGGCCGTCGAAGAGGTGCCGCGCATCAAGCCCGACGTGCTGCTGCTCGACCTGGGCCTGCCGCGCATGAGCGGCATCGACGTGACGCGCGTGGTGAAGGCCTCGACGCCGTCGGTCGAGATCCTCATCTTCACGATCTTCGACGAAGAGGACAAAGTGCTCGAAGCGGTGAAGGCGGGCGCGTCAGGGTACCTGCTGAAGGGCACTCCGGCCGACCGCATCGTCGAGGCCATCAAAGAGGTGAAGGCCGGGGGCACGGTGATTCAGCCGAACCTGGCGCGGCGGCTCTTGAAGCACTTCCGCGTGGGGGTGCCGGGCGAGGCGGCCCCCGAGCCGATGCCGGCGGGCGAGCCCGAGCTCAAGCCGCTGTCGGATCGCGAGAAAGAGATCCTCCAGCTCATCGCGAAGGGCGTCTCGAACTCGGAGGCCGCGAAGCTGCTCAACCTCTCGAAGGCGACGATTCGCACGCACCTCGAGCACATCTACCGCAAGCTCGAGGTCACGAACCGCGTCGAGGCCGTGACCGAAGGCATCCGCAAGGGCCTCATCTCGGTCTGAGCCGGCGACGCTGCCGAGCCGCCGGGCCCTTCGCGAGCATGCAGGCCGCGGTCGACGTGTCGCGACTCACAGAGGTCGACGCGCGAGACCAACGGCTCGGCGTGAGCCTGCGGTTCTGACCTTTGCGTTCTGTGAAGCTCGCGTCGCGCCGCCCGGCGCTCTCGAGCACGGACGGCAGCGGGCGAACTGTGGCTACTGGCAGAAGCCGACGCGCGAGCCGGTGGTCGTGGTGACCGCGCGGCAGGTCTTGCCCGAGGGGCAGTTCGCGTACATCTGCGTCGCGCAGCGAGCCGGCACGCCGGCGTCCGCCGAGGGCCTGCACGAGACGTCGCAGACCTGCGTGCAGACGGGAGCGGCATCAGCGCCCGCGGGCGGGCAGACCTGACCGGCGCCGCACGAGGCGCCCTTGAACGGGTCGGACTCGGTGCACGGCATGCCGAGCGCCGCCACGCTCGTGCGCTGCGGCACGCAGACGCCCGAGCCGTCGTTGCTGACCACCACGCGGCCGTCGGCGTTGGTGGGGATGCAGACCGCCGGCACGGTGCCGTAGGCCGGGCACGAGCTGCGCGCCGGGTCGAAGATGTTGCACGACTTCGTGCAGACGCCCATCAGCGCGCCTTCGCGGTTGATGTCTTCGCGGCGGTACAGGTTCACGCACGACTCGCCCATATTGCAGGCGGGGTACGGCGTCGGGTACGTGACCGACGGCGCAATCGAGTTGCAGGCCCTGAGGCAGATGCCGTCGTGGCCGGTGGCCCCGCCGCGCATGCCCGCGCACTCGAGGCCCGTGTTGCACTGGAGCGCCATGTCGGTGATGGCGAAGCTCTCGGCGTCGCAGAGGCCGTTCTCGGCCACGACGCCCGGCGGGCGGCAGTTGTTGAACACGATCGGGCCCTGGTTCGCGAAGTAGCCGAACTGGTAGGCGCACGTGCCGGTCGGCACGGTCTCGGTGAAAGCGCCGCCCGTGTCCTTGCGCAGGCAGAGGCTGGCCGCGGTCACCGTCTGCGAGACGAGGCCGGCGGGGCCGCCGTCGGGCAGCGTGCCGCCGTCGACCTGAATCGCGCACTCCTGGCCGCGGAACAGACCGGCCGGCAGGCAGCCGAGGGTGCCGAGGAAGCCGCCCGCGCAGAGCTCGCCGCGCTGGCAGGCGGAGTGCTGCATGCACGCCTGGAGGCACATGCAGGTGTCGCCCGGGTCGCAGACGTCGTTCTCGTTGAGGTCGCCAAAGACGGGGCTGCAGGTCGAGCCGGCCCCGCAGGCGAACGCCGGGTCAGAGCCGAACTTGCACTGCTGGTAGCGCTTCGGAGCGACGCAGTCGCCGTTCGGGCCACAGACGCCGCCCTGCCCGGGGAGCATCTCGGGGCCGAAGCAGCTGTCGAAGACGCCGCGGCTCGGCCCGAGGCAGGTGCACTCGCCGCCGAGGCACGCGACCTGGCCGGCCTGGCTGCACGTCATGCCCTTGCAGCTCGTCACGATCGCCGTGCAGTCGAACATGTCTCCGGCCTGGCGCTGGCAGATCGTGCCGCCGTCGCACCGGCCGCTGCAGCCGTCGACGCATACGCGGTTCATCGTGTCGCACTTCTGGTTGACGCCGCACTTGCCGCTGCACGCATCCATCGGGAGCGGGTTGATGGTGCCGCTGTCCGAGCCGCCGTCAGGCGATGGAATCGGGTTCGGACACGCGGTGAGCGCAACGACCGCGACGGCGAGGAGTGAGCGGGTCATGTTTCTTCTTTCCAGAAATGAGCAACCGGCCGGAGGCGCCCCCTTACGGAACGTGCTCCGGGCTGTCAATTACTGTTCGACCGACAGACGCGCGGAAGCTCGCCTCGTCGCTTCAGAACGACGTCGCTTCAGAATGAAGCGGTGATGCCCCAGATGAACGTGATGTAGCTCTCGAACGCGGCGCCCTCTTTGGCGCCCTGGTACTCGGTGCCGTCGGGGTACTTGTACGTCCACTTGTTGCCGATGCCGAAGTAGCGGTCGGTGAACGGCGTGTAGCGCACGCTCAGCCGGTACCCGACCGGGCCCCAGATCGTGCCGGCGACGCCGCCCTCGAGCTGGAAGCCGGTGCCGGTCGCGCCGCCCGCGGCGCCGCTGACGGGGTCGCCGTAGCCGGCGATCTCGTCGGCGCCCGGCCGCGGCGAGAAGAAGTAGCTCGCCGAGCCCTCGACGCCGAAGTAGCGAATGATGGGGATCGCGAAGTCGATGCCGATCGCCGGGTAGAGGCGGTTCGTGCCCGGCAGCGGCACCATGGCCTTCGCGTCGATCTCGAAGATGCGGCCGGCGACGCCGCCGCGCAGGCCCACATAGCCGACGGCGGGGTTCTTCGCGGTCGAGTCGAACGAGAAGTAGAAGCGGTAGGCGAGCATCGCCGTCCACGAGCGGTCGGTCGAGACGACCTCTTTCGGCATCGTGCTGCCGGCGGGCGACTGAATCGTCACGCGGGTGAGCGAGAAGCCGAGGCCGAAGCTGCCGACGACGCCGATGCCCTGCAGGAAGTTGTCGAGGAACCACGCGAGCGGGAAGAGCTCGACCTGGAAGTTGAAGCCCGCGTAGGGCACCTGGGGCCGGAAGTCGACGACGTCGCCGGGCGGGGTCATCTGCATCTGCTCGACGAGCCGGTCGTATGCGCCGCACGAGTCGACACCGGGGCGCGCGCAGTAGTAGCGCCACGTCGTGGTGCCGGCGAGCCAGATCGAGACGCCCTTCGGGCCGATGCGGTTCTTGACCTTCTTGCCCTCCTGCTCGAGGTCTTGATCGCGCTCGGGCTCGACGTTGCGCGCGGCGGCCTCTTCGGCGGCCTCTTCCGAGCGGCGCTTCTCGCGATCTTCGTCGCTCGCCCTCGGCGGAGGCGGAGGCGCCGACGTCTCTTCGGCCGCCGGCTTCTCTTCGTCTTTCTTCGGCGGCGGCTTCGCCTCTTCTTCGCCGCCTTCGGCCTCTTCCTCGGCTTTGGGCGCCGACTTGGCGGCGGCGGTGATCGCCTTCGCGAGCTTGCCAGCGAAGTCGGCCGAGAGCAGGCCGTTCTTGATCTTGAGCTCTTTCGTCCACAGCTGCTGGCCGCCCGAGTCCCAGATCTGAACCTCGAACTTGCCGCCGACCTCGCCGCCGACGCCGGCGTCGATCTTCAGCCCCTTCGCGACACGGCTCAGCGCGGCCGGCGTCATCGCCGAGGGCCCTTTCAGCTTCTTCTTCGAGGCCGCCGCCTTGTACTTGTCCAGCGAGACCACCTCGACGCTGTCGGCCTTCTTGAGCGCCGACTCGACCTGGTTGCGGAGCTTGCCGCCCTTGTCTCCTTCGATCTCGAGGATGACGACACGCTGAGCGAGAGCGGGAGACGCCAGCAGCAGTGCGAGCGCGAACGAAATCCAGTGGCGCATCAGGTTGGCCTTCTTGCCGGGTTCTGCTCAGGCACGCAAGACCGGCCAACCGTTCCGCCCGGCGGCCGCCACGAGCGCGTTGTCGGGGCCCGCCCTCGGAGCGACCACGACGCCCCGCTTCGCGTAGCGCAGCATCGGCTCGTCGAGGTCGCCGTTGCCGAACGCGACGACCGGCACGATGCCGCGCTCCTTCAGGTGCTGCACCTTGCCGGGCCCGCAGGGAATCGGGCGGCGCACGCGGCCGACGCGGCCGGCGGCGCGGTCGGCGTCGGCGGCGATGACGCGCTCGCGATCGATGCCGAGGGCCTCGGCGCCCGGGAGCACCGCCCAGAGGGGGCTCGCCGAGACGATGTAGACGTCGCTCAGCCGGGCGAGCAGCGGCCGCACGAAGTCGAAGACGCGCTGGCGCGCGAAGAGCCTGCGCGACCGCTCGATGAGCTCGTGCTCGTCGTGGCCCTCGAGGATCTCGACCGCCCAGGTGTAGCCCTCGATCGGGTCGACCCTGACGCGCTGCTCGTACTCTTCGAAGCGCCCGAGGTCGCGCACGAGCTCGTCGCCGACGTCGCCCGCCCACAGCGTGCCATCGGCGTCGAACGCGACCGGGCCCGGCTCGATCTCGAAGGGCAGCATTTTGTGTAGTGTACGGCCTGCCGTGACGAACCCCTTGCTGAAGATGGCTCCGCTTCTCTGGCTCGCTGCCGCGTGCGGCAACTCGCAACCGTGCAGCACGACCTGCCCGCCCGTCGAGGGCGTGTGGTTCCTCCAGTTCATCGCGCCGGTCTTCCCGTGTGACGGCGGCACGGCGGGCGAGCCGCCGGCGACCGTGTCGTTCACGCGCGAAGGCTCGGTGCTGCGCGGAGCGGTCGACGGCGTCGAGCTGCGCGGCACGGTCTACGACACGTTCGACTTCACGCTGAACGGAACGATGCCCGGCGGCGGGCGAGAAATCTCGCTCCGCGGCAGGTACGTGCCCGCGTCGACCAGCGACGGGGGAAACGACTCGATCACCAACGGTAACCTCGTGCGCTCGACGAGCGCCTGTCGCGACGACAGGCGCTTCACCGGCGCGCGCTACCGCTGAGCCACTACTTCTTCTTCGAGCCCTGCGACGCTGCGGCTGCGGCCGCGGCGGCCTTCTTGCGCTCGAGGCGCTTCTTCCAGCGAACGCGGATGCGGGAACGGACTCGAACGTGCTTGCTCTTGCTTCGTGCCATGGGCGGGGGCGTCTAGCAGTCAGGGGCCTTCGGGTCCACCGCGTGTTGGCTTGGGCGGCGCGACGCTGAAGATCGGGCGCGTCGCGGCGAGCACGCGCCGCAGCTCGTCGAGGGGCAGCGCCGGCACGGAGTTGCCGTTCACGCCCGTCATCGAAGGGGCCATGCACATCGAGTTCAAGATGGCCTCTTCCGTCGCCTCCATCACGGCCTCGTAGAGAGGGTCGAGCCGCTGATCGAGGAGGATCTTCATCTTGTAGACCATCTTGCGGGTGCGCCGCGGGATGACGTTGGCAGTCGAGAACGCGACCACGATCTCGCCCGAGCCGTGCGCGGCGTACGAGCCGACGCGGCCGATGCCGAGCGCCACGCGCTTGCACAGGCGCGAGAGCTGGTGCGGCAGCAAGGGCGCGTCGGTCGCCACGACCGCGATGATCGAGCCGTAGTTGTGCTCGCGGCGCGCCTTGCCCTTCAGCTTCTCGGCGAGGAAGTCGCCGACCGGCATGCCGGCGACACGGAGGTTGTGCACCTTGCCGAAGTTGCTCATCACGAGCACTCCGAGCGTGTAGCCGCCGAAGACCTCGGGCAGCTTGCGCGAGCTCGTGCCGATGCCGGCCTTGAAGTCGCACGTGATCATGCCGGTGCCGCCGCCCACGGCGCCCTCGGCGACCGGGCCGCTCTTCGCGGCGGCGATGGCCTCGCGCACGTGGGCTTCCTTCACGTGGTGGCCCGAGATGTCGTTGAGCCAGCTGTCGTCGCACTCGCCGACGACGGGGATGATGACGTCGTGCTCCTCGCCGATGCCGGGGTGCTTCTCGACCATGTAGCGGGCGACGGCGTCTGAGACGGCGCCGACCGACATGGTGTTGGTGAGCAGAATCGGGGTCTCGATGAGGCCCCACTCGACGACCTGGGTGAGGCCGCTGACCTCGCCGGCGCCGTTCAGCACGAAGGCGCCGCCGGCCAGGCGATCCATGAAGGTGTTGGCCTCGTTGGGCAGAATCGCCGTGACCCCGGTGCGCACGGGGCCCTGGCCGACCTTCAGCTTGCCCTCGCCGTGAATGATCGTGCTGTGCCCGACCTGCACGCCCTCGACGTCGGTGATCGCATTGTGCTTGCCGGGCTGGAACCGGCCCAGGGGCAGGTCGAGGTCTCGGGCGCGAACGCGCTTTTCGTCGGGTTTGAACGAGAGTGCCACTTCGAAGCGGTATATACGGGTCTTTGAAAGCCGATGCCTGGAACAATCCGCGAGCAGACCAGCAGCACGCGTGAGCAGAACCTCCGCCTCGTCTACCGGGTCTTCAACTGCGATCGACTGCTCGACGAGCCGATCGCCCCGTGGGCGTGGCACTCCGAGAAGATCGTGGTCGGGCGCGGCGAGCGCAACGGCCTGCACGGCAACACGTGCACGCTCGAAGACGGCCGCTGCTCGGCGCAGCACGCGGCGCTCGAGGTGCGCGGCGACTCGGTGTTCGTCAGCGACCTCGGGTCGAGCAACGGCACGTGGCTCAACGGCGAGAAGGTCACGTCGCCGGTCGAAGTGCACGAGGGCGACCTCGTCGAGATCGGGCGCACGCTGCTGACCTGGCGGCTCGTGAAGTCGGGCATGGCGGCGAAGATCATCGCGGGCATTCAGCTGGGCGACCTGCGCACGTTCTCTCCCCTGTTCGGCGAGCAGCTGCTCACCGGTGCGCGCGCGGCGAAGACGAGCGAGCCGGTGCTGCTGGTCGGTGAGACCGGCACCGGTAAAGACGTGCTCGCGCGGGCGCTGCACGCGCTCTCGGGCCGCAAGGGCCAGTTCGTCGCGGTCGACTCGGGCGCGATTCCCGAGACGCTGTTCGAGTCGACGCTGTTCGGCCACGAGAAGGGCGCGTTCACCGGCGCGACCGAGTCGCGGGTCGGCGAGATCGTGCGGGCGAACAAGGGCACGTTGTTTCTCGACGAGGTCGGCAACCTGTCGCCGTCGAGCCAGGCGCGGCTCCTGCGCGTGCTCGAGACCAAGCACGTGACCGCGGTCGGCGCGAAAGAGGGCCAGACCGTCGACGTGCGGTTCATCGCGGCGACGAACCGCGCCGTGCTGCAGGCGGAAGACGGCTTCCGCGAAGATCTCGTGCACCGCCTCGCGGGGTTCGTGATCTCGCCGCCGCCCCTGCGCGACCGCAAAGAAGACCTGGGCCTCATCATCAAGGCGCTGCTCGAAGACGCGGGCGTGGCGCAGGCGTCGATCGCTCCGGCGGCGGCGCGCGAGGTCTACCTCGACAGCCTGCGCGGCAACGTGCGCGCCCTGCGCAACGTGCTGCGGCGCGCGGCCGTGGGCCACGAGAAGATTCACCTCGAGAAGCTCGAGGGCCTCGGCAGCGCGGCCGACGAGGTCTCGGGCGTTCGCCAGTCGCTCAAGAAGAAGAAGTCGCCGTCGGCGGCGTCGCGGCCGCGCGGCTGGGTGCCGACGAAGGAAGAGCTCGAGCAGGTGCTGAAGGCGAATGCAGGCTCGGTGGCGGCCGCCGCTCGCGAGCTCGAGAGCTACCCGCGCCAGCTGTACCGGTGGCTGGAAGAGCTCGGCATGAACCCCGACGATTACCGGTCGTAGGCCGGTCGGCGCGGGGCTGGGGCTCTGGCGTTTGAGCCCATCGGTGAGCTGGCACTGACTCGTCGATCCAACGTCCGGGCATGGGCACCGGCACGGACCTGGAGCTGGGGACTGCGGGCTTCGGGTTTGTCAGCCCGTCGCCGAGCTCGGCTCGGCCGCCTGCGGTCTCGGCGGCGTCGGCGTCTGGCCGTGCAGCGCGCGCTCTTGCGCCTGGCTGCGCCGCGCCTCGCGCTCCTTGTAGCGTCGAATCGCGCCGCTCAGGATCTCGCCGATGAGCGTGCGGTAGTCCATGCCCTCGCCCTGGGCGATGAGCACGAGATCGCTCCAGCCCGGCGTCAGCCCCGGCAGCGGGTTGCACTCGAGGAAGTAGAAGCGGCCCTTGTCGTCCATTCGGAAGTCGAGCCGCGCGACGTCGCGCGCCCCCAGCGCCATGAACGCGACCCGCGCCGCGCTCTTCAGCGTGTCGAGCTGCTTGGCGTCGAGCTTCGCCGGCACCTCGTACTTGATGCGATCGTTCTCTTCGAGCTTGTCCTCGAACTTGTAGATCGGCGTCTTGTCGGTCTTGTCGAGGAACACGATCTCCATCGGAGCGAGCACCTTCGGCCGCCGCTCGCCGAGCAGGCCCACCGTGAACTCGCGACCGCCGATGAACTCCTCGACCAGCGCCGGCTGCTGGTACTTCGTCACCATCTCGCGCACGACCTCGCGCAGCTCGGCTTCCGTGTTGCAGACGCTCTTCTTGAGCACGCCCTTGCTCGAGCCCTCGGCCACCGGCTTCACCATGAGCGGCCACTTCTCGAACTGCTTGTCGAGGCGCTCTTTGCCGGTGGTCATCAGCTGAAAGTTCGGCGTGGGGATGCCGGCCTGCCGCACGATCTTCTTCGCGAGCGCCTTGTCGAGCGCGAGCGACAGCGTCGCCGGGTCGGAGCCCGTATAGGGGATGTCGAGCAGCTCGAGCAGCGCCGGCACCTGGGCTTCGCGGTTCCGGCCGCGAAAGCCCTCGGCGATGTTGAAGACGATGTCGACCGGCGTGTTCGCGAGCAGCGCCGGCAGCTCGGGCGTCGCCTCGAGATCGACGACCTCGTGGCCCCAGCTCGCGATCGCCTCGCGAATCGCCTGCAGCGTCGACGGCGAGTCGTACTCGGCGTGCGAGTCTTCCGATGCGTCGAACGTCGGCTTGATGCGCTTCACGTTGAACGTGAACCCCACACGCAGCGGCCCCTTGCGCGTCGGCTTGCCCTTGCTCTTCGAGCTGTCCTTGATCTTGTGGCGGCGCGCCGCGCTCTCGATGACGGCGCCGATCACGCCGTCGAAGTGCAGCCCCTCGAGCGCCGCAGCCGCGTAGATGCCCGCGCCCGGCTCGAGCGACGGCAGCGCGTTGATCTCGAGGAAGTACGGCACGCCGGCGTCCGACAGGCGAAAGTCGATGCGCCCGAGGTCGCGGCAGTCGAGCACGTCGAACACCGCCTTCGCGGTCGTGCGCACGCGGTCGCTCATCTCAGCGGTGACGTCGGCGGGCGCCTTCACGCTCACCGCCTTGTCGAGCGTCGTCTTGAGCTCGTAGTCGTAGATGCCGTACTTGCGCCGCCCGGCCTTCTTCTCGTCGATGACGTACTCGACCGGCGCGAGCACGCCGCCGAAGTCGTTGTCGACGCTCTGCAAGAACGGCACGGTGAGATCGCGACCCGTGATGAACTCTTCGACGAGCACGCCCGCCGGGTACGCCTCGAGCGCGCGCTTCACCTTCAGCTTCAGCTGCTCGACGTTCTCGGCGATCGAGTCTTGCGTGATGCCCTTGCTCGAGCCCTCGAAGTTCGGCTTCACGATCAGGGGGAAGTGCAGCGCCTCGGGCTTGAGATCGGCGAAGCGCTCGACGAACTGCCAGCCCGGCGTGCGCACCCCGTGCTCGCGCAAGATCATCTTCGTGAGCTGCTTGTCGAGCGTCACCGCGAGCGCGTACGCGTCGGACCCCGTGTAGGGGATGCCCAGCTCTTCGAAGAGCGCCGGGTAGAACGCCTCGCGGAACCGGCCGCGCCGGCCCTCGGCGGTGTTGAAGATCAGGTCGGGCGAGTACGCCTCGAGCGCCGAGACCGTGCGCGACGCCGGGCCGCTGACCTCGAACCGCTCGAGGCGGTGCCCGAGGCGCTCGATCGCCTGCGCGAGCGCGTTCACCGTCTCTTCCGTGTCGAACTCGGCTTCTTCTTCCGCGTCGGACAGACGCAGGTTGTGCGTGAGCGCGATGCGCATTCAGCTCTCGGGCGACTCTTTGTTCGCTCTGCCGGTCGCGCGCGCTTCTTCGGCGGGGCGCACCAGCTCGCCCTGCCCCGCGACCACCTTGCCGTCGACGACCTGCGTCTGCGCCCAGAGGTCTCCGAGCCGCAGGCCCTGCGGGTGCCGCCACGCGTTGAACGCCTCGATGCCGCCGATGACGACGATGCCGCCGATGAACGCCTTGAAGCCGAGGTCGGGCATCATGAACAAGATGATCACGAGCCCGAACGGCGCGTTGCGCAGCACGCTGTCGCGGTGCCGCACCGGCGCGCGCGTCGGCAGGAAGATCGCCTTCACCCCGAACATCTTCTTGCCCAGGCTCTGGCCGTAGATCATCGCGTCGGCGAACAGAATGTAGAGCAGCGCCATCACGATGCCGGCCGGGCCGGTGCCCTGGTACAGCAGCCACGCGATCGCGAGGTCGACGACGCGCGCCCCGCCGCGAAGAAACAGCGACGCCTTCGGCAGCTCGGGCTGCTCTTCGCCGCCGCGCACGACCCGCAGGCTCACGGCTCGTCGCCTCCTTCGGCGAGCTGCTTGAGGCGCGCGTAGGCGTCGCGCAGCACGACAGGCTGCGGAGGCGACGCCCGCGGCGGCTGCACCTCGACCGCGTGCCCCATGCGCGTGAAGAAGACGAACGCCATCGACGGGCGCTTGCTCGACTCGCGCATCGCGAACTGCACCCCGTCGAACGCCCACCCTTTCGGCACCCACTCGTTCAAGGTGCGCTCGAGGCTGTGCTCGTCGACGTTCGAAATCTCCACGACTTTGTAGAGTAACGACTTGCCGACGTCTTTGCGCCTGCGCTTCACGAGATGGCGCCAAGACTCCCGCCCTCCCCCTTGCGTTGCAAGCCCGTTGCGCGTAGGTCACGCGGCCGCGTTTTTCGGAGGGAACACAGCATGACTTACGACGTGTGCATCGTTGGATCCGGGCCGAGCGGGTCGGTCTGTGCGTGGTACCTCGCGAAGGCCGGCAAGACGGTGCTGGTGCTCGAGAAGCGCAAGTTCCCCCGCGACAAGATCTGCGGCGACGCGGTGTGCCTCAACGCCCAGAACCACATGGCGAAGATGGGCGTGCTGCAGGAGCTCGAGGCCGAGAAGAAGGGCAACTGGGCGCAGCTCGGCGGGCTCGTCGCTCCGTCGGGTCGCGGCTTCATCGCCGACTCGGTCTTCTACTCGGGCAAGCGCCTCGTCATCGCGGTCAAGCGCAGGGACCTCGACGAGAAGATGGCGATGGCCGCGCGCCGCGCCGGAGCCGATCTGAAAGAGCACCACACGTTCAACGGCGCGACGCTCGACAAGGTGCGCGGCGTGTGGACGATTCAGGTGAGCGCCGAAGGCACGCCCGCGACGTTCGAGGCGAAGGCCCTGGTCGCCGCCGACGGAGCCCACAGCCACGTGCTGCAGACGCTCGGCGTCGACGTGCCTCCGCCCGACGGCATCTGCAGCCGCGCGTACATCAAGGCGGGCACGCACAACTTCGAGGCCGACGGCGTCGCGTTCTACACGACCGATCTGATTCCCGGGTACTGCGCGCTCTTCAAGGAAGCCGACGGCGACGTCAACTTCTGCACGTACATCATCCCCGGCGGCAAGGCGAAGAACGAAGACCTGCGCGAGATCCACGAGCGGCTCTTGCGCGAGCACCCGCTGATCAGCAAGGCGGTCGGCCCGAACGCCGAGGTGGCGAAGATGCAAGGCGCTCCGCTGCGGCTCGGCGCGCACCTGAAGAGCTACTACGACAACCTGCTCGTGGTCGGCGACGCGGCGGGCCACATCGACCCGCTCACCGGTGAAGGCATTCACACCGCGATGGACGGCGGCTGGCTCGCGGCCGAAGAGCTCATCTCGGCGCTCGAGGTGAACGACCTCAGCGAGAAGCGCCTCAAGCGCTACGAAGACCGGTGGATGAAGCAGTTCGGCAACGACTTCCGCTTCTCGTCGTGGATGGCGAAGATCTACACGCGCTTCCCCATCTTCGTGGAGGCCTCGGCCCGCGTGATGCAGAAGAAGGGCGCCCGCATTCTGTACGAGTGGGGCAAGATGATGACCGGCGTCGCGCCGAAGACCGGCTTCCTGCGGCCCGCGATGTTCATGCCCGTGCTGATCGAGGCGGCGCGCATCGCGATCGATCGCTCGTCGGCGGCCGACGTGCTGCTCGTCGTCAACGGCGCCGAGAAGACGTGGAAGGGCGACTCGTCGCAGCCCCGCGCTGCGGCGTGAGCTCGTAGACGACCTCGAGAGGTTCCCCGGCGCGCTCGAGAGCGATCTCGTAGCGCGCCGCGCCGTTTTCGGCCGCGCAGGCCACACGCTTCGTCGACCCGGGTCATGAGCGCTTCGAGCGGCCCACGCGCCGTGCTCGTGGCGCGCGCGAACCCGCAGCGGTAGGAGCAGCCATGCTGCTGGCGCTGCTGCTCACCGTCTTCGTCGAAGAGGGCCCCGAGCCCGAGCGGCCGACCTCGCGCTGGGGCGTCGCCGCCGGCACCTCGTTTCGCATCGGCACCAACCGCGGCGTCAACAACGCGATCGGCCCGCGCTTCGGGCTGCTCGAGCCCCCCGAGCACGGGCGCTACTTCACGCCTGCGATCGCGCTCTTGATCGAAGGCGAGGTCGGCACCGACAAGGGCGTCGGAGCGCTCGGCGCCGAGGTGCGCCTCGAGCTCTTGCTCGCGCCCGAGGGCGGCCTGCTCGCGCCGTGGCTCGTCGTCTGGGTGTCGGGCGGCGCGGGCGCCGCGTGGCTGCAGGGTCAGGGCGGCACCGAGCTGTTCCACGTCGGGCTCGGCATCGGCGGCAACGCGTTCGCCGACGCCGGCGCCTGGGGCCCGCACCACAGCTGGGCCGACTGGATGGAGGGGCTCTCGTGGCCGCTCGTGCTCTTCGCCACCATCGCCGGGCTGCCGCTCGCGCTGCTGCGCGTCGAGGCGCGACTCACCTTCTACCCGCAGGTCACGGGCACGGCGTTCTGGCCGAGCGTGCTCGTCGGCTTCGGCATGTGACGCGCGGCGGGCGCTACCAGACGCCCTTGTACTTCGGCTTCGGCGCGGCGCCGGGCTGGGTCGTCCCGGGCGTCAGCGTCTGCGTGTCGACGGGCGACGGGGTCTCGGCGGCTTCGGCCCAGAGCAGGCTCACGGTCGTGATCGCGCCGGCGGCGGCGAGCCCGCCGAGCAGGTACGGAGCCCAGTGACCGAAGTTGGGGCCGAGCGCGAACCCCGAGACGAGGTAGACCGCGAGGCCAGCGAGCGTGCCGAAGAGATCGGCGCGCAGCACCTGCGCCGAGCTCGGGTTGAACTTGAGCAGCGCGAGGGCCATGGCACCGGTGCCGATCGCCGGAGCGATCAAGAGCGCGTCGATGCCGGGCCGGGTGTCACCGACCTGCCGGTTGGTCGCCGCGATGATGCCGACGATGCAGCCCGTGAAGAGCATCGCCCAGTAGCCGCCCGAGAGCATGAGCAGGCCCTTGTTCATGGGCAGATCGCCGCCGCCGATGATGACGCTGAGCCAGCCGCCGACGAGGGCGCCCACCCACAGGGCCCACGTCGTCGCGCCGACGTCGCCGGTGATGAGGTTCACGAGGCCGGCGCCGAACATCGCGCCGAACGCCGAGTTCGCCATGCCGAAGAACGCGCTGCGCTCGCTCATCCAGTTGTAGAACTGCCAGGCCGCAGAGGTCGCGAAGCCGAGGCCTGCTCCGATGAGGCCGGCGCCCAGGTACGCGAGGCGCGCGCTCTGGCCGCACGCGCTGGCCTCGTCGCTGCCGTTGCACGAGCGTCGCGTGTGGTCGGGGGTGCCGTCGGGCAGCCGCGCCGTGACGCGCGGCATGAGCTGCGTCGCGACGCCGGCGGTCAGGCCGAGCAGCGTGTGGTGGAGAATGAACGCGAGGCTGCCGGGCCCCGAGAGGAAGGCGCCCTCGCGCGGGTGGCCGTCGAGCATCGCGCTCACCGGCTGCGTCGGCACCTCTTTCGGCTGCAGGTTCTCGGGAGGAGGTGGTGGCGGCGGCTCGCCCGTGTCGACGGTCGCCTCGATCGTCTTGGGCTGCTCGGGCGGAGGCGGCTGCGCCGGGGGAGGCGCGTTGCGGTCGGGCGGAGGCTGCGGCGGCGGGTTGTTGGCCGGCGGCGGAGGAGGTGGTGGCTCGGCGACCGCGGGCTGACCGGCGTCGGGCGTCGCCTCGCCCGGGTACGGCACCACGATCACCCTCGGCTCGGACTGCGCGTGGGCCCAGAGCGGAACAGCGAGTGCAGCCACCAGCAGCCATCGCGTGCGCATGAGAGTCGGGAACCTAGCCCAGCTCTGTGTTGCCCCCGAAGTCAGAAGCGATCAAGCTGACGCGCGAAAGTTCATGCGCTACCAGAGCCTCGAGCCGAAGGTTCACGATCTCGCCTACGTTCACCCCTCCGCGCAGCTCATCGGTGAGGTCGAGATCGGCCCCGAAGCCTCGGTGTGGCCCTGCGCGGTGATGCGCGGCGACAACGGCGCGATCGCGCTCGGCGCTCGCAGCAACTTTCAAGACGGCGCCATCGCGCACGCCACGCTCGGCCAGTCGCGAACCACCATCGGCCAGGAGTGCACCGTCGGCCACCGCGCCGTGCTGCACGGCTGCACGGTCGGCGACGCCTGCCTCGTCGGCATCGGCGCGGTCGTGCTCGACAACGTCGTGCTCGGCGACTGGTGCTTCGTGGCGGCGGGCTCGCTCATACCGCCCGGTCGCAAGTTCCCCCCGAAGAGCTTCATCATGGGCTCGCCCGGCAAGGTCGTACGCGAGGTCACGACGAAAGACATGGAGTGGATCGCGCACTCGTGGCGCGTCTACCAGGACCTCTGCCGCACCTACCGCAAGGGCTGAGGTCAGCGGGCCTTGGCGGCGTCTTCGCGGTAGATGTCGGCCAGCGCGCGCGCCTTCTCGATCTCGTCGCGGGCGGCGTCGACGGCCATCACGCGGTCGAACTCTTCGGCCTGGGCCTTGAGCGCGGTGCTGACGACCTGGCCCGACTTGAAGCGGGCGAGGGCCGAGAGCCGCTCGCTCTTCAGCTCGCGAGCGCGCTTCGCGAGATCCTCGGCGGTCTCGAGCAGCACCTTCGAGTCGTCGTTCGCCGAGTCGAGCGCCTTCTGAGTCTGCTCGCAGAGATCTTTGGCCTCGTCGAGATCGCGCCGCAGCGCCTTCTCGGCGCGACCGTCGCCCTTCGCGGCGGCCTTGGTGATGCGCTCCTCGATCTCGGCGCACCGCTTGGTGTACCGCTCGCTGTCGCGGCCGAGCTCGCCCTTGAGCGCGAGCAGCGTGGCGGCCGACCGCCGCACCTGCGACGCCTGCCGTTCGAGAGACTCGATCATCCCGTCGTAGGCCTTCACCGGGTCCGACGGGGGCGCGTCTTTCTTCTTTCGGGTGAGAAACGAGAAGAGCCCCACGCGCAGGTCACCAGGAGTCGAGCGTGAAGTACGAGCCCAGCTCGCTCGCCGAGAGCCCCTCGCGCCGGGCGACGTCGTCGACCCACTCGGGGCGGAGCGCGGCCAGGCGCCGCCGAATGACGGCGCGGGTGCCGACCACGACCCCGCCGCTCAGCGCCGACACCACGCCGGCGAGGCCGAACCCGGCGAGCTTCGCGGGCAGCACGTGGAGCACCCTCGTGAGCACCGCGAAGAAGGCGGTGCACCCGAAGATGCACGCCACGATGACGACCGCCGCCGCGAGGTGCCACTTGCGCGAGGCGACCTGCGCCCTCGCCACCCGCTCGGCCACCGCTTCGTGCGTGTTCACCGCACGCGAATCTAGCGAGCCCGTGCAGCGACTGCACCCCGATCAGGGGTTCGTCGCGCGCACCGAGACGCCCGAGAAGGCTGCGTAGCCGCGGATGCCGATGTGCCACGTGCCGGCCTGCGGGTTCGCGAAGGTGCAGGTCTCGCTGTTGCCGTCGGTGTACGGCCGGCAGTTGTACGAGCTCGTCGTCGGCTGCGAGCCGAAGCGCACGTAGAGATCGGCGTCACCGGTTCCGCCCTGCATCACGACGGTGAGGCTCGTCGCACCGGCGGGAACCGTGACGGTGCCGCGCGTCCACGAGCCGGCGGCTCCCGAGAGCCCGGTCTGATCGAGCAGCACGCTGCCCGCCGGAGGAGGAGGCGGCGGCGCAGTCGTGCCGCCCGTCTGCTGCGTGATCCAGCTCTCGAAGGAAGACGCCCGCGCGTAGATGCCCGCGAACCGCGAGTCGGCGCAGCCGTTGCCCCAGCTCACCACGCCGGCCAGCTTCTTCACCCCGCCCACCGTCACGACGAGCGGGCCGCCGCTGTCGCCCTGGCACGAGTCTTTGCCGGGCGCCGCGGCGCCGAGCTGATCCGAGGTGATGGTCGACCCGTACTGCGACGTCAGCGTCGACTGGCTGATGACGTTGACCGTCGTCGCGCGCAGGTTGTCGGGCGAGCTGTTGCTGCCGCTCGCCGTAGTGCCCCAGCCCGACACGACGACCGCGGTGCCGGTGGCGGTCGCGGTCGCGGCCTCGGCCGCGGTGACGACGCCGATGGCCTGCGCGTTCGGCCCGCTGAGATCGAGCGGCGTCGACAGCTTGAGCAGCGCGACGTCTTTGCCGCGCTCGGGCGACGTGTAGCCGGCGAAACGGATGATCTGCGACACCGAGCGGATCTGCCCGCTCGTGCGCACGGTCGAGAGCTTCGAGCTGCCCGCTCCGATGCGCAGGCGCGAGGCGGTCATGCCCTCTACGCAGTGGTTGGCGGTGACGATCCAGCTGGCGTTGACGATCGTGCCTCCGCAGAACTGGAAGAACGACGAGTCCATCACCGCGACCTGGTACGGAAACTGAGCGATCGTGACGTCGGTGCCGCCCACGATCTTGCCGGCCGCCTCACCGAGCTCGCCGTCTTCGCCGGCCGCGACCAGCGCATCTTGTGGTCCGCACGCCGACATCACCGCCAGCAACGACGACAGCACCAGCAACTCAAATGTACTCCGCATCGAGAATCCCCTCGGTGTCGCCCTTTGCGCGAACCCACTGAGCAAGCGCTCTGCCACCCGCGCTGCACAGTGAGCGCCCACGTCGGCGCCCGTTGTGCGCTGGAGCGCCGAAAAGCAAAACTTCGCAACACTCGATCGGAAGCGCGCTGAATCTGGCGCTGAAGTGAATGTGCGCGCGCGTGATCGGTTTCAGATCACGCTGGAACGCGAAGTCTCATGCGACAGCGCGCCACGACGTGGCACTCACGAGTACGGCCTGCACAACAATCGCACACGCTCGAGCGCCGCGAGCACCTTCGCGTCCCGGGCCCGAAGCGCGTCGACGTAGTCGGGCACCGTGAGCCCGTACAGCGAGAGCAGGTGGAGCAGCAGCACGACCGCCTCGTTGGCCCGATCGTCCATCGGGGCGAGCGACGACGCCTCGGCGACGGCCTCGAGCACGTCGTGGAGCCGCGCGAACGTCGCCGGTGCCGGCGGCTTCGTCGGCGCCCCGTCGGGCGCGTTGAACAGGGCCTCGAACTGGCCGGCCGAGCGCAGCCGATCGGGGGCGGGCCGGCCGCGCGCGATCTCTTCGAGCGCCTCGAGGTGCGGCAACAGCGACTCGAGCGCGCCCGGCGTCGCCGGCAGGTCGGGCGGCAAGAGCGTGTGAAAGGTCGAGTCGAACTCGGTGGGGGCCACGCCGATCTCGGCGTCCGACAGGTGGCTGTAGAAGGCGCGCTCGCCCTGCCCGCGCTGCTCGAGCACGAGGTTCTTCAAGTCGGGGTTCTCTTCACCGAGCGAGATGAAGCTCAGCGCGATCGACAGCCCCTCGAACGGCTTGCGCGTGCGGCGAACGAGCTCGAGGTCGACCGCGTCTTCGCCGTCGGTGACGAGCACCACCGTGGCGCGGGCGAGGTACGGGTCTTTGCCGATGGCGGCGCGAATCGACTCGAACGCGCTCATCAGCGCGAGCGTGATGTCGGTCTGGCCCTCGGCGGGCGAGTGGCGAAACAGCTTCTCGATCTGCCGCATCGCCTCGGTGCCGCCGTCGACCCGCGCGAGCTCGGTGGGCGAGTCGTTGAAGAACGAGAAGTAGAGCGGGTCGAACGGAATGCCGGCGCGCGCCTTCACGCGAATCGCGTTGAGCTCGGCGATGAGGATCGCGTCACGAAACGAGGCGCGCGGCCCGTGCATCGAGCCTGAGGCGTCGAGCACGTACACGCGCACGGCCGTCTGGCGCAGGCGCTTCGGCTTCCGCGGGGCCTCTTCTTCGAGGTACGCGCGAACGAGCTGCTGGTTCGAGGCGAGCGCGTGAATGACGTTCTGCGGCTGCTGGAAGACGAAGTTGGGCAGCTCGGCGAGGCTGTTCGTGAACTCGTACGTCATGAGCTGCGTCGGGTAGCTCACGCGCCGCTGAACGGGCCGCGTCTCGCTGAGCTCGGCCTCGACCACCTCTTCGGTGAGGGCGTCTTCGACGTCGAAGTAGCGGGCGCAGCCGGCGGCGAGGTTGATCTGGTCGAGCTGGCGCTCGTCGAGCTCGAAGGCGAGCTGGGCGAGCATGTCGGCCGAGCGATCGTCGATGCCGGCGCGGCCGCCGGCCTTCACCTTCTCGGCGGTCTCGAGGGTGCGCAGGTCGGCCTCCTTCACGCCGAGCGAGCGCTTCAGGCTGTGCTTCTCGACGAGCTCCTTCACGTGCGGCGTCGCGGGCAGCATCGAGCGCGTCGCGGCGCTCGCGATCTTCGCGACCTCGGTGTCGCCGGCCTCGACCGCCCGCTCGTACAGCGAGCGCAGCGATCGGTACGCCGCCGCCGAGTCTTTGCGGGCCACGTGGCGCACGTGGCGCACGAGGTCGTGCAGCGAGCGCACGGCCGGCACCGACCGCACGCGCTCGCGGGCGTCGGCGACCTCGAGGCGCAGCTGGCGCAGCCGATCGCGGTCGCTCGCGCCCGCGCTGGCCCGCAACAAAAGCTCGTAGGCGAGGTCGAGATCGCGGCGCTTCTGCAGCAGATCGCCGACGTTCTCGCGCGCCCGCTTCGCCCAGAACTCGGCGACGGCGAGCCGCGCGCTCGACGGCGGCGTGCGGCCGAGGCTGCGGGCGTGCGGCAAGATCTCGAAGTCGCCGCTCGCGGGCCCCGAGCCCTTCGACTGCTCGTGCCCCGCCTCGAAGAGCGTCGCGATCTTCACGGCCCGCGCCAGCCGCACGAAGTGCGCCTCGAGCTCGGTGGCGGCGCCGGCGGGCAGCTCGTGGCCCGCGAGCTGGCGCTCGGCGCGGCGCAGGGCGGCGTCGAGCTCCGAGAGGGCCTCGGCGGCCCGGCGGCCCAGCCCCGGAGCGACGTCGGGCAGGCGCCCTTTGAGCTTGCCGAGCTCGCGCAGCAGGCGGGCGTCGGCGGCGGTGTGCACGCCGGCGCGATCGAAGTCGCGATCGAGCGACAAGAGCGCCTCGAGCTTGGGGGCCTCGTCGCGGTCGAGCAGCGCGCGCGCGCGGCTGAACAGCCCCGACTCGAGCACGCGGCCTTCTTTCAGCGCGTCGAGGCGGGCACGAATGCGATTGAGCTCGGCGGTGAGCACGTCACTTCGCCGCCCTCGCCTCGAGCAGGCGCTTCGAGAAGCCGGCGAAGTCTTCGGCCACGCCGCGCAGCGCGACGTCGAGCTTGCGGGCGGCCTCGCCGCGGTCGCCGGGCTCCTCCATCAGGCGGGCGACGGCGGCCGAGAGCCGCACGAGCTCGCCCTCTTTGGTCGCCAGCATCGGGAAGCGGCTCTTCACCAGCTTGTCGAACGCTTTGTCGGCGTCGGCTCTTCCGTTGAGCTCTTCGGGCGCGGGCAGCGAGCCGAGCAGCTGCGAGAGCCAGGCGCGCAGAAAGCGAATGCGGGCGCCCAGCGACGCGATCTCGGCGGTGGCCACGGCGTCGCGCACCTCGGGGGGCAGGAACCGCTCGCCCCGCGGCACGGCGGCGGCCAGCGCGCCCTCGAGGCCGATGAGCGACGCGAGCTCGCCGTCGGGCGCCTGCGCGGCGAGGTTCTGCCGGTAGAGCAGGTACGCCTCGCCCGACATCACCTGGTTCACCTCGGGGTGCTGAACGCGGGGCGGCTCAGAGAGGTGGCGGGCGTGCTCTTTCAGGCGGCTGATGACGGTCGGCTTCACGCCGGCGAGCGCGGTGTCGATGGCGCAGCCCTCTTTGCGCAGCTGATCGACCACGGTCTGCACCGTGCGCGAGAGCTGCTCGATGCGCGTGAACGCGGCGGTGCTGAGCACCTCTTTCGCGTACGCCTCGCCGAGCGGGGCGAGCAGCTTCTGCCGCAGCCCCTTGTGCACGGGCGAGAGCTCGACGAGGTGGCCCTCGAGCTCGCGCAGCCGGCGCGAGTCGAGCGAGAGCGCCTCGAGCGGGTCGGCGCGCTTGGTGCGGCTGTTCTCGAACGTGCGCTGGGCCCTGCCCCGCAGGGCGGCGGCGACGCGCGTGCGGGCCTCGGCGACGGCGGCGCGGCCGCGCTCGACGTCTTTCGGGGCCGCGAGCGAGAGGTGCTGCAAGAGCTCGACGACGCGGCTGAGCTCCTCGGCGAGGTTGGCGGCCATGCCGCTGATGCCCTCGAGCTTCAAGGCGTCGTCGTACTCGGTGCCCTCGGCCGAGAGCGCGATCATCTGCCCGGCCTGAACGCAGAACTCGATGGCGGCCTTCGCGAGGCCGGGCACCTGGGGCTGGAACTCGGGCACGGCGCGCACGAGCTCGAAGACGTCGCCGAAGCTGGTGAGCACGGCGACGGCGGCCCGACCTTCACCCTGCCCGGCCATGCCGCGGGCGATGCGCTGCTCCATGCCGACCATGAGGTTCCTGGCGGCGGCGAGCAGGGGCACGCGGTTCTGCGGGTGCCGGGGGCCCGGGACGAGCTTGTCTTTCAGCGAGCGCGCGGTCGTCGAGGCGACGGCGGGCTGCCAGCCGCGCGCCATGGCCTCGGCGCTCTGGGCGTCTTCTTTGAGGAGCAGCTCGCTGGCCTCGGCGGCGGCCGAGGTGTCGAGGCCGGGGCGCACCTTCGCGAGGGCCTCGTCGAACGACTTGTGCTCGACGCGAATGATCTCGAGCTGGGCGCGCTCGCGGGGGTCGGCGGCGGCCTTGAGCAGCTGCTCGAGCTCGGGCGGCGGCGGCCCCCCGAGCAGGAAGAAGTACCGCAGCATCTCGAGATCTTCGGCGACGACGCGCAGGGCGCGCTCGGGCCGGCGGTAGATGCGGTCGCGCACGACGGCGGCCTTGAGGCACCACAGCGCCTTCACCATCGAGCGCTGCGAGAAGTACTTCGTCGGCACGTAGTCGGGCAGCTTCACGACCTGCGAGAGCAGCTCTTTCTCGAGGGCGTCGGCGAGCAGCTCGAGGCCCTCGCTCATCGAGCCCGAGACCTCGACGCGAGCGACCGCGTCTTGCAGCACGTCGAGCTGCTGCAGCGTGAGGCGCTGCGAGAGCGACGGCCGCTGCCCCTCGGCGGCGCGCGAGAGCATCTGCGCGCGCGACGACTTGCGCGCGAAGCTCTTCGGGCAGAAGCAGATGAACGAGATGCGGTCGGCGAAGGCCTGCAGCGTCTCGGGCGAGCGCTGGAGCACCTCGGAGAGGTACCGGTTCGAGGTCATCAGCGCGCACTCGGTGCGGCCCGGGGTGACCTTCGCGCCGTGCTTGAGCTCGCGCTCGTGGAGCACGTTCAGAATCGAGCGCAAGAGCATGTCGCGCCCGTCGAACACCTCGTCGAGGAAGGCGTGAACGGCGCCGAGCATGCCGTCGTCGGTGACGTACTCGGTGCGGCCGGTCTCGGTGAGCACCTTGAAGTCGACCGGGCCGATGAGGTCGGTCTGCACGGTGTTCTCGGCGATCTGCTTCGAGAACAGCGACGGGCGCCCGTTCTTCTCGTCGGTGATGCGGCCGAGCACGGCGCCGGCGACAGCCGACTTCGCGGTGCCGGGCGGGCCGATGATGAGCACGTGCTCTTTGCAGAGCAGGCCGAGCTCGATCTGCGTGAACAGTGCCTCGCGCTCGAGGAAGGCCTCTTTGAGCTCCACGAAGAAACGGCGGAAGGCCGTCGCCGCGTCGGAGAATGCCGCTTCGTCGAACGCCATGAGCCCTTCTTAGAAGACCGCTTTCAAGTCATAGAGCGCGAAGACCTTGAGATCTGATCGCGTGGCCGGCCCGAAGTTCGCCTCGAAGACGAGCGACATGCGGCTCGCTCGAGTGAGCATGTAACCCCCGTAGAGCTGAAAGCCCGTGTACGTGCCGCGAAGGCCGCTGCTGACCATGTCGGTGATGTTCGCGACCGAGAAGCGGGCCTCGGCCGAGAGCGAGCCCATGAGGGGCACGTAGCCGCCGTTCACGTCGAACCAGATCTGCCGGCCGCCGTAGCCGGTCTTCAAGGTGACGTCGGCCTGCAGGCGGAACGAGCCGAAGCGGGCCATCGCGCCGCCGCCGCCGCCGTACGAGAGGTTGCTCGGCAGATCGGCCGCGGTGAGGCCGCCGACGCCGAGGTTGGGGTTCAGCGGAGTGCCCCAGAAGTCGACGAGCCCCTGCACATAGACGCGCAGTGGCCCGACGGGGAAGTAGTCGAAGCGGGCCCGCAGGCCGTCGCGGGGCGCGTGGGCGAAGTAGAGGAAGATCGAGTCGGCCGAGAGCACGGGCGAGACGCGCTGGTACTCGAGCTGAATGGCCATCTCGTCGGCGTCCCACCGGCCGAGCCACCTCGCGTTGGCGACGCGCGAGAGCAGCATGTCGAAGTCGACGCCGGCCATGACGGTGATGCCGAAGAAGCCGCTCCACTTCAGGTCGCCGCCGATGCGGCGAATGTCGGTCTTGCCCGAGAGGAAGGCCTGGCGGAAGCCGACGTTGGCGGTGACGCCGTAGAGCCCGTCGAGGGTGACCTTGGCGCCGACGAGGGGCTCGATGTCGTCGAGGGCGGCGTAGGGCTGGGCCTCCATGGTGGCGACGCGGCGGAGGTCGGACTCGCGAATGCCGTCGGGCTGGTAGACGCTCGAGCCGAGCACGCTGCCCGCCTTCACCCAGAGGCCCGCGTAGGCCTCGGCGCCGACGCCGAAGCCCGAGGCGAAGCGGTAGACGTAGCGCAGCCACGCGCCGTCGAAGGCCATCAGATCCATCACGTCGGTGTAGAGCTGGCGGCCGAGGCGGAACTGCAGGCTGGGCCCGCGGTAGTAGACGTTCGCGAAGAGCAGGTCGGCGTCTTCGCTGCGCAGGCCGTCGACGCGGTTGGCCTCGCCGCGCGGCAGGCCGAAGTCGGCGTACACGCGAATGCTCGACTCGAAGCCGATGGGCGTCTTGGGGATGATCTCGAACCCGTTCAGGCCGAGGTACTGAACGATGCGCCGGCGCGGCAGCAGCACGGGGGTGTCGGCGTCCATGCCGCGCCAGGCGCGAAACGACGAGACCTGCGCCTCGGTGCGGGCGTCGATCTGAAACGCGGTCGCGCCTACGGCCGAGGGCAGCGACAACACCGCGATCGTGAAGAGCGCGCGCGTACGAAGCACGGGCGCAGTATAAGAGTCGACCTTGCAGGGCCCGCCAGACAATTCGGCGCCAACGGGCTCGCCCGAGCCTGCCGCTCTCGTGCCGCCTGCTCCTGTTCCGGCCATGAGCTCGAGCGGGCTCGCCTCGCTGGTGACGGTGGTCGGCTTCCTCGGCTTTCTGAGCATCGGCGCGCTGACGCAGCTCGCGAGCGTGCCGTTCGGGCTGTGGTGGTGCGAGCTGTTCTTGTTCTTCGGCGTGCCGTTCGTCGCGCTTCGGCTCGCGGGCAAGCAGCCGTTCACCTCGACAGGCTTCACGCGGCCGTGGCTCTCGGGCTGCGCGCTCGGCTTTGGCCTGGGCTTCGCGAACTTCTTCGCGGCGGTGGCGCCGATTCAGTTCATCGCGCAGAAGCTGGCTCCGAAGTCGCTGCTCGAGCTGTACGACGCGACGAAGGTCTTTCAAGACAAGACCGCCGTCGAGCTCGCCGTGATCGTGGGCGGCGTCTGCATCGCGGCGCCGCTCGCCGAAGAGTACTTCTTCCGCGGCGCGCTGCAGCGCGGCTGGGCCGAGCGCATGGGGCCCGTCATGGCGATCGTCTTCACGGGCGCGGTCTTCAGCGCGTTTCACCTCGACCCGATCGGCTTCCCCGCGCGGTGGGAGCTCGGGCTGCTCTTCGGGCTGCTCGCGTGGCGCAGCCGCTCGCTGTGGCCGGGCATCTTCGCGCACCTGGCGAACAACCTGACGTCGACGGTGCTCTACTTCAGCTTGAAGGACGAGCCGCAAGACCCGACCGATGATCTCACCGCGATCTTCTCGATCGCCGGCCTGGGCGGCGTCGCGCTGCTCGGCGTGCTGCTGCTGGCGCGGCGCTTCCCGAGCGCGCTGCAGGCGCCCGAGCCGGCGGCCGACACGCCGCAGCCGCGCGCGACCGCGGCGCTGCCGCTGCAGTGGTTCCTCGTCAGCGTGGCGGCGATCGTGGGCCTCTTGCTCGTCGACTTCCGCGGGTCGATGGTTCGCGCCATCGACATGGCGGTGCCGGTGAAGCACCCGAGCGATGAGCTCAAGGCGCAGCGCCAGGCGGTGCTCGACGGAGCCGGGGGCAGCTACGTCGAGTACCTGCAGGCACGCCGCGGCGGAAGCGCGGGCGGCGCGGTCAGATGAACTTGTAGCTCTTCACGACGAAGCGCGGCCCGACCATCTGCAGGTTCGGCGAGTCGTCGACGCTGCCGTCGGCCTCGATGCGGGAGCCGGCCTTCTTGATCTTCCGGTCGCCGCCGTCGAGCAGGTACGTCTTGCCGTCGTCGCCCTCGAGCACCCAGACGCCGGTCTCGACGTCGCGATACTGAACCACGCCCGACAGCTTCACGCTCAGGCCTTCTCTTTCTTGAGCATCGCGCGGGCGATGAAGAGGCAGACGAGCACGTTCGCGGCGAGCCACGGGATCGCGAGGAAGGTGAACGGCAGCCACGCGAGCGCCGGAGCCTTCGCCCAGATCGTGTAGCCGAGGATCCCGGCGAAGCCGATCGAGAGGCCGCCGATGATCGGGCGCAGCCCCTTCCACTTGATGGCGAAGAACGACGCCACGATGGGAATCGCGGCGCTGTAGACGATCGGGTTCGCGAGCGTGCCGCGGCCGAAGATGATCTTCTGGAGCCAGTCGGGCAGCGGCAGCACCAGCGACTGCACGGTCGAAGACGAAGAGTCGCCCAGCCATCGCGCGAAGAAGACGCCGATCGTGGTCAACACGAGCGGCACGGCGAAGCCGGGCTTGAAGAGGATGTTGAGGTAGCCGGGGCGCTCTTTGCGGCCGAGCGTCAGGAGCACGAACGCGAGGAAGCCGGCGGCCCAGAGGAAGGGCTTCCACTCGATGTCGAAGAAGCCGGTGCCCAGGGGCTCGACGACCTCGTACGAGCTCGGCTCGGTCGACGGCAGCTCGGCGGCGATGAGGTCGCCGTTCGCGTCGAGCTTCTTCACGGCCTTCAGCGCGGCTTCAGCGTCGACGATGCCGTGGCCGAACTGCTCGCTCCAGCCCTGCTGGCCGGGAGCGGCCTTCGCCGAGGCGAATATGGCCTTCTCGACCTGGTCGGGGGTCTTGGCGCCGGCGGCGTAGAGCAGCGCGGCGACGCCCGCGATGTGCGGAGCCGCCATCGAGGTGCCGTTGAAGTACGCGTAGACCGACTTCGAGTAGTCCTGCGGGTCGATCGTGTTCTGGAGCACGCCGAACTCGGTGCCGCGCGACTTGTCGCCGCCGGGCGCCGAGATGTCGGCCTCCTTGCCCCACGACGAGTAGCCGGCCTTGGCGCCGGTCGGGCCGACGGCGACGACCGCGACGCTGCCCGGGTAGGCGGCGGGGAACTCGACGACGCCGCGGCCGCCGTTGCCGGCGGCGCAGACGACGACGACGCCCTTCTTGCGCGCGTAGGCGACGGCGTTCTCCATCACGGCAGAGCGGCCACCGCCGCCGAGCGACATGTTGATGACGTTCGCGCCGTGATCGGCGGCCCAGCGAATCGCGTCGCTGATCTGGGCGGTCGAGCCCGAGCCGAAGTGGTTCAGCACCTTCACCGGCATGAGGGTCGCCTCGAACGCGACGCCGGCGACGCCCTCTTTGTTGTTGGTGACCTGCGCGATGGTGCCGGCGACGTGCGTGCCGTGGCCGTGGTCGTCGTTCGGGTGCGAGTCGTTGTTCACGAAGTCGTAGCCCTTCGCGAACTTCGCGCCCTTGAGGTCGGGCACCACCTTGAAGTCTTCGTAGTCTTCGTAGGCGACGCCGGTGTCGAGCACCGCGACGATCACGCCCTTGCCCTTCGACTTCTCCCACGCCTTGGGCATGTTGATGAGCGGCAGGTTCCACTGCTTGCCGTACATCGGGTCATTCGGGGCGTAGCCCTCGTTGTCCTTCGCGGGCGACTCGGTGGGGAGCGCCTCGCTCGCCTCTTCACCCGCGGGCACCGAGAAGACCATGTCGGCCTCGGCCGCCTCGACGTCGGGGTTCTGGCGAATGAGGTCGAGCAGCTCTTCTTCGCGGTCGGCGTCGACGTGCGCGACGGTGATGGCGCTGTCGGGGCCCTCTTCGGCGTCGGCGTACTCGAGATCGATGCCCCACTCTTTCTCGTAGGCGTCGATCTGCTCTTTGGTCACGCCGTCACGGAAGTCGACGACGATGTCGTCGGGGTCGTGCGCGCTGACGTCGTCGAACGAGTCGAGCGACGAGTAGACCGGGCTGGTCGTGTCGTGGAGCTGGACGTCCGGCTCGTTCTTTTCAGTCGAGCAGGCCGCCAGTGCGAAGACCGCGGCTACGAGAGCATTGCGCATACGTGTCCCTTCCTTGCTGCCTATACGATACGAACGTCCAAACGATTGGGTCTTAAGAAGTGTTCCGTCGCGCTCATTGTAGTGTTTCCAGGTCGTTCAAGCACTCGACCACGGCCCGTCCGACCAGGGGCAGGTTCTTCTGAAAGGTGCGATCTGCGCCGGGAATCACCCGCAGCCGACCTGTGTCGACCCCGAGCCTCGGCGACAAGTCCGCTTGTGCGACCACCACCCACACGTTCGAGCCCCACTCATCTATATCTGTCGGGCTGACGAGGCAGACGCCAGCGGCGTCACCCGCGACGGACGTGGCGACGCGGAAGCTGCCGCCGATGCTGGCGATGAAGGGCTTCGCTCCGCCGCTGTTGTCTCGGGCGACCTCGATCGCGGCGCGGGCCTCATCGATCAGCGCGGGCACCGCGCCGCGCTTGCCCTGGCTGCCGCCGACGCCGCGCCAGTTGAAGCGGAGCGTCGGGTAGCCCGCGCGGGCGGCGGCCCACGAGAGCTCCGCGCCGACGACGTGATCCATGCCGCCGCCTTCTTCGGGCAGGGGCGAGAGCACGAGCAGCAGCGGGCGGCGCTCGCCGCGGTGAGACAGGCCCTCCATCACGTCGCGCCCGACGGGGATCAGCGTGGGGCGCTCGAGGAACTGGCCGGAGGTGACCACGCAGACGACTTACTCCTGAACGCGCGGTCGTGTGCAGCATCGCAGCAGCGCCGCGACGCTCAGTTGTTCTTGCCCTCTTCCTGGTACTCGGCGACGCGGGCGATGTCGATCTTGCGGGCGCTGAACGGAACCGCGACGGCGCAGTTGCGCGGGGCGTCGACGCCGGCCTCGTTCGGGCAGATGCCGCCGGCGACGCCGGTGCACGCGTAGCGCGAGTCGATGTCGATGCGGCCGTGCGGCGAGCTGCCCTGATCGCTGAACGTGACGGTGATGATCGCGGTCGCGGTCTGAACGACGTTGCCGTTGCCCGACGGAGTGACCGTGCTCTTCACGCGCTGGCCGGTGAAGACGCCGGGCGTGACGCCCGCGAACGAGCGGATGAGCTCGTCGAACTCGACGGCCGGGCTGTCGCCGAGCTTGTACGACTGCTTGCCGAAGTCGAGGAACTGCAGCGCGCTGCCGTCTTGCTGCACGCCGTCCCAGACCACCCACTGCTGCTCTTCGAACAGGTTCGCGGTCGACTCGTTCGGAGCCGGCACGTTGTTGTTCTTGAAGCACTTGCTGTCGGTGATGAAGCGCGCGGGCGTGTTGTCGATCGCGACGCGGTAGGTGCGGGGCTGGCTGCTGCCGCAGGCGACGAACGCGAGGGCCGCGAAGGCCGCGAAAAGGGGGCGAGTGTCCATGTCACCTGCTGGAACACCCCCGCCTCCCGGCGAGTGCAAACTCCGTTACGGGGCTCCGACCTTGAGCACCAGGAACTTGAGGTACCGGCCCTCGCGAAACTGCATGCGGATCGGGTGATCGGGGGGCTGGTACCGCTCCTCGACGAGGGTGAGGTCGACGTCGGCCTTGAAGCCCGCCTCTTTGACGGCGTCGAGGAACTGCTCGGGCGTGACGCGGGCCGAGCAGCTCGCCGTGACGAGCAGGCCGCCGGGCTTCACGACCGCGAGGGCCTGGCGGTTGAGCGACGCGTAGCCGTCGAGCGCGGCCTCGACGGCCTTCTGGCTCTTCGCGAACGCAGGCGGGTCGAGGATCACGACGTCGAAGGTGCGGCCCTCGTCTTTGAACGACGAGAGCAGCTCGAAGACGTCGGCGGCGAGGAAGTCGTGGGCGGCGGCGTCGAGGCCGTTCAGCGCGAAGTTCTCGCGGGCGAGCGCGACGGCGTCGGCGTCTTGGTCGACCGAGAACACCTTCGAGGCGCCGCCGAGCGCGGCGTTCACCGAGAAGCCTCCGCTGAAGCAGAAGCAGTTGAGCACCTCTCGGCCCTTCGCGAGCCGGCGCACCAGGAAGCGGTTCTCGCGCTGGTCGAGGAAGAAGCCGGTCTTCTGGCCGCGCCAGACGTCGACGAGGAACTTCGCGTGGTGCTCGCTGATGGTGACGCGCTCGGGCGGCTTGGGCCCGTACAGCACGCGGCCCGCGCCGGGGCCCTCGTCGCCTTCGCCGTCGTCGCGGCCGACCTCGTCGCGGCCGATGACCGCGGTGACGAACGGCTTGAGCGCCTCGAGCAGCATCGGCCGGTAGGGCGTGAGGCCGGCCGAGTACAGCTTCAGCACGGCGGCGCCGGCGTAGAGATCGACGACGACGCCGGGCAGACCGTCGCTCTCGCCGTGCACGAGGCGGTAGGCGTCGGTGCCGTCGAGATCGAGCAGGGCCTGGCGGTGGGCGTGGCACGCGGCGATGCGCCGCTGAAAGAAGCCCGCGTCGATGGCCTCGCGCTCGTCGCGCGTCAGCACGCGAACGGCGATGGGCGACAGCGGGTCCCAGTAGCCGCGCGCGGCGAAGCGGCCGCCCTCGACGAGGTCGACGACGGCCCCGGCGGGCAGCTTCGGAGCGTGCTCGACCGCCTTGCGGAAGACCCACGGGTGGCCGGCGCGCAGGTGGCGCCCGAGGCCCGCCTTGAGCTCGACGCGCGCAAGGGTCATCGCGGGCGCTCCGCGCGCAAGACCGCCTCGGCCAGCTCTTCGAAGCCGCGCCCTTCCCTCGCCTTCGTCACGAACTTCGGCTTCGTCTCGATCACGTCTTCGACGTCTCGCACGTTCGCGACGCCGACCGACAGCGGAAACGCGGCGAACATCGGCGCGTCGTTCAGCGAGTCGCCGACGTAGACGTAGCGGCCGCGGGGCCGCTTCCACTCGGTCTTCAAGAAGGCGCGCACGGTCGAGGCCTTGTCGAAGTCGCCGAGCCAGCAGTTGACGTGCACCGAGCTGCGCACCGCGTTCACGCCGCGCGCGCGCAAGAAGCGCTCGAGCGCGACCGCGGCCTGCTCGCCGAGCGCGGCGTCTTCGGCGTAGTCGATCGCGAGGTCGACCTCGGTGTACGCGCTGTCCGACGAGAGGCGGGCTCCGGGCACGTGCTTCAGCGCGGCCGCCACGTGGCGCTGCAGCGCCTTGCGGTTCTTCGCGCGCTCGCGGTCGGGCTCGGCGTACACGCGGTGCAGCCGGGAGCGGCGCCACACGAAGTAGAGCCCTCCGTTCTCGACGATGACGCCGCTGACCGGCAGCTGCCGGGCCCACGCCTCGCCCCAGCCTGCAGGGCGGCCGCTGACGAGCACGACCTTGACGCCGGCCTTCACGAGCGCCTCGATGGCGGCGAGCGTCGACGCGGTGAGGCGGCCGGCCGACGTCAGCGTGCCGTCGACGTCCGAGAAGACGGCCTCGACGCCGGCGAGGTCTGCCTTTTCGAGCGGTCTCATCGTCAGTACAGCGAGAGGCTCGCGAGCAGGCCGGTGAAGATCTCGGCGGTGACCCCGACCTCTTCGGGGCCGGGCGGCGCCTTGCGCGTCTTGCGAATGAAGCTGTCGAGCTCGGGCGAGCGGCCGTAGAGCGAGACGGCGGCGGTGAGCGTCTCTTGAAACAGCCGCAGCGCCTCGCCCGAGTCGGTGCCGGCGATGGTGTGAATCGTCTCGAGGTGAACTCCGCAGTGCGCCGAGACCTCGCGGTCGTGCACGAGCAGAATCTCGCGCTGGTTGACCGACTCGAACGAGTCGACGAACTCGACGAAGGGCTCGAGCAGCGCCGCGAGCTGGGTCTTCGTGACGTCGGGCCGGTTGACCTCGCGGAGGTTGTTCCTGAACTCGATGATCTGGCGCTTGTCTTGGGCGCGAATCGCACGCCACGCCGGCGTGCGGCCGAAGCTGTCGAGCTCTTTCTCGAGCTGTTGCGCGTTCCACTCGACGTCTTCGGGCTCGCACTCGGCGACCTTCTGCAGGCGGGCGCGCATCAGGCGGCGCAGGTCGGTCGACGTCGAGCGAACGCTGAGCGCGGTCTTGAGGGCCTCTTCGTAGCCGGGCTCGACCTCCTGGCGCTTGACCTCTTCGAGCACCGAGGCCGAGTCGAAGACCATGGCTCCGATGGTCTCGCGGAAGCCGGTGCGAAACACCTGGAGCTCGGCGATGAGCGCCCACCGGTCGGCGACGACCGAGGGGTCGCGCACGCGCTGGCCGAGCTCGGCGACGGCGCCCTGCAGCCGCGAGGCGCCGGCCTGAATCGCTTCGTCGACGTAGGCCTGCTTGCGGTCGGTGTAGAGCTCGCCGAACGGGAAGTGGGTGCGGATCTCGTTCACGAGCGCGTTGACCTCGGCGAGGGTGGCCGCGAGGTGCGGCGCGACCTCTTCCCAGAGCGAGAGGTCGGCAGTGCCGTCGATCGGCACGTCCTCGTACTTGATGAGGTCGAGGTCCCCGAGGCGCTCGATGGCGCGCGCAGCGGCTTCGTGCACACGCTTCATGCGCTCGCCCAACGCGATGTCCGGCTCGAGCGCGAGGAGCGCCGCGAGCCGCGGGGGTAATACGTGCTCCACTGTGGCGCGGAATCTACAGCCGGACTTCTGTGCCAGCCACTTGCTGATTGCGGTAAGCGGAGGCGATGCCGACGATGGTGGTGAGGCTCTACGACCCGGTGCGCGGCGTGACGACGGGCGGCGAGGAGCTGCTCGAGAGCCCCGGCGCGAAGTGGATCGACGTCGAGCACCCCGACGAGGCGCTGCTGAACAAGCTCGGCGAGCGCTTCGGGCTGCACCGGCTCGCGATCGAAGACTGCCTGCACCTCGACCAGCGCCCGAAGCTCGAGGACTACCCGGGCCACCAGTTCCTCGTGATGCAGGGGTTCTGCAAGACGGGTGGGCACGACCTGTTGCACGTGCAACTGCACGAGATGCACACGTTCCTCGGGCCCGACTGGCTCATCACGGTGCACGACAAGGCGCACCCGGCGGTGCCGAAGGCACTCGAGCGGGTGATGAGCCAGCCGGCTGACTCGATCGGGCGCGGCGTCGACTTCGTCGCTTACCTGGTGCTCGACGCCATGGTCGACGAGAACTTCCCGCTGCTCGACGAGTTCAACGACGAGCTCGAGGAGCTCGAGACGGCGATCTTCGAGGGGCCGACGCGGCAGCACCTCAAGCGCATGTTCGCGCTCAAGCGGGGGCTGGTGCAGGTGCGACGCGTGCTCTCACCCCAGCGCGACGTGGTGGGGCTCTTGTCGAAGCGCGGCACTCCCCACATCTCGGAGCGCACGACGCTGTACTTCCGCGACGTCTACGACCACCTGGTGCGGCTGTACGAGCAGATCGACGCGTGCCGCGACCTGCTCGGCAACGCGATGGACGGCTACCTGTCGGTGCAGGCGAACCGCACGGGCGAGGTGAGCAAGCAGCTGACGATCATCGCCACCATCTTCCTGCCGCTGTCGTTCGTCGTCGGCTTCTTCGGCCAGAACTTCGCGGTGCTGACGGGCGAGGCGTTCTTCCGCGTGATGCTCGCGTCGATGGTCGTCATCCCTGTGGCGATGGTCGCGTGGTTCGTGCACAAGAAGTGGCTATGAACATCCGAATCGAGGGAAGGCAGTACGCGTACCGCACCGGCGGCTCGGGCGAGCCGGTGCTCCTGATGCACGCCTTCCCGGTCACGTCGGAGGCGTTCTGGCCGCAGCTCGACGCGCCGCCGCCGGGCGCTCGGGTCATCTGCCCCGACCACCGCGGCTTCGGCGGCAGCGAGCTCGGGCCCGGCGTCTCGACGATGGAGGACCTCGCGAAGGACGCGCTGGCGCTGCTCGACGCGCTGAAGCTCGACCGGGTGATCGTGGGCGGCGTGTCGATGGGCGGCTACGCGGCGATGGCGCTGTTGCGGGTCGACCCGGCGCGCGTGAAGGGGCTCGTTCTCGCAGACACGCACCCGCTCGCCGACGACGCGGCTCAGACAGAGAAGCGAGAAGCGGCGGCGAAGGACGTCGAGAAGAACGGCATGGCGGGCTACACGGCGACGGCGCTGCCGAACCTGCTGGCGGCCGACGCGAAGCCGTACGTGCGGGCGCGCATCGAAGGGCTGATGAGGTCGGTGAACCCGGCGGCGACGGCGGCGGCGGCGAGGGGCATGGCCGCGCGTGGAGACAGCCGCGAGCTGCTGCAGCGCTACAGCGGGCCGGCGCTGATCGTCGTGGGAGAGCGCGACGCGCTCACTCCGCCGGAGAAAGCGCGAGAGATGCAGAAGCTGATGCCGCGCTCGAAGCTGGTGGTGATTCCGAGCGCCGGGCACCTCTCGAACGTCGAGGCGCCACAGGAGTTCAACGCGGCGCTGGGCGACTTCGTACGGGCGCTGGCCTGACGGGCCCGGCAGCCCGGAGCGGCCCGATCACGGCTGGCAGACGACCTCGTCCTTCATGGTCGTCATGTTGCGCTGCACAGAGCAGCTGCGGCACGTGTTCGTCTTCTTCAGCGTGTTCTTGCCCGTCATCGGGTCATTGCGGCACTCGAGCGTGGCCTTCATGTCGGAGGTGCACAGCCCGCTGCCGACGGCCGAAGAGGCGCAGGCGTCGTCTTCCTGGTTCGCTGACATGTCACAGGTGATGGTGTTGCCCGAGCGCTGGCAGCCGGTCGGCCCGCGGCACGGCAGCGCGACCCACGTGCCGAGCTGGCACTCGAGGGCGGTGACCTGATCGAAGCAGAGAAAGCCGGCGGTGTTGCACGGGCTGCCGGGCGCAGTGGAACCGCAGGCCGAGAGGCTCACGGCAGCGGCGACGAGGAGGAACAAGCGCATGATGGGGCGGCACCTTGGGCCACGTTGACTGCGGCCGTCAACACGAATAGGGCCGAAACATGCCTACCGCGCTGAAGAGCTACCTGAACGGCAAGTGGGTCGAAGGCAACGCGAGCCCGTCGACCCTGATGAACCCCTCGACCGAAGAGGCCGTCGCGACCGCCTCGACCGCTGGCCTCGACTTCGCCGGCGCGGCCCGCTTCGCGCGCGAGAAGGGCGGCCCTGCCCTGCGCGAGCTGTCGTTCGCCCAGCGCGGCGAGGTTCTGCGCAAGCTCGCGAAGCTCGTCGGCGACGCCCGCGAGGAGCTCATCGGCCTCGGCATCAGCAACGCGGGCAACACGCGCAGCGACGCGAAGTTCGACATCGACGGCGCCGCCGGCACGCTGAACTTCTACGCCGACCTGGGCACGAAGCTCGGCGACGGCAAGGTGCTCGCCGACGGCGAAGGCGTGCCGATGGGCCGCAGCGCGCGCCTGTACGGGCAGCACGTGCTGGTGCCGCGCACGGGCGTGGCGGTGCACATCAACGCGTTCAACTTCCCGGCGTGGGGCATGGGCGAGAAGCTCGCCGTGGCGCTGCTCGCCGGCATGCCGATCATCAGCAAGCCCGCGACGTCGACGGCGCTGATGGCGTGGCGCATCGCCGAGCTGTGGGCGAACAGCGGCGCGCTGCCCGAGGGAGCGTTTCAGTTCGTGTGCGGCAGCACGGGCGATCTGCTCTCGCACCTCGGCGCGCAAGACGTGCTCGCGTTCACCGGCTCGTCGGACACGGCGCTCATGCTGCGCCGCCAAGAGAACCTGCTCAAAGACAGCGTGCACGTGAACGTCGAGGCCGACTCGCTGAACTCGGCGCTGCTCGGGCCCGACGCCTCGGCGGGCGCCGAGACGTGGAACATGTTCCTCACCGACGTCGTGAAAGAGATGACGCAGAAGACCGGGCAGAAGTGCACGGCGATTCGGCGCATCTACGTGCCGGCCGACAAGCTCGGCGACGTGCGCGACGAGCTGGTGGCGCGGCTCAAAGACGTGCGCATCGGCAACCCGGCCGACGAGAAGGTGACGATGGGCCCGGTCGCGACGGCGCAGCAGCTGCGCGACGTGCGCGCGGGCATCGAGAAGATCGCGGCGGGCGCCGAGGTGGCGTGCGGCGGCGCGAAGGCGGTCGAGGGCCTCGCGAAGGGCTACTTCGTCTCGCCGACGCTGCTCGTGCGCAAGGGCCCGAAGGCCGACGACGTGACGAACAAGCACGAGGTGTTCGGGCCGGTGGCGACGCTGATGCCGTACGGGGCTCCGCGCGAGCTCGTGGGCCTGGTGGCGGCGGGCGGCGGCGGGCTCGTGTCGAGCATCTACTCGGACGACAAGGGGTGGCTGAACGAGACGGTGGCGGGCATCGCGCCGTGGTTCGGGCGGCTCACGATCTCGGGCGAGAAGGTGGCGGGCCAGACGATCTCACCGGGCACCGTGATGCCGAGCATGCTGCACGGCGGGCCGGGTCGCGCCGGCGGCGGCGAAGAGCTCGGCGGGCTGCGCGGCATGTCGCTCTACATGCAGCGCGTCGGCCTGCAGGGGCCGCGGCCGTTCGTCGAGGCGTTCGCCGGGGTCAAGTCGACGACTCCCTCGCCCCCGTAGGGGTGGCAGATGAGAGCGCGCAGCGATCACGCGGCCGCTGTCAGCCGCCGTCGCCCCCGTCGCGGCGGCCGCCATCTCCGGAGCCGCCGTCGGTGCGACCACCATCGCTCATGCCGGCGTCACCGCCGCCACCTCCGTCGAGGCACTCGGGAGCGCCTGCGTTCACCCAGCCCAAGATCACCAGCTTCTCTTGCGGGCTGGGGCGCGTGTAGCCCATCAGGCCGGTCGGCGGCATCGTGTCGGCCTGAATGCGCAGGTTGATGTTGGTCGCCTTGTCGAACGCGCCGGGCAGCACCGTGCCGGTCTTGTAGACGTCGAGGCGGAAGCCGAGGCTCATGGTGCCGGGGTAGTCGCGCTGCTGGCCGTGGCAGTTCGACACGCAGTGCTTGTCGAGAATGGGCTTCGCGCCCGAGCAGTAGTCGACGACGGTGTCGCCGCTCGGGTCGAACGTCTCGACGCCGCGCAACAGCTCGCACGTGCGGCCCTCGGGGCGGACCTGAGCGCAGACGTACGGGTCGGGGCAGTCGACGTTCGTCTTGCAGGTCTTGCCCGCGAAGGAGCCGGTGCCGATGGTGCACGTCGAGAGGAGGAGCGCGGCTCCCCACCACCACAACCTCAAGGCCGGGCTCCTGTGCGAATCCACCGGTCGATGATCGCGAACTGCGCCGGCGAGACGAGGCTCAACGGCATCAGCGGCGGGTTCGTGCGAGGCATGAAGTTGCCGCACTTGTTGGCGTTGTCGCTGAGCTTGAGCCACATCTGGCTGTTGTTGGGCGCGTTGGGCAGCACGCGCATGCGCGGCGTGCCGGCCGGCATGCAGGTCGTGCTGACCTGGACGTTGACGAGCTGGTTGTACGCGTTCGCCGGCGTCAGGCTGAGCGTGCCCGACGACATCGTGGTGTGACACGGAGCACACCGCTGCGTGAGGATCGGCAGCACGTCGGTCGCGAAGCTCGGCGGCGGCCCGGCATCGGCGCCGCCATCGGTCGAGCCGCCGTCAGATGTGCCGGCGTCGCTGCCGGCGTCGAGCACCTCGCACGACAGATCGCCCGGCGGCGCGCCGAACTTGTCGATCCACTTGTGAATCAGCTCGCGCTCCTCGCGCGACGGCTGAATCGGGTGGGTCTTCGGAGGCATCGGCTCGGCGCCGTTGTTGACGAGGCGCCAGTCGTCGTACGTGCGCGCGTCGATGCGCTCGATCTTCGACGAGATGCCGGGCAGGCCGGGCCCGCCGTCGGCGAGCTTGTACTGCGTCCCGGGCTCCCAGTAGTCGAGCCGGAAGTCGGTGGGCGCGTTCTGCACCTGCATCTGCGAGCCGTGGCACGTCTGCACGCACGAGTACCCGATGATCGGTTTGATCTCGCGGCAGAAGTCGGGCGGCGGCCCCGCATCGGGGATCACCATCATCCCACCGTCGAGCGCGATGCCCCCGGGCGCCGGAGGAAACTGAACCTCACAGATGCAGGTCGTCTCGCCCTCGGCGCACGGCGCCTGAGGCCACAGCGCGGTCGACGCGCACAGGTAGCCCGCCACCTGCGGGCAGTCGCTGTCGGTCTTGCAGACCCTGCCGCCGAAGTTGTCGCCGGTCACCAGGCAGCTGGCGGTGCCGAACGACAGCGCGACGAAGAGGGGGAGCGAGCGCAAACCGCCGAAACCATCGCACACTCCGTGCCTGCGGCTGAAGCCTTGCGGTTCGCGCGGTTGTCTCGCCAGGAGTTGCGGACGGGGGTTCACAGTGGTGTGCCCACGCACCAACCTAGAAGCGGAAGGTGAGCGCGGCCTTCTCGGCGATCGGCTCGGGGATGAACTCGAGCACGAGCGCGAGCAGCACGGCGGCGCCGGCGAGCCCGTACATCACGTTCGCGAGCGCAGCCGACGCGCGCGCGTTGCCGACCGCGCGCTGCGCTTCGAGTGCAGAGACGATCGTCTCGGCGCGCTTCGCCTCGCCCTGGGCCTGGTAGGCGAAGACGAGCCCGACTCCGCCGACGACGGCGCCGATGACGTACGCGTAGCGGCGCGGCGGCACGGCCTTGTTGAGCACCTCGAACACCTTCGACGGGCTCTCGTCGAAGCTGACGTCGTCGTCTTCCTCTTCTTCGGCGGCAGGGGTCGCGGTGGCCGTGGCGGCGGGCGCGGCCTTCGGCTTGTCGGTCTTCGCGGGCGCGGCTTCACCCTCGCCTTCGCCCGTCACCTCTTTGCCTTCGCCCTCGGCGTTCGCTTCGATCACCTTGGGGCGGCGCTTCTTCTTGCGACGGCTGCCCTGTGACTCTTCTTCGTCGTCGCCCTGGGCGCGCTCGGCCTCGACGGCCTGCTCTTCTTCGGCGGGCTTCGCCTTCTTCACCTTCTTCTTCTTCTTCTTCTTGCGCGAGCTCGAGCCGCCCGAGTCGTACTTCCCAGCGTCGTACTTGCCCGCGCCGAACACGGGCAGCGGCAGCAGCACGAGCGAGAACGCGAGCACGAGATGAAGGATGCGCCGCATCAGCGAGGGGGACTATACGTCCGAAGCGAGCATGCAGGTGCACGTGAATGGAGAGCCGAAGGAGATCGCCGAGGGCCAGACCCTCTCGGAGCTCCTGGACGCGCTCAAGATCGAGCGCACGCGCGTCGCCGTCGAGGTGAACGCCGAGGTCGTGCGGCGCGCCCGGCATGCCGAGGTCCGGCTCAAGGCCGGAGATCAGATCGAGATCGTCACATTCGTCGGAGGCGGCTGATGCCCCAGGACAAACCGTTCGTCGTCGCAGGCCACACCTTTCGCTCACGGCTCATCGTGGGCACCGGCAAGTACCCCTCGTTCGCCGTGATGAAGGCCTGCCACGAGGCCTCGGGCGCCGAGTTCGTCACGGTCGCGGTGCGCCGCCACGACTTCAAGGCGAAGGGCGACGAGTCGATCCTCTCGTTCATCGACACGAAGCGCATCAAGCTGCTGCCGAACACGGCGGGCTGCTACACGGCCGACGACGCGGTGCGCACGTGCCACCTCGCCGAAGAGCTCGGCCTGTCGAAGTGGGTGAAGCTCGAGGTGCTCGGCGACGAGAAGACGCTCTTCCCCGACGTCGAGCAGACGCTCGCCGCCGCGCGCCGCCTCGTGAAAGAGGGCTTCACGGTGCTGCCGTACACGTCCGATGACCCGATCGTGGCCAAGCGCCTCGAGGAGGCCGGCTGCGCTGCCGTGATGCCGCTCGCAGCGCCGATCGGCTCGGGCCTCGGCATTCGCAACCCCCACAACCTGCGGCTCGTGATGGAGGCCGTGAAGGTGCCCGTCATCGTCGACGCCGGAGTCGGCACCGCGTCGGACGCCGCGGTCGCGCTCGAGCTCGGCTGCGACGCCGTGCTCATGAACACCGCGATCGCCGGCGCGAAGGAGCCCGCGCTCATGGCGTCGGCGATGCGAAAGGCCGTCGAGGCCGGGCGCGAGGCGTACCTGGCCGGGCGCATTCCGATGAAGGCGTACGCGACGGCGTCGAGCCCGCTCGAGGGGCTCGTTGGCCGTTGAGCTGATCGTCATCACCGACTGGTCGCTGCCCGATCTGCTCGACCGGCTCGAGCGCGCGCTCGAGGCCGGCCCCGGCATCGCGATTCAACACCGGCACCCCGAGGCGACGACCCGGCAGTTCTTCGACGAAGCGGTGCGGCTGCGCGCGCGCTTCCCGAACGTGCCGCTGTTCATCAACCGCAGGCTCGACGTCGCGCTCGCGCTCGGAGCCTGGCTGCACCTGCCGGCCTACGCGCTGCCGCCCGCCGAGGTGAAGGGCCGCGTCGAGCGACTGAGCGTCGCCGTGCACTCGCTCGAAGAAGCGCAGCGCGCCGCCGGCGCCGACCTCGCGCTCGTGAGCCCGGTGTTCGCGAAGGGCGACGCGAAGCCACTCGGCGTCGAAGGGTTCGCGCGCATCGCAGCGGCGCTCCCCTGCCCCGCGTTCGCGCTGGGCGGCGTGACGTCGACGGTTCCCGGAGCGGCCGGGCACGCCGTCATCTCGGCGGTGCTGCGCGCCGCGGACCCGCGCGCGGCGGCTGAGGCTATGCTCCGCGCATGACCGCCTTGCTGCTGGGCCTCGTGAAGACGTCCCGCGCGCGCGCGCAGGCCGACACCCTCATCGCGATCTGCACGTCACTCACGAAATGAACCCGCAGCTGCGGCCGATGGCGCTGGGCGAGCTCGTCGATCGCTCGGCGGCGTTCTGGCGCGCGCACTGGAAGCAGCTCTACCTGCTCTTCTTCACGTTCAGCGTCGCGCAGTACGCGCTGCTGAAGGGCGGCCAGGCGCTGATGGGCAACACGTCGTCGCTGAGCCACCTGATCTCGATGCTGAGGGCGGCGGCGCAGAACCCCGCCGAGCTGCAGCAGAAGGCTCCAGCGTGGACGGCGAGCATGACCGTGGTGCTCGCGCTGCTCATGTTCAGCACGCTGTTCGTCACGACCGCGGCGGCGCACTGGGTGATGCCGACGTTTCTGGGCGAGCCGGCGAAGGTGGCCGACGGGTTGAAGCACGCGCTCCGGCGCTTCGGCACGCTCGCGGGGCTCTTCGGGCTCGCGGCGCTGTGGGCGCTCGTCGTGTTCGTGCTGTTCCAGCTGCCGGCGCTCGGGCTCGCCGTGGTGGCGGGGCTCCTCGCGAGCCCGGCGCTGCTCATCGTCGCGATGGTGTTGATGGTCTTCACGATGCTCGCGTGGATGATGTGGTTCTTCGTGAGGTTCGCGCTGTGGGGGCCGGTCGTAGCGGCCGAGCCCGTGGGGCCGCTCGACGCGTTTCGACGGTGCGGCGCGCTGACGTCCGGGCGCGTGGCGCCGGGGCTCATGGGCCTCGTGAAGATGCGGCTGATGGTGCTGATCACGGTGGTCGCGCTGATCCTCCTGCTCATCAGCCTCATCTCGAGCGTGCCGGTGCTGGTGCTGCAGGGCCTCTACGGGAACCTGTTCGACGAGGCGGCCGGCGAGGTGCCCGCGTACCTGCTCGTGCCGGCCGAGCTGGTGAACCTCGCGGCCGGCGCCGTCATGTACCCGCTGTACGTCGCGTTCCAGGTCATCTTCTACGTCGACATGCGCACGCGGCGTGAAGGCCTCGACCTCGAGCTCGCGCTGAGGAAGCCGGCGTGACGCTCGCGCTGCTCGTCGTGCTGGCGGCGTGCCCCGAGGGCGACGCCGCGTGTGCGCTCGCCGAGCGGCCGGCGGTGCGGGCGCCTGACCACGCGGCGCTGGCGCGCCTGCTCGAGGAGCCCGAGTTCTCGCGCGTGCGCAACCGCAACGCGAACGTGATCGCCGTCTTGTGGGAGCAGTTCTTCGCGTGGCTCAAGCGCCTGTTCCAGACCGATCAGGCGGCGACGTTCGCGAAGGCAGCCCCGTTCGCGGTGCTCACCGTGGCGTTCGCGATCGTGCTGTACGGGCTCTTGCGGTTCGTGCGCTTCCGGCGCGGGGCCGAGCCTGTGGCGGCGGCGACGCAGCGGGCCGAGCGGCTCGAGCTGAAGCCGGCGCCCGAGCACCTCGCGAACGCGCGGCGTCTGGCCGGCACCGACCCGCGCGGGGCGATTCGTGAGGCGCTGCTCGCGCTGCTGTCGTCGCTCGAGCGGAAGAGGCTCGCGCGGCCCGATCGCGTGAAGACGAACCGCGAGCTGTGCGCCGAGCTGCCGACCCGCGGCGCCGAGCCCGCGCTGGTGCGTGAGGTGACGGCGCGCGTCGAGTGGTACGACCGCACGTTCTATTCGCTGGCGCCGGTAAAGACCGAGGACGCGCAGGTCTTCATCGCAGAGATCGAGAGGCTCGCATGATCGCGACCCGCGCCTCCCTCTCCCCTCGTAGGGGAGAGGGCCGGGGTGAGGGGGCCCGCCCGAGCGCTGGAGCCGGCCTCCCAGAGGTCACGCGATGAAGCGTGCGTACTGGCTGTACGCGGCGCTCCTGGCGATCGCGCTGGGCGCAGGCCTCGCGGGCCCCGAGACCGTGCCCGACTCACCGATTCCGTCGGTGCTGAACGCGGGCCCACGCGGGCTGAAGCTGCTCCGCCGCTGGCTCGAAGAGACGGGCCGCGACGTCCGGGTGCTGGACCCCGGCTTCGAGCTGCCGGCGAACGGCACGCTCGTGCTGGCCGCGCCGACGGGCCACGGCGTCTCGAAGAAAGAGCGCGAGGCCGTCGAGGCCTTCGTGAGCGGCGGGGGCACCCTCGTCTATCTGCGCGCACGACGCTCGGCGGCGCAGCCCGAGCTCGACGCGTGGCTCAGGCTCGAGACGGGCCCGGCGCTGAGCCGCGACGCCGACCCGGAAGATCTGCTCGGCGTCTCAGACGAGGTCACGCTGGTGCCCGGCCTCACGAAGCTGCGCGTGCTCGCGGACGACACGGTGGCCAGCGCGCTGCCGGGCGCCGTGCCGCTCACGAAGGGCAAGAGCCTGTGGTGGGCACGACTCGGCCGCGGCGAGGTCTTCATCGGCGCGGGCCCCGAGCTCGCGCAGGCCTCACGCCTCGAGCTCGACGACAACGCGGCCTTCTGGGCCTCGCTGCCGCAGCCCGTGATCTTCGACGAGCTGCACCAGGCGCCGAAGCCCACGCCCGACCTCAGCGCCAACCTCGTCGCAGCCCTCGTGCAGCTGGCGTTCTGCGGCCTCGCGTTCGTGCTCGCGTTCGGCCGGCGCCTCGGGCCTCCGCGCCCCACGCTCGCGACCCGCCACCGCTCGACGATGGAATACGTGGCCTCGCTGGGAGCGCTCGCGTCGTCGGCCGGCGTGGAGCCCGAGCTCGCGCGCCAACAGGTGCAGCGGCTCCAACGCATTCTCCAGCTGCCCGACTCCGAGATGCCCGTGAGCGCCGAGGGCGTGCGCACGCCCTCGGACTTCCTCACCTTGAGTCGCAAATGCTGCGCCCTCGAGCGAGCGGCGCGCAATCTTTCACCCAGCGCATGAAAGTTGCTACGACGGGCGCTCCGTGAGTGAAGCAGCGTTCGAGATCCAGGACGTCAGCAAGCGATACGGGCCGCGCTGGGCCCTGGCCCGTCTCACGTTCACGCTCGAGCGGGGCCGGTCGCTGCTGCTGACGGGTCACAACGGCTCGGGAAAGAGCACGCTGCTCAAGGTCTTGGCGACCGCCAGCGCGCCGACCTTCGGGCAGCTCAAGATCCTCGGCTTCGATGCCGTGAAGGAGCGCGAAGAGATCCGCCGCCGGGTCGCCCTGCTCTCTCACGCGAGCTACCTCTACGAAGACCTCACCGCCGAGCAGAACCTCATCGTCCTCGGCCGCCTGCTCGGAGTCCCCGACCCCGTCGAGGGCGCAAAAATCGTCATCGAACGCGTCGGAATGACGAAACGCGCAAATCATGCGGTGCGCACCTTCAGCGCCGGTATGCGCAAGCGCATCGCCATCGCCCGGCTGCTGCTCAAGAAGCCCGACCTCGCGCTGCTCGACGAGCCGTTCGGAGAGCTCGACCCCGAGGGCATCGCCGTGATGGAGAAGTTCATTCACGAGCTGCGCAGCTCGGGCACGACCGTCGTGCTCGCCACCCACCTCATCGAGCAGGGCCAGTCGCTCACCGACACGCGGCTCCACCTCTCGGAAGGCCGCACGCTCGAGGCTGCCGCTTGACGCCTGCAGCCGCCACCCCGCAGACCGCGGCCGTGCACGACACGCCCGCCTCGCGAAGGCCGCCCGGCCTGCTGGCCGCCACGCTCGTGGTGCTCCGCAAAGATCTGCTCATCGAGTGGCGCACGCGCGCCCGGCTGAACGCCCTGCTCTTCTTCGCCATCTCGACGCTGCTGCTCTTCTCGTTCGCGCTCGGCGCGAAGACCACGGTGCTCCGCGATCACGCGGCCGGCTATTTCTGGCTCGCCATCATCTTCGCGAGCATCTTGAGCCTCTCTGAGTCCTTCCGCGTCGAGGGCGAGAACCAGGCGCTCGAGGGGCTCAAGCTCGCTGCCATCGACGCCCGCGCGGTCTTCATCGGCAAGGCGCTCGGCAACACCGTGCTCCTCTGGGGCCTCGGCATCATCCTCGCGCCGCTGTCGATCGCCGTGTTCGATCTGCGCGTGGTGCTGAGCCTGTGGATGCTGGTCGGCATCATCGGCATCGGCAGCATGGCCATCAGCGCCGCGGGCACGTTCTATTCGGCGATCGCGTCGAACGCGCGAGCGCGCGACGTGCTCTTACCCATCTTGCTGTTCCCGGTGCTCGTGCCCGTCATCATCTCGTCGGTGGGCGCGACCGCGCTGGTCTTCGAAGGCGACCCGATGGGCCAGATGAGCTCGTGGGTGGGCCTCTTGGGAGTGTTGAACGTGATCTATTGGATGCTAGGGCTGGTACTGTTTCCCCGGATCACCGAGGACATTTGAATGCCCACCTGGCTCTCATTGGCGCCGCTCGTGCTTCCCGTCGGGCTGCTGATCGCGATCTGCTTCAAGCGCGACCTCATCGAGGTCGGTTGGAAGGTGATGGCGGGGCAGGCCGTGCTCATGCTGCCGCTGGCTGCGTGGCTCGGTCTCTCGTGGGCTCCCCCCGAGCGCGAGATGGGCGACGTCTACCGCATCATCTACGCCCACGTCCCCCAGGTGTGGATGGCGCTGCTCGGCGTCACGCTGAACTTCGGCTGCTCGATCGCCTTCCTCATGAAGAAGAGCTGGACGGCCGACGCGCTCGCCGAGGCCAGCGCCGAGGTCGGCCTTTACTTCGGCCTCGTCGGCGTCACGCTCGGAGCGATCTGGGCGAAGCCGACCTGGGGCGTCTACTGGACGTGGGATCCGCGCCTGACCTCCGCCGCGGTCATGCTCGTCTATTACACGGGCTACCTCGCGATGCGGCGCTTCACCGAGAACCCCGACACGCGCGCGACGTGGTCGGCCGCGCTCGGCACGTTCGGCATCGTCATCCCCGTCACGGTCTACTTCTCGGTCGTGTGGATGAAGTCGCTCCACCAGGTGCAGTCGACGCCGAAGACGGTCGACCCGCAGATGGTCTTCGCGCTGCGCTGGTCGTCCTGTGCGTTTCTCTGCCTGCTTATCGTGTTCGTATGGCACCGCTACAAGGTGGCGCGCGCGACCCTGGCTAAGGAAGTGGCTCCGCCCGAGGCGCTCGGGCCGGCTCCGGTGCCGAAGGGGGCGACATGATCCCGTATGTGCTGCTCGCCCAGACCGACCCGTCGCGCGTCGGCGTCGGCAAGATCATCGGCGGTTGGGAATTCGTGACGGCGGCGTACGTTCTCACGCTCTTGGGAATCGTCCTCTACGCCGCCTCGTTGTGGGTGCGCCGGCGGAAGGAGTGACATGAGTCCTGATTCAAGAAATCGCGTCGTTGCAGTGGTGGCCCTCGTTCTCGCGGGGAGCGCCCTCGGCTTCATCGCCTGGGGCAACCTGGGCGAGAACCTCGTCTACTACTGGAGCCCCGGCCAGCTGCTCGCGCAGGGCGAGAAGGCCGTCGGCCCGACCATTCGCTTGGGCGGCATGGTGCAGGCGGGCTCCATTCAGTGGAATGCGGGCAAGACCCACCTCGACTTCAAGGTCGCCGACGGCAAAGACGCCGACGCGAAGTGGGTGCAGGTCAGCTCCGACGAGATCCCTCCGCAGATGTTCCGCGAGAACATCGGCGTGGTCGTCGAGGGCACGTACGACAAGAACGTGTTCCACACCACGCGGCTGATGGTGAACCACTCGAACGAGTATCGCCCGCCGAAGTCCGGTGAGAGCCAGAAGGACTGGCAGAAGTCGCTGCTCGAAGAGCAGCCGCAGGCGACCGCCAAATGAGCGCAACGCTCGAAACGCGTCCCCTCTCCCCTCGTAGGGGAGCGGGACAGGGTGAGGGCCGAGAGCATTCGATGTTCGCAGCAGGGCCCGCTCCTCGAGGCGCCCGATGAACGCCACCATCGGCTACGGCCTCGTGCTCCTGGGCCTGCTGTGCGCGGCCTTCGGCGCGGTCGTCGGCATCTACACGGGCCTGACGCGGCGCGAGTCGGCGCTGCCGTGGGTGCAGCGCGCGGTCTTCGGCTTCTCGGCCTCGATGATCCTCGCGAACCTCGTGATGATCGGAGCCCTGCTCCAGCACGACTACTCGGTGAAGTACGTCGCGCAGGTCGGCAGCAACTCGACGCCGACCATCTTCACGATCGTCTCGCTGTGGAGCTCGCTCGAGGGCTCGATTCTCTTCTGGGGCGCGATCATGGGCGCCTACCTGTTCGCCTTCGCGTGGGTGCACCGCAACGAGCACGGCCGGTACATGCAGCTGTCGCTCGGCATGATGTGCGCCGTCGCGACGTTCTTCGCCTTCCTCATCGCGGGGCCGGCGAACCCGTGGGGGCCGACGCCGAACCCGATTCCGACCGATGGCCCGGGCCCGAACGCCCTCTTGCAGAACCACGTGCTCATGATCATCCACCCGCCGATGCTGTACCTCGGCTTCGTGGGCATGACGGTGCCGTTCGGCATCGCGACCGGAGCCCTCTTGCGCGGCGAGCTCGGCGACGCCTGGCTCGTGCCGCTCCGAAAGTGGACTCTCGTCCCGTGGATGTTCCTCAGCATCGGCATCATCTTGGGCTCGTGGTGGGCGTACGCGGTGCTCGGCTGGGGCGGCTACTGGGCGTGGGACCCGGTCGAGAACGCGTCGTTCATGCCGTGGCTCGCCGCGACCGCGTTCATTCACTCGACCATGGTGCTCGAGCGCAAGAAGTCGCTGAAGCTGTGGACGCTCGCGCTCGCGCTCGGCGCGTTCTGGCTCACCATCGTCGGCACGTTCATGACGCGCTCGGGCGTCTTCAACTCGGTGCACAGCTTCACGCAGTCTGACATCGGCCCGACCTTCCTCGTCTTCATCGCGCTGATCATGGTGTTCTCGATCGCCCTGCTCGCGCTGCGCGGCCCGCTGCTCGTCGCCGAGTCGCACATGGAGTCCATGGTCTCGCGCGAGGGCAGCATCCTGCTCAACAACCTCGTCTTCTGCGCGCTGACGTTCACCGTCTTCCTCGGCACGACCTACCCGCTCATCACCGAGGCGCTCGCGAGCAAGCGCATCAGCGTCGGCGAGCCGTACTTCAACATCATGGCGCTGCCGATCGCGCTGCTCATGCTGTTCCTCATGGGCGTCGGCCCGATGCTGCCTTGGGGCGAGGCGAACCCGAACACCACCGCGCGGCAGCTCGCTGGCCCGTCGATCGGCGGCGTCGTCGCCGTCGCGCTCTGGAAGATCCTCACCCTCGGAGCGAAGGAGACCGCCGAGTACGCCAGCGGCTCGACGCTCGCGATCATCGCGTTCTTCCTCGCGGGCTTCGTGGCGGTCGTCACGCTGCGCGAGCTCATGCTCCCGGCGCGCCGGCTCATGACCGAAGCGAACACCGGCGCGTGGACGGCGCTGGTCCGCTCGGCGAGCCGGGCTCCGCGGCGCTTCGGCGGCTACGTGGTGCACATGGCCATCGTCATCATCATCGTGGCGATCGCGGCCTCGAGCGCGTTCAAGACGCACGCGACCGGCACGCTGAAGCCGGGCCAGACGCTGCAGGTCGGCGACTACAAGGTCCGCTTCGACGGCCTCTCGAGCGGCCAGGAGCCCCACCGCACGTGGACGGCCGCGAACCTCACCATCGTTCACCCCGACGGCCGCGAGGTGCCGTACGTGAACGGCAAGGGCCCCCGCATGAACTTCTACGAGCGACAGACCGACCCGGTCGGCTCGCCGCTCGTGCACGAGCTCGTGTGGCGCGACGTCTACGTGAGCCTGCTCGCGTTCGACGGCAAGGATCAATCGGCGAGCTTCAACGCCTGGGTGTTCCCGCTCGTCGGGTGGATCTGGTACGCGATTCCGATTCTGGTCGCGGGCTCGCTCATCTCGCTGTGGCCGAGGCGGCGGCAGCTCTTGGCCTCCGAGACTCCGGCGGCGGCCGAGGCGGCGAAGGCGTGAGGCGGCTCGTCGTCATCGGGGCCGCGCTCGGCACCACGGCGCTCTTGCTGCTCGTCTACTTCAAGGCGTTCGGCACCGACCCGCATGCGGTGCCGTTCATGATGACGGGCAAGAAGGCTCCGGCGTTCAAGATCAAGCGGCTCGACACGGGCGAGCTCGTCGACTCATCGGTCTACGCCGGCCAGCCGATGGTGCTGAACTTCTGGTCGACCTGGTGCGGGCCCTGCAAGCAGGAGCACCCGGTGCTGAACTGGGCAGCGCGCAAGTACGAAGGTCGCGCGGTGTTCTTCGGCATCGTGTTCGAGAGCGAGGAAGACGCCACCAAGCGCTGGCTGCAGGAGCACGGCGAGAGCTTCCCGCAGCTGTTCGACCCGAAGTCGACGGTCGCGGTGGACTACGGCGTCTCAGGGGTGCCAGAGACGTACTTCATCGACAAGTCCGGCATCATCAAGAGCAAGGTCGCGTTCCCGATCGACCCGCAGACGATGGAAGAGCGAATTGCACAGATCTTCTGACCCAGAGTCGAAAGCGAGTCCCCTCTCCCCTCGTAGGGGAGAGGGCCAGGGTGAGGGGCAGCCATGATGCTCGCAGTGCTGGTCTCAATCGCCCTCGCGCAAGGCGACTACGCGCCAGGCCGCGCAGGCACCGACCCGCTCGACGCCGAGCGTGAAGCGCGCGTGCAGCGGCTGGGCAAGCAGATCCGCTGCCCGGTGTGCCAGGGCGTGTCGATCGCCGACTCGCCGTCTTCGATGGCGCGCGCGCAGCTCGACAAGGTGCGCGAGCTGGTCGAGGCGGGCCGCAGCGACGAAGAGATCTACCAGTACTTCGTCGCGCGCTACGGCGAGTGGGCGCTGCTGTCGCCGAGCAAGCAGGGCGTCACCAGCGTGCTGTGGCTGGCACCGCTGCTCCTGTTGTTGTTGGGCGTCGCGGTCATCGCGATGCAGGTGCGGAAGAAGCCGAAGGCCGCGGCGACGCCGGCGCCGGCTCCGGCCGCGCCAGCCGAAGACCCGTACCTCGCCGCCGTCCGCAAGGATCTGCAGCAATGAACCCGCACGTCACGAACTGGACGCCCGGCATCATCGTGTTGGTCGCGGCGCTGGGCGCGGCGATCCTCTTCGTCTTGAACTCGAAGCGAGGGGCCGCGAAGTCGACGAAGGCGCCCGAAGATCTCGACGAGCGGTACAACACCCTGCTCGGCTCGCTGAAAGAGCACGCCGCTTCGAAGCACCTCATGCCCGAGGCCGAGTGGCAGGCCGAGCAGACGCGCCTCGAGCTCGCGGCCGCAGCGGTGCTGCGCGAGAAGGCCGGCGCCGGTCACGAGGCGACGAAGGTGGCCGCTCGCGCCGAGAAGCTCGCGAAGGCGCAGGCCGCGAACCCGGCCAACGCCACGCTGCGCGGCGCGGTCATCGGCGGCGGAGTCGTCGCCTTCTTCGCCCTGCTCGGCTTCGTCCTCACGCAGCAGACGTCGGCCCGCGTCGAGGGCGGCGAGATGACGGGCGCGAACCCGAACGCGGCGGCGGGCGCTCCGATGCAGCAGCGGCCCGACCCTCAAGCCGAGATCGACAAGCTGCGCCGACGGGCAGAGGCGAGCCCCGACGACATCGAGGCGCTCTCGCAGGTCGCCGGCGAGCTCATCAAGCTGCAGGCGTTCAACGACGCGTTCCCCATCGTGACGCGCGCGAGCGGCATCGACCCGTACCACGTGCAGACGCGCGTCTGGCGCGCCGTGATGGACGCCGTCGACGGCCGCGCCGAAGGGGCCGTGACCGATCTCGAGCACCTCGGCGACAGCTACGAGGGCGCGTACAAGGCGCGGCTGTACGCCGGCCTCATCTCACTCGAGCTCGAGCAGCCCGAGCGGGCGCTCAAGCAGCTCGAGCTGTACCTCGTCGAGGCTCCGCAGTCGGAGCAGCCGCCGTTCATCGCGATGAGCGTGCAACGGTTGAAGCAGCAGCTCGCGGCCGCTAAACCCGGGCCATGAGCTACCCGCCACGACTGGGCCACCTGGTGACGCGAGCCGTGATGGCGGCGCGGTTCCGACCGACGTTCGCGCAGAGCCACGAGATCGACGAAGAAGAGGCGCAAGAGCGGCTCGAGCGCGCGTTCTCGGGCCGCCTCTGGGAGCTGCTGCTCGAGGCGACGTGGGATGCGCTCAACGACAAGAAGCGCAAGGTCGACCCCGAGGGGCTGCTCGAGAAGATCGCGGGCACGCTGAAAGACCGGCCGCTGCGACCGGGGCGGCAGGCGAAGCTGAACCCCGCGTTCAGCGCGTTTCTGGTGCTGATCGATCTCGAGGCCGGCATGGCGAGCGACGCCGCCCGCAAGGTGCTCGAGAGCGCGCAGGGCGAAGCGATGAAGCAGATGGGCCTCGCCGAGGCGGGTCGGTTTCTGGCGGCAGAGCTGGTGAAGTAGAGCTGATCCGCTCCTCGCCGGGCGCTACAGGTCCGTGGCAAGCTCTACGTGGTCGTAAATCTTCCCCTGCTCCATGGCTCGACGATCCTCCCGGCGTATGAAACAGCTCGAGCTCCCGCTGGCGCCGCGGTTGAAGCTGATTCGCGGCCTGGGTCAGAAGAAGACGGAACCTCTCGCATCGCGAGACGCAGTCGCGCGCGTGCTGATCGAGACAGGCGCTGACCTGCTGCTCAAGCGCATCAGCCCCACGCGCGCCGAGGCGATCGAAGAAGAGGTCGAGGCGGTGCTGACGCTGTTCGATCGCGTCGACCGGGAACCCGCTCTCATGGCCGAGCTGCAGAAGCGGCTCGACGGGCTCGAGGCGTTGATGCGCGAGACGCGCGAGCGTCGTGTGACGCGCGCGCGCTAAAGCCCTCGTGTCCGTCGAGAACTACGGCGACTACCAGCTGATCAAGAAGCTCGCCTCCGGCGGGATGGCGTCGATCTTCCTGGCGCGCCAGAAGGGGCTCGAGGGCTTCGAGAAGCTGCTCGTGGTGAAGCGAATTCTGCCGCACCTCGCCGAGAACGAAGAGTTCATCAAGATGTTCCTCGACGAGGCGCGCATCGCGGCGCGGCTCAATCACCCGAGCATCGTTCAGATCTTCAACCTCGGCGCGCAGGGCGACTCGTACTTCATCGCGATGGAGTACATCCACGGCGAGGACGTGCGCCGCACGTGGAAGCGGGCAGACGCGGCGGGCAAGCCGATTCCCGTGCCGCTCGTCTGCCGCATCATCATGGAGGCCGCCTCGGGCCTCGACTACGCGCACAAGAAGGCCGACGCGTCGGGCAAGCCGCTCGGCATCGTGCACCGCGACATCTCGCCGCAGAACATTCTCGTGACGTTCGAGGGCGGCGTGAAGGTGGTCGACTTCGGCATCGCGAAGGCCGCCGACCAGGCGACGGTGACGAAGTCGGGCGTGCTGAAGGGCAAGTACTCGTACATGTCGCCCGAGCAGGCGGCCGGGCAGAAGATCGACCGGCGCAGCGACATCTTCGCGCTCGGCATCGTGATGTACGAGCTGCTCACGGGCACGCGGCTGTTCAAGCGCGGCAACGACATTCAGACGCTGAACGCGGTGTCCGACTGCGTGGTGGCTGCGCCGTCGGAGGTGAACGCGCGGGTGCCGAAAGATCTCGACCGCGTCGTGCTGAAGGCGCTCGCGAAGAACCCCGACGACCGCTACCCCGACGCCGAGGGGCTGCGCGCCGGACTCGAAGAGTTCCTCCTGCAGAACAAGCTGCCCAGCTCGTCGGTGCAGCTCGCGGCGTTCATGAAAGAGATCTACGCCGAGCGGCTCGCGCGTGAGGCCGCCGAGGGCCACGTCGTCGTCGACGAGGTCGACAAGTCGCGCCAGGCCGACGAGGCGATGAAGGCGACACCGTCGGTGCGGGCGCCCTCGAAGGCGACGGGCAGCGGCGTGAAGCCGGCGGCAGCGCGGGCCGATCAGAGCGACGACCCCGACGTGACGCGCGCCGATCGCAGCGGCAGCGCGCGCGAGCGGCGCCCTCCCCCGATCATCGAGCCGTCCGAGCCGAGCTTCGAGCGCGAGCGCACGACGGGCCGCACCGAGTCGATGGCCAGCGTCACGCAGGCCGACCCGTCGGCGAATCGGTTTCCGTGGCTGTGGGCCGCGCTGCTCGTCGTGGTCGGCGCGGGCCTGGGCGCGTGGCTGGTGCTGCGCACGGGCGGCGGCGGCGTGGTGCGTGTGGTGACCGACCCGCCCGGAGCGACCGTCGCCGTCGACGGCGCCGCCGTGCCCGACATGGTGACGCCGTGCACGCTGCCGAAGCTGGCAGGAGGCACGCACGCCGTGACGTTCACGAAGAAGGGCTACGAGAAGCTCGACGCGCAGGTGACGGCGCCCGAGCGCGGCGAGCTGACGGTCGGGCCGTTCAGGCTGAGCGAGCTGCCGCCGCCCGCGCCGCCGGCGCCGCCGAAGCCCGCCCCACCCCGCACGGTGAGCGTGCAGCTCAAGTCGACTCCGCCGGGAGCGACGGTGGCGATCGACGGCCGGAAGATCGGCACGACGCCCATCACGGTCGAGCTCGTCGCCGGCGAGAAGGTGCCCGTGAAGCTCGAGCTCGCCGGCTTCCGCGAGCTCGAAGACGTGCTGACGGCGCCGGGGCAAGACGGCGAGCAGTCGTTCACGCTCGAGAAGGCCGAGAAGGAAAAGAAGAAGCGCTGAGCATGCTGAGGAACCTCGCTCTCGTGATGGCAGGCGGCGCCTTCGGCAGCGGCGCGCGCTACCTGGTCGCGGTCTTCGCCGAGAAGGCGCTGCCCGAGAGCTTCCCCTGGGGCACGTTCTTCGTGAACGTCGTGGGCTCGGCGCTGCTCGGGGCGATCGCCGCGACCGCGCTGAGCACCGGGGCCGAGCCGCCGCGGCTGTCGGCTGAGGCGCGGCTGCTGCTCGGCACCGGCGTGATGGGCGGCTTCACGACGTACTCGACGTTCAACGCCGAGGTCTTGAAGGCGCTGCAGGCCGGCGCGACCGCGAAGGCGGCGCTGTACCTCGCCGCCACCGTCATCGTGTGCCTGCTCGGCGCCTGGGCTGGGTGGTCTGCCGTCAGGGCGTGAGCGTCGTCTGCAGCTGATAGCTGCCGATCGCTTCGTCGTAGAAGGTGTCGACCACGACGAACACCGACTTAGCGGTGCCGCCGTCGTTCGTGTAGCGCGCGGTGTCGGGCTGGTTGCGGTTGCCCATGTCCTCGGCGGCGAGGCACGCCATGATGAGCGGCGTGCAGCTCGCGGCGGGCCCGCCGACGAAGTAGACGGCCGGGTCCCAGCCCTGGCCGCCGTCCTGCGGGTCGGGGGTCACGGTCGCGGTGAGCGTCTGGCCCGGATTCACCATCAGCGAGTACACGCGCTCGGGGCCGCGCACGCTGTACATGCCGCAGCCCGGCGCCGTCGCCGAGAGGTTGTAGTCCGGGTAGAAGCCGATGGTGCTCTGCGCCATCAGCGTGCCCGGCGTGAGCGCCGTCGCGGTGCCGCAGACGTCGCCCATCATCGGCGCGGGAATCGAGGTCAGCGTCGCCGACAGACTGAACGTCTCGTTCGCCGACGGCTGCCCGAAGATGCTGACGTGCACGTAGACCGACCGCGTGGCGTTCGTCGGGTTATAGAAGGTCGCGGTCTCGGCCGCTGTATCGGCGCCGGTGTCGGCGCGGGCGACGCACGACGTCGGCGCGTTGCAGTTCGACTCGGGGCCCTCGATCACGCTGACCGTGATGTCGTCGGCGACCGGCGTCGCCACCACGGTGAGCTTGTTCAGCGCCGGCACGTCGATCTTGTAGAGGCGGTCGGGGCCGTTGGCGAAGGCGCAGCCGGTCGCGTTGAGCGGGTAGTCGTTGCCGAAGCCGGTCCACGTCTCGGCGGGCAGCGTGGCGCTCAGCGTCGGAGCCGAGGCGCAGACGTCGCCCGCGGGCGGCGTGCTGTACCGCGCGCTGATGTTGAACGGGCCTTCGTCGCCGGCCTCGAAGCCGTCGATCATCACGAAGAGGCTCAAGGCGCCGGCGGTCGCGTTGAAGTACGAGGCGTGCTCCGTGCCGCCCGCGAAGGCGCTGTCTTCCGAGGCGACGCACACGATGCCGGTGGTGACGCCTCCGACGTTCATGCCGCAGTTCGACGCGGGAGCGTTGATGAGCGAGACGACGGCGTCGAACTGCGACGTGACGTCGACCGACAGGCGCTGGCCGGCCGGCACCGAGACCTGAAACACGGCGTCGGCCGTGTTCTCGGGCGAGCCGAAGCAGACGCCGACGTCGTCGTAGTTGTAGTCGTCGGTGAGCCCGGCCGTGGTCGAGCCGAAGGTCGGCCCCGCCATCAGCGTCGCGGGCATGGTGCAGGTGTCGCCGGCCGCGACCATGCCGCCATCGGGCGTCGGCAGCATCATGCCGCCGTCTCCGCTGCCGCCTGCCGTGCCGCTGCCACCGGCGTTGCCGCTGCCGCCTGCGTTGCCGCTACCGCCTGCCCTACCGCCCGCGGTGCCGCTGCCGCCGCCGGTGCCCGTGCTGCCGCCTCCGGTGCCGTTGCTGCCACCACCCGTGGCGCCGCTGCCGCCGCCGGTGCCGCCGCTCTTGCACTGGCCGGTAGAGGGATCGCAGGTCGTGCCGTTCGTGCACGTGACGTTGGCGCACTTGTTCGTGTTGCCGCCGCTGCAGGCTGCGAGCAGCAAAGCTGAGGCGACTGCCCCGAAGGCGACGATGGACCGGGTTTTCATGGTGGGCTCCCTTACAAAAGAAAGTCGCCGGGCCGCAAGATGCGCAGCCCGGCGACATTCACAGCGGAACTGTCGCTACCTGATCTGAATCAGGGCGTCAGCGAGACCTGCAGCGAGAACGTCGTGATCGCCGTCATCGCGTAGTAGCAGTCGACGACGATGAACACGGTCTGCGCCGCCCCGGTCGCGTTCATGTAGCTGACCGTTTCGGGGGCGCCATCGATGCCCTGGTCGTTGCCGTCGAGGCACTGCGGGGCGATCGGCGTCGCGATGCAGTTCGTGGCGGGCCCGGCGATCAAGTACACGCCGAGGTCGGCGCTGTTGCCCGTGCTGCCCACCGGAGGCGCAGCCGTGACCGACAGCGTCTGGCCCGCGTTGACGGTGACCGAGTACACGCGATCGAAGCCCGGCGTACCGAACAGGTTCGCGTCGCAGTCGAAGTCGCCGTTGTAGTCGTTCGTGTAGCCCACCGTCGTCTGGTTCATCAGGGTCCCGGAGGCCGCGATGACCGTCGCGCTGCTGCAGACGTCGCCCATGAGCGGCGCCGCGAAGGCGAAGTCGATGCCGAACGTGCCCGGCGGTGCGGCGACCTTGCTGTCGACGACGACGCGCACGCGACGCGCCGAAGCGCCCGCGTTCGTGGCCGTGACGGTCTCGATGGCGTCACCGGCGCCGCCCGAGTTGTCGGAGCCCGAGATGCAGGGGCCCGCGCCGCAGTCGGACGGGTCATCGACGACCGAGAGGGCCAGGTCGAGGCCACCGTCGAGGGTGGTCTGGCGCGCCGTTGCAGTGAAGTTCTGACCCGCCGGGATGTCGACGAGGTAGACGCGATCGGGGCCACCACCGTAACGGCAGGCCGGCTGGAACGCCGAGACGTAGTTGTTGGCGTAGCTCGTGAACGACTGCGCCGTCAGGCTCGTGTTCGCCGTGATCGCCGTCGGGCCGGCATTGCCGCACGACTCACCCGCCGCGAACGACGTAGGCGTGGTGTTCACGTTCAAGGAGAAGTTGCCCGTCGACGTCGTCGAGTCGGTGTCGATGACGATGAACACCGTGCGCGCCGCCGCGCCCGTGTTGTCCCAGATGACCGTATCGGTAGCCGTCGGCAGCGTGCCGTCGGCGCTCGTGGTGCAGGCGAGCGTCGCCGCGCACACGGGCGTCGAGACGATGTTGATGATCGGGTTGAACTGCGCGCCCGCGTCGGGAGCCGCATCCGGCGTGGCCGAGGCGGTCAGGCGCTGACCCGCGCCCACGGACACCTGATAGACCCGGTCGGGGCCACTGCCCGACGAACCGAGGCAGCCGTCTCCGGCGACGTAGTCGCTCGCGAAACCGTTGATCGCCTGCGCCGTGACGTTACCCGTGACCGTGACCGCGCTCGCGCAGTTGTCGCCCTGGGGAATCGCAGCGAGCGACGTCACCATCGTGAAGGGACCCGCGTTCGCCGTGGTCGCGTAGCCTTCGATCATGATGAAGACCGTCTGAGCCGCGCCGCTCGTGTTCGCGTACGTCGCAGTCTCGGTGCCCGAGACAACCGAGTCAGCCGTCGCGAGGCACGTGATCCCCGTCGTCGGGTTGCCAGAGCCGCAGTTCGTAGCCGGAGCCGCGATGATCTGCACGATCGCGTCGAAGCCAGCCGGGGTCGCCGCCGTCGTGACCGCAACAGTGAGGCGGTTGTTGTTCGGCACCGAGATCTGGAACACGGTGTCAGGAGCCGCGCTGCCGGAGGCCTGGTACGCGCACCCGTTGAGGTTCGTGTTGCCGTTGTTGAAGAAGTAGTCGTTCATCGCGCCCGTCGTGGTGCCGTTGATCGTGCCCGGCGTGATCGTGAGCGCCGTCGCGCACGTCTCACCGCCCAGCATGCCCGAGCCGCCTGCCGTGCCCGTGCCGCCCGCCGTGCCCGTACCACCGGCCGTCGAGCCACCCGCCGTGCCCGTACCACCGGCCGTCGAGCCACCCGCCGTGCCCGTACCACCGGCCGTCGCGCCACCCGCCGTGCCCGTACCACCCGCCGTGCCCGTACCGCCCGCCGTGCCCGTGCCGCCCGCCGTGCCCGTGCCGCCCGCCGTGCCCGTACCACCGGCCGTCGCAGTGCCACCCGCCGTGCCCGTACCACCGGCCGTCGCAGTGCCGCCCGCCGTGCCCGTGCCGCCGGCCGTCGCCGTGCCGCCGGCCGTACCGCTGCCGCCCGCGCGACCACCTGCAGTACCCGACCCACCCGCCGTGCCGGAGCCGCCGGCCGTGCCGGAACCACCGGCCGTGCCACCGACGCACATGCCCGTCGTCGCGTCACACGTCTTTCCACCCGTGCAGACGACGCCAGTACACTTGTTAGTGCTACCACCGCTGCAGCCCGCGAGAGCGAGGGCCAGCGTCGACACAGCCGCGTAGAGGGAGATTCTCATGGGCTGTGGGCCTTAGCGCAAAAAGTACCGGGCCCGGTAGGCAAAACGCCGATACCGGGCCCGGATTATTTCTCAGACTGTGAGAATGGGTTCAGCGCACTCTTGCGAGTGTCACTTGCCCTTCTTCTTCAGCTCTTCGTCGATCAGCGCCTTGAACTGCTCGATCGGCTGCGCGCCGACGAGCTGGCGGCCGTTGATGAAGAACGTCGGAGTGCCGTTGGCGCCGATGGCCTGGCCCTCGTTCGAGTCCTTCGTCACCTGCGCGTCGAACTTGTTCGAGTCGAGCGCCGACTTGAACTTGCCCATGTCGAGGCCGATCTCCTGCGCGTAGCGCTCGAGCGACGCACGATCCAGCGCCTGCTGGTTCGCGAACATCTTGTCGTGCATCTCCCAGAACTTGCCCTGCTCGTTCGCCGCGAGGCCCGCGTTGGCCGCGATGCGCGCGTTCTGGTGGAAGGGCAGCGGCTGGTTCTTGAACGCCACCTTGATCTTGCCCTCGTACTGCTTCTCGAGCTCGTGCAGCGTCGGCACCACGCGCGAGCAGAACGGGCACTGGAAGTCGCTGAACGCCACGATGGTCACCGGAGCGTTCTTCGGGCCCTTCACCGGCGCGCCGCCGATGTCGATGTTCGCCACCGGCGGAGGCGGAGGCGGCTGCCCCGGCGCAGGCGCCGCAGGCGCGTTCTTGATGCCGTCTTCGATCAGCTTCTCGTAGAGCTGGCCCGGCTTCACGCCGCTCGCGAGCAGCTTGTCGGCGTGCTTGATCTCGTCGTCGATCATCGCCTTGAACGCCTCGAACGGCTGGGCGCCCACGAACTCACGGCCGTTGATGAAGAACGTCGGGGTGCCGTTCGCGCCGACCTCGTTGCCGGCCGCCGAGTCCGCCTCGACCCGCGCGCGGAACTTGCCGCTGTCGAGCGCCGCCTTGAACTTGCCCATGTCGAGGCCGATCTCCTGCGCGTACCGCTCCATCGACGGGCGATCGAGCGCCTGCTGGTTCGCGAAGAGCTTGTCGTGCATCGGCCAGAACTTGCCCTGCTCGTTCGCCGCCATCGAAGCCTCGGCCGCCGGCTTCGCGTTCTGGTGGAACGGGAGCGGCTGGTGACGGAAGACGATGCGAACGTCCTTCGCGTAGGTGTCTTCGATCTGCTTGAGCGTCGGCACGACGCGCGAGCAGAACGGGCACTGGAAGTCGCTCCACGCGACGATCGTCACCTTCGCCGTCTTCGCGCCCTTCGAAGGCGAGTCGTCGGGGATCTTCACGTTGCGAACCGCGGCCGGCGGCGGCGCCTGCGGAGCGGCCGGCTGCTGCGGCTGCGCCGGAGGAGGCGGCGGCGCGGCGGCCGCGCGCTCCATGATCTTCGCGTACACCTGGTTCGGCGGCGTGCCCTGGTTCACGAGCGTCTGCGCCTTGCCCATCTCGTCGTCGATCATCGCCTTGAAGCGATCGATCGGCTGCGCGCCCGAGAGCTTGCGGCCGTTGATGAAGAACGCCGGCGTGCCGTTCGCGCCCAGCTGGCCCGCGAGGCCCTGGTCGCGCGAGATGACGTCGTTGATCGACGCCGCGTTGCGGTCGGCCTTCCACTTCTCGACGTTGAGCCCGACGTCCTGCGCGTAGCGCTCCAGCGACGCCTCATCGAGGCTCTGCTGGTTGTCGAACATCTTGTGGTGCATCTCCCAGTACTTGCCCTGCATGCCGGCCGCGAGCGCCGCCGTGGCCGCCGGCTTCGCCTTGTCGTGGAACGACAGCGGGTTCTGCTTCATCACGAAGCGGACCTTGTCGCCGTAGTCGGCCTTCAGCTGCTTCATCGTGTTGTTCGCACGCGAGCAGAACGGGCACTGGTAGTCGCTGAACTCGACGATCGTGACGAGCGCGGTCTCGGGGCCTTCGACCGGCGAGCCCTCGACGGGCACCTTCAGCACGGCATCGTCACCGCCGCCCTGGGGGCGCATCGGCGCGGGAGAGGGAGAAGGAGACGGAGCCGCAGCAACCGGCTGGTTGCCTCCGCCGCCCTGCGTGCCGCCCGGAGTGCCGGACGCCATGCGGCCAACCGCGAAGCCGACCACGCCACCGACCAGCAGCGCGATGATCACATTGGGTTTCATGAAAGGTTCTGCTCCTTTGAGTTTGTCCGGCGAAAAGCGCGCGGTTGATACCAAGGGCACCTGCCCTTTACAACCGACGCGGTGAGTGACGTGACCCCACCGCAAGTTTCACCCGTCGAGGTCGACGCCCGAGGCAAGGCGTGCCCGATGCCCGTGCTCATGCTCGCGAAGGCGCTCCGCCTGCACCCGCTCGTGAAGCTCTTCGCCGATGACCCCGCCGCCCGCGGCGACGTCGCCGCGCTCTGTGAGTCGGCAGGGCATGAAGTGGTGGAGCTGACGTCTGCCGGTAGACTGCTCACCGCGGTCATTCGCCGCAGACGATGAGCCCCGTCGAACAGCTCGAGGCCGACGTCGCCCGCGACGAGGCGGAGCTGCAGGGCGAGCTCGACCGCGCCCTCGCCCACTGGCGCGAGCTCTCGGTGCGCCTCGAGCGACTGAAGAGCCAGCTCGAGCAGGCGAAGGGCGGCGGCCTCGACCCGAAGGGCGTCGGCGAGCGCGTCACGGCGCTCGAGCTGCCCCAGCTCGATCAGGGGCCGGTGGTGCAGCGGTCGGTGACGATGCGGCGCGAGGCGGTGGCGGCGCGGCGCGCGGCGATCGCCGACGTGAAGAAGCGGCTGCCCGAGTTCACGGCGTCGCTCGCGCGGCTCTCGTACAAGATCTCGGCCGAAGAGGGCGCGGTCGCGCACCAGGTCGATCTCGCCCGGGCCGTGGCGCGCGAGGTGGCGTCGGCCGCGCGCAAGCTCGAGGCGGCGGGTGACGCTCCGCTGCCGATCGGCCGGCTGAAGCAGCCGGCCCGCACGCAGCCGCGCGTTCGCACGCAGGTGCAGATCGACTACTCGCCGGGCGGTGGCCGGTGGCTCAGCGGGTTCACCACGAACCTGTCGGACGGCGGCCTCTTCATCGCCACGGCCGTGCAGGAAGAGGTCGGCACGCAACTGCGCATTCGCTTCCAGCTGCCGGGCGGGCCGCGCATCGATGGCACCGCCGTCGTCCGGTGGATCCGCAAGGTCGACGATCAGCGCACCGACACGGTGCCGGGGCTCGGCGTGCAGTTCGTGTCGCTGACCCACGAGGCGAGGCAGGCGATCGACGCGTTCGTGCGCGAGCGCGACCCGATTCTCGAGTGACGCATCAGAACATCGCGAGCAGCGCGAAGAGCGGCAGCGCGGGAACCACGGTGATGACGCCGCCGATCTTCCGGCTCTTCGCGACGGCCGACACGATGAAGAAGTGAACCGTGAAGAACCCTGCGGCGATCACCATCATGATGCGAGCGCCCTCGTGCTCCGAGAAGCCGTTGAGGGCGACCATGGTGATGAACGCGACGATGACTCCGAAGGCGAGCAGGGCCAACGAGACGGCGACACCCAGGCCGATCTGCTTCACCATCGGCAGGTTCTAGCACGCAACCCGAACGAACCCCCTCTCCCCCGTAGGGGAGAGGGATGGGGTGAGGGGGAAGTTGAGGGAAAGAGACTTCGAGAGCGCTGTTCGCGAGCGGAGCCTGCTTCGTGGCACCCGCTCGACGCGGCTCGTTTCAGCCTTCCTCGGTCGCTCGACGGCCCCCTCACCCCGGCCCTCTCTCCTACGGGGGAGAGGGAGCTCGGTCACGTGAGCTGGAGGACGCGCTCTTCGAGGCGCTTGCCACGGCTGACCGAGAGCACGAGCACGTCGCGCGAGACGAGCAGCTTCAACGTCGCGGTGATGACGACCTCGGGAGCCACCTTCGCTCCGTCGAACCGCACCACGAGCAGCTTGCCGTCGTTCTGCGAGGTCGCCTCGACGACGCCGTCGAGCACCTTCACGTCGTCGGTCGGAATGAAGCCCTTGGCGACCTGAACGCGGAACTCGGCGGCCTGGCCGGTCATCTCTTCCATCGACGACGCGGCGACCAGCTTGCCCTTGTCGAGCACGGCGGTGGAGTCGCAGAGCTCTTCGAGCTCCTGCAGGTTGTGGCTCGAGACGACGAGCGTGGCCTTGCGCTTGGTGTCGCGAATGATCTCGCGCACGGTGGCGGCGATCTTCGGGTCCAACCCGGCGGTCGGCTCGTCGAGCATGACGACGGGCGGGCTGCCCATCAGCGCCTGGGCCATGGCGACGCGCTTGGCCATGCCGTGCGAGAGGGCTCCGCACTGCACGTTCCACGTCTCGGGCAGGCCGACGCGGTCGAGCGCGGTCTTCGCCTCGGCCTCGGGCTTGTCGAGCGACGAGAGCCGGCCGAGGTACGTGAGAAACGCGCCGACGGGCCACGTCGCGGGCAACAGGGCGTCTTGCGGCAGCACGCCGACCTTGCGCTTGAGCGCCCCGGGCCGCGAGGGCTCTTCGCCCAAGATGCGCAACAGCCCCGACGTCGGGTGCAGAAAGCCGCACATCATCGAGAACGTCGTGGTCTTGCCGGCGCCGTTCGGGCCGATGAGGCCGTAGCACTCGCCCTTCTTCACGTCGAAGCTGACGTCGTTGACGGCGATCTTCGGGCCGAAGTGCTTGCTGACGTGGCGCAGCTCGATGGCGACGTCGGCGCTCATACGTCCCTCGTGCGCAGCACCAGGTACGAGGCGGCGAGGAAGATGAGCGCGAAGCCGACGTGGGCGGCGCCGGCGGCGCCGAAGCGCTCCCACTTGGGGTGAATGAGGTCGGGCGAGTAGTTCCATACCGAGAGGTAGCGCACGTACGCCGCGGCCGACTCGGTCTTGTACGACGACAGCGACATGCCGCTGACGGCCTGCCCCGGCACCTGGAAGAAGTTGCCGATCAGGGCGACGGCCCAGATGACGAACAAGATGATGAAGTTCAGCACGAGGCTGACGGCGGGCTGCTTGAACATCGAGCTGCACATCGACGACAGCCCCATGTACGCGAGCGAGAACACCAGCGAGACGACCCAGAGCTTCAGGAACGTGAGCGTCGCGGTGCCGAGCTTGAAGTCGGGGTCGACGAACAGCGCGACGGCCACCATCATCAGCACGGTCACGAACGTGAGCAGCGCGAGCACGCTCGTCTGCGCGAGGAACTTGCCGACCACGAGCGACGACCGGCGCACGCGCACCGCGAGGTACCGAATCGACTTGGTACTGATCTCGCCGCTGATCTGGTCGAACCCCATCAGCGTGATGAAGAGCGGCAGGAAGATCAGCGTGAGCTTGTAGACGATGAGCAGCATGAACGGCAGCGCCAGCAGCATCTCGGCGAGGGCCGCGTCGTCTTCTGCGAACAGGGCGTTGATCGCGAACTTCTTGAAGCCCGAGGTGCTGGTCGACTTCGCGCGCTGCTCGGCGACCTTCTTCGGGTCGAGGTCGTCTTTGTAGGGCGAGTTCGCGATCTCGTCGTCGAACTTCTTACCCTGCGTCTCGGTCACGCTGTACGAGAGCAGACCGGTGATGCCGAGGATCAGCGCGGTGAAGAGCAGGAACAGCAGCAGCAGCACGACCGCGCGCCCGGACTTGAGCGAGCGCACGAGCTCTCCGCGCCAGATGATGCCGATCTCGTCGAGGCCAGCCACGTTGGCGGGGGCCTATACCACCAGCTCGAGCTTGATGAGGCCCTTCTCGAGAAACCCCTGCACGTGAGCCAGGGCATCGAGCTCTCGCAGGGGCGAGACGCTCACGATGGCCGACAGCAGCCGCTTACCGTCCATGCGGGACAAGAGGTATCGCTCCTGGGCAGAGAGTGACATGGCGCGAATCGCTGGCCCGTCAACGCGCACCTTGGGCACCCTCTTCCCGCTCAAGAGCTCCTTGCGCAGCTCGACGAGCCACTTCTCTTCGATCTGGCGCGCGAGGGCCTGGGCCTCGGGCGACGGCTTCACCTGGTGCGACCGCCGGGCGAGCGCGAGGGCGTCGCGCATGTTGCCCTGGGCGAGGAACCGGCGGGAGTTGTCGAGCATCTCGGCGTCCGACGGCTCGTCCTTCTCGTCGAGGCCCTCGGTGTTGTCGTCGATCGACAGCTCGATCGAGATCTCTTCGTCGACCTGCACCGCGCCGAGCGTGTGCAGCGAGTAGAGCCGCTGGTAGAGAAAGAAGTCGGTCGCGTGCAGCGCGAGAATGATCTCGTCGATCGTCTTGCCGAGCTCGATCTGGTGCAGCAGCCGATCTTCGAGCGAGTCGGGCTTCGGCTCTTCGGCGAGCAGCGAGCGGTCGACCGTCAGGTGCAACTTCCCCGACGTGAAGACGACCTTCATCTTCTTCCACATCTTGTCGCGGAGCTCGCTCTCTTGATGAACGTCGAGCAGCGGCACGCGCAGCTCGACGCCCTGGGGCAGCTCGGGCACCTTGTCGGACTCGAAGGCGAACGTGCCGTGGTCCCACTGAAAGGCCTCGAGCAGCGTCTCGCGCGTCTTCAGGTTGATGGCGTTGGTGACCTGGGGCTCCTTCACGGCGCCGATCATCACGAGGATGCGGCCGAGGAAGATGCGGGTCTCGCGCTGGGTTTCGTAGGCGCGGTGAAACTGCTCTTCGCTGATGTGGCCGAGGTTGATGAGGAACTGGCCGAGGTACTCGCGCGGCTCGTTGGAGCTCGCGTTGATGACGTCGCCCGCCACGATCACGATCTGCTTGCGGATCGCGCCGTGCTCGAGGTTCAGGGTGCCGGTCGATCTCCTGTTGCCCAGGTAGACGACGAGGTCCTTCAACGGCATCGTGGCGAGGTCGCCGTACAGCCCCTTCATGCGAGTCCTCTTCTACACCAAGGCAGGCTGCCCCCTCTGTGAAGAAGCAGAGGAGCTGCTCGACGAGGCGCTCGAACGCGTGCCGGCCGAGGTCGAGAAGGTCGACATCACCCGCGGCGACGAAGCCCTCTTCCAGCGCTACCGCTATCGCGTACCAGTGATACGAATCGGTAACAAAGACGTGCTCGAGCTGAAGTTCACGCTCGACGAGCTCCTCGAGGCCCTCTCGTGACCGAAGAACCCGCATCGTTCGCCGCCTTCCGCCAGGTGCCGCGCACCGGCGTCATCTACGTGACGACCGAGGCGACGCGCCTCGGCTTCAGCCAGCGAGACCCGCAGTGGTGCAACCTCGGCCAGGGCCAGCCCGAGACGGGGCCGCTGCCGGGCGCTCCGCCGCGTGTCGCGTCGGTCGCCGTCGACGTCGACGACATCGAGTACGCGCCGGTCGCCGGCATCTGGGAGCTGCGCGAAGCGATCGCGTCGCTCTACAACCGCCTCTTCCGCAAGGGGCTCAAGAGCCAGTACACGGCCGAGAACGTCGCGGTGAGCGGAGGCGGCCGCACGGCGCTCACGCGGGCGGCGGCGGCGCTCGGCCACGTGAACCTCGGCCACTTCCTGCCCGACTACACCGCGTACGAAGAGCTGCTCGACGTCTTCAAGGCGTTCACGGCGATTCCGATTCTGCTCGAGGGCGAGCGCGGCTACGCGTTCACGGTCGACGAGCTCAGGCGCGAGGTGCAGGGGCGCGGGCTGTCGGCGCTGCTGCTCTCGAACCCGTGCAACCCGACGGGCAAGGCGATCGGCGGAAAAGAGCTCGACGCCTGGGTGAAGCTGGGCCGCGAGCTCGACTGCACGATGTTGTTCGACGAGTTCTACTCGCACTACGTGTGGAACGTGGCGCCGGGGGCGCTGCCGGTCGAGAGCGCGGCGCGCTACGTCGAAGACGTGAACCGCGACCCGGTGGTGCTGTTCGACGGGCTCACGAAGAACTGGCGCTACCCGGGCTGGCGCATCACGTGGACGGTGGCTCCGAAGCCGGTCATCGACGCGGTGGCGTCGGCGGGCAGCTTCCTCGACGGCGGCGGCGGGCGGCCGATTCAGCGGGCGGCGCTGCCGCTGCTCGAGCCCGCGGCGGTCGAGGCCGAGACGAAGGCGATTCACGCGACGTTCAGAGACAAGCGCGACCTCATGCTCTCGCGGCTGCAGCGGCTCGGCGTGCGCGTCGACCGGGCGCCAGACGGCACGTTCTACGTCTGGGGCAACGTCGCGAACCTGCCGGGCAAGCTCAGCGACGGCATGGGCTTCTTTCGGGCGGCGCTCGAGAAGAAGGTGATCGTGGTGCCGGGCGAGTTCTTCGATGTGAACCCGGGCAAGCGGCGCAGCGCGCGGGCGTCGCGGTTTCGGCAGTACGTGAGGTTCTCGTTCGGGCCGGGGAAGCAGACGCTTGAGACGGCGCTCGGGAGGCTGGAGGAGCTCGTCACTGAGCACATGAAGTAACTGCTGGGGGAAGGGAACGGGTCGGGGGAAGGGAACGGGTCGGGGAACCGGCCGGGGCGGGGTAAACGCGACCGGGTTCGAGTACCGGCCAGGGCTCGGATCGGGGTAGGCCAGTTCGGCCCGCGCGCGTCCGGCCGTCAACCGAGCCCGGGCCGCGGCCAGTCCACGATCCCGGTACCCTTCCGGGGCACCGGCCCGCATGGCGTTTCCGGGCCCCGGCTTTTCCGGTCCCCGAGCTTCCGGTCCCCGAGCTTCCGGTCCCCGAGCTTCCGGTCCCCGAGCTTCCGGTCCCCGAGCTTCCGGTCCCCGAGCTTCCGGTCCCCGAGCTTCCGGTCCCCGAGCTTCCCGAGCTGTCAGCGGTTGACGACGCTCATGACGCAAAGCACCGCAGCCGCAGTCCCCAAGACGCCCGCAGTAATAAACCCTCCCAGCTTCTTGTTGTGAAACGAGCTGGTGAGCTGCTCCTCGCTCTGGTCCGAGACGATGAACAGGTCATTGCCCTTGTCGATCACCACGCGACCTCCGCCCTGGTTCTGCGCGGTGCCGAGCACATACATCTCGTCGCCGACCTCGAGGTACGTCTCGGTGTAGCGGAGCGTGCGGTTGAAGACGAAGCCCTGCGAGCTGTGACCGTACGCGGCGAGCGTGGCCTCGAGCTCGGGTGAGGCGTCGTTCAAGAACCCCGACTTCGCGTGAGCGTCGGGCTTGAGCAGCAGATCGGCCGCCATGAGGTTCACCTCGACGGAGGCCTGGCTCGCGTCCTCGATGAGCAACCCACAGCACTGCTTGTCGTCGATGCGCGTCTGCCAGTACGTGTTCTTGCCGCGGCGCACCTGCTCCTCGACGTGGAAGCGGTAGTACACGCACGGCACCTTCGCGAGCGGGCTGGTGAGCAGCGTCCCCTTCCCCTTCACGCGGCCCTTCACCTCGACGAAGCCGTCGGCGACGTTGCGGCACGGCGACGTCGGAGTGTCCTCGATGCGCTTCGCCTTCATCATGCTGCTGCGCCCCCACCACCCGAACGCCCCCGCGATCAGCCCGACGATGCCACCTGCGATGATGAACCCCGGCTCGAAGTGCACGCTCTTTTTCCTCCGCTACAGAGTGGTGTTCGACAGCTTCAAGACAGCCTGCAGCTCCTTGTCGGTGAGGGCGCCGACCGAGAGCCGGCCCATGCGCACCACCGAGATGTTCTTCGTCGCGGCCTTCGCTTTCAGCGTGGCGAGGGGCACGCGCTCGTTGAGCGCCTTCACCGGGCCGATCTCGACGTTCTCGCCCTCGGCGCTCAGCACCTTCGCGATGCCCACGACCGCCTTCTCGTTACCCGTGTGGTAGAAGAGCGCGAGCTCGCCCGGCTTCATCGACGCGAGGTTCTTGCGCGCGAACGGGTTCTTGATGCCGGTCCACGCAGTGCGCTTCTCTTCGACGAGGCGCGAGAACGCGTACTCCGTCGGCTCCGATTTCAGGATCCAGGTCGCCAGGCGAACGCGACGTTATCAGCCGCGCCGCAAGATCGTGAGCGTCACGTCACCGCGCCGATCGCGCGGCACCTCGATGAGCGCCGTGTACCGCTTCGGCAGCGCCTCGCGCAGACGTCGAGCCGTCGCGAGCGGCGTATCGCCGCCCGCCAGCGGCAGCCGCAGCCGGTAGCCCTCGAGCCACAGCTCGAGGTGCGTGCGCACCGCGTCGCCTCCGTGCGCGACCCCTTCGATGCGCAGCCGGTTCTGACCGGTCGGGCGAAAGACCTGCGTCGAGTCGGTCGCCAGGAAGCTCAGCTCCGGCTCGATCGGGGCCCGGCGCGCGATCGAGATGATGAGCACGTCGCTCATCGAGCTCTCGCGCGTGCCGGCCTGGTAGCCGGGCGGCAGGCGGCGCTCGATCTCGGTGACGAAGTCCTCCGTGCCCATGCCCTTGTGAAACGCGCACGTGAAGAAGTTGCCGTCGACCTTCAGCGCCAAGATTGCGTCGAAGGCGCCGTCGTCGCTCAGGCTCCCGAGCAGCGTGAGCAGGTTGTGCCCGGCGATGCGGGCGTCGAGCCGGCGATCGGCGTTCACGATGCTCACCTTGGGAATCGCCCCCGGCTCGACCACGACCTTCTCGGTCGGGAGGCTCTGGGGATCGCTCGTGAGGATCGGATCCAGTGAATCGAAGTATTTGCCAGCGACGTCCATTCCCTTTCCAGGATTCTCGAAACCTGGAAGTGACGGTCGCTGCCAGCTCTTTTTACGCTGCGATGGTGTGGAGGTCGGCGTCCTTGAAGATCGCGACGATCGACCCCTCGACCTCGGCCGTGTAGCCCGCCGGCACCTGCTTGCCGATTCGCTCCGCCGTCGACGCCGCCGAGATGCCCTTCGGCAGCGACAAGAGCGCACGGCGCGTGTCGACCTTCAGCGTGATGAGGCACTGGCTGCCCGTCGGGCCCGAGAGCTCGAACCGGTTCTCGTCGAGCCGGCGAATGCGCTGCCGCAGATCGGTCGTGAAGATCTGCACCGACGGCAGCCGCGCCGCCGGCACCAGCGTCTCGGTCAGCTGAATGAACAGGCCGTCTTCCCGCTCGGCCGCGTGCGCGTGCACGCCGCGCGGCAGGTTGCGCTCGAGCGCTCGAAACGCGTCGCGCGGTGAGCTGTGCTGCGCGAGCGGCGCCGTCGCGTCGCCGCGCCGGCTCTCGAGTCTCAGCCCCGGGTCCCGGTGCGTGGGCACCTCGCCCGTCAACATGAAGCGACCCAGCCCTCGCGACTGAACGGAGAACAACGGCTCTTCGCTGAACAGCCGGAACACCCCTGGGAGCGCTTCGATCATGGCCTATGCTGCGGCGCGCCATACCACGAGACGGAGGCGTTCTGCATGCCGCGCAGCCTTTGGGGCTGGGGAGACGAGACACAACGGCCCGACCTGGCCGAGACCGCCACCCGCGTCGCCCCGCTCGTCGGCGAGCTCAGCCCCGAGGCCCCCTCGGCCGAGGTCCGGCTCCGGCCCCCACGTCTTGGAATTCCCAAGGAGTGGTCGGCCTTTACGACCGCCGTCGACCGCGACCGCGCCGCCCACGCCTGGGGCAAGGCCTACCCCGACCGCGTCCGCGGCTTCCGCGGCGACTTCTCGGCAGCCCCTGACGCCGTGGCGCGCCCGCGTGATGAGCGCGAGCTCGAGGCCGTGCTCGAGGTCGCCGAGCGCGAGCGCTGGTCGGTGACCCCGTTCGGCGGCGGCTCGAGCGTCGTCGCCGGAGTCGAGCCCCGCCTGGGCCCAAATCACCGCGCCGCCGTCTCGCTCGATCTCGAGAAGCTCGATCGCGTGCTCGAGGTCGACGACGTCTCGCGCGCGGCGCGCATCCAGGCGGGCGTGTTCGGCCCGGCGCTCGAAGAGCAGCTGCAGGCGAAGGGCTTCACGCTGCGCCACTTCCCCCAGTCGTTCGAGTTCTCGACGCTCGGCGGGTGGGTCGCGACCCGCGCCGGCGGGCACTTCGCCACGCTCTACACGCACATCGACGACCTCGTCGAAGCGGTGCGCATGGTGACTCCGCGCGGGCTGTGGGCGACGCGCCGGCTACCGGCCTCGGGCGCCGGCCCTGAAGCCCAGCGCATCGTGCTCGGCAGCGAGGGCACGCTCGGCGTGATCACCGAAGCCTGGGTGCGCGTGCTGCCGAAGCCGACGTACCGCGCCGGCGCGAGCGTTCACTTCCAGTCGTTCGAGGCCGCGGTCGCTGCCGTGCGCGAGATCTCGCAGAGCGGCCTCTACCCCGCGAACTGCCGCCTGCTCGACCCCGCCGAGGTCATGGTGAACGGCGTCGCGTTCGACGGCTCGTCGGTGCTCGTGCTCGCGTTCGAGTCGGCCGACCACGACGTTCAACCGTCGCTGCAGCGCGCCGTCGCCATCGCGTCGAGCCACGGCGGCGCCGCGAAAGAGAAGGCCGCGGGCGAGGCCTGGCGCGCGTCGTTCTTGAAGGGCCCGTACCTGCAAGACTCGCTCATCTGCCTCGGCGTGCTCGCCGACACCTTCGAGACGGCGTGCACGTGGGCCGCGTTTCCGAAGCTGTACGAGGCCGTCACCGGCGCGATGACCGAGGCCTTGCAGCGCATGTGCGGCGGAGGCGTCGTCTCGTGCCGGTTCACGCACGTGTACCCCGACGGGCCGGCGCCGTACTTCACGTTCGCGGGCAAGGCGATGCGCGGCGGCGAGCTCGAGCAGTGGGCGGTGCTGAAGAGTGTCGCGATGAAGACGCTGCTCGACCACGGCGGCACCGCGACGCACCACCACGCCGTCGGCCGCACGCACCTCGAGGGGTGGAAGACCGAGCGACCCGAGCCGTACGCGCGCGCGCTCGCGGCGATGAAGCGCGAGCTCGACCCCGCCGGCGTGCTCAACCCCGGCGTGCTCATCTGAGGGCGGCGCAGTCAGAGATGCGACGGCCCGGAGTCCGAGGCCGGCGGCGCGGTAGCCGAGCGGCCTCAGGCGACGGTCTTTGAAACCGGGGACGGTGGTTCGAGTCCACCCCGCGCTGCTTGTCTCACGGAAGCGCGAGCGACGCGCTCCCCCCGCGGCTCTTGCAGGTGATCGTCACGGGCTCGCCCGAAGACCGCTGAATGTTGGCCGCTCCCGAAGAGCTCGGTCTCGAGCCCGACACCGACTTCAGCGCGCCGCGATGCGAACCACAGAAGTGCCCAGGGCGAGATTCGAACTCGCACGCCTTGCGGCGCCACCCCCTCAAGATGGTGTGTCTACCAGTTCCACCACCTGGGCATTTCTACGACCGACCTCAGGGACCCGCTTCAGTCCCCTTCACTTTCTGCTCCGGCACCGAAGGTACGGGCTGTGCCGGGTTTTCTGACGCCTTCTCGACGGCCGCCGGCGTGTTCACGCCTTCGGGCGCCTTCGCACCCTCGGCAGGAGCCGCGCCCTCGGCCGGCTTCGCGCCTTCGCCCGGTGCCGTCGGAGCGGGCGCAGGCGCAGGAGCCGGAGCTTCCTTCGCCGCTTCCTCGGCGATGGTCGAGGCCACCGAGCTCTTGAGGCCCACGAACGACAGGCCCAGCGAGGTGATGAAGTAGGCGATCGCGCAGACCGCCGTCACCTTGCCGAGGAACGTGACGGCCCCGCGGCCGCCGAACGCAGACGTCGCCGCGCCGCCGCCGAGCGCCGCGCCCATGCCCGCGTCCTTCCCCGGCTGGAGGAGGATCACGAAGATCATGAACACGCAGAGCAGCACGTGCAGCGCAGAGACGAAGTAAATCATGACGAGGGGCGCTCCTTAATCACACGGGCGAAGAGTGTTCAACTGCTCAGCTCTTCGCCTTCACGATCGCGGCGAAGTCGGCGACCTTCAGCGAGGCGCCTCCAACCAGCGCCCCGTCGATGTCCGCCTGAGACAACAGCTCGGCCGCGTTGTCGGGCTTCACGCTGCCGCCGTACTGAATTCGCACCTGCCCCGCCGAGTCGCCGCCCCACAGCTCGGTGAGCAGCCCGCGGATGTGCTGATGAACCTCTTGCGCCTGCCGCGACGTCGCCGTCTTCCCGGTGCCGATCGCCCAGACCGGCTCATACGCGACCACGAAGCGCGCGCCCTCGGCCGCCGAGAAGCCCTTCAGGCACCCGCGCACCTGCGTCGAGACCACGTCGAGCGTCTTGCCAGCCTCGCGCTCGGCCAGCGTCTCGCCCACGCACACGATCGGCAGCATGCCGGCCTTCAACACCGCGTGGACCTTCTTATTCACGCCGTCGTCGGTCTCGTGAAAGAGCTGCCGCCGCTCGGAGTGCCCGAGGATCACGTACGCGACGCCCAGGTCCTTCAGCATCTCGGCCGAGATCTCGCCGGTGAACGCGCCCGAGCCCTCGGCATGGCAGTTCTGCGCCGCCACCGCGATGTTCGAGCCCTCGACCGCCTTCGCCGTGCGCTCGATCGCCGTGAACGGCGGAGCCACCGCGATCTCGACCCGGTCGCGCACCATCGACACCGCTCCGCGCAGATCGCGCACCAGCGTCGCGGCCTCACTGGCCGTCTTGTTCATCTTCCAGTTTCCGCACACGAAGCAGCGTCTCATCGCTCAGCCCTCCAGCGCCTTGATGCCGGGCAGCTCTTTGCCCTCGAGGAACTCGAGCGACGCGCCGCCGCCGGTCGAGACGTGCGTCATCTTGTCGGCCACCTTGAACTCGTTCACCGCCGCCGCGCTGTCACCCCCGCCCACCACCGTCTGCGCGCGCCGGTTCGCCGCCATCGCCTCGGCGATCTGCCGCGTGCCTTCCGAGAACTTCGCCACCTCGAACAGCCCCATCGGCCCGTTCCACAGCACGGTCTTCGCCGACATCACGTGCTGGCGGAACAGGTCGCGCGTCTTGCGGCCGATGTCGAGGCCCATCAGGTCGGCCGGTATCGCCTGCACCTCGATCTCGCGCGCGTCGCTCTTCTCGTCGGGCGACGTGCCGCACACGTGATCGACCGGCAGCACCAGGTCGACGCCCATGCGCTTGCTCTGCTCCATCAGCTTCGTCGCCAGCTGCAGCTTGTCGTCTTCGACGCGGCTCTTGCCCACCGCCACGCCCATCGCCTTCAAGAACGTGTACGCCATCGCGCCGCCGATCAAGAGCGCCTGCACCTTCGGCAACAGGCTCTCGATGACCTTGATCTTGTCCGACACCTTCGCGCCGCCGAGCACCGCCACGAACGGCTTCTCGGGCGCCTTCAGCACGCGGCCGAGGTTCTCGAGCTCCTTCTTGATGAGCAGGCCCGCGGCCTTCTCTTTCACGAACGGCACCATGCCCGCCGTCGACGCGTGCGCGCGGTGCGCCGTGCCGAACGCGTCGTTCACGTACACGTCGCAGAGCGCCGCGAGCTGCCGCGCGAACGCCTCGTCGTTGGCCTCTTCTTCTTTGTGGAAGCGCAGGTTCTCGAGCATCAGCACCTGGCCGGGCTTCAGGTCCTTCGCGGTCTTCACCACGGCGTCGCCGATGCAGTCGTCGGCCTGCACCACCTCGTGCTCCTTGCCGAGCAGGTCGGCGAGGCGCGCGCTCGCGGGCTCGAGCGACAGCTTCGGGTCGGCCCCCTTCGGTCGCCCCAGGTGCGACGCCAGAATCACGCGGCCGCCCATCTTCAGCGCGAGCTGAATCGTGGGCAGCGCCTCGCGAATGCGCGTGTCGTCGGTCACCTTGCGCTGCTCGTCGAGCGGCACGTTGAAGTCGACCCGAATGAACGTGCGCTTACCGGTCAGCTGCAGCTGATCGACGTATTTGATCGCCATGTGAGGGGCCTCGCGAAAGGTTCTACAGCTTCGACGCGACGTACTTCACGATGTCGACACAGCGGTTCGAGTAGCCCCACTCGTTGTCGTACCAGGCCATCACCTTCACCATGTTGTCGATGACGTTGGTGTTGGTGGCGTCGAAGATCGCCGAGTGCGGGTTGTCGTTGTAGTCGATCGAGACCGTCTGCTCTTCCGAGTACTCGAGAATGCCCTTCAAGCTGCCGCCCGCGGCCTTCTTGAACGCGGCGTTGATCTCTTCGGCGCTCGCCTGCTTCTTCAGGTTCACCGTGAGGTCGACGAGCGAGACGTTCGGCGTCGGCACGCGCACCGCGAGCCCGGTCAGCTTGCCCTTCAGCTGCGGCAACAGCTCGCCGATCGCCTTCGCCGCGCCCGTGCTGGCGGGGATCATCGACAGCGCCGCCGCGCGAGCGCGCCGCAGGTCGTCGTGCACCAGGTCGAGAATGCGCTGGTCGTTCGTGTAGCTGTGAATCGTCGTCATCAAGCCGCGCTCGATGCCGAACGAGTCGTCGAGCACCTTCGCCACCGGAGCGAGGCAGTTGCTCGTGCACGACGCGTTCGAGATCACGTGGTGCTTCGCGCTGTCGTACGTCTCGTGGTTGATGCCGAACGCGAGCGTCGCGTCGATGCCCTTCTTGCCGGGCGCCGAGATGATGACCTTCTTCGCGCCGGCGGTGAGGTGCGCCGCCGCCTTCTCGCGGTCGGTGAAGCGGCCCGTGCACTCGAGCACGATGTCGACGCCGAGCTCTTTCCACGGGAGCTTGGTCGGGTCTTTCTCGGCCGTGACCTTGTACTCCTTGCCGTCGATCACGAAGCCCTTCTCAGAGACCTTCACCTCGCCCGGCCAGTTGCGGTGCACCGAGTCGTACTTGAACAGGTGCGCGAGCGACGCCGGCTTGTCGAGGTCGTTGATCGCGACAATCTCGAAGGCCGACTCTTTGCGCTGGAGCGCGGCGCGGAGGACGCAGCGGCCGATGCGGCCGAAACCGTTGATTGCGATTTTCGTAGGCATGCGGGCCTCCTTAGCGGCGGCGCATGAGACAAGCAATCGCAAGCAACAGCGCGAGCGCATCACCGGCAGACGTGCAGCCGCAGCCTTTGCGCGCCTCGTCGCCGAGCAGGTCGGGCAGCGGCTCGAGCGTCACCGGCTGCGGGTCGACCGTGCCGGCGTCGGGCTCGGTGGGGCCCGCGTCGGGCGGGTCGAGCGGGCCCGCGTCGGGCACCTCGGCGATCGCCCCCAGGTACTTCATCACGCGGCCCATCACCTCGACCCGCTGGGTGCGGCCGACCACCGTCTCGAACGGGAAGCCGAACGTGACGACCGTGTTCATGACGCCGACCGCCGCCGGCGTGCCCGAGGTGTAGCGCGCGACGACGTCGGCGTTCGAGGCCGTCAGCGCGTCGGCGGTGCCCGTGATGTACGCGCCCTTCGTGCCGTCATCGAGCTGCAGGCCGTTCACGCCCATCAGAAAGCCGGCTCCGTCGAGCGTCGCCGACGACATCTGCGAGACGGCCGACACGTGCAGCGTCGACTGCAGGAAGGTGGCGTCGGCGGCGAGCGAGCCCGAGAAGAAGACCGGTCGGCCCGACGCGAGCGCCATGCGCTCGGCGGGGCTGAGCGGGGCCGACGCCGGGTGGCCGCGACCGGCGATGAAGTCGATCGCCGCGTAGCCGGCCACCGGCACGTCGCCCGCGGTCACGGCCTCGACGCTCGCGCTGTCGACGCCGAGCGGAGCGAACGACAGCGCGTCGGCGTGCGACCGCACGTACGTGGCGTCGTTGAGCTTGCCGATGAAGACGCGCAGCACCTGGCCGAGGCTCCACTGCGAGAGATCTTCGGTCTTCGCCATCGACGCCTCGAGCCGGTCGAACGCGTTCACCACCAGCACGCGGCGCATGCCGGGCTTGAACGCGACGGTCAGGCTCGGAAACGACTCGCCGCCCGCATTCGTCGCGGCCACCCGGTAGTAGCGAACCGCCGTCGGCGCGTCGCTGTACGTCGCGCCGGTGGTCGCGACGCCGTCGTCCCACGCGAGGCCGTCGGCGCTCGAGTACACGCGGTAGCCCGAGGCGGCGCCGCCTGCGACGCCCTGCCCGTCGGTCGCCGCGGCGCGCCACTTCAGCGTCACCTGGCCGTTCGCCTGGCCGACCGCCGAGACGTGCGTCGGAGGCTCGGGCGGGAACGTGACCGGCACGCCGTCTTTCTCGGCGAAGTAGCGCATGATGCCCTGCGAGATCGCGCGGGCCGCGATGTAGCGGAAGTTCGGTTCTTTCAGCGCCGCCGCATCGCTCGCCGTGTCGTGAAAGGCGACCTCGATGAGAATCGAGGGCATCTCGTTGTTGTGCGACGGGTTCACCTCGCCGAAGTACGCCGAGACGACCCCGCGGTCGCGCCACATCGGAGCGCCCCACCCGTTGCGGAAGTCGTTGATGAGCTCCGCGTGCACGCGCCGCGCGAGCGTGTCGCTGCCGGCGACGCCCGTGAACTGGTACGTGCCGTCGGGCGGGTTCGGGCCGTAGACGTACGTGTTCGTGCCGACGCCGCCGCCCGCGTTCGTGTGCCACGCGACGTAGACGGCGTCTTCGCCCGGCTCGTGCACCCACGCGGCGAAGCGGCTGCGCGTGCCGACGTCGTCGTTGTTGTCGGTGTCCGAGTAGTCGTAGACGGTCGACGGCGCGCCGCTGAGCTGCGCGTGGTAGCGCGCGCTCTCTTCGAAGCGCGGCCGGCCGCTGACGCCGGTGCCGCGGTCGATGCGCCCCATGCCTCCGCCGAAGCGCACGGCGTCGAGCGAGACGTTGCCCGGCACCGTCGTGCTGTCGTTGAGCACCTGCACCTGCGCTGCGGTGCCCGCCTTGAACCAGAAGCGCCCGAGGAACACCCACGTGCCGCCCGAGCGCCGCTGGTTCACGCGGAAGTGCGACTCGCCGCCCGGGTGCTTCACCACGTAGTGCGCGTCGGTCACGCGGTACGTGAACGCCGTGTACGAGACGTAGACGTTGTACTCGCCGTCGGCCGGCAGCATCGCCGAGTACGTCGCGCTGGCGGTCGCGGTGGCCGCGGCTTCGAGCAGCCGGTTCGTGCCCAGCGTGAACGGGTTCGTCTGGTCGGCGATGACGGCCGGCGGGCTGCCCCACCCCATGAGCGACGAGTCGCTGAAGCCGCTGCCCGTCTCGGCGTAGCCGGCGCCGCCGTTGTCGACGACCGCGAGGCCGGTGTTGAGGTCGAGCTCGCGCACGGGCACGACCCGCGCGCCCGCGTTGATGAGCATGGGGAAGAGGTACTGGCTCAGCGTCTCGATCGAGACGAGGTCTTCGACGATGCTGTTGTTGTTGCCGCGCTGGGTGGCCCAGCGGTTGAGCACCTGGCTCCAGTAGAAGCCGTGGCCGGGCGACAGGTAGATGGTCTTGCCCGCGAGCGCCCCGGTGTCGTTCACCTGCGGCTGCGGCAGGCCCCCGCCGATGAAGCGCGGGCCGCGGTCGCGGCGCACGACGGGGGGGTCGTTCACGCCCGCCTCGAACGCCTTCACCGGCACGGGGGGAATGTACCGGCCCGGCGGCTCGAGGCCGCAGTCGTCGTGCGCGAGCAGCAGCGTGATGACCGTGAGCAGCACGGCGTCAGGTCATACCGCAAGCGGCCGGGTCACTTCTCGACGATCACCGAGTGCGTCAAGAGCCCCGAGAGGAAGACGACGTTCTGGGTCCGCGCCTGCTTCAGGTGCACGAGGATGCGCGGCTTCGCCTCGAGCAGGTCGAAGCCCAGAATGACGCCCTGCTTCACGTGCGCGGCGACCGCCGAGACCGTGACGATGTTCGACGCACCGACGGCCTCCATCACCTGGGAAACGCCCTTCTCGTCGGTCTCGGGCGACAGCCAGAGCATCTGGGGCTTCTCGGCGGCGAGGCTCGCTTTGAGGCCCGAGAGCGCGACCGTCTTCGCCTCGGCCGGGTACTTCCCGAGCTGCCCGGCCTGGTTGATCGTGCTCGCCACGGTGTCGCTCGCGCGTGACGGCGACGCGCCCGGGTAGACGACGAGCACCTTCACCTTGCCGCCTTCGCCCGGCGCGAGGCTCGTGATGTACGACGACGTCTTCTGCAAGAGCTGCACTTGCAGCGGCAGGGGAAGATCGTCGGCCGAGGCGGCGAGGCCCAGGAGCAGCACCGCGCTGGCAGCGATCGCTCTCACAGGCGGAAGTTCACCTCGGCCATCACGCTGACCGGCGCCTGCGGGTTCGAGAGCGGCCCGATCGTGCCGTTGGGCTGCGGGCCGACCCCGCTGCCCGCCCGCGGCGACTCGGCGTTCGTCCCCAGCGTTCGGAACGTGCCGTACAGCGCGAGCCCGACGCGGTCGGCGACGGTGCCGCTGATCGCGAGCCGCACGTCGGCCGTCCACGGGTACTCGGGGCTGCCCTGGGTGCGCGGGTCGAACAGCAGGTCGTCGCGCAGGTAGTACGCGCGCATGCGCGGCGAGTTCACGTTCGCCGCCAGCGACAGCCGCGGCAGGCCGGCACCGAACGAGTACGAGACGTGCGCGATGCCGTAGAAGTCGGGCATCGAGTCGGCCGGCAAGAACACCGAGCCCAGCGCGTTCGTGCCGTAGCGGCGAATCGCCTCGCGCTGAATCTGCGCTTCGTTGAGCTGTTGGTCCGACCACTGGGCGGCGTCGCCCGGCAGCCGCACGCGGCCGGGCGCGTAGTTCAGCGACACCGACCAGTCGAACGGGCCGGCCTCGCCGCGCCAGCCGAGGTTGACGCCGGCGCTCCACACGTTGCGCAGGTTCTGGAACTGGGTGAGGAACTTGCCGGGCGGGGCGATGTTCGCGCCGTTGATGAGGCCCTCCCAGTAGGCGGCGAAGAGCGAGAGCTGCACGCTCTGCTGCGCGAACCGCTGGCCGATCACGATCTCGCCCGAGTAGACGCGCTCGGGCTGAATGTTCGGGTTCGACGTGACGAAGTCGGCGATCTCGAGGAAGCGCTCGGTGATCGTCGGCTGGCGAAAGCCCGTCGAGAAGATGAGCTTGATGGTGCCGTTCTTCCAGGTGGGGCGCGTGAACGCGAGGCGCGGCGAGATCGCCTGACCGATGAAGCCCAGGTCGTAGCGCAGGCCCACGTTGAACGTGCCGAAGCTCGCGCGCCAGATGTGCTGCCCGTACAGCGCGGCGGTCGGCAGCGGCGCCACGATCGGCGCCTCGGTCGACTTCGTGTTGCCGTCGGGGCTCACCACGCCCTGCGTGATGACGCTGCCGTCGATGAACAGCTGCGCGCCGATGGTCGAGACGTTCGAGCCGTCGCGCAGCCAGTCCCACGAGAAGATGGGCTCGATGACCGGCTTGAACGTCAGGTAGCTCAGCGTGTCGTAGCAGTCGTCGGTGCCGACCTTCGACTGGCAGTGCGCGACCGTCGGCCGCCACTGGGCGAGGTTGGCCTTCGAGTCGAACACGACGCCGTAGAGCCTCAGGCTCAGGTCGCCGCGCGAGCCGACCTGCGACGACCACGCGACGTCGAGGCCGTACTCGGGCTCGAAGTAGCTGCTGCCTCCGCCCGAGTCGATCGGGCCGGTGCCCATGCCCGCGCTCAGCATCACCCACGCCATCGCGCGCCACTTGCCCCAGGTCGCCTTCGTGAACAGGCGCGCGCCGAAGTCGCGGTTGAACACGTTCTCGCCCGGAAACTCGGTCTCGGGGAAGTCGAACGGGTCGCGGTCGCCGATGCGGTGGTACATGCGGCGGCCTTGCTGGCGGTCCCACCGGGCCTGAAAGTGCCAGGTGACGTCGAGCGGGTCGCCCTTCAGCGTCGTGATGGTGCCGCCGTACACGGCGAACTTGCCCCAGACCTCGCCCCAGCTGAGATCGGTCGCCCACTTGTCGCCGGGAGCCCCCACGCTGCCCTGAAACACGGCGTGCGCACCATCGAGCGACGACGCCGAGCGCGTGATGACGTTGATGATGCCGAGCATCGCGCTGTTGCCGTACATGACCGAGCCCGGCCCGATGACGATGTCGATGTGATCGACGAGCTCGATGGGCAGCAGGTACTGCTGCGTGCCGCGACCCGTCTTCGCGCTGCCGCCGGCCTGGTTGCCGTCGATGAGCACGGCGAGATGCAGGCCCAGCTGGTCAGAGTTGTAGCCGCGACCTCCGAACGCCGCGCTCTGGCGCCCGTCGTACTCGTGGCTCGTCATGCCGTGGCCGAGGTAGCGAATCGCCTCTTCCACCGACTGGATGCCGTAGCGCTTGAGGTCGGTGCCGCTGATGCTCCACGTCGTCGCCGGAGCGTCTTGGGTCGTCTCGGCCGTGCGCGACGCCGCCGCCACGACGGGCTCGTTGAGCAGCGCCGTCAGGTCGCTGTCGTCGAGCGGCGGCAGCTCTGCGGGGGCGCTCGCGGGCGCAATCGGGGGCTCGGTCGGCGCGGCGTCGACGATGCCCGCATCGACCTCGTCGACAATTTCCGCCCCCACGAGCAGCAGCACCAGCGGCGCAAGAACCGGCACGCGGCGCAAACTACATGGATTGGAGCGCAGCGCCACATCTGCGCGCTGCGCTCCTCAACCGTTTCCACGCGGCCGCCGGCAGTTTCCGGGTCTAACGCCCGCTGTGACGCTGGTCGCGTCACCGCTGACCGGGTCCAACGCCCGCTGTGACGCTGGTCGCGTCACCGCTGACCGGCGGCCGATTCCCAATCGGCCGCCGGCAGTTGCCGGGTCTAACGCCCGCTGTGACGCTGGTCGCGTCACCGCTGGCCGGCGGCCGATGACTACGTCTTCAGCTCGAGCTTCGGCAGCGCCGACTCACCGAGCACCAGGTGCACCTGGCCGACCTTGTGCGCGAGGTCCTTGTACGCCTCGAGCTCCTTCAGGCGAATGAGCAGCGGGTTCTCTGCCAGCACCTTCGCCGTCTGGGCGAGCGAGCGCGTCGCCGCCGTCTCCTCGCGGCGGAGGATGACGTTGGCCTCGGCCTCCTTCTGCGCCTGCAAGACCTTGTTGAGCAGCTCCTTCATGTCGCCCGGGAGCACGATGTCCTTCAGGCCGAGCTCGATGAGCGACATGCCGACGACCTCGGCGCGCGCACGCACCTGGGCCGCCAGCTCGGCGCCGAGCGCGTCGCGCGACTGGAGCAGCTCGTCGAGCGTGCGACCCGCTACCGCCTCGCGAGCCGACAGCTGGATCGCGAGGTACAGCACGTCGTCGGGCACACGCGCGACCGTCGCCAGGCGCTTCGCGTCGATGACCTTGAACGCCGCCGACACGTTGAGGCGGAGCGTCAGACGGTCCTTCGTCATCACCTCCTGGCCCGTCACGTGGAGCATGCGCTCCTTGAGATCGATCGTCGCGAACTGCACCTTGCGCACGACCGTCCACGCTGCGTGGCGGCCCGCCGGCAGCTCGGCCTCGAGCTTGCCGTCGACCCAGCGCAGCGCCACCGCGCCGTCGGGCACCATCGTCTCGACGTAGTCGCTCGCCGGAGCGATCGCCTTGAGCTCGTCGCGCAGCGGCTTCGTCTCGACACCCGAGACGTCGATCAGCTCGACGCGGATCTGCGGCAGGCTCGCGCCCGTCTCACGGCTCAGCGTGCGATCGACCGTCCACACCTGGTGCGTGCCGCTCTTGAGCCACAGCGCCGGCACGCCCTTCTTGTAGACGATCGCGCGCTGCGCCTCGCCGACCTCGACGAGCTTCAGGTCCTCGGCCGGCACCAGCTTCAGGCGCCGCTCGTCGAGCTCTGCCACGAGGCCCGCCGTCGACACGCGCTCGACGCGCAGGTCGCGGAAGAGCGCCCAGCGGCGGTGCGTGCCCGGCGCGAGGTACTCGACCGGAACACCCTGGCGCACGACGAACGCGCGCTCGTGAACTTGAACCTCGATCTTCATGGGGCACCTTCCTCTGGGCCGACTGAAAAATGCCGACCCCGCCGCTACACGGAGCCACGCTCTCGTACTGACGCTGCTCCGCATCGCCTTCCGCACGCGCGGCGGGGTGTGCATCGCTCCGGGCCTCGTACCGACAGATGGGAGCGCGCAGACCCCGTCGAGGGAGCAGCGCAGATGGGATCAGCCGAGAGAGCGGCCCGGCTTCACGACGGGGTCGTCCTCTTTCCAGACGCGTTTTTCAGACGCGGAGAAGTCAGCGGGATTCGAACCCACTACCTCGAGATTAACGGTCTCGTGCTCTGTCCTGTTGAGCTATGACGTCGGCGGTCGCGGGTCTTTCGGTTGATCCACCGCGTGCGATGCGCTCTCGGAGTCCGTCGCGCAGCCCGGTGCCTGATGACCTGCAGCCGCTGCGAGCGACGGCGCGACGCCGAGGCCCTGACTTCAGTCGGTCGAGCCGAAGCGCCACGCGAGCCCGATCGAGCTGCGCAGCGTGAACTGCGTGCTCACCGACTGCATCATGCCGAGAACGAGGTCGGTGCCGACCGCGACGCGCACGTGAAGGTCGGGCAGGTACGGCAGCCTGAAGTCGGCGGCCATCTCGAACGACGGCCCGACGCCGATGCCGCGGCGGGTGCTGCCGAGGAACTCTTGCGGCACCTCGAGGCCGACGACCGACGGGCCCACCATGAACTGGCCCTCGAAGCGGAAGCCCTTCGCGGCCTGCTCTGACCGATAGAACGTGAAGCTCAGGTCGCTGCCGACGCGGAAGAACTGGAGCGCCCCCGTGGGCCCGCCGAGCGCTCCGCCGTAGGCGTAGCTGGGGCGGAAGTAGTACTGCAGCCGCAGGAGCCTCCAGCCGATCTTCCGGCCGAGGCGCCAGGTGAACCACGCCTCGGCCGAGCCGCCGGGGTCGCCGCCGTCGCCCGCGCGCAGGCCCGGGGCCGCGCCGACCTCGTACTCGGGCGGCAGCGACGCGTACGCGGTGAGGCCCTTCGCGGCGACGGTGACGGCGTCCGAGGGCAACAGGGTGCGCTCGTCGACCGAGTCGCTCGACATCGGCTCGACCGTCACCTTCTTCGAGTACACGGTGTCGTCGTCGACGCGCCGCACGACGTAGTCGCCGGCCGGCAGCGCCAGCGTCATCTGCAGCTCGCCGCTGCGAGACTCGGCGATGAGCGCGCCGCTCGCGAGCGAGACGACCTGCAGCGGGCCGCGCTCCTGAACCAGGGTGAGCGAGCTCGCGGCGGCCGCGAGGGCCGTCAGCACGACGTCTTGCCGGCCGCGCAGCCGCATGTCGAAGCTCGGGTGCTGCGGCGTCTTCGCGACCACGGCGGTGTCGCGAATCGTCATCTCGTTCGCGTACGAGAACGCCTCGGCGAGCGTCACCATGCCGTCGCGGCTGCGGTCGGCGGCGCCGCGCAGGCCGGCGACGAGGTGGTGCGTGAAGAAGCTGCCCTGCAGGGCCTCGGCCTCGTGCGCGTCTTCGATGCCGCTGCTCGAGGCGAGCAGCACGGTGCCTTCGCTCTCGAGCTGCGGCAGGCCGACGGCGAACGGCTCGGCGGGCCGCAGGCCCTTCGCCTGGGTCCACCCGCCGCCGCTGCAGCCGTCGAGAATGCCGACGCGCAGGTCGATGGCGTCGCTCGAGAGCCGCGACTTGAGGTCGCTCAGCGCGAGCGGCTGGCCGTTCGGGTACAGCGACGCTCCGTCGGCGTGGCCCGAGTAATAGAACAGCAGCATCGCCTTCGTGCCGCTCGCGCGCGCCTGCACGAGCGCGCTGTCGAGCGCCGCGAGCACCTGCTCGGGCGAGGGGTCGAGCAGCAGCGCGACGTCGCGCTTCGTGAAGCGGCCGACGTCGATGAGCACCTGCGCGAACGCGCGGGCGTCGCGGTGCGAGAAGCGCAGACCCGGCCGCTCCTGCACGGGCGCGTTCGAGCCGACGATGACCGCGAACCGCTGCGGCGGAGGCTCGAAGCTGCCCTGGGCGAACGCGCTGCCCTGGCCCAGCGCGACGGCGGCCAGCACGGCGGCGGCGACCCTCGGGAGCGCGCGCATCACTTGACCTCCTTCGGAAACGTCCACCGCGTCGACCATAGGCTCCCCTCCCCGGCCAGGGCGCGCCGGAGCTCGTCATCGCTCAAAGGCGCCTTCGACAGCAAGAGCATCACCTCTTCGCGACTCCCTTCGGCGTCGACGGCCCAGGCGGGCGACAGCCCGTCAGAGGCGACCGGCGCCGAGTGGAGCACGCGGAACAGCTGGCCGTCTCGCAGCTCGACGACGGTCAGGTGCGAGTACGGGCCCGGCCGAACCTCGAAGCGGAAGGCGTCGTCGGGGTGCAGCGGGGTCGCGCCGTTCCACACCTCGACCTTGCCGGCGCGGTTCAGCCAGACCTGCACCTGCGGAGTGCCGGTGCCCTTCGGCGAGATGTCGGGAGCCCGCGAGGGCAACAGCGCCACCACCACCGCGACGAGCACCATCGCAGCGAACGCGACGGCGGGCCGCAGCCACGAGAGCCACGGCGCGGGCCGCGCGCTCGACCCGACGTCTTTGACCCACTGCGGTATGGGCAGCTCGACCTGCACCACCTTCAGGTGCGCACCGCACTGCGCACAGGTCGAGGCGTGCGCGGCGGTCGCTTCGTCGGCGAGGCCGAGCGCGAGGCGATCGAGCTGGAGCCGCGACGGGTGCACGAAGTCGGGGCCGCCCGTGAGCACCTTCAGCTTCTCGAGGTGCGCGCTGCACTGCGCACACGCTTTCGCATGCGCCTGGGTCTCGGCGTCGGCGAGGCCCAGCGCGAGGCGGTCGAGCTTCAAGCGAGAGGGGTGGCCCGAGGTGGTCACGGGTGCACCTCGGCCTTGAGCGCCTCGAGGCGGGCGTCGAGCCGCGTCAGCATGCGCCGTACCGTGCGCTCGCTGATGCCCAGCACCTCGGCGCTCTCGGGCTGGGTGAGGCCGTCGACCCGATCGAGGATCGCGACCTCGAGCTCTTCTTTGGGGATCTTGGCGGCGAGGCGCTCGAGCAGCTGGCGGTTGTGAATGCGGGAGTCGGTGCCGACGCCCTCGACGTCGGCTTCGACGCCGCGCACCTCGGTGCCGATGGCCCGGCGGCGAATGCGGTCGACCGAGAGGTGCGTCGCGGTACGGTAGACCCAGGCCGAGACACGGCGGGGGTCGTCGAGGTCGAGCCCCGATTTCCACAGCCGGATGAAGGTCTCTTGTGCCACGTCTTGCGCCTCATCAGAGTCGCGGAGCATGGAGCGACACTTCTCCCGGATGACCGGAAAGAACCGCCGATAGACCGCCTCTACGGTCGTCTGCGCCACTCAACTCCGCGACTTGCCACCACAAGAAGACGGGCAAAGGGTAGAAATCCGGTCAGAGCCGATGCAGAGCCCGAACCCACCGCCGCCGTTTCGCGGCAAGTCGCCGACGACCTTCTTCCAGTCGGTTCTGTACGCCTGGGACGGGCTCATCCACACCGCCGTACACCAGCGGAACATGAGAATGCATCTGATTGCCGCGATTCTCGTGGGGCTCGTCGGCTCGGGCATACCCCTCGGGCTCGCCGAGAAGGTCACCATGATCTTCTGCGTGCTGCTGGTGCTCTTCGCCGAGGTGCTGAACAGCGCGCTCGAGCAGCTGGTCGACCTCGCCACCGACGTGCAGCACGAGAACGCCCGCCACGCGAAAGACGCCGCGGCCGCCGGCGTGCTCGTGCTGGCGATCGGCACGATCGTCATCTTCGCCCTGATCCTCGTGAGCAACGCCGAGACGATCTTCTCGAGCCAGACGGCCATTCAGCGCCAGGTGCTGGTCGGCGGGCCGATCGCGTTTCTGGGCGGCGCGCTCATGCACGAGCAGAAGAAGCCCCTTTGGCTCGACGGGCTCATGTTCTTCGTCTCGTTGTGCCTGCTCGGCTACACCGTCACGTGGACCGAGAGCTACGTGCTGTCGGCCATGACCTTCGGCATGCTCGTGGTCTGCGTCTCGGCGGCGTGGAAGCGCCAGCACGAGCGAAGCGCAGCGAGCCTCAATAAAAAACCCGGCGCCAGGCCGGGTCACTGACTGCGTGCTTGCTGTCCTGCTGCGTGGGTACTGCATCCCTCGAGGGCGTCAGTGCCGGAAACCGGTCCCGACGCTGAGCCGCCCTGAGGGCTTTCGCTCGATGTCAGGCGCTCTGCCGGAACTCAGGCTTCTGCGCCTCATCGAGCTTCACTTCTTTCAAGTCAGTCGTCACGAGGTCGATGAGCTCGGTGGCGATGTCCAGAATCTGGTTCGGAGTGTAACCCCCGGCCCGAAGCTGGGTAAAGAAAGTGCGCGCGAGAATCTTCGTGCCCTTCCTGTCTTTTTCCATAGTGGGCGCCCCGTAGTGCACCGAATGCGCCACCACCCCGTAACAGTGTGTTTTCGGGCAGTTGACTGTTCTCGGCTGCGAAAGACGCTTCGCACCGCGGGGACTTACGCGCTTCCGATGCGAATGACGATATGCACCCCTCTGCCTGATGGCCTACCGGGTGAACAACATCGGTCTGTGGCTCGACGAACCCGCGACCGAGCTCCAGCGGCGCGCGGCTGAGAAGCTCTCGGTCACCCCCTCCGACGTCGCGAGCGTGCGCATCGTGCGGCAGGTGCTCGACGCCCGGAAGAAGAACTCGCCGCGGTACATCTACACGCTCGAGGTCGAGCTGGCGGCCGGGGCGCAGCCGACGCTGCCTCCCGACGTCTCGGTGGTCGAGCCGCCGCCGCCGGCTCCCGAGCGCGTGGGCCGGCAGCCGAAGGCGCCTCCGGTCATCATCGGCACGGGCCCTGCGGGTCTGTTCTGCGCGCTCGGGCTGCTCGAGCGCGGCGTGAAGAGCGTGCTCGTCGAGCGCGGCCGCGAGGTCGTGCAGCGCCGCAAAGACGTGGCGAAGCTGATGCGCGACGGCACGCTGATGCGCGAGAGCAACATGAACTTCGGCGAGGGCGGCGCCGGCGCGTACACCGACGGCAAGCTCTCGACGCGCATCAACCACCCGCTGGTGCGCAAGGTCATCGAGGCGTTCGCGCGCTTCGGAGCGCCCGACCGCATTCTCATCGAGGGCAAGCCGCACATCGGCAGCGACCTGCTCCCGTTCGCGGTCGAGCGGCTGCGCAACGAGCTCATCGCCGGAGGCTGCGAGGTGCGCTTCGAGACCCGCGTCGAAGATCTGCTCTACGACGGGGCGCGCGTGGCCGGAGTGCGGCTCGCCGACGGCTCGACGATCGACTCCGACCGGGTCGTGCTGGCTCCGGGCAACTCGGCGCGCGAGCTCTACGAGCGCTTCGCCGCCGACGGGCGCGTGTTCGTCGAGTCGAAGCCCTTCGCGATCGGCTTCCGCGCCGAGCACCCGCAGACCTTCATCAACGAGATTCAATACGGCGCGAGGGCCGCGCAGAACCCCGCCCTGCCCGCCGCCGACTACAAGCTCGCCGACAACCTCGACGTCGGAGGCGAGGTGCGCGGCGTCTACTCGTTCTGCATGTGCCCCGGCGGCATCGTCGTGCCGACCCCGACCGAAGAGGGGCTGCAGTGCACGAACGGCATGAGCAACTCGCGCCGCAACGCGAAGTACGCGAACGCCGGCATCGTCGTGAGCGTGTCGGTCGCCGACTTCGCGCGCGAGGGCTTCACCGGGCCCCTGGCCGGGCTGAGCTTCCAGCAGCACTGGGAGGCCCAGGCCTACGCGCTCGGCGGCGGGCGCTTCTTCGCCCCGGCCCAGAGCATCCCCGACTACCTTGCGGGCCGGCTGAAGCAGAAGCCGGGCGGCACGAGCTATCGGCCCGGGCTCGCCCACGCCGACCTGAACAGGCTGTTCCCCGCGTGGCTGACCGACTCGCTCAAGGCCGCGCTGAAGACGTTCGACAAGAGGATGCGCGGCTTCGTGAGCGGCAACGGGTTTCTCATCGGCATCGAGAGCCGCACCAGCGCGCCAGTGCGGGTGACGCGCAACGACGCGCTGCAGTCGGTGTCGCTCGCCGGCCTCTACCCGGGCGGCGAGGGCTGCGGCTACGCCGGTGGCATCGTGTCGAGCGGCATCGACGGCTTGCGCATCGCCGAGCAGATTGCGAAGGAGCTGTCGTGAGACGCGCCCTCGCCCTGGTGCTGTTCGCCGCCTGCTCCAAGAGCGGGCCCGAGCTGTACAAGAAGGCCCAACAGCTCGACCAGCCCGGCCACCGCGCCGAGGCGCTGACGCTGTTCCTCGAGGCCTGCGACAAGGGCGTGCTCGCCGCCTGCAACGACGCGAGCGTGACGCTGTCGAACGGTGACGAGGTGCCGAAAGACCTGCCGAAGGCGAAGCAGCTGCTCGAGAAGGCTTGCGCCGGCGGCGACGTGCTCGCGTGCACGAACCTCGGTACGGACCTGCGCGAAGCCGGCGACACGAAGAGAGGCGACGAGCTGCTCGGGCGCGCGTGCGCCGGCAACGTCGCGCGCGCCTGCGGCATTCTCGCGCTCTCGGCGCCGGAGGGCACGAAGGAGCAGCGCGAGCTGCTCGAGAAGGCCAGCGCGCTCGGCGAGCCCGGCGCAGCGACCGTGCTCGCCTCGAAGCTGATCAACGCCGGGCACGAGCTGCCGCGCGCCGAGTCGCTGCTCGCGAGGGCGTGCGGCGACCAGCACGCCCTCGCCTGCTCGCTGCTCGGGCACCTCTACAACGGCACGGCCGGCTTCCCGCCCGACGCGAAGAAGGCGCTCGCCGCCTTTCAGCGCGGCTGCGACCTGAGCGCCTTCGAGTGCAACGAGCTCGCGAGCGCGCTCGATGACCTGAGCGACGGCGGCGTGAGCCTGCTGCGCAAGGCAGAGCTCTTCGAGAAGGCCTGCAACGCGGGCAACGGCACCGGCTGTTTCAACCGCGCGCGCGACGAAGAGAACGCCGACGCGGCGCGGGAGCTGCTCGAGAAGGGCTGCAAGCAAGACGAGCCGATGGCGTGCGAGGCGCTGTCGAAGATGCAGGCGGCGGAGGCCGAATGAGCGTCGTCATCGAGCGGCCGTGCAACCTGCCGGCGGCGAACGTGCTGCCGAGGGTGGCGCAGTGGTTCACGGCGAACGGCTACGAGCTCGTCGCGAAGAGCGCGCACGAGATGAGCCTCTTCCAGCGCAGCGGGAACAGCCACCGCCTCTCGGTGCGCAGCGACGGGCGCATGGTGACGTTCGACTTCGGGCTCGACGGCGACGCGGGCGAGCTCGAGCGGCGCGTGAACGCGTCGATGGCGGGCATCACGGGCGCTCCGGCACCGTCGGCACCGAAGCGGTGCCCCGCCTGCAGCACGATGGCCGAGCCGGGTGCGAGCGAGTGCGCCGTGTGCGGCTCTTCCCTGTGAAACCCCGGGTTGCGCCGCGCTGTCTGCTCGGGTTACCAACCTGACTGACCGATGAAGTTCCGCGTCCGAACCCCTGAAGGCGAGCTCGAGTATCAATCGTTCGGCGAGGTCGAGCAGGCCTGGCTCATGGGGCTCGTCGGCCCCGAAGACGAGCTGCTCGAGGACGGGAAGACGACCTGGCGCAAGGCGAGCTCGTTTCCGCTGCTGGTTCAGGCACGGCGCACGGGCGAGCAGGCGTGGGGCGGCTCGTGGTTCCTGTGGACGGTGATCGGCATTCTGCTCGGCTCAGCCGCGCTGTGGCTGATCAAAGCGGGCGAGTACCTCTACGGCGGCACGCTGGGCATCGCGACGGCGATGGTGATGATCCACGTCACGGTGCGCGCGTCTGCGCGCTCGCGCCCGCACGGGCTCGTCACTTCTTCTCGCCCGACTTCGCCCGCTCGTCCGCAACGACCTTCCTGATCGCGGTGAAGACGTTCGGCACGGCCGTCGAGTTCGCCTTGTTGGCGATCCACTTCGGCACCGAGCCGCCCGGGTCGGAGTGCACGTAGTACGTCGTCCACGTCTTGCTGCCTCCGTCGCGGGGCTCGAGCTTCCAGTAGCCGTCGTTGACGGGGGTGCGCACGACGCCGTCTTTCGGCTCGACGTAGCGCGGGTCGCCCTTCTTCGCGTCGAACGCCGACCAGCTCACCTTGAGGAAGCCGGCCCCGTCTTTCCAGTCGGACTCGTCGAGGATCTTGATGAGGTAGTCGCGGTTGTCGACCAGCGGCAGGTCGAGCCGTGAGTAGAAGTAGATGACCTTGTCGCCGTCTTCCTGGCTCATGACCTTGGCCTCGACCGTGTACGGCATCGTCTTGGTGTAGTTCGGGTAGTCGCGCAGCGCCTTCCAGACCTCGTGGGGCTTCGCGTCGATGAGGCCGATGGCCTTCATCTCGCGCACCTCGCTGCCGGGGATCTCGCGTGAGTAGATGGTGATGCCGTTGTCCTTGGCGGCCTCCTCCCAGGGCGGAGCCTTGGCAGCAGGATCGGCAGCCAGAACGAAGAAGATCGCAACGGACGCAGTCATAGAGTTAGTGTGCCTCGCGCCGTGACCCAGACTCCAGAGAATCAGACGAATTCATCTTCCGACGCGCCTGTCGCCGACGCGTCTTCTGCCGAAGCCTCTTCCCAGGACGGCGGCTCCCAAGACGTCGTGCGCAAGGTGTTCGCGCGCGACGCGAAGCCGGGCCAGACGCTCAACACCGTCTTCCGCGTCGCCGACAAGCTGCGCCACACGGCCAAGAGCGGCAAGGTCTTCCTCGCGATGACCTTGCTCGACAAGAGCGGCCGCCTCGACGGCCGCATCTTCGACAACGTCGACGCGGCCGAGGCCGGCTTCCAGAACGGCGACTACCTGCTCGTCTCGGGCAAGGTCGCCGTGTTCCACGGCAAGCCCCAACTCGTCATCGATCGCCTCGAGAAGCTCGATCCCGGGCCCATCGACGAGAAAGAGTTCACCCCGCCTCCGCCCGGCGAGAAGCCCGAACGGCCCGAGCGGCCCGAGCGGCCCGAGCGCGCCTCCGACAAGGCCGAGAAGGTCGAGGGCGGGCGACTGTCGAAGCAGAGCCGACAGCGCCTGCTCAACCTGCTCGATGACCCGGCCGTCTCGGCCGGGCTCGAGGCGGTGCTGCGCCACCTCGAGCGCTACGTCGACGAGCGCATCGAGCAGCGGCTCTCGGGCGGCGGGGCCGCCACCCCCGAGCGGCCGCCGCGGCACAAGCCCACGCGCCCCGACCGCGAAGAGAAGAAGCCCGAGCCGAAGCCCGAGCACAAGTCGGGGCTCCCGAAGGATCTCGCGTTCAAGCCGTTCTCGGCGCTCGCCGGGCCCGCGCCGGAAACTCCGGCCGAGAACTCGCCGCCTACCGAAGAGCGGAGCTAAACGAGTAGGCCGTGGCGACGAAGCGGCTGGGAGAGAAGCTCATCGAGGCCGGGCTCGTTTCAGCCGAAGCCGTCGAGCAGGCGCTCGGCCAGCAGAAGATCACCGGCCACCGCCTGGGCGACTGCCTCGTCGACCTCGGGCTGATTCAAGAGAGCGCCCTGCTGCGCTTCCTCGCAAGCGAGTTCAAGACGCGCTTCGTGTCGGCCGACAAGCTGTCGAAGGCGCGCATCCCTCCCGAGGTGCTCGACAAGGTGCCGGTGCGCATGGCCGAGCAGCAGGTGTTCATCCCGCTCGCGTACGACCCCGAGCGCAAGCTGCTCTCGATCGTGATGAGCGAGCCGCAGAACGCCGAGCTCGTGAAAGAGATTCAGCTCGTCACCGCGATGGAAGAGGTGTTCGCGTACATCGGGCTGCGGTCGGCGATCCTCGCGGCGATCAAGAAGCACTACTACGGCGACCCCACCGCGTTCGCCGCGCTCGAGAAGGGCGGCGTCGCCGCGCTCAAGAACGACGTCGCGAGCATTCAGCGCGCGTGGGAGGGCGGCGGCGAGTCGTCGCGCGTCGGGCCGGCCCCTCCCGGGACGGGGCCGCGGTCGGTCATGCTCGACGGCAACGCGCGCCAAGGCACCGGAGCGAGCCGCGGCACCTCGGGCCGCGCCAACCCGACGCAGCTGCGTGAAGCGCTGGGCGCGGTGCGCGGCACGATCGGCGAGAACGACTTCGTCGAGACGCTGAACATTCTGGTCGGGCTGCTCGAGATGAACCGAAAAGACTTTCGCGCCCACTCGGCGCAGGTCGCCCGCCAGGCGTCGCTCATCGCGCGGCGCATCGGCCTTCAGCCGCGCGAGCTCGCCCACGTCTCGATCGCCGCGTACCTGCACGACCTCGGCAAGCCGCAGGGCAAGCACTTCACGCTCACCGCGCTCGCGAAGACGCCCGAGCTGCGCGCCGAAGCGAAGCGCTACCTGCGCGCGCCGGTGAAGCTGTTCGAGACCGTGCATCTCTCGGGCGGGGTCAACACGGTGCTGGCGCAGCTGTACGAGGCCTACGACGGCACGGGCCTGCCGCAGGGCGTGAAGGGCGACGACATTCATGCGGGTGCGCGCATCATCGCGGCGGTCGACGACTTCCTGGACCTGACGCGCAACCCCGGAAACCCCCTGGGTCGCGCGCTGTCGAAGAGCGAAGCGCTCGCGCTGATGACCGAGGGTGCCGGCAAGCTCTACGACCCGATGGTCATCGACGCGCTGACGCATCTGACGTCGGGCGATCTGCTGCGGCAGCGGCTCGACACCGACGGGCGCTACGTGCTGGTCGCAGACCCCGACGAGGGCATGCGCACCGATCTGCTCGACGCGCTGTCGAAGGTGGGGCTGCCGGCGCAGACGGTGCTGAAGCTCGACGGCGTCGTCGACGCGCTCCAGGCCGGCGAAGGCGACGTGGTGTGCGTCGGCCTCGCCTATGGAGTCGGCGATCTGACGGCGCTCCTGCAGTGGATCCGCACTCGCCCCGAGAGCGCCTCGGTTCCGGTGGTCGTGCTCGGCGAGCCGACCGACGCGCAGTCGAAAGATCGGCTCGTGCAGTCGGGCGTGACGAACATCGTGCCGGTGCCGCTGCACCCCGACGAGGCCGCGACGATGATCCGCGGGCTGTACTCCGATCGCATCGAGAACGGCGGGCCGGGGCACATCGTGCGCGGGAGCTTCGATGAGCTCGCTCCACTCGAGCTCGTGCGCATTCTCGCGCGCGGCAAGAAGTCGGGCCGCCTGCTGGTTCGCAACGGGCCGCAGGAGGGCTTCCTGCAGATCGAGAAGGGCCGCATCATCTTCGCCGCCTACTCGGGGAAGCTCGCCGACGAGGCCGTGAGCCAGCTGCTCACGCTGCCCCAGGCTGAGTTCAGCTACGAGCCCGAGACGCTGCCGGCCGATCTGCCGCACGTCGACAAGGACCTCGAGGTCGTCGCCCGCGAGCTCGAGGCGGCGCAGCGGGCGCCCGCCGCCTGACGGCGGGAAGAGCGTGCGGCTCGTCCAGCTCGCCATCGCGTTCTTCGCCGGGCTCGCGCTCTTCGCCGGGTCGACCCTGCTGAGCGGAGCGCCGTTCGCCGCGTTCTCGACGGCCGTGATCGTGGCCGCCGCTGCCGTCACGTACGTCGCCTACGTCGTGGGCGCTCGGCGCTGGGTGCTCGCGACGTACCGGCTCCTGCTCGAGTGCCGGCTCGCCGAGGCGCGCGAGCGCGTCGACGCCGAGCGCGCAGCCGCGTCGTCCCCCATCAAGCCGCGGCTGCTCGAGCTGTTGTCGGCCGAGCTGCAGTTCTGGTCGGGCGAGCACGAGGCCGCGTACGCAGCGGCGAAGCAGCTCGACGCGGCCGAGCTCCCCGAGCTGTGGCGCCCCGCGGTGTGGGAGCTCGTGCTCGCCTCGGCCGCGTTCACCGGCCGGGCGGCCGAGGCGCGCGCGGTGCTGACCGAGCACGCCGCCGAGCTCCGCGAGCGCCCCGGCTTTCACCAGCTCGAGGCGATGGTCGCGCTGCGAGAAGGCGACGCCGCGAAGGCGCGTGAGCACTGGACCAGCGCGTCGAACGTCGGCCCAAGACCGAGGCTGGTGCAGGCGGCGCTCGCGCTGCTGCAGGCCGAGCTCGCGCACGCGAGCGGCGAGGCATCTGAGGCGTTCATCGTCGAGGCCGAGCGGCTGGGCGGCGACAGCTTCTGCGGTCGCTACGCGCGCGCGCTCACCACGCCACGTCGAGCTTGAGCAGCGCCTTCGTGTTGCGGGCGCAGGTCTCGGCGAGCGCCTCGGGCTGTAGCCCCTTGAGCTGGGCGACCCTCGTGGCGGTGTGCTGCACGAAGCCCGGCTCGTTCGTCTTGCCGCGATACGGCACCGGCGCCAGGTACGGGCTGTCGGTCTCGACGAGCAGCCGGTCGATCGGAGCGAAGGCGACCGCGGCCTGCAGCGGCTCGGTCTTCTTGTAGGTGACGACCCCGGAGATCGAGAGGTGGAAGCCGAGGTCGAGGTAGGCCCGGGCGGCGGCGGTGTCGCCGGTGAAGCAGTGGATCATGCCGCTGCTCACGCCCTCGGACTTCAGGATCTCGGCGCACTCGGCGTGAGCGTCGCGCACGTGCACGACGAGCGGCTTGCGGGTGCGCATCGCGAGCGCGCACTGCCGGCGAAACGCGGCGGCCTGCACGTCGCGTGGCGAGTGGTCGTAGAAGAAGTCGAGGCCCGCCTCGCCGACGGCGCAGACCTCGGGCCGCTCGGCGAGGCGCTCGAGGGTGGCCCAGTCGGTCTCAGTGGCCTGGGCGGCGTCGTGCGGGTGAATGCCCATCGTGGGAGTGAGGAACCCGCGATTCGCAGCCGCCACCTCGAGCGCGTTGCCGAAGTCGCCGCTCTTCTGCATGAGCCCGACGACGACCGCGTGCACGAGCCCGGCGCTCTTCGCGCGAGCGATCACGTCTCCCGGGACGGGGAAGTCTTTACCTTCGAGGTGGCAGTGGGCGTCGATGAGGATCAGCTTGCGGGCCTTATATGGGCTCCTGCAGCGGGCTGCCCTGTAGCGGAGACGGCTCGACCGGAGAGCGCTTCGGCGGCAGCGGCGGCGGCAAGATGATCGCGGGCAGCTCGAGCGTGACTCGCGTCGTCGAGCCGCGCTCGAACTTGTAGACGGCGAAGGGACCGCGTGTCTCGAGACGAACGCCCATGGCTGCTTCCTCCGGAGGGGCCCTTGAGCATGGGCTGTGCCCGGTGCCCGCCACGTGTTTCCGGGGCTTTGCAACGTAACGAGAGTGGGCGTTGGTGCGACGAGGCACCACCCCGATCGCCAAGCGCAGTTCTCAGTTTGCGAGAATCGCGTCGAGCTCGCTGCGGGCCTCGGGGTTCTGAACCTGAATGGCGCGGGCGAGTGCGGCGGCGTCGGGAGAGTCGAGGAGCAGCAGGCCCTCGGCGATGTCGATCTTGAGGTCGTCGTCTGCGGAGGCGAGCGCGACGCGCAGCGCGGCGAGCGCCTCGGGGGTGCCGAGGCGACCGAGCCCGCGAGCGGCGGCGCCGCGGCAGAGGTCGCTCGGGTTGCCGAGCACCGCGGTGAGGGTAACGAGAGCGGCGGGCGCCTTCACTTCGCCGAGGAGCTCGAGCGCCATCGGCCGATCTTCGGACCACTTCTTGGCGGCGCGGGCGAGCAGGTGCTTCTCGCCGTCGGGGTCGCCGAGGCGCGCGAGGGCTCCGGCGGCCTGGGTGCGGTCGAAGTGAGGCAAGATCCAGCGGCGGAAGACCGCCTTGATGGGGGCGACGGCGCGGGGGTCGTGGAGCTCGGCGAGGGCGGCGAGCGCGCGGAAGCGGAGCTCGTCGTCTTGAAGGGCCGAGACGAGGACGTCGAAGCCGGCGCTGTGCTGCAGAGCGGCCATGCCGCGGGCGGCCTCGAAGCGAACACCGGGGTGCGCGTCTTCGAGGGCACGGGCGAGCGCGGGGCGAGACTCGGGGCGCGCGAGATCGGCGAGGCGGCCTGCGGCCTCGGCTCGCACGCGTGGAGTGGCGTCGCTCAAGTAACGCGAGAAGAGCTCGGACGATTCGACGGGCTCGAGCAGCTGAGAGGCGAGCGCGAGGCCGGCGCTGCGGACCAGCGGCTGGGCGTCGGCGAGCAGGCGCACCATGATGGGGTTGAACTCTTCGCGGGCTGCCGGCGGAGCGTCGTGCGCGAGCTCGCAGAGCAGCTCGGCGGCCTCGGCGCGATCGTCGGCCTTCGCCGCGCGCTCGAGCGCCAGCAGGAGCCGCTCTCGTTCGACGCGCCAGTCCCGGGACATGCGGTCACATAAGACGGCAGGCGTTTCCTGACGAGGGGTAAGTGCCCCGCCCCGGCTCACCAGCTCACCAGCTCACCAGCCCCTCGATGAGCGTCGGCCCGCTGAGTGCCTCTCAGGCGACGCTCATCGCGGCCCGAGTCACCTGCTCACCGCATCACCTGCTCACCAGCCCCTCGAGAGGCCCTCGGTGATCGGAGCACGGCCGCTCCACTTCGCAGCGGGCGAGAATCACTTCACGGCGGTGCCTGGCGGCAGCGGCCCGGGATCGACCAGCGAGAGGTCTTTCCCGCCCGGCCCCGCGGCCAGCAGCATGCCCTTCGACTCGATGCCCTTCAGCGCGCGCGGCTTCAGATTCGCGACCACGACGACGGTGCGGTTGAGCAGCTGCTCGGGCGCGTACGCCAGCGCGATGCCGGCCACGATCGTGCGCGGCGCGCCCTCCCCCACGTCGACGCTCAGCTTCAGCAGCTTGTCGGCCTTCTCGACTTTCTCGGCGCTCAGGATCTTGCCGACCTTCAGCTCGACCTTCGCGAAGTCGTCGTACTCGATCGCCACCGGCGGGCCCGCCGCCGGTGCCGGCGCAGCCGCCTTCGCCGCCGCGGCGGCAGCAGGGGCCTTCTTCTCTTCCGCCACCGCCGGCTGAATCAGCTTCCCCACCACGTCGGCCTCGAGCCGGTTGATGAGCGGAGTCACCTCGCCCACCTTCCCGCTCAGCTCGAACTTCGACAGCTCGCTGAAGCGATGCAGCGGCCGGCCGAGCTGCTTCGACAGCTTCTCGGCGATGCGCGGGACGATCGGCTCGATCAGCGTGCCGAGCAGCAGCACGACGCGGGCGGCCTCGGTGAGCACCTCCTGGGCGCGCGCCTTGTCGGTCTTCACGAGCTTCCACGGCTCGTGCTTCGTGATGAACAGGTTGCCCGCGGCGCCGATCTCGAGAATCAGCTTCACCGCCTCGCGGAAGTTCCACGCCTCGTACGCCTCGCGAATCGCGGGGACCTTCGCGAAGCACTCGGCGAACAGCGGGTCGTTGCCCGGCTTGAAGCCGCCGCCGAACTCGCGCGACAGAATCGACAGCACCCGGTTCGCCAGGTTGCCGAGGTTGTTCACGAGCTCGCCGTTCACGCGCTCGCGGAACTGCTTCAAGTCGAGGTCGAGATCCTCGGGCCCCGAGCCCAGCAGCGACGCGTAGAAGAAGCGCAGGTACGACGGGTCGAGCAGATCGAGATACGGGCGCGCGTTGATGAACGTGCCGCGCGACTTGCTCAGCTTCGCGCCGTCGACCGTGAGGTGGCCGTGAATGTGAACGTGATCAGGCACCTTGTAGCCGGCGGTCTCGAGCACGGCCGGCCAGAACAGGCAGTGGAAGTAGACGATGTCTTTCCCGATGCAGTGGATGATGCGGGCGTCGCTGTCACGGGCCCAGAACTGCAGCGCCCCACCCTTCACCTTCTCGGCGGTCGAGATGTAGCCGACGGGCGCGTCGAGCCAGACGTAGAAGTACTTGTTCGTCTCGCCCGGGATCGGGAAGCCGAAGTACGGGCCGTCGCGCGTGATGTCCCAATCGGCGAGGCCCTTCTTGAAGAACTCCTGCAGCTGCGCCGCAGGGCCCGCATGCATGAACGTGCCGCTCGCGTGGAGCTTGCGCAGGAAGTCTTCGCGCTTCGACAGCTGGAAGAAGACGTGCTCGCTCTTCTTGCCCCATGTCGGAGGCTCGCCGCTGATCGCCGAGCGCGGGTCGATCAGCTCCCTGGGCGAGTACTGGGTGAGGCAGACCTCGCAGCCGTCTCCGTACTGCTCGGGCGACTTGCAGCTCGGGCACGTGCCGCGAATGAAGCGGTCGGGCAGGAAGCGGCCGGCCTTCTCGTCGTACGGCTGCTCGATCTCTTTGCGCGCGATGCTGCCGGCGGCCTTGAGCTTGCCGTAGATGTCGTCGACGTACTTCTTGTTCTCGGGCGAGTTCGTCGAGCCCCACGCGTCGAACTTCACGTCGAAGTCGGCGAAGTCGCGCTGGTGCTCCCTTTCCCAGCGGGCGACGAACTGCTCGGGCGTGACGCCGTTCTTCTCTGCGTTGAGCTCGATGCCGGTGCCGTGGGTGTCGTCGGCGCACGTGAACGTGACGTCCTCACCGCACGAGCGCAGGAAGCGCACGTAGATGTCCGTCTGGATGTGCTCGACCATGTGGCCGAGGTGAATCGGCCCGTTCGCATAGGGCAGCGCGCAGGTGATGTACGTTCGACGAGGGGCCACGGTTCAGCGCTCCTGTTCCCGGCGGATGGTGGCGAGGCCGGACTCCCACTGCGACGCACGGCCACACAGCGTCCAGACGAGGCGCTCGAGCACGAGCTCGTCGCCGCCGAACTTGAGGGCGAGATCGGCCTCGGCGCAGCTCTCGAGGCCCGCGAGCAGCACCTTGCGGCCGTAGCCCGCCGCTGCCTGCATGCCCATGAACGCCGCGTACGGGTGCGGCACGCGGATCTTGGCCGCCTTCGCCTCGGCTTCGATCTGCGGAAACACGCGCGCCTGAAAGTCGTTGTAGTTGCGCGGCGGCTTGCCACCCGAGAGCTGCACCATGCGCTCGTGGTTCATCAGCATCGTGCGCACGATGCTCGTGATCGCGCCGAGCAGCTGCAGCGGCGCCGAGCTCTGATCGAGCGCCTCTCGCAGGTACTTCATGGTGGCGTCGTAGTCGCGCTTCTGCAGCGCGTCCGACAGCTCGAGGTACTCTTCTTCACGCGCGTGGCCGACGAGCAGCTCGACGTCGCGCACCGAGATCGTCGCGCCTTCGGTGTACACCGCGAGCTTGTTGAGCTCGGAGGCCAGCAGCCGGAAATTGCCGCCCACGCGATCTTTCAGCTTCTCGAGCGCGCCGGGGCCGAGCTTCTTGCCGTAGGGCTTCAGGGTCTCGGCTGTGAACTCGGTGAGGTCGAGGTCTTTCAGCCGCCCCGCCACCTTGCGCTCGATCAGCGTGCCCTTGTCTTTGACGAGCTTGACGAAGGGGCTCTTGGTCTCGAGCTCGGTCGCGGCCAGCACCAGCACCTGGCCCTTGCCGGCGCCCTTGTTGAGCAGATCGATGAGCGCGCTCTCGTCGCCCTGCGGAGCGGTCAGCCCCTCGGCGATGCAGAACTCCGACACCTCTTTGAGGAACTGAAGGTCGGGAGCCGACAGCGAGATGCCGAGCTCGCGCTCCCAGGCGTCGGCGTCGGCGGGGTCGAGATCTTTGGGGCCCCAGCCGGCGCGCGCAGCGATCGCCAGCACGCGGCGCGCAGCCTCGCGGCGCCGGTTCAGCTTCCACGCCTCTTTCGAGCGGCCCAGCGCGTCGGTGCGCCCCTTCTTCGGGGCGAGCCACTCGGGGTCTCGCACCAGCACGACCTTGCGGCCCGGGAACAGCGGCAGGGTCGCGAGCTCGGCCGCGATCTCTTTCGGCGCCTGACCGTCGGCGGTCACGAGGTTCAGCCCCGCCGCTGCGTTCGGCACGAGCTTGTCGACGAGGGCCTCGGCGCCTTTTCGAACGAGATACTCTTCGCCCCAGAGCAGGTACACGGGCGACTCGTCGTTGGCCTCGATCGCCTGCAGCGCGTCTTCGAGCTCGTCGCTCACGCGCGGTTATGTGGCACGTTTGACGTGCTCAGGCGAGCCTGAAACCGGCCCGGCCAGAGCGAGAAACGCGACCGAGAGCCCCACCGCCGCGAGGAACGTGTTCGCGAACCCGAACGCCTCGACGAGCAGCCCCGACACCAGCGCCGGCAGCGCCTTGCCCCACACCTCGATCGCCGCGAGCAGCGTGAAGTGCGTCGCGCCCACGCGCTTGTCGACGCGCGACATCATCAGCGAGAACATGCACACCGTCAGCGCGCCCGAGAAGAAGTGCTCGCCCGACGCGATCGCGATCACGTTCGACTTCGTGAGCGGCAAGAGGCCCGCGACCAGCGCCCACTGGCCCAACAGGCCCACCACGCGAATCGCCGCCGCCACCGCCACCGCGCGAACCAGCGCCAGGCGCGACGCCAGCAGGCCGCCGAAGAGCGAGCCGCACAGCGAAGCCGCCATCACCCAGGTGCCCATCCACGCGGCGACCGTCTCGGGCGCCAGCCCCTGCTTCACGAGAAACGGCACCCACATCTTGTTCGCGAGCGACTCGCCCATCTTGTACGTCGCCACGAACGCCACCAGCCACGCCGTGCCCGGCAACGTCATCGCCGTTCGCATGCGCCCGACGAGCTCGCGCCACGACAGCCGCTCGGTAGCGCCCGCAGGCAGCTCGACCGGCTCTTCGCGCGAGGCCGTCAGCACCGTCATGCCGAGCAGGCAGCACCCGGCCATCGTGAAGAAGATGCCCTGCCACCCGAGCTCGGCGTACCACGCCCACAGCAGGCCGCCGCCCACGAGCATCCCGATCTTGTAGCCCACCACCTGCGCCGCGTTACCGAAGCCCAGGTCTGCTTTGCCGAGCCGGTCGACTGCGTAGCCGTCGACCGCGATGTCCTGCGTCGCCGTCAGCGCGTTCATCACCAGCACGACGAAGATGAGCTGGGCGAGCGCCGCGCCCGGCTCGCTGTACGCCGCCGCGATGCACGCCAGCGCGAGCAGAAACTGCAGCGGCACGATCCACGACTTCCGGCGCCCGAACCCCGCGTGCCCGTACCGATCGACCAGGGGAGCCCACAGCGGCTTGAGCGCCCACGGCCACGACAGCGCGCTCGCGAACCCGATCGCCGACATCGAGACGCCGAGCTTCGTGAGAAACCCGGGCAGCGCCGTGTCTTGAAACCCGTACGGCAGCCCCTGCACGAAGTAGAGCACCGAGAGCAGCGACAGCGTCCCCACCGGCGGCGGTTTGCGCGCCGGCTCGCCGCTCACGCCAGCATCTCGATCAACATGCGCTCGAGCTGCAGCCGCACGGCCCCGTTGCGCGCGCTGATCGCGTTCTTCGCCTCGTCGAGCACCGTCATGCGCCGCAGGAGCGCCGGTGCCCCGTCTCTCGACGCCGCCTTCTCGGCGAGCTCCTTCAGATCGGCGTTCACGAGCGAGACCGCGCCGACCTGCGCCGCGAGCACGTCACGCAGCCACACCTGCAGCACGTCGAGCGCGTCTTCGGCCTCGACGCGGCCGTCGCCGTAGGTCTCGGCGAACGCGAGCCAGCCGCGGGCGTCGTCGCGCTTGAGCGCCTCGAACGCCTCGATGATCTCGCGGCGCTTCTCGAGCTTCTTCACGTCGAGCTCCATCGCGCGCGACAGCGAGCCGCCCGCGAGCCGCGCCGCCTGCTGCGCCGTCGCGGTGTCGATCTTCCGCTTCGCGACCAGCTTCTCGACGAGGAACGCCTCGGGCAGCGGGCCGAAGTGCGCCTTCGCGCACCGCGACCGAATCGTGGGCAGCAGCTTGTCGGGCATCGACGTCGTCAGCACCAGCACCGTGCCCTTCGGAGGCTCTTCGAGCGTCTTCAAGAGCGCGTTCTGCGCCTGCGCGTTCATCGCGTGAGCGTCGATCAAGAGCGCCACCTTGTGCCGCGACTCGAGCGCGCGAAACGCGAGCCGCTCGCCGAGCGCGCGCACCTGCTCGACCTTGATGTCGCGCGACGGCGTGTGATCGAAGTCGCCGCGCCCGACGAGGCCGCGCGCCACCTGCTCGTCTTCGGTCAGCACCCAGGTGACGTCGGGGTGATTGCGCCGCAGCACGCGCTGGCAGCTCGAGCACTGGCCGCAGCCGACGTTCGGCTTCTCGGGGCACGTCAGCGCCTGCGTGAGGCCGACGGCGGCGAGCTCTTTGCCGACACCCTCGGGGCCGACGAACACCCACGCGTGGTGAACGTGCCCCGAGGCGAGCGAGCGCTCGAGCGCCGAGATCGCGCGCGCCTGCCCCTGGACTTCGCGCAGTGCCATGGGGGCTACATATGCTAAGGCGCGCGGCGCCTTGATGCATTTTCTGCAGGGGAACACGGCGCTCGTGATCGGCCTGGTGCTGCTCACGCTGGTGGCGCTCGGCCGGGCCGTCGCGAACGAGCGCCAGCTGAAGGCCGACCTGCGCGGCGCGCTGATGTTCCTCGCGGGCTGGCTCTTGCTGCGCTGCGGCGGCTACGTGTTCGAGCTGATCGACTTCCACGGCGTCGACAAGGCGATTCGCGTGGCGTGGATGCTGTCGTTCGCGTTCGGGTGCGTGCGCGCGTTCGTCGCGGTCTCGCTGTTCGGCTACCGCAGGCTCAACGTCGGCGAGACCCCCAAGATCCTCCGGGACCTGCTCGACTTCGTTCTCTACGTCGTCGCCGCGGTTCCGATTCTCAAGACGCAGCTCGACATCGACCTCACGGGCCTGCTCGCGACGTCGGCGATTCTCTCGGTCGTGCTCGGCCTCGCGCTGCAAGAGACGCTCGGCAACTTCTTCGCCGGCCTCGCGCTGCAGCTCGAGCGCCCCTACAGCGCCGGCGACTGGATCACGGTGGGCGACTACGTCGGGCGCGTCGTGCAGATCGCCTGGCGCGCCACGCGCATCGTCACGCCGCGGCTCGAAGAGGTCACGGTTCCCAACAGCATCATCGCGAAGCAGCCGCTGCGGAACCACGGCCCCGGCAACCAGCCGGTGGGCATCGACTTCGACATCGGCGTCGCCTACGCGGTGCCGCCGAACACCGTGAAGGCCGAGGTCGCCGCGGCGCTCGCCGAGATCGCGCTGGTGCTGAAGACGCCGGCTCCGTTTGCCCGGGTGAAGTCGTTCGGCGACTCGGCGATCGTGTACACGGTTCGCTTCTTCATCGGCGACTTCAACGACGGGCCGTCGGCGCAAGACGAGGCGTACACGCGCCTGTGGTACCGCTTCTCGCGCGCGGGCATCGAGATCCCCTTCCCCCAGGTGGTGGTGCACTCGCGGCCGATCGAGCCGAGCGCCGATCGCACGCACCTCGCCCTGCTGTCTCAGCTCGATCTGTTCGCGCCGTTCTCGGCCGAAGAGAAGGCCGACCTCGCCCGCGCCGCCGGCGAGCGCCGCTTCGGCAAGGGCGAGGCGCTGATCCGCGAGGGCCAGCAGGGCGACACCTTCTACGTCATCGTCTCGGGCGAGGTCGCCGTCGCGCGCGGCGGCACCGAGGTCGCGCGGCTCGCTCGCGGCGCCTACCTCGGCGAGATGTCGCTGCTCACCGGCGACCCCCGCTCGGCGACGGTCGTGGCGACCAGCGACGTCGTCGTGCTCGAGCTCGACCGCGACGCGTTCGTACGCCACTTCACCGCCCACCCCGAGCGCGCCCACCAGATGTCCGACCTGCTCGCGCAGCGCCGCGCCCAGCTCGAGGCCGTCGCCGCCGCCGCCGGAGCGCCCCAGCCCGAAGGCACCAAGGCCAACGAGATCTTGCGGCGGCTGCGGTCGATCTTCCGGCTGCAGGGCTGAGCACCCGCCTGCGGGGCGCATCGCGCTCGCGGGTCTGAGCCCGCGAACGCTACGCGACGTCGGCGACGCGCACGAGGTGGCGCGTGGTGCCGGGGCGCTTCTGAGCGCCCAGCGCCCTGCCCCGCCGGCACGCGCCCTTCAGCTCGCAGCGCAGGCAGTTCTCGCGCACGGGCGCCGCGGGGCAGGCGCCGCTCATGCCGTAGTGGCAGAGGGCGAAGTCGTAGCGAACGGGGTCGGCCGCATCGAGCAGCCTGAGCGACGCCGTCACCTCTTCGGCGGTGCGCCACGACGCGTCGTTGCGCGCGGTGAGGCCGAGCAGCTTCGCGATGCGCATCACGTGCGTGTCGAGGGGGATGACGAGCTGTGAGGGCTTCACGCTCTTCCAGACGCCGAAGTCGGTGCCGTCGGGGCCACGCACCATCCACCTCAGGTAGAGGTTCAGGCGCTTCGCGGCGCCGGGCCCGAGCGGAGAAGGCAAGAGGTGCGCGAGGCCGCGCGTCTTGCCCATCGCCTTGCGAATCGCCGGCAGCGGAGCGGCCCCTCGAACCGTCGCGGTCAGCGCCGCGAGCCGCTCGTGCTGGGTCGCGCCCGTGAACACGGCCTCGAGCGAGCCCCGCTCGCGCAGCACCGCGCCCATGCCGAGCAGGAGCACGCCGAGATCGGCGGCGAGGTTGAAGCGGTAGACGAACCCGTCGAGCAGCGCGGCCGCCCGGCGCACGTCGAGCTCGGCGACGAACGCGGCGGGCGAGGCGCCCATCGCCGAGAGCAGGGCGTCGACCTTCGGCTTGAAGAGGTCGGCGCGGCCGTAGGCGAGGGCCGCTCCGAGCAGGCCGGCGACCTCGACGTCGCGGGGCTTCGAGTAGCGGCCGGGGAACTCGATGGGGTCGAAGCGCTTGCGATCGGCCCAGTCGCCGCGCGCGGCGAAGGCGTCGAGCAGGGGCTTCAGCGCGGCGGCGCGGGTGGCCGACAGCATGGCTCAGACCTCCGGGAAGTCGATGACGACGAGCTTGCCGTCTTCGACGTCGAGGTCGTACCGCTTCTGATCGTCGCAGATGCCGGGCGACGTCACGTTCTTGCCCGAGTCGAGATCGAACCCGACCTCGTGGCACGGGCAGACGACCGTGTTGCCGTCGAGCGTGCCGCCGGACAAGAGACAGCCCGCGTGGTTGCACCAGTCGTCGAGCGCCTTCACCTTGCCGCCGACGCACGCGACGAGCACGTTGCGCTTGCCGACGGGGTAGCCGCGCAGCTCGCCCTCCTTCAGGTTCGAAGGGCCCAGCGTCGTGCGTTTCATGGAGGCACCGTGAAGGTCGTGCCCTTCGACCGCAAGAAGTCGAGGGCCTGCGTGCGGGTCGCCGCGATGTCGGTGAAGACGTTGTGGGCGTCGTACGTCGCCGGCTTGCCGTAGCGCTGCGGGTCGATCGCGAAGAAGCCCCGCACCGCGGTGCCGCTCGACGACACCGAGAGCTCGGGCAGAGCGCCCGCCTTCTTCAGATCGCGCGTGGTGTGGTTGGGAATCGTCTGGTCGCCGATGCCCATCTGCATCAGCACCGGGCGCTCGGAGTCGATCGTGCGGAACACGTTCACCATGTCGGCGGGCTCGAGGAAGGGCTGCGACACCGCGCGAACGATGGGAAACGAGCTGTAGTACTCGGCGCTGTCGAAGACGACCGACGTCTTCGAGACCATCAACAGGCCGATGCGGTCTTTGTTCACCTGGCTCACGAGAATGTTCGCGAGCCCGCCGCCGGGCACGTTGAGCAGCACGTAGCGGATGCGCGCGTCGTACGGCACGTAGGCCGAGCCCATCATCGCGCCCAGCGAGTTGCCGAGGTAGCCGAGCTCGGGCGAGAGGTCGCCGGCGCCGTCACCGTCGACGTCGATGTTCGGCGCCGCGCGCGTGAGCTGCAGCAGGTCGAACGTCATCTCGCGGAAGTTCTCGCGCATGACGGGCACGCTCTCGATGTCGAAGAAGCCGAAGAAGTTGCCGCGCGTCGCGTGCGACGGGGCGTCGATACCCAGGCACGCGATGCCGACGTCGGCGAGCCAGGCCGCGTTCTCGAGGCAGTACGAGACGGTGCTGCCGGTGGTGGGCACGTTGCGGCCGCCGACGCCGTGTGCGCCGACGACCGCGGGCCAGCCTCCGGCGGGCTTCGTGCCCTTCGGCACGCTGAGCACGAAGCGCAGCGGCACGACCGGGGCCTTCGACGGGTCTTCGACCCACTCGTCTTTCCACGCGCCGTTCTCGCGCGGGTCGCGCGCGGCGAGGGTGCCGAGCACGACGCGGCCGACCGAGGCGGTGCTGCCGACCCACGCGGCAGCGCTGAGCCAGCGATCCATCACGTTCCAGTCGGGGTCGGCGCTCGTCCACACGCCGACGGGCAGGTCGCCGTCCATTCCCTTGGCAGGAATCGTGACGGCCGGCGTGCCGGTCGGGCCGTCGGCGAAGGCCTTGAGCGATCGCACCGCCGCGGTGACGGGCGCGGCCTTCAGCTCGAGCGCGAAGACGACGTCGCTCTCGGGCACTCCGAGCGCGGCGGCGGGGCCGGCGAGCGCGGGGCGGGAGCGCTCCCACTCGCGGCCGCGGCCGAGCTCGACGCCCGCTTTCGACTTCACGCCCTTCAGCGCGACGAGCAGGCCGTCTTCGCCCTCGGGCAGCGGCACCGAGGGGCGCACGAAGACGAACTCGGGGAACCCGTCGCCAGGGGTGTGCGTCGTGCCCTCGAGCGTCGCGGTCGAGTGCTCGACGAAGACGTCGCGCTCGAGCACCTCCCAGGCGTCGCCGTTCTTGCGCAGGCGCGCGAAGCGGCCGGCGAGCGAGGCGGGGTCGACGGCGACCGAGGTGCGCAAGAGCGTGGGGCCGAAGTTGCCGACGCCGTGCAGGTGCGTCTTCGCGTCGGTGGCGTAGCGCTCGAAGAGGCGGCGGGCTCCGCCGGTGACGGCGTTGGGCATCAGAAACGGGCGGTAGTAGTCGGCGCGCAGCGTGGCGCCGCCCGAGCCGCTCAAGAACCGCACGTCGGGAAACGGGTTGTCGAGGCTCGCGACGTCGTCGGACCAGAGGAAGTGCTCGGGCTCGGGGCCCGAGCACGCGCAGACGGCGACAGCGCACAGAACGAAACGCACTCGACAACCGGTTATAAGCGTTCCACGTGAAGCTGAACGACAAAGTCGCGGTCGCGAACGCGCTGAAGGACCTCGGGCTCTACCTGCAGATCAAGGGCGAGAACTCGTTCAAGACGCGCGCGTACGACATCGCGAGCGAGCGCATCGCGGGGCTCGCCGATGATCTCGGCCAGCTCGTCGAAGAGAAGCGGCTGACCGAGCTCGAGGGCGTCGGCGCCAGCATCGCGGCGAAGATCACCGAGCTCGTCACCACCGGCAAGATGGAGACGCTCGAGCAGCTCAAGCGCGAGTACCCGCCGGGCATTCTCGAGCTGCTCAAGGTCCCGAACGTCGGCCCCAAGAAGGCGAAGGTGCTCTTCGAGCTCTTGGGCGTCGGCACGATCGACGAGCTCGAGGCCGCCTGCAAAGCGCACCGGGTGCGCGACCTGAAGGGCTTCGGGCAGCAGACCGAAGACAAGCTGCTCGCGGGCATCGACGTGGCGCGCCGCACGAAGGGCTCGGGCCGCCAGCTGCTCGCCGAGGTGCTGCCGCGCGCCGAGAAGCTGCTCGAGCACGTGAAGAAGGCGCCGGGCGTCGTGCGCGCGTCGCTGGGCGGCAGCGTGCGCCGCATGCGCGAGACGGTGGCCGACGTCGACATCATCGCGTCGGCGCCCGACCCGAAGCCCGTGTTCGAGGCGTTCACGAAGCACCCCGACGTGCGCGAGGTGCTCGGCCAGGGCGAGTCGAAGGCGTCGGTGCGGCTGCGCGAGGGCGATCTGCAGGTCGACCTGCGGGTGCTGCCCGACGACGACTACGCGACGGCGCTGCACCACTTCACCGGCAGCAAGGCGCACCACATCAAGCTGCGCGGGCTCGCGATCGAGAAGGGCCTCAAGCTCTCGGAGTGGGGCGTGCACCGCGTCGACCGCTCGACCGAAGAGCTGAAGGAGCTCGAGAAGCTGAAGGTCAAAGACGAGGCCGAGCTCTACGCGATGCTGGGAATGGACTTCGTGCCCCCCGAGCTGCGCGAAGACTGGGGCGAGATCGAAGCGGCGCTGAAGCACGCGCTGCCGAAGCGGCTCGTCGAGCGCGAAGACATCGTCGGCAACATCCACAGCCACACCACGTGGAGCGACGGGCGGGCGTCGCTCGTCGAGATGGCCCAGGCCGCGAAGGCGATGGGCCTCAAGTACTACACGGTCACCGAGCACTCGCAGACGTCGAGCTACGCCGGAGGGCTGAGCCTCGATCGCCTCAAAGAGCAGTGGGACGAGATCGACAAGGTCAACGAGCAGCTCGAGGGCATCACGCTGCTCAAGGGCATCGAGAGCGACATTCTCGAAGACGGGTCGCTCGACTACCCCGACTCGGTGCTCGAGCAGCTCGACGTCGTGATCGGCTCGATTCACCAGCGCTACAGCCAGGACGAAGACGCGATGACGAGGCGCGTGCTGAACGCCTTCGACAACCCGCACTTCCAGATCTGGGGGCACCCGACCGGGCGCCTGCTCAACCGGCGCGAGCCGGCGCCGATGCGCATGGAAGAGATCCTCGACAAGGCGGCGAAGAAGGGCGTCGCGATCGAGATCAACGGCTGCCCCGAGCGGCTCGACCTCAAGGCCGAGCACGTTCGGCTCGCGCTGCAGCGGGGCCTGAAGCTCGTGATCAGCACCGACGCGCACTCGGTGCACGAGCTCCACCAGCACCTGCCGCTGGCGCTCGCGACGGCGCGCAAGGGGTGGACGACGAAGGCCGACGTGCTGAACACGCTCGGCGCGAGAGAGTTCGTGGCCGCCCTGCGAGGGGGTTGACTTCCGGGTGCGAAGCACCCAGCCGCCCGTCACCGGGTGGAAACAACCCCGCTGCACGTCTCACGCTGGCACTGTAAACTCCCTGATTCCTCACCTTGCGCTCACCGTGTGCCATCTGCGGGCAGCTCCACGCTGCGGACGCGCCGTGTCCAACGGTCATTCGCGCGCCGGCGTCGGGCACGATGGCGATGGAGTCGGCCGTCGCGACGGGGCCGCAGATGCCGCCGCCGCCCGAGCTGCCGCGGTCGGCGCTCGCGTCGCCGCCGCCGATCGCGCCGGTAGGGCAGCCTGCGCCCGAGGTCGACCCGCTGGTCGGCAGCACGATCGGCTCGTTTCGCATCATTCGCATGGTGGGCAAGGGCGGCATGGGCACCGTGTACCTCGGTGAGCAGACCGTCATCGGCAGCAAGGTCGCGATCAAGATCCTGCACCCGCACCTCGCGTCGAACGCGGCGCTGGTGTCGCGCTTCTACGCCGAGGCGCGCGCGGTGAACCTGATCGGCCACGAGAACATCGTCAACATCTTCGACATGAACGTGGTGCCGCCGTCGCGGTACTACCTCATCATGGAGTTCCTGGAGGGGCGCACGCTCAACCAGGTCATCCGCGGGCCGATGCACGTCGAGCTGGCGGTGCCGATTCTGCTGCAGATCTGCGACGCGCTGCAGGCGGCCCACGCGCACGGAGTCGTGCACCGCGACCTCAAGCCCGAGAACATCTTCCTCATCAAGCGCGGGCGTAACGAGAACTTCGTCAAGATCCTCGACTTCGGCATCGCGAAGCTCTTCGCGACCGAGCACAAGGGCGAGACGACGTCGGTCGGCACGATCGTCGGCACGCCCGAGTACATGGCGCCCGAGCAGACGACGGGCGAGAAGATCGACGGGCGCAGCGACATCTACTCGCTCGGCGTCATCGCGTACCTGATGGCGACCGGGCGCCTGCCGTTCAGCGGCGGCGGCCTCACGGGCCTGCTCATCGCGCACCAGCAGAAGATCGCCGAGGCCCCGCACGTGGTGGCGCCGGCGGTGCCCAAAGAGTGGAGCGACGTCATCATGAAGGCGCTCTCGAAGCGCCCCGACGATCGCTTCGAGAACGCCGACGCGTTCGGCACGGCGCTGGCCGACGTGCTGGGCTCGCTGCCCCACCAGATGCCCGGGCTGGGGCGCCCGATGGCGTCGCCGCAGCCGGGCGCTCCGTACCTGGTGATGCCGCCGCTGCCGACGCCGCCGGGGCCGCAGCCGCGCATCCCGACTCCGCCGTGGGAGCGCACCGGGCCGCAGGCGCCGACCCCGAAGCCCGCCGACCCCTCCGAGATCCTCGCGCCGTTTCAGGAGGCGAAGGGGCAGAGCGACTCGCTCGTCGACGCGCGGCTCGAGGCCCTGGTCGACACGATGAAGACGCCGCGGCCGCACCCCTCGGTGTCGAGCCCGGCGCCGGCCGTCGTGGTGGCCGCGAACCCAGGGGGCACGCCGCCGCTCGGCAACACGATCGCTCCGCCGCGGCCGTCGGCCCCGCCCGCGCAGCCGATCGCGGCGACGCCGCAGCCGATTCACGCGCGGCACACGGCGCGCTTCGACGCGGTGGTGGCGGGCATCGGCACCCTGCCCTGCCAGGACATCTCGAAGGGCGGCATGTTCCTCTGCACCGACGGCACGCTGCCGCCGGTGTTCTCGCGGCTGAAGATCAAGCTGCCGGTCGCGGGCGACTTCGAGTGCCTCGCCGAGGTGGTGCGCCACGTCACGCCCGAGCAGGCGCACGCGTGGAACATGTCGCCCGGCTTCGGCGTGCAGTTCCTCGAGCTGAACCTCGCGCAGAAAGAGGCCGTCTCGCGCATGGTGCAGGGCCTGCCGGCGCAGAAGGTCACGGCGCCGGTGCACCGCGACGACGACGACCGCGGGGCGGCGGCGACGCTCGACAAGTACCAGAAGCGCATCAGCGGCGATCACTACGTCGTGCTCCAGGTGAGCAGCGACGCCGAGTTCAGCGAGATCAAGGCGCACGCGCGCGAGATGAAGCGAGAGCTCGAAGAGCTCAAGAAGCGCTCGATTTCGCAGAAGCAGCACGAGCAGGTCGAGACGGCGCTGCAGCGGGTGCAGCAGGCGGTCGACACGGTGGGCGCGGCGAGCAAGCGGCTCGAGTTCGACGCGAACCGGGCGAACTACCGCGGCGTCGCGCGCTGCATCGCGGCGGGGCTCACGGTCAGCGAGATCGACGCGGCCCGGCGCCGGTACCTCGACCAGCACCCCGGCGCCGAGACGCAGGCGCACGTGAAGTTCGTCACCGGCAACGCGTACGACAACAAGGGGCACGCGGCGCTCGCGCTCGAGAACTACGAGGCCGCGCTGCACGTCGACCCCTTGAACTTGCGCATCCAACAGAAATACTGGGCGCTGAAACGGCGAACCTCCCACGAGCCCAAGCCTTGAAGAGCTACCTCATCTCGTCGCTCACCTTCCGCTTCAGCAACGCCGACCTCGAGACGTTCAAGAAGTCGCACCCGCACGACTGGCTGCTGTGGGAGCCCGGGAGCTGGAAGCCGCCGGGCTCGACGACGCTGGTCGGGCCGGGGCTCTCGACGACGCCGGCGCCCGCGAAGCCGGCGGGTGAGGCGCTGGCGCTCGCGCTCGAGCCGAAGAAAGACGGCGGCCAGCTCACGCTGGGGCGCGGGCCCGAGTGCGACGCGGTGATCAACGACGGCACGCTGTCTCTGCTGCACCTCGTGTTCATGCAGGGCCCGAACGCGACCTGGACGGTGCGTGACGCCGGCAGCCGCAACGGCTCGTCGCTCGACGGCGTGAAGCTCGAGCCGGGGACCCCGCAGAGCTTGAAGACGGGCTGCAAGATCAACGCGGCGGGGGTGACGTTCACGTTCTACGGCCCCTCGGGGATGCTGCAGCGGCTGAAGGTCTGAAGTGACCGCCGTGACGACGCAGCCTCCGCTGCGAGATCGCTTCGATCGCTGGCTGGCGACCGACGCGGCGCGAGAGGCGATCACGCTGTGGGCGATCTGCTTCGGGCTGATCGTGATCGCGTACGTGATCTACCCGCCGGCTGCGAAGCTGGTGGCGACGCTGGGGTTCCTCTACCTGCCCGAGGTGTCGATGCGCCGGCGCGGCGAGGGCTTCCGCGAGTACGGGGTGTCGCTGACGCCGGGCCGAGACGAGCTGCGGCTCACGCTCACGCTGCTGCTCGTGACGGTGCCGCTGTTCGTCGCCGGGTACTGGGGCTTCGCCGAGCTCTTGCCGAAGCTGCCGGCCGATCTGCAGCGAATGCTCGCGCCGTACACGGGGCGGCCGCACTTCGTGCCGAAGCTGCCCGACCGGTTCGTCGAGTGGGTCATCGATCAGTACTTCGTCGTCGCGCTGCCCGAGGAGTTCTTCTACCGCGGCTTCATTCAGACGCGGCTGCGCGACGCCTGGCCGGGCGGGCGCACGTTTCTCGGAGCCCGGCTGGGCCGCGCGTTCTGGCTGACGGCGGTGCTGTTCGCGCTGGGCCACCTCGCGATCTTCCAGGTGTGGCGGCTGGGGGTGTTCTTCCCGGCGCTGATGTTCGGGTGGCTGCGGGAGCGCACCGGCTCGGTGATGGGCGCCGCGTTTCTGCACGGCACGTTCAACTTGATGATGCTGGTGCTGGAAGCGTCGTTCTACGGGCGCTGAATCACGGAGTTGGATCGCTTCGCTCCCGACCGGCAACGGAAGGGAGGTCATGGGAAACTACCTGTTGTCCGTCGCGGGGTTGTCGGCAGCCGGCAGTCTGTTCGTGAACGGTGACTCGAGCGAGCCCGGGACGTGGGGCTTTCTCGCGCTGGCGCTGCTCGCGTGCGTGATCGCAGTGCGCGAGTTCGCGCGCGGCGTTTTCAAAGACGGCGTTTTCAAAGACGGCGTTTTGGAAGACGGCGTCTTCAGCGAACGTCGGTCGGTGCAAGCACGCCGGGCGTGAGCTTGCGATCGACGGCGAGGGCGCCTCCGTCGGCGAGCGGCATCCACGCCTGGGGCTTCACGGGGTGGGTCGCGACGATCACGGAGCGCCGGCGGCGGTGATCGCGAACGAGGGGTTCGCTGTCTTTGCCGCCGGACTTGAGGCCGCACCGCTCGCAGTTCCCTTCGCCTTCGAGCAGCCGGTAATAGAGGTGCTGGTGGCCGCGCGACGCGGAGATCAGCATGCGGCCGTTGGTGGCGACGAAGGCGAGCTGAGACTTGCCGGGGCCGCTGACCTCGCCGGCGACCTGGTCGACGACGCGGGCGCTCTGCGCGAGGGTCTGGGCGGCGACGTTGGCCTCGAGGCCGGGGTCTTCCATGCGGCCGATGTCGCGGAGACCCTTGAGGAAGATGGCGAACATGACCTCGCTGACGGTGCCGCCGCGGACGACGCGCTGCAGGTAGTCGGGGACCATCTCCATCAATGCGGTGCGGACCTGGTCGGCGCGCTCGACGTGGCCGGAGTGCGCGAACAGCCACTGCCGGAAGCGGAACGGCTGCATGTTCTCTTCGAAGGGCTGGCCGACGGTGAGCGACTGGGCCATGAGCACGACGGCGTCGGACTCGGGGGTCTCCCAGAGATCGGGGCGGGGCACGCCGGGGCCGTAGCGACGAATGAGCGAGGTGTGATCGTCGTACGCGCCGACGCCGACGGCCTGGTCTGGCGAGTCGAGTGAGACCTCGGGCCGGATCCGGTGCAGCTCGCACCGAACCAGAAACGGCTCCGACGTCATCAACGCCACGAAGCGAGACATGTGCCCTCTCTAATACGCCTATTATGAGGCGGATCTTCCCCGGCCGAACTTCGTCAACACGCGCATTCTAAACCTTCAGAACGACGGCGAGCGCAGGTAGTCTTCTTCGTATGGCGGAGCAGGAGATCGCAGTCGGCATCGATCTGGGTACGTCCTACTCGTGCGTCTCGGTCGTACAGAACGGGCAGCCGGCCGTCATCCCCAACGAGTGGGGCGAGCGCACGCATGCGTCGGTGGTGTCGTTTCTGGAAGACGGCACGGTGCTCGTCGGCAACGCGGCGAAGAAGAACATCATCACGAACGCCGAGAACACGGTGTACTCGGCGAAGCGGCTCATCGGTCGGTACTTCTTCTCGGACGAGGTGAAGAAGGCGCAGACGGTCATGCCGTACAAGATCGTCGAGGGGCAGAACAACTCGGTGCGCATCGTGGTGCGTGACCGTCAGTACTCGCTGCCCGAGATCTCGGCACTGGTGCTGAAAGAGATGAAGGCGATCGCCGAGAGCTTTCTCGGGCACCCGGTCGCGAAGGCCGTCGTCACGGTGCCGGCGTACTTCAACGACAACCAGCGGCAGGCGACGAAAGACGCGGGGCGCATCGCAGGCCTCGACATCTTGCGCATCATCAACGAGCCGACGGCGGCGGCGCTGGCGTACGGCTTCGGGCGCGACGTCAACCAGCGCATCGTCATCTACGATCTCGGCGGCGGCACGTTCGACGTCTCGATTCTCGAGATCGGTAAAGACGTGTTCGAGGTGCTCTCGACCGCGGGCGACACGTACCTCGGCGGCGACGACTTCGACGACCGGATCATGACGTGGCTGGCCGAAGACTTCCTCACGAAGTCGCGCCTCGACCTGCGGCAGAACAAGTACTGCCTGCAGATGCTGAAAGAGGCCGCCGAGCAGGCGAAGATCGACGTCGGCCAGAAGGGCACGGCGCAGATTCTCTGCCAGGGCATCTGCCAGGACGCGCAGGGCAACGTGATGGACCTGACGCAGACCCTGACGCAAGACCAGTTCAACCGCATGGTGATGGACCTCGTGCAGCGCACGTTCAAGGTGTGCGACGAGGCGCTGCAGAGCGCGCGCATGACGGCGGCCGACGTCGACGCGGTGATCCTGGTCGGCGGCCCGACGCGGCTGCCGATCATCCGCAACTCGGTGAAGCACTACTTCCAGAAAGAGCCGAAGGAGGGCATCAACCCCGACGAGGTCGTCTCGATGGGGGCGGCGCTCCAGGCGCACGCGCTGATGGATCGCGCGACCGAGACCTTCCTCGTCGACGTGACGCCGCTGTCGCTGCGCATCGGCACGGTGGGCGGGTTCACCGAGAAGATCATCGAGAAGAACACGCCGATTCCGATCGACAAGTCGAAGACGTTCACGACGTCGCGCGACGGGCAAGACCGGGTGAAGATCCGCGTGTACCAGGGCGAGAGCAACCGCGCCGACGAGTGCGAGATGCTCGGCGAGTTCGAGTTCGCCGGCTTCAAGATCGGCTACCGCGGCGAGGTGAAGATCGAGGTCACGTTCGAGATCGACACGAACGGCATCGTGAACGTGTCGGCGACCGACGTCGAGTCGGGCCAGCGCACCTCGACCACCATCTCGTTGTCGTCGGGCCTGTCGGAGGCCGACATTCAGAAGTCGATCGATGAGAACGCGAAGACGCAGCTGCACCGCGCGCTGTCGAGCAAAGACATGCCCGCGGTAGCGAGGTGACGCGAGGACGATGGCCGAACCTCCCCAGGGCGGGAAACCGCCAGGAGTGCCGCCGGGCCCGCCCGCGAAGCCCGCCTCGCAGGTGCCTCGTCCGCCCGGCGCGCCGGGTGCGGCGCCGCGCCCCGTCGGCTCGCCCGGTGGGCCTCCCCGGCCGGTCGGTGCTCCGGGGGGGCCGCAGCCGGTCGCTCCCGCGGTGCCAGCGGTGCCTGCGGCTCGGCCCATGATCACCCCGGCGATACCGGCGGTGGCTCCGGCGGTGGCGCCCGTCGTCGCGCCGATCGTCGCCCCAGTCGTGGCTCCCTCCGGGCCGCCGCGGCCTCCGGGCGCTCCGGGCTCGCGACCGCCGTCGACGGTGCCTCCGGCGGCGCGGCCGGTGGCGCCGATGATCACCCCGGCGCCGACCGCCGCGCCTGCGCCTGGCGTCGGAGTGCCCCGCCCCGTGATCACCGCTCCGATCGCGCCACCGCCCGTCTCGCGCCCGCCGGGCGCTCCGGCTCCGGCTCCCCAAGGTGCGCGCCAGCCGCCGATCGCTCCTCCCGGCGTCATCGCGCCCATGCCCGCGCCGCCGCCTGCGCCGGTGATCGCCCCGCCGCCTCCTCCTGCGTTGGGCGAGTTCGACCCGTTCGCCTCCGACTCGGTGCGCGCGATCGTGGGGCCTCCGACTTCGGGCGCGCTGGTGCCGCCCGCTCCTGCTGCGGTCGGGGCGCCGGCGCCAGCGCCGGTTCAGCCTTCGGTGACGCTGCCGGCGGCGGCGTTCCCCGAGACGGGCGCGATCGACGGCATCAACCCGCAGACCGCGATGGCCGTGGCGCAGATCGTCGGAGTGCTGAACCAGCTCGACTACTTCCAGGTGCTGCGGGTGACGCACGAGGCGAAGCCGGTGGAGATCAAGAAGGCGTTCTACCGCGAGAGCCGCACGTACCACCCCGACCGCTTCTTCCACCTGCCGGATCACGAGGTGAAGGCCGACATCGGCACGATCTACAAGCGGATCACCGAGGCCTATTACTTCCTGCGCGATGACACGAAGCGGAAGAAGTACGTCGCGGACATCACCGGGCCCGATCGCAAGAGCAAGCTGCGCTTCACCGAGGCCAGCGAGGTCGAGACCAAGCAGCTGGTGAAGAAGGAGCAGGAAGAGCAGATCGGCACCCACCCCAAGGGCCGCTCGTTCTACGCGACCGCGATGAAGGACATCGACGCCAAGCGCTGGAGCGACGCCCAGCGGAACCTGAAGAGCGCGCTCATGTACGAGCGCGACAACGCCCGCTACAAAGAGAAGCTGGCCGAGGTCGAGCAGAAGATTCACGAGGAATTCAAGGCCAAGGGCGAACAGTTCAAGATCCGGTGAGTGCGGCACGGCCACGATCACGATCACGGCGACGCCCGCGTGCGCGTGCGCGTGCGCGACGGTTCAGTAGGCATCGATGAACATCGATCTGCTCGTCCTCGGCCTCGTCGCCTTCTTCGCGATCGTCGGCGCCTTCAGCGGCGCGGCGAAGCAGATCTCGCGGCTGGTCGCCGTGATCGCGGCCGGGGCCCTGTCGCGCCTGACCGGGCCGATGGCGGGCCCCATGCTCGCGGCCGAGCTACAGACCTCTCAGACCGTCGGCATCGTCATCGCGTCGCTCGTCATCTTCTTCGTCGGCTTTCTGCTCATCCGCTACCTGGTGCACGCGATCGTCCTGCGGATCCTGGCGGGCAAAGAGATGAAAGACCGCGGGCTCGATCGCGCACTCGGCTTCTTCCTCGGAGGCCTGCGCATGGGCGCCATCGCCTGGTTCGTGCTCTGCGCGATCTCGTTTCTCGAGGACAACGTCTCGATCGCCGGCAAGCGGCTGCAGCTCGCTCCGAAGGGCTCGGTGCTGTTCTCGATCGCGCGAAACCACAACCTGTTCGCGATGGCCGCGATCCCGGGAATGGACGATCTCGTCGCCGCCGCGAAGAAGACGAACACGCCGCAGTACACCGCGCTCAAGAAAGACCCGCGCTTTCGCAAGGCCGTCGACGACGACGCCGTGCGCCGCGCGCTCGAGACGGGCGACTATCGTGAGCTCATGCAGAACACCGACATCGTGAAGATGCTCTCGGACCCGAAGATGCGCGCTCAGCTCGAGGCCGCCGCCGAAGCCGCCGGGAGCGAGAAGTGACGCTCGCCCTCGTCATGCTGACCCTGGGCAGCTGCAAGGACGTGTTCTCCGAGTGTGCCTGTGAGACACCCGCCGCGTGGGCGGTGCTCGGCGTGGTCACGACGAGCGACGCGGGCGCCGTCGTTCGCGGTGGCACGACCTTCGGCTCGGCACCGGCCGAGGTGCCCGTGAGCCTGCCTGCCGGAACACGGGTGCTGGTGAGCGACGAGCGCGTGCCCCTGATCATCGACGGCGCCGGCCGCGCGACGTGCAGCGGCATCACCCTCGACGCCACGGCCTACGCGCCGACGCTGGTCGACGGAACCTGTCGCGCCGCGCTGAGCGACGCGGGGCTGAGCCAGCCGCCGTGCCGCGACGTCGATGGCTGCGGCTGCTCGAGCTCCGTCACGAATCTGTCACTCGCGATGCTGATCACGATCGCGATCAGATCGAAAAAGCGGCGGCGCGCTGATCTATAGTGCGGCGCCTCAATGGCCAACCCGACTCCGCCCCGTTGGACGATCGCAGACTCACTCGAGACGTACGCCATTCGCTCGTGGGGAGCCGGCTACTTCGGCATCAACGAGAAGGGCAACGTCGCCATCCACCCGGGTGGCCCCGACACGCCGTCGTTCGACCTGAAAGAGCTCGTCGACGAGGTCCGCCGCCGCGGCATCTCGCTGCCGCTCTTGATCCGCTTCACCGACGTGCTCCGGCACCGCGTGATCCACCTGAACGAGGCGTTCAAGAAGGCCATCGCCGAGCATGGCTTCAAGGGCAACTACCGCGGCGTCTACCCGATCAAGGTGAACCAGCACCGCTACGTCGTCGAGCAGATCGTCGACGTCGGCCGCCAGTACAACTACGGCCTCGAGGCGGGCTCGAAGCCCGAGCTGCTCGCCGTGATGGCCCTGCTCGATGACCCCGACGCCCTGATCATCTGCAACGGGTACAAAGACGAGGAGTACGTCGAGACGGCGCTCTTCGCGTCGAAGCTCGGCCGCAAGGTCGTGATGGTCGTCGAGAAGCCGACCGAGCTGCCGCTCATCGCCGAGGTCGCGCGGAAGACCGGCATCGCGCCCCGGCTGGGCATTCGCGTGCGCCTGTCGAGCCGCGGCGCCGGCAAGTGGGAGGCGAGCGGCGGCGACCGCAGCAAGTTCGGCCTCTCGGCCCAGGAGCTGATGCAGGCGATCGGCTTCATGAAAGAGACGGGGCTGCTCCCGTGCTTCGAGCTCTTGCACTTCCACCTGGGGTCGCAGATCTCGAACATCCGCAACGTGAAGAACGCGCTGCGCGAGGTCGGCCGGTTCTACGTCGAGGTGGTGCGGCAGGGCGCTCCGCTGCAGTACCTCGACGTCGGCGGCGGCCTCGGCGTCGACTACGACGGCTCGCAGACGAACTTCGCGTCGTCGATGAACTACACGACCGAGGAGTACGCGAACGACGTCGTCTTCTCCGTCATGGAGGCGTGCGAGCGCGCCAAGGTCCCCCACCCCAACCTCGTCTCGGAGTCGGGTCGCGCGGTGGTCGCGCACCACGCCGTGCTGATCACCGAGGTGCTGGGCTCGAGCGAGTTCGACGTGCAGCCGGTGACCGACGCCCAGGGCGACGGGGTGCCGCAGGTGGTGAAGAACCTGGCGGCGACGCTGCGCGACGTGACGCGCAAGAACCTGCTCGAGTCGTGGCACGACGCCAGCGAGTACAAGGAAGAGAGCCTCTCGCTCTTCTCGCTCGGCCACCTCTCGCTGGAGGAGCGCGTCGCCGCCGAGAACCTGTTCTGGGCGATCTGCCACAAGGTGCTGCGGCTCGCGAAGGAGTCGGGCGACGTGCCCGAGGAGCTCGAGGCGCTCGAGCACCACCTGTCGGACACGTACTTCTGCAACTTCTCGGTGTTCCAGTCGCTGCCCGACTCGTGGGCGATCGATCAGCTGTTCCCCGTGATGCCGATTCACCGGCTGGGCGAGAAGCCGATGCGCCGCGCAGTGCTCGCCGACATCACCTGCGACAGCGACGGCAAGATCGAGCACTTCATCGACAAGCGCGAAGTGAAAGACGTGCTCGAGCTGCACTCGCTCAACGACGAGGAGTACTACCTCGGCATCTTCATGGTCGGCGCGTACCAGGAGATCCTCGGCGACCTGCACAACCTCTTCGGCGACACGCACACCGTGCAGGTGTCGCTGGCTCCGGGCGGCGGCTACCTCATCGATCACGTCGTCGAGGGCGACACGGTCACCGAGGTGCTGCACTACGTCGCGTACACGAAGGACGATCTGGTCGCGAAGGTGCGCCGGCTCGCCGAGAACGCGCTGCGCGCAGGGCACCTGACGCTCGACGAGTCGCGCCAGCTGTTGCGCATGTACGAGGCGGGGCTCGACGGCTACACGTACCTCGAGCGCGAGGTCGACGCGAAGAGCTTCACCGCGTCGTCGGGTCAGCTGCGGCTCGTGACGGTCGACCCGCGGCCGGTCGTGAAGACCGGCACCTGACCGCTACTTCGGCGGCTTGTTCACCCAGCCGTCGCACATCGGGTCGCAGGCAAAGTCACCCATCTGCACCGGTGGCGCGCCGCCGGCGCCGGGCCGCTGGCTGGAGCTCTGCCCGGCCGCCGCCTGCAGGCCGAGCGTGACGATGCCGGCGATCACTGCAGCGACGGCGAGGGTGGCGGCGCTCGCGACGATCCACGTGCCGGGGCGCTCGTAGAGCGGGCGCTCGCGGGCGGTGAGCGCGGCCGAGGCGTCGGCCTGCACCGTGCCGGGCACGAGCGAGACCTGCTGCTGGGCGAGGGCCGGCAGGGCGATGACGAGCGTGAGGGCGGTGAGCTTGTTCAAGGCGGGTACCCGAAGGTCATCGGGAGCTTGAGATCGGGGTGCAGGCTGCGCGCAACCGGGCACGTGCGTGCGATCTCTTCGAGGCGGGCGCGGTGCTCGGGGCGGGTGCCCGGCGGCATGTCGATGTGCAGCGTCAGCTCGGCGATGCGGCGCGGGCCGGTGCTCGTCATGAGCTTCACGACGCGGGCCTTCGGGTCGCCGAGAGGGATGTTCTCGCGCCTGGCGATCAGCACCATCGTGGTGACGGCGCAGGCGGCGAGCGCTGCGCCGACGAGATCGGTGGGCGAGAAGCTCGAGGCGTCGCCGCCGTTGTCCTTCGGGGGCACCGTGCGAATCGCGGTGCCCGAGGGGCCGTGGGTGAGGTGCGTGGTGAGGCCCTGCTGCTGCGCGTGCATTTCGACGGACATGGAATAGATGTTCTAGCCAAGACATGACCACCGCACACCACCCGCCCTGTGGCCTCTACCGCACCACCCGCGCCCTCGAAGGCGTGGCGCCCGGCCGCCTCGTCTACTTCCACAACCACGGCGACCCCGGCGCCGGCATCTACCTGCCGCAGAGCTGGGCGAGCAACCGCGCCCGGTGGAACGAGCGCGGCTACACGGTGCCCGACGCCGAGTGGAGCAAGACGCTCGTGCCGCTCGCGCCCGAGGGGCTCTACCGCGTGACCGAGCGGTTCTACTGCTGCGAGAAGCGCTGCCGCGTCTACGAGCCGAACCAGCTCGTTCAGCTCGGCTACAACGGCGACGCCGAGCCGCTCATCTTCGTGCCCGAGTGGACTCGAGGAGGCCTGGGGATTCCCGAGCGCGGCAACCTGCTCGAGTCGGCGGCGCTCTCGAAGCTCGTGCTGCTCGTCGTCGCCGAGGGCAACGCCTCGGAGCAGCAGCCCGCCGGCGGCCTCGTTCACTGAGCGACGGTGAAGTGGCAGCGCTCGCGCTCGGCCGCCACTTCGGCCGCGTCGCTCTCGGCGACTGGCCGCAGCCACCGCACCATCGCGTCGGCCTCCCACGCGTAGGGCTCGCCGTTCAGCTTCACCCGGCCGTCGGCGACGGCGCGCGTGGCGTCGAGCAGCGGAACCGCGCGCAGGTCTCGCACCAGCGCCTCGAACCGCCCCTGCCGCTTCGCCTCGATGAAGCGGCCGCCGTGCCGCGCGGTGTAGGCCATGTGAAACCACGACGGGCGAAACGCGACGCCCTCGAGCTTGAGGCGCTCGGCCATGATCGCGAGCAGGGCGGTGGCCTCCTGGGCGAGGCCGAGGCCGGGCACCTCTTGTCCCGGGAGCTTCGGCCGCTTCTCGGAAAAGTGGGCGCGGGGGTTGCGCAGCGAGAGCCAGTTGACGAACAGCACCTCGTGACCGCCGAGGGTCTGGCGCTCGACCTCGAGCTCGATGAGCGAGAGCTGCCCCGACAAGAGCCGCATGCGCGAGCCGACGAGGTCGACGCGCAGCTCGCCGAAGCCGAGCCGACGAACGAAGGGCAGAATGCCGTAGCGCTCGAGGGCGTACTCGAGGCCGTCGCGCGTGTAGAAGCCGAGGAGCCGGTCGCTGCCCTTGCGCGAGCCGCCGAAGAGCTCGGGGAAGTCGGCCTCGGAGAGCGTCATCGTGCCGCTCAGCTGCTCGCCGGCGAGGTTCATGGCGACGTCAGAGAGCTCGGCGCCGAGCGGGTCGAAGTCGGAGGGGATCGCGAGCTCGGTCTCGAACGCGAGCGCGAGGCCGGTGCCGGCGAGCACCTTCCACGCGTGGGGCCCGTAGCCGCCGGCGGGCAGCCAGACCGACGGCACGTCGCGCAGCCGCCGCGCCACGCGCAGATCGCGCTTCCGCGCGCCGGCCACCGAGAGGCCGAGGGTGCCGAGGCGATCGCCGGCGATGACGTCGCCGCCGGCGAGCACGAACGCGAGCTCGACGTTCGGCATGCGCTCGAGCAGGCGGTCGAGCGCAGCGAGGTACTCGTCGTCTCCCGCGCGATTGAGGACGACGTCGTCGACGCCCTGCAGCTCGCCCCACGACACACCGGAGATCGAGGAGAGCCAGACCGAGGCGTCGTGGCCGAGGCAGGCGGCGGTGCCGTCGGGCGGGTGGGCGTCGAGATCGATGACGGCGACGCGGCCGCTGAAGCCCGAGGCGCGCAAGCTCGCGATCGCGACGGCGACGTCGTTGACGGCGCAGAAGCCAACGCCGCGCGAAGGCGCCGCGTGGTGGAAGCCGCCCAGGAGGTTCAGCACCGGGTGGCGGACCTCGAGGGCGCGATGAGCGGCTTCGACGGTGCCACCGCAGGCGAGGCGCACCGACCGCAACAGCTCGTCGACGACGACGTCGGCCTCGTCGACGGCGAAGACGTGGGCGAGGGTCGAAGGGCGCGAGAGCGACTCGAGCCAGTCGTGGGTGTGAACGCGCTGGAGGTCTTCGTAGCTGACCGGCTTGGGAGTTTCGATGTCCTCCTGGCGGATGGCGTGCTCTTTGAGGAGGTAGTGGGCCGCGTGGTTCGCGCGGCGCGAGTCCATCGCCATGCTGCCCTCGGTGCCTGAGAGCGGGAGGCGGTAGGCAGCGTGAAACCAGACGGTGAGCGGCTTGCGGCGAACGGACGCCAGCAGAGCCCGGAGCACTGGCGTTACAGGTCGATGACGACGACGCCGCGCTGCGGTTTCTCGGCGGCTTCATCACGCGACGCGTCTTCCTGGTCTTCGCGCTCGCGGCGAGGGATCTCGAGCTTCGGGCGCTGGCGTTCTAACTTCTCACGCTCGGCCTCCCGCCGCTTGATCTCCTCGATGATGAAGGCATCGAGCATTCTCATACCGGATTCTAATGCGCCGTTTTCCGGCGGCAACCCCCCGCGGCGCCATTCAAAACACACGGTGATCCGAACGCTTACACAGCCAAGAAGGCGCGGCCTCCGTAGAGGTCGGGTATGACCTGGAGCGATCGGCGCTGACCAAGAGCATGGGCGACAGCAGTCAGAGTCTTCAGAAGACGGTCGACAAGGAGCTCCGGCGCGAGCGCGGGCGCAACGTGCTGCGCATGCAGCTCATCCGCGTGCTGGGCATCAGCCTCGCGTTCGTGGTCTCGCTGTACCTGGGGCTCGTGCAGGGGCTCGCCGACTGGGCGGTGATCTTGCCGGCGTTCACCGGCTACTGGGCGGTGTCGATGGGGCTGGTGGCCGTAGCGTGGCGGGCGCCGAAGCAGGCGCGGGCGATCGGGTGGCTGGCGGCGCTGATCGACTTTCCGGTCGTCTTCTACCTGCAGCACCAGGCGCTGCCGCTGTCGCCGTCTCCGGGCGGAGTGGCGGGGTTCACGGCGGCGATCTTCTGCGCCTTCCTCGCGGCGTCGGTGCTGGTGCTCGATCGCGCGCTGATCGCGGTGGCGGCGGTGGTGGCGACGTCGCTCGTGGTGGTGCTGCAGCAGCAGGCGGGCATCAGCGGGGGCGCGCAGGCGATCACGGCGGTGGTGATGGGCGTCGCGGCGGCGGCGGGCATGTACGTCGTGGCGAGGACGGGGGCGTTGATCAAGGCGGTGTCGACCGAGGAGCTGAGGCTGCAGCGGCTCGGTCGCTACTTCAGCCCTGCGGTGGCGAGCCGGCTGCAGGACAGCGGCGGCGGCGGCTCGATCGAGGCGCGCGACGTGACGGTGCTGTTCTCGGACATTCGAGACTTCACCGCGCTGTCGGAGGTGATGGACGCTCCGGGCGTGGTGCGGCTGTTGAACGAGTACCACTCGCGCATGGTCGACGTGCTGTTCCGCCACGGAGGCACGCTCGACAAGTTCATCGGCGACGGGCTGATGGCCTACTTCGGAGCGCCGATCGCGGACGGGCTGCACGCGCAGCACGCCGTGGCGTGCGCGCTCGACATGATCTCGGAGCTCGAGGCGCTCAACATCGAGCGCCAGAGGCGCGGCGAGCCGTCGCTGCGCATCGGCATCGGGCTGCACTCGGGGCAGGTGGTGCTGGGAGACATCGGCAGCACGACGCGGCGCCTCGAGTACACCGCGATCGGTGACACCGTGAACGTGGCGTCGCGCATCGAGGGGCTCACCAAGCAGGTCGGCTCGGCGGTGCTCGTGTCGAAGGCCACACGCAACCTCGCCGGTGAGGCCGTGGCGTGGCAGCCGGTGCCGGCGCTCGCCGTCAAAGGCAAGGCCGACAAGGTCGAGTGCTTCGTGCCTTCACGAAGAGCGGATGTGCCTTCGGTGACGCCGACCTGACGCGCTCGCGCTCGCGCACGTGGACGTGGTCGTACGTGGTCGTCGACGTGGGCGTGATCGCGATCGGCAGCTCGCGGCGCCGCGCACGACCGATCACGATCACGATCACGATCACGATCACGATCACGATCACGATCACGGCTACGTCCACGTCCGCGTCCACGAGCGCGTCCACGTGGGTGTGGCGGCGTGTCCTGCGTGGTTACTTCTTGGCGGCGTGTGCCTCTGAGCGGCGCTTGAAGTTCTCGAGCATCTTCGGCAGCTGGGTGTCGACGAGCGCCGTGACGATCGTCTTGGGCACGAGCGCCCCGAGCGCGATCTCGATGTTGTAGGTCGCCTTCGTGGTGCCGTTGCCGAGATCCTCGAGCTCCCAGCTGCCGCGGTTGTCCTTCATGAACTCGCCGTCGACGAACGACCACGAGACCCGGCTCGGCTTCTCTTCCTTCAGGCGCACCGTGTACTTGATCGTCTTCACGATCTCCGCGACGTAGTGCACGTCGCTCTCGTTGCCGCGCTTGTTGCTGACCTTGATGCCCTTCACCTCGGGCAGAAACTCGGGGTAGCGCTCGACGTCGGCGATCACTTCGAACACCTTCTCGCGTGGCGCGTTGATGGTGATGCTGCGGGTGGCTCCGGCCATGTCGTCAGTTCCTCCTCAAGGTGCGAATCCGGGCTTCTTGTCGAGCTGGTGCGTCGCCGTCACGTAGCGCACGGTGCCGCTCTTGCTCCGCATCACGATGGAGTGCGTCTCGCAGCCCTTCGCGTAGAAGCGCACGCCCTTCAGAAAATCGCCGGTCGTCACGCCCGTCGCGGCGAACATCACCTCGCCCCGGGCCAGCTCTTCGGCGCTGTAGATGCGGTTGATGTCGGTGATGCCCATGCGCTTCGCGCGCACGATCTCTTCGTCGTTGCGCGGCTTGAGCCTGCCCTGCATCTCGCCGCCGACGCAGCGCACTGCCGCCGCCGTGATGACGCCCTCGGGCGCGCCGCCGGTGCCGATCAGCACGTCGACGCCGCTCTCTTCGAAGCACGTCGCCACTCCGCCCGCGACGTCGCCGTCTTCGATGAGCCTCACGCGCGCGCCGGCCGTGCGCACCTCGGCGATGAGCTCCTTGTGACGATCGCGATCGAGAATGACCACCGTCAGCTCGGCGACCGCGCGGCCCATCGCCTTCGCGATGTTCTTCAGGTTCTCGCTCGGCGACTTGCGCAGGTCGATCGCGCCCTTGCCGCGGGGGCCGACGACGAGCTTCTCCATGTACGTGTCGGGGGCGTTCAGCATGCACCCCTGCCCCGCGAGCGCGATGACCGAGATCGCGCCGGGCCGGCCATACGCGCACAGGTTCGTGCCCTCGAGCGGGTCGAGCGCGATGTCGACCGGCGTCGAGGCCGCCTGCGCGCGGCCGACCTTCTCGCCGATGTAGAGCATCGGAGCCTCGTCGCGCTCACCCTCACCGATGACGACCGTGCCGTTGATGTCGAGCGTGTCGAAGGCCTTGCGCATGGCGTCGACGGCCGCCTGGTCGGACTCGTTCTTCGTCCCCCGGCCCATCAACTTCGCCGACGCGATCGCCGCCATCTCGGTGACGCGCACCATTTCGAGGGCGAGGTTGCGGTCCATTCGGGCTCCCTTCACGACAACAGCTTGATGATGTCTTCGGGCAGCGCCGTGGGGCGCCCTTCCCGGTTGATGCAGGCGTGCAGCGTACGGCCGGTGCACAGAATGGCCGGGTCCGAGGCCTTGCGCACCTCATAACTGAACTCGATCGACGCCCGTTTCATGCGGGTGACGTCGGCCTTCACCACCAGCACGTCGTCGTACCGCGCCGGCGCCCGGTAGCTGCAGCTCGCCTCGACCACCGGCAGCATCAGACCGCGCTTCTCGACCTCGACGTAGCTGCCTCCGCGGGCGCGGAAGTACTCGCTGCGCGAGAGCTCGAAGTAGCGGAAGTAGTTCGCGTAGTAGACGACACCCATCTGGTCGGTGTCGCCGTAGATGACGCGCACGCGCGCTTCGACTGCTGCGGCGCGCTGCTCGGAGCCCGGAGCCAAAGTCGTCGCCGGGTCGCTCGGAGAGCCCATGAAGTCGCTGGACCCTACCCGCTTTCTCGTCGAAAGTGCGCGGCCTGATGCGCAAGGGCCTGTGGTTGCTGGTGCTGCTGACGTCGGCGGTCGCTGTCGCGAAACCTCCCAAGCTGACGCTGTTCATCTCGGTCGACGCGCTCGGCAGCGACCTGTTCTGGCGCATGAAGCCCCGCTTCAAGGCCGGCTTCGTCACGCTCTCGAACCAGGGCGCCGTCTTCCCGACGGCCCGCTACGACTACGCCGAGACCGTGACGGCCGCCGGGCACGCGACGCTGAGCACGGGCACGAACCCGTGGCGGCACGGCGTCGTCTCGAACCGCGTCTTCAACCGGCAGACCGGCAAGCTCGAGCCGGCGTTCGCCGACCCGAACCACCCTCCGCTCGAGGCGCCGCTCGAGGTGACCGACGTGTCGCCGGCGGCGCTGCTCGCCGAGACCCTCGCCGACCGCGTGAAGCTGTCGACGCAGGGGCGCGGCAAGGTCGTGGCGATCGCGGGCAAGGGGCGCGCGGCGATCGCGATGGGCGGCAAGCTCGGCCAGGCGTGGTGGTTCAACGAGTCGATCGGCCGCTTCGTGACGGGCACGTACTACCTGAAGGAGGTGCCCGCGTGGATGAAGGCACTCAACGACAAGAAGCTCGCCGACGTGCTCCAGACGAAAGAGTGGCCGCTGCTGCTGCCGCCCGCGACCTACGTGGGCGCCGACGATCGGCCGTTCGAGGCCGACGTCTACGGGCTGGGCCGCACGTTCCCCCACCCGCTGAACGGCGGGCTGACGGCGCCGGGCCCGCAGTCGTACGCGGCGCTGTCGTCGTCTCCGCTGATGAACGACCTGTTCGTACAGGCCGCGAAGGCCGCGATCGACGGCGAGGGCCTGGGCAAAGACGACGTGCCCGATCTGCTCGCGGTGAGCTTCTCGTCGTTCGACCGCACGTACCACCTGTTCGGGCCCTACTCGTGGGAGGTGCAAGACGCGGCGCTGCGCCTCGACAAGTCGATCGCCGATCTCATCGCGCTCGCCGAGAAGGCTGCGGGCGGCCGCGCGAACCTCGTCGTCGTGCTCTCCGCGGATCACGGCGGCGCCGCGATCCCCGAAGAGTGGGCGGCCGCCGGCATCGAGGGCATGCGCGTGAGCCCCGACCCGCTGCGCGAGGGCATGAAGAAGGAGCTCGCCGAGCGCTTCAAGGGCGACCTCGTCTCGGCGATCGAAGAGACCGACGTGTACCTGGACTGGAAGGTGGTCGCCGACAAGAAGCTCGACGCGGCGGCGGTGCGGCGCGCGGCGGCCTCGTGGCTCGCGAAGCAGCAAGACGTCGCCATCGCGGTCGCGCGCGACGATCTCGACTCGACGCCGGGGCCGCTCGCGGCGGCGCTGCGGGCCGGCTTTCACCCCGACCGCAGCGGCGACGTGCTGTTCTCGCTGAAGCCCTTTCGCGTGCTCGAGTACGAGCCGTCGGGCACCTCCCACGGGGCCCCGTACTCGTACGACAACCAGGTGCCCGTCATCTTCCTCGGCAAGGGCGTGAAGCCCGGCTTCAACCCGGCGCCGATTCGCGTGATCGACGTGGCCCCGACGCTCGCCGCCCTGATGGAGATGGGCGAGCCGGCGTCGAGCGAGGGCTCGGCGCGGGCCGAGGCGATGACGTCGCTGCCGCGGTGAGCGCGGTCTCGATCGTCGACTCGATTCTTCCCGCGCCGCTGTTTCGCCGCGTGTCGGCTGCCGTGCGCTCGCTGGGCGAGTCGGGCCTGCGCACGACGTACCAGACGACCTTCTGGATGCCGGTCGGCGCCCTGCCCGCCTGCGTCATCGAGGAGGCGGTGACGGCGCTGTGGCAGGAGGGCTCGCACGCGGGCGCCGAGTGGTGGCTCTCGCGCATGCGCACCTCGAACGTGCAGGTCGACTTTCACCGCGACCGCGACGAGCAGCTCGCGCGTACGACCGGCCGCCTCGTGCACCCGACGCGGTCGACCGTGTTCTTTCTCAACCGGTGCCGCGGCGGCCTGCTCGCGGTGACGGCCGAGGCCGCGAACCCGAAGAACCCGGCGATGGCGCCCGACCGGCTCGAGCTCGACCTCGTGCGGCCCGAGCCGAACCGGTTCGTCTCGTTCGACGGCCGGCTGACGCACGGCGTGCTCGACGCGCGGAATCAGATTCCCGGAGCGCGGTTGCCCAGAGAGGCGCGGCTGAGGCTCGCGGTCATCATCAACTTCTGGGCGAAGCGGCCGCACGGCGTGCCCCGCTTTGGTGAGAGCCGCGCCTACCCGGCCCTCAGAAATTACAGGCGCGATCGATCGGCTGTGCTATGAGTTTCAACGTGCTGCGAGCGATTGCGCTGGGCATCGTTCTCGTCGGGGGCTCGGCGTTCGCCGAGGAGTCTGGTTCGGGCAACGACGGCAAGATGCACTTCGACGTCCCTCACGGCTTCAGCAAGGCCGACGCGCGCGCGCGCACGCAGATGCTCTTCGACTACTGGAAGAAGGCGTTCGGCGTCGTCGCGGTCTGGTCGGGCGACCAGGCGCACGTGGTCGGGCGCGTGATGGGCATCGACATCGACGCGGTGCTCGTGGTGACCGACACGAACGTCGGCGGCGACGGCGAGGACCCCGGCGTGCTGGTGCGCGGGCTCGCGCGCAGCTACGTCACGAAGAAGCTCCAGAAGTACATGCACCCGCAGTACGAAGAACCGTAACGGTTGGACGCGGCGGCCCTTCGTAAGATCACCGGCGAAACGCCGGCCGCGGCAGAGATCCCGGCGACGCGCTTTCACGCGCGCGTCATGGCCGAAGAGAAGAGCCTCAAGAGCGGCGACAGCTCGACGCGCGTCGCGCGCGCTCTCGTCGACGCGAAGGTCGACCTGAACCCGCACCAGGTCGAGGCAGCGGTGTTCGCGCTCGAGTCGCTGCCGCGCGGCGGCTGCGTGCTGGCAGACGAGGTGGGCCTCGGCAAGACGATCGAGGCCGGCATCGTGATGGCGCAGCTCAAGGCCGAGGGCCGCAGCAAGATGCTGGTGCTGACGCCGGCGACGCTGCGCATGCAGTGGCAGGCCGAGCTCTTGTCGAAGCTCGATCTCGAAGCCGTGGTGGTCGACGGGCGCACGGGCGGCGCGAACCCGTTCGAGTCGTCGTCGGTGGTCATCGCCTCGATTCCGTTCGCGGCGGCGCGGCCCGAGCTCCTGCGGTGGATCGAGTGGGATCTCGTCATCATCGACGAGGCGCACCGGCTGCGAAACGCGCACCGCCCGGGCAACAAGACGGGCAAGGCGCTGCGCACCGCGCTCGCGGGCCGGCCGAAGCTGCTGCTCACGGCGACGCCGCTGCAGAACGAGCTGTCGGAGCTGTTCGGCCTGATGTCGCTGCTGGACGAGCAGATCCTGGGGCCGCACGAGGCGTTCGAGGCGCGCTTCCCGGGCGAGCTCAGCGACGAGGCCGCGGGCGAGCTGAAAGAGCGGCTCGGCGGCGTCGTGCAGCGCACGCTGCGGCGCCAGGTGCGCGAGTACGTGCGGTTCACGAACCGGCGCTCGATCGTCGAAGACTTCTCGCCGTCGCCCGAAGAGCAGAGCCTCTACGAAGACGTGAGCGAGTACCTGCGCCGCAAAGACACCGCGGCGATCGACCCCGAGAAGCGCACGCTGCTCACGCTGGTGTACCGGAAGCTGCTGGCGTCGTCGTCGCACGCGATCGCGCCGACGCTCGAGAAGCTCGCCGACGGCCTCGAGAAGAAGATCCAGTACCTGCCGCAAGAGCTCGCCGAGTTCGCAGAGGAAGAAGAGTCGTGGCGCGACGCCGGCGTGAGGGCGACGCGCACCGCGAAGGAGCTCGAGCTCGAGGTGAAGGAGCTCAAGTCGTACGCGGAGCGCGCGCGAGCGCTGACCGGCAACGCGAAGGGCGACGCGCTCAAGCGGGCGCTCGACCGCGTGTTCACGGTCGCGCGGGCGCACCAGTGGCCCGACAAGGCCGTCGTCTTCACCGAGAGCCGCCGCACGCAGGAGTACCTGCTCAAGCTCCTGCAGCCGACGTACAAGGTGGCGGTGCTCTCGGGCGACGCGTCGACGCCCGAGGCACGGGCGGCGCTGGTGCAGGACTTCCGCGACCGGGCGCAGGTGCTGTTGTCGACCGAGGCGGGCGCCGAGGGCCTGAACCTGCAGTTCTGCAACCTGGTGGTGAACTACGACCTGCCGTGGAACCCGCAGCGCGTCGAGCAGCGCATCGGGCGCTGCCACCGGTACGGCCAGGCGCGCGACGTGCTGGTGCTGAACTTCCTCAACCGGTCGAACGCGGCCGACGCGCGGCTGTACGAGCTGCTCGAGAAGAAGCTCGGCCTGTTCGACGGCGTGTTCGGGGCGTCTGACGAGATCCTCGGGGCGCTCGAGAGCGGCGTCGACTTCGAGCGGCGCGTGCTCGACATCTACCAGTCGTGCCGTTCGCCCACCGAGATCGACGCGGCCTTCACGGCGCTGCAGTCGGACATGGGCAAGAGCATCGATCGGCGAATGACCGAGACGCGGTCGCTCTTGCTCGAGCGGTTCGACGGCGAGGTGCGCAAGAAGCTCAAGCTGCGCGAAGAGACGGTGAAGGCGCGGCTCGCGCGGTCGAAGGCGGTCGCGAAGCTGCAGCCGCAGCCGCTCGAGGGCGTGGTGAAGCTGCAGCTGACGGCGCCGGCCTACGCGGGCAAGACGGGCTGGTGGTTCGTCTACCGGTTCGAGGCGGGCGGCGCAGACTCGCTCGTGCACGTCGTGCTCTTGCAAGAGGGCGAGGGGTGGCGAACGCTGTCGCTGGCCGACAGCGAGGCGCTGATGAAGGCGCCGGCGATCGAGGGCGCGGTGATGCCTCCGGCGGTGTCGGTGGCGGCGGCGCAAGAGACGGCGCTGAACGCGGCGCGCGACGAGGTGCAGCGGCGACACGAGAAGAAGGTCGCGGTCGACGTCGACGACGCGCGCGAGCGGGCCGACCGGTTCGCGGAAGACTGCCTGGTGGCGCCGCGGCGCAAGGTCGAGGCGGCGCGCTCGGAGTGGGAAGAGGCGCGGCGCGCGAAAGACCGCGTGGCGATCGAGCGCACCGAGCGTGCGTACCGGAAGGCGCTCTCGACGCTGCGCGCCGAGGAGGACCAGCGCTACCAGGAGAAAGACCGCGCGCTGGCGGCGCTGATGCAGCGCTCGAAGGTGACCGTCGGGCGCACGCTGATCGCGAGCGCGTGCTTCAAGGTGGCGTGAGGCGCCGCGCGGTCGCCGGCGGGGCGACGCTGCTGCTCGGGTACGTCGGCGCGTGCCTGCTGTTCTTCACGCAGCAGCGCGCGCTCATCTACCCGGCCGAGGCGCGGAACCCGGTGGGCACGTTCTCTCAGGCGCTCCCCGATGCGGGGCCGGTGATCGTGCACTTCCACAGCAACGGGCAGAACGGGGCGGACCTCGAGCGTCAGCGCGAGCGGTGGCAGGCGTACGGCGTGGGCTTCTTCGCGGTCGACTACCCGGGCTACTGCCGCACGCCCGGTGAGCCGAGCGAGAAGGCCCTCTACGAGCACACCGAGCGCGAGCTCGAGGGGCTGGTGGCCCGGGGCATCGCAAGAGACCGGCTGGTGCTCTTCGGCCAGTCGCTCGGCACAGGGCCGGCGGTCGAGCTGGCGCGGCGCGGCTGGGGCCGATCGGTGGTGCTGGTGACGCCTTTCACTTCGATGGGCGAGGTGGCGCAGCGCGCGGTGCCGTACCTGCCGGCGCGGTGGCTGGTGCTCGACCGCTACGACTCGGTGGCGAAGGCGGCCGAGGTGAAGCAGCCGGTGCTGGTCGTGCACGGTACGAACGACGCCGTCTACCCGCACGAGATGGGCGCCGAGCTGGCGCGCCGGTTTCCGAGCGGGGCGCTGCTCAGCGTCGAGGGCGGCACGCACGACGACGTGCTCGAGCGGGACGGCACGTGGGAGCGCATCGCCGAGGCCGTGCTCAGACCTTGAGGCGCACGGCGGCGGCGAGCAGGGTCATGCGGCACGGCAGGCGGCCGGGCTGCTCGCCGTCGCAGTCGATGAGCACCTCTTCGTCGCTCTCGGCCTCGACGACGCGGGCCTTGAGGCAGCGGGTGCCTTTCCACTTCACGTGCTCGCCGCTGTAGATGCTGTTCTGCTTGAGGGCGAAGTCCGAGAGCTTGTAGCCGCTCCAGATGGTGACGTCGAAGATGCCATCGCTGGTGGCGGCGCCGGGCGCGACCATCATGCCGCCGCCGAAGTACTTGCCGTTCGCGACGGCGATCGTGGTGCAGCTGACCTCTTCGGCGGGGCCGCCGTCGAATTTCAGGCGCACGCGCTTGTCGCGCCAGCCGACGAGGGCCTTCACCGAGCCGACCATGAACGAGAGCTTGCCGCCGAGCGCCTTGCTCGAGGTGTTCACCTCGCGGTCGATCTGGCCCGAGACTCCGAAGCTGGTGATGTTGGCGAAGTAGCGCTGCTGCCTGGCGCCGTCGGGGCCGGTGAACTCGAGCAGGCCGACGTCGAAGGGCTCGGTGGCGTCGCGGCGCAGGCGCTCGACGGTGTGCTCGAGCTCGAGGTCCCACCCGAAGGTGCGGCGGAAGTCGCCGCCGGTGCCGCGCGGGAGCACGCCGAGCGCGGCCTTCGGGTTGATGGCCTTGCCGCCCTCGAAGAAGCCGTTGACGGTCTCGTTGATGGTGCCGTCGCCGCCGACGGCGACGATGGTGTCGTAGCCGTCGTGAAGGGCGCGCCGGGCGAGCACGCTCGCGTGCATGGGGCCCTCGGTGAAGCCGAACGCGATCTCGCCGAGCGAGCGCACGAGCCGCGCCTGAATCTCGGCCCAGCGCCGGCCGGTGTCGCCGTTGCTGCTGCGAGGGTTGACGACCAGGTAGGTCTTCATGAGCGAGGGGCCTCGAAGTCTAGCCAGCGCTTCAGCACGGCGAGCAGATCTTCTGCTCGGCGCCCTGCCCGCTCGAACATGCGCCGCGACGTGGGGCAGGCGGTGACGATCGTCTCGCCGTCGCGCTGCAGCTCGGCCGCCTGGCGGCGGGCGACGTCGACGGCGGTCTCTTGCATCGTGCGGGGGAGCAGCCCGCCGCCGCCGGCGCAGCCCGCTTCGGCGCCCGACGAGGCGGCCTCGCGCACGCCGGCGACGGCGCGGCGCAACAGCCGGCGCGGCTCGTCGAACTGCTGGAGCCCGCGGCCGAGGTGGCAGGCGTCGTGGTAGGCGACGGTCTCGTCGAGCGGCGGCCGCACGGGGGCGTGCGGCAGGTTCTCGTCGAGCACCTCGTAGAGGGTGCGGATGCGCGCGGGGACGTTCACGTCGAACTTCGGGTAGACGGCCTTGAGCGTGAAGGCGCAGCCGGGGTCTTGCACGACGAGCTCGGGGTACGGGGCGATCGACTCGGCGAACGAGCGGGCGTGGGCCTCGAAGAGCTCGAAGGCGCCGGCGGCGTAGAGCGGGTAGCCGCAGCACCGGCTCGCGGCGCGGCTGACGCCCAGCGGGGCGCCGAAGGCCGAGGCGACGGCGAGCGTCTGGTCGATGAGCTCGCTGCGCTTCACGAGCACGGTGCAGCCGGGGAAGAACGGGTAGCGCACGGGGGCGTCGGCCTTCCACGAGGCGACGAGCGAGGCGAGCTGGCGGCCGAAGGGGTTGCCCGACTGGGCGAAGGTGGCGAGGGTCGAGGCGGCTCCGGCGGGCTGTACGCCCTTCGCGATGGTCTCGCTGCGGGCGGCGAAGAGAGCGTCGGCGGGGACGTTGTGGTGCTTGCAGAACTCGGTGCAGCGCATGCAGCCGGTGCAGGCGTGAACGGCCTTCGAGGTGCCCTCGTCGACGGGCCGCTGGCCCACGACGGCGAGGTGGGCGGCGGTCATCTTGCCCCAGGTCGAGGTGGTCTCGGTCTTGGTGGACTCGGAGACGGGGCACGCGAAGCGGCAGACCTTGGGGCAGTAGGCGCAGTACGAGTACTCGCGGGCGTGGTCCTTCATGGCGGAGCTCAAGGGGCACCTCCGAGAACGGGAGCGGCGAGGCCTTGGCCGTGGGCCCAGCGGGCGGGGGCGTCGAGCTTGAGGCCGCCGGCGTCTCCGGCGACGACGGCGCCGTGCAGGCTCGTGCGGTAGAGGTCGAGCCCGTGCCCCAGGTCGAGGGCGCGGGCGACGGCGTGCCAGCTGCACTCGTGCTCGGAGGGCGCGTCGGGAGGCGGGAGAACGGCGCCGGTGAGGCGGCCGCCGAGCAGCGGCGCGCGGTGCTGCAGGCTGTGGAGGTCGCGGGCGACGCCGTCGAGCGTGCCGCGCAGCTCGAGCTCGAGCACGGTGCGGTCGCCGACCTTCTTGGTGCGGACCCGGGCGGGCACGCAGCCGTCGGCGAGCGCGGCCTTGAGGGCGTCGAGGGCGCTCTCGCTCGACGGGAAGCTGAAGCGCGCCTGCTGGTGAGACTCGGGCATGGGCACGCAGCGCAGGCGCGCCGAGAGGACGAGGCCGATTCGGCCGTGCGCGCCGAGAATGAGGGCTGCGAGATCGGGGCCGGCGGCGCTGCGCGGGCTGAAGTGGGTCTCGAGCCGCTTGCCGTCGTGGAGCACGGCGTTGAGCGAGACGCAGAGCGGCTCGAGCCGCCCGACGGGGATCGCGTGGAGCCCGGCGTACGGCCCCTCGAGGAACTCGCCGAGGGTGAGCGCGAGGGCGCCGGGGCTCAGCGGGCCGAGGCTGAGCGCGTGCGGCTGGAGCTGGCGCTCGAGCTCGCGAAGCACGATGCCGGCGCCGGCCTGCACGGTGCACGACTTGGGCTCGACGCCCTCGAGGCGATCGAAGGCGCCGCGGCTGAGCTTGACGTCGCGGGTGAGGGCGGCGCCGTGGGCCTTGAGGATCGCGAGCACGTCGGCGAGCTCGCGGGCGGACCTGGGGCTCGCGTAGAGCCCGTCAGGCGAGTCGACGCAGAGGGGGCCGAGGGCGTGGCGCAGGTCGGGGGCGTTCACGGCGCGGCCCCCAGGCCGAGCTTCCCAGGGTTCATGATGCCGTCGGGGTCGAAGTGGTCTTTCACGAGCTTGAGCGCGTGGCGGCCTTCGCCGAGGGCGTCGTGCAGGGCGCGCGCCTTGAGGAGGCCGACGCCGTGGTGGTGGCTGACGTTCGAGCCGGCGCTCTGGGCGGCCGAGAGCGCGATGCGCCAGATGGTCTCGTACCGCTCGCGCTCGTGGCCCTCGGGCGCGGCGCCGACGAACGAGAAGTACAGCGAGCAGCCCTCGAGGTACGCGTGCGAGAAGTGACAGAGCACGAAGGCGTGCGGCGAGACGGCGGCGCGGACGCGCTCGTAGACGCCGAGCACGCGCTCCCAGGGGGCGGCGACCTCGAAGGTGTCGGCGAAGGCGCCTCCTTCGAAGACCTTCGACATGCGGTACGAGACGTCGTAGCGGGCGTCGAGCCACTTGCGAGCGGGGTCGGGGCCGAGATCGACGGCGCCGAGGCGGGCGCAGAGGGTGCGGGCGGCGGCGTCTTCGTCGTTGGCGCGCTGGGTCTCGCCCTCGAAGACGAGCACGAGGCGGCTCTTACGGAAGAGGCTGGCGGCGCGGTTCATGAGGCCGGGGCGGCCGAGGGTCTGAGGGGCGAGCACGCGGTAGAGGGCGGGCAACAGCTCGCGATCGAGCAGCGGCTTCTCTGCGGGCGAGGTGGTCGAGGCGTGGGGCTTCTGGTCGCCGACGATGGCGGTGTCGAAGGGGTCGTAGAGGCGGACGACCGAGGGGCGCAGGCCGGCGCGGAGCATGAGGCGAATGGCCTCGAGGCCGTCAGAGAGGCTCTTGAAGTCGTACGCGTGGAAGGCGCGGCCCTCGGGGAGCGGAAAGACGCGCAGGCGCGCGCGGGTGAAGACGCAGAGGGTGCCCTCGGAGCCGATGAGGAGCTGGGCGAGATCGGGGCCGCTGAACGGGCGCTCGGGCGTCTCGACGCGCTCGCCGGTGCCGAGCACGGCGCGCACGCTGGTGACCATGTCTTCGATCTTGCCCCAGCGGCTCGAGAGCTGGCCGGCGCTGCGGGCGGCGAGCCAGCCGCCGACGGTCGACATGTACATCGACGAGGGGGCGTGGCCGAGCTGCCAGCCGTCGGCGGCGAGGCGGCGCTCGAGGGTCTCGCCCATGACGCCGGCGTCGGCGTCGACGGTGCGAGCAGAGGCGTCGACGGGCGAGATGCGGTCGAGGCGCTTCAAGTCGAGGGCGATGCCTCCGTTGACGGCCCAGGTGCCGCCGCAGACGCCGCTGCCGGCGCCGAAGGGGATGACGGGCAGCTTGCGGCGGCGAGCGAGCGCGATGACGGCCTGGATCTCGTCTTCGCTCGAGGGCCAGACGATGAGATCGGGCGGAGGGGGAACGCGGCCTTCGCGCTGGAAGATGAGGCCGAGGGGCCAGAAGTCGCGCGCGTAGGCGAGGCGGTCGGAGTCGAGGCGAGAGACGCGGCCCTTCACGATGTCGGAGAGCTCGGCGTGGGCGTCGAGGGCCAGCGCCGACGGAGCCGGCAACGCGCTCAGCGGGACGGTGCGAAGCTCTGCCACGACCCATTGTTTAGGCCGTTTGAGATAAACCGTCGCGGGTGAAGATCTGGCCTGTCGCCCTCGCGCTCACGGGGTGCTTCTCGGCGCCGCGCTACGTGGGGCCCGTGTCGGATCACTTCGACGGGCAGAGGTTCTACACGCCGGGCGCGCCTGAGCCGTCGCGGGGCGTCTCGAAGCTGCTCCAGTGGCGGCTGCACCGCGAAGAGGGGCCGTGGAAGGACTACCGGGAGGAGCCGTACGGGGCGGCGCCTCCGCAGCGGGTGGCGCCGGGAGCGCTGCGCGTGACGTTCATCAACCACGCGACGACGCTGATCCAGCTCGACGGCGTGAACGTGCTGACGGACCCGATCTACGCAGAGCGGGCGAGCCCGCTGGGGTTTGCGGGCCCGCGGCGCGTGCGGCCGCCGGGCATTCGCTTCGACGAGCTGCCGGTGATTCACGCGGTGGTGCTCTCGCACAACCACTACGATCACATGGACGTCGAGACGCTGAAGCGGCTGCAGGGGGCGTTTCCGGGCGTGCAGATCTTCGCGGGGCTGGGGAACAAGCAGTTCCTCGAGGCGAAGGGGCTCGAGCGGGTGTCGGAGCTCGACTGGTGGCAGTCGACGCAGCTGGGCGCGACGCCGGTGAAGCTGACGAGCGTGCCGACGCAGCACTTCAGCAACCGCGGGCTGACGGACGACGACGGCACGCTGTGGACGGGCTTCGTCATCGAGGGCACGGCGGGCCGCGCGTACTTCGCGGGCGACACGGCCTATGGGCCGCACTTCAAGACGGTCGGCGAGAAGCTGGGGCCGTTTCGGCTGGCGGTGCTGCCGATCGGGGCGTACCTGCCCGAGTGGTTCATGGCTCCGGTGCACATGACGCCCGCGGACGCAGTGAAGGCGAAGGCCGAGCTCACGGCGAGCGTGATGGTGCCGATGCACTACGGCACGTTCCCCCTCGCGGACGACGGCGAAGAGGCGGCGGTGACGGCGCTGCGCGAGGCGTCGGATGACCCGGGCATCTGGGTGCTCGGCTTCGGCGAGGGGCGCGAGGTGCCGCCGTGAGGGCCACGGCGCGGTGGCTCGTGCTGGGTCTGTTCGCGGCGTGCAGCAAGCCGCGCGAGGGCGGGCTGCGCGTGACGGTCGAGCTCATGCCGGGGGTGACGAGCCGCTGCCTGCAGGTGGCGGCGAAGACGGGCGGCGCCGACGAGCTGCGCTCGACGCCGGTGGCGCTGGCCGGGAAGACGAGCGTCACGATCGGCGTGGCGCAGGGCAAGCTGCCCGAGAACGTCATCGTGTACGCCGAGGGCTTCTCGGACCCGGGCTGCTCGACGCCGAGCGTGCCGCCCGAGCGGTCGAAGGACGTCGCGGCCGGGTTCGTCGCGGGCACGGTGCGCGACGTGAAGCTGGTGCTGCCGGCGGCGGGGCCGACGCGCGAGACGGCGTGCGCCGATGCGATCGACTCCGACGGCGATGGGAAGGTCGACTGCGCCGACGACGACTGCGACGGGCAGCCGTGCTTCGGCGGGGGTACGTGCCGCGAGTCGACGTGCCGGGCGGCGTCGACCGAGCGCAGCCTGTGCGACGACGGCTTCGACAACGACGGCGACGGCGACACCGACTGTGCCGACGCCGACTGCCTGGACAGCCTGTGCCGGTCGACGAGCCCGTGCACGACCGGCACGACGTGCGACGCGGCGAAGGCCTGCAGCGGAGGGATCGCGAAGCGGTGCAACATGCCTCCGGCGTGTCGATCGGCTGCGGGCACCTGCGACCCGGCGACCGGGCTGTGCTCCTATGTTGCGCTCGACGCGGGAGCGCCGTGCAGCGACGGCAACGCGTGCACGGGGCCCGACGTCTGCAACGGCGCGGGCGCGTGCACGCCGGGGGCGGCGCTGAGCTGCACGTCGCCGCCGAGCGCGTGCTTCATGGCCACGGGCGGCGCGTGCGACCCGACATCGGGCTGCGCGTACACGGTGGTCACCGGGGCCTCGTGCGACGACGGGCGCTCGTGCACCGCGGGCGACACCTGCCTCGCCGACGGCGGCTGCGCGGGAGCACCGGTCGCGTGCGTGCCGAGCGGGTGCCAGGCGTTCGGGGGCCAGTGCGGAGCCGACGCGGGATGTGTGTTCTCGAACGCCGACGCCGGGGCGAGCTGCGACGGCGGTGTCTGCAACGCGGGCGGAGGCTGCGTGCCGCGGTTCCCCTTCCCTCCGGCGAACTTCGTCGAGAGCCAGGTGCCGACGCCGCCCACGAGCGACATCGTGCTCGGCTGCGGCGTGAGCGTCATCGACACGCAGGCGGCGGGGCCGCCGACGTTCACGAACTGGTGCAGCCAGCCGGTGCCGGCGGCGACGACGATCGCGCAGGCCGGCGGGCCCGACGCGGTGCTGGTGTCGGTGACGCGGCTGACGCTGATGCCGGGAGCGACGCTGCGGGTGCAGGGCCCGCGGCCGGTGATCATCGCTGCGAGCGGCGACGTGTCGCTGGCAGGCCTGGTCGAGGTGCTCGCCGGGGCGAGCGAGTGCGCCGACGGTGGCGCAGGCCGGCCGGGCTTCGACGACACGACGAATGGCGGCGGCGGTGGCGGCAGCTTCTCGACGCCGGGCGGCAACGGAGGCCCCGGGTCGACGCCCGTGATCGGCTCACCCGGAGCGGGAGGCGCGGCCGGAGTCGTGAACGGCAGCGCGACGCTGGTGCCGTTGCGCGGCGGCTGCCCTGGAGCGCTGGGGGCGCAGTCGGGCGTGCCGAGGCCGGCCGCCGGCGGAGGCGCGCTGCAGATCACTTCAGCGGCGGGGATCTTCGTGGCCGGGCCGATCACGGCGCCGGGCCAGGGCGGCGCGCGCGCGGGCAACGGCACGGGTGGCAACGGAGCGGGCAGCGGCGGCGCGGTGGCGCTCGAGGCGCTGCAGCTGACGATCTCGGCGCCGGGCTCGATCACCGCACAGGGCGGCGGCGGCGGCGAGGGCGCGGGCCCCGCCCAGAGCGGCGAGCCGGGCCAGCAGGGCACCGCCGACGCCGGGCCGGCGATCGGAGGCTCGAATGGGTTCAACACCGGCGGCCCCGGCGGCAACGGCGCGTGCGCTGTGTCGGCAGCGACGAACGGTCAGAGCGGCACGCTGGGCCTCGGCAACGGCGGCGGCGGAGGCGGCGGCCTCGGTCGCGTGCGGCTGCGCGCCGTGTCGTGCAGCGTCGGCGTCGGCGTGCTCGTGAGCCCGCCGGCTCCTGCCGACGGCGGGTGCTGAAGCCGCGGCGCTGCCAGAGAGCCTGCGCGACGACCGCCGAGGTCGCGGCGCTGCTCGACGGCCGACAGGAAGACGGCCGGCTCTTCCCGCGCTGCCGAGAGAGCCCGAGGCCGGCGAGGGTTGGAGGCATGTTTAACATTGGCAGCAACCGTTACATTGTTAAACATACCCGCACGGGTCCTCGGCCCCGAGCTCGCCCCAACCCCCGAGGCAGCCCGCCGGTTTCCCGCGAGCCGTCGATCAGCGCGTCGAGCTCGACGGTCGTCGCCGGGAGTCTCTGGCTGCTCAGCGATGTCCCAGCAGCAGTCGCAGCGCGGGCTCGAGCGTCGGGTGCATGAACGAGAACCCGCTCGCGACGAGCCGCTTCGGCTGCACGCGCTGGCTCGCGAGGATCGCGGCCTTCGCCGCCTCGCCGAACAGGGCCTCGAGCGCGAACGCCGGCACGCGTGCGAACGACGGCCGGCCGAGCACGCGGCCGAGCTCCTTCGCGAAGGCGTCGGCGGTGAGCGGCGTCGGAGCGACGAGGTTCACGGGCCCGCTCAGCGACTCGCTGTGCAGCGCGTGCTCGATGGCGCCGAGCGCGTCTTCGATGGAGATCCAGCTCATCCACTGCTTGCCGCTGCCGAGCGGGCCGCCTGCGCCGGTCTGAAACGCGGGGAGCATCTTCTGGAGCGCCCCACCCCGCGGCGTCAGCACGACGCCGGTGCGCAGGAGCACGACGCGGGCGTCGGCCTTCGCGGCCTCGGCCTCCCAGTCGGAGCACAAGGCGGCGAGGAAGCCGGCGCCGCGGTCGGCGCGAGCGCCGACAGCCGAGTCTTCGCTGAGCTCCTCGTCGCCGCGCTCGCCGTAGACGCCGATGGCCGAGCCCGAGATTAGAACGCGCGGAGGCTTCGCCGCCCGCCGCATCGCCTCGACCAGCGCGCGCGTGTAGTCGATGCGGCTCGTGACGATCTCGACCCGCAGCGAGCGGTTCCACCGCTGGCCGATGGGCGCGCCGGCGAGGTGAATGACGGCGTCGCACCCGTCGACGGCCGAGAAGTCGCCGCGCCGCACCGGCACGATCTCGTGCCCGGCGGTGTCGAGGTAGGCGCTCAGCGCGGTGCCGATGAGGCCGTTGATGCCGGTGATGGCGACGCGCAGGCGCGGGCGGTCTTTGAACCGCGCGTGACGCTCGAGATCGGCGCGCGTCACCGCGTGCCGGTAGTCGAAGGCGCGCTCGAGCTTCTTCGCGGCGAAGCCCTGGCCGACGGGCAGGCTCCACTCGATCTCGTCGTGCAGCTCGCCGTCGTTGAAGCGGTGCGTGTGCACCCAGCGCGAGAACGGCCCTTCGCGCTGCTCGTCGCGGAACATGTGGCCGGGCTCGTCGGCGGTGTGCTCGGCGACCCACCGCTGCTCGATGGGCCCCAGCCTCACGCGCACCGCGACGCGGGTGCCGGCAGCGAGCCCGCGGCCGCTCTTCGACTCGAGCACCACCGGGTCGAACGGCGGGTTCAAGCGCTCGAAGGCGCGCTCCCGGGCGTGCCACGCGTACAGCTCGGCGGCGGTCGCAGGCATCGCCGAGCGTTTGACGAAGGTCGTCACATCGAGAGTACGACCGACGCGGCGGAGCGTTTCACTTCTGCGGCGCGGTCGTCTTCACGTACAGCTCGCGCAGCTGCTTCTCGTCGACGTCGCCGGGGGCGCCGGTCATCATGTCGGTGCCCTTCTGCGTCTTCGGGAAGGGGATCACGTCGCGCAGCGACTCGGCGTTCGTGAGCAGCATGGCGAGGCGATCCATCCCCAGCGCGATGCCTCCGTGGGGCGGAGCGCCGAACTTCAGGGCGTCGAGCAGGAAGCCGAACTTCTCGCGGGCCTCGGCCTCGCCGATGCCGAGCGCCTTGAAGACGCGCGACTGCACCTCGGGGTTGTGGAGACGAATCGAGCCGCCGCCGATCTCGAAGCCGTTGAGCACGACGTCGTAGCGGTGGCAGAGCACCTTGCCGGGGTCGGTCTCGAGGTACTGCACGCAGTCGTCGTGCGGCCGCGTGAACGCGTGGTGGGCCGCGGCCCACTGGTTCGTCTCTTCGTCGTACTCGAACAGCGGCGGGTTCACGACCCAGAGGAAGTTCCACACGCCGCCCGAGCCGTACTCGGGGATCAGCTTCAGCTTCTTCGCGATCTGCACGCGCAGGTTCGCCATCACCGTGTGCACGAGCGACTCTTTGCCGAACTGGAAGAGGATGAGGTCGCCCTTCTGCGCGCCGGTGGCCTGCAAGATGCCGCTGCGCATCGCCTCGGAGGCCGCCTTGAACAGGGGCGCCTGGGTCCACTCGCCGGTCTCGCTGATCTTGGCGCGGGCGAGGCCCTTCGCGCCCATGCCCTGCACGAAGACCTCGAGCTCGTCGGTGTCTTTGCGCGACAGCGCGTACTTCGCGGGGATGACCATCGCCTTGACGATGCCCTTCTGGGCGACAGCGTCGGCGATCATGGGCACTCCGCCCTCGGCGCCGAGCTTCTTCACGAGCTCGGTGAGCTCGACGTGCTCGAGGCCGAAGCGCAGGTCGGGCTTGTCGTTGCCGTACTTCGTCATCGACTCGTAGAAGTCGAGCCGGCGAAACGGCGTCGGCACGTCGATGTCGAGCACGCCCTTCCACAGGGTCTTGATGAGGCCCTCGATGATCGTGAAGACGTCGTCTTGCTTCACGAAGCTCATCTCGACGTCGATCTGCGTGAACTCGGGCTGGCGGTCGAGGCGCAGCGCTTCGTCGCGGAAGCACTTCACGATCTGGAAGTAGCGCTCGAAGCCCGCCACCATGAACAGCTGCTTGTAGAGCTGCGGGCTCTCGGCGAGCGCGTAGAACTTCCCGGGGCTCAAGCGCGACGGCACGAGGAAGTTGCGCGCGCCGCCGGGCGTGTACTTGCCCATGAACGGCGTCTCGAGCTCGAGGAACCCGTTCTCGACCATGTACGAGCGGGTCAGCGCGTTCATCTTCGAGCGCGTGATGAGCGCCTTCTGCAGCTTCTCTTTGCGCAGGTCGAGGTAGCGGTACTGGAACCGCATCTCTTCGCCGACCTTGACCTCTTCCTTCTCGGAGTTCGTCCACCCGCTGATCTCGAACGGCGGCGTGTCGGACTTGTTGAAGACCTCGGCCTCGTAGACCTCGACCTCGATCTCGCCGGTCGCGATGCGCGGGTTCACCATCGTGCCGCGCGAGCGCACCTTGCCGCGAATGCCGATCACCCACTCGCTGCGCAGCTTCTCGGCCTGGCCGTGCGCCTCTTTCGAGAGATCGGGGTCGAACACCACCTGTGTGAGCCCTTCGCGATCACGCAGGTCGATGAACACGACGCCGCCGTGATCGCGACGGTTGTGAACCCAACCGAACAGCACCACTTCCTTCCCGATGTCGGCAGCGCGCAGTGCGCCGCACGAATGGGTACGCTTGGTCTCGGTGATGAACTGGCTCGCCATGTCGCGTCGGCTCTTATGCCGGCCTTTCGGAGCACGCAATCGAACGCTGACGCTGGCTCTCGTGCTCTGGGCGTCGAGCGCGGCGGCCTTCGACGGCTCGCTGTCGGCCGAGCTGAGCTACGGCAACCGCACGTTCTCGGCCAACGTCATCGGCGACTGGGGCGTAGTGCCCGAGCGGCTCTACGTGGTCGCCACGTACGGGGTCGTACGCTTCCTGCCCGACGACAACTGGAGGGCCCAGCCGACCCACCTCTTCGGCCTCGGGCTCGACTGGCTGCCGTCGATGCACTGGGTGGCGTCGCTGAACGCGACGTTCTCGCCGAAGACGACCGACGTCGAGATGTTCCCCGCCCTCGGGGTGTCGATCTCGCACACGCGCCGCAACGTGCACGGGCTGCTCGCGGTCGCCTACCAGTCGGCCGGCATGAGCGACGTCGAGTGGGGCGTCGACGGCAGCGGCCTCGTCGGCTGGTACGAGCTCTCGAGCGAGGCCGAGGGGCCGAAGAACACCATCAACCGGGGCTCGAGCCTCGTCGCGGTCAAGCCAGCGCTCGGGGCGACGCTCACGCTCTTCGACGACAACGAGCTCGGCGCACGCGCGACCTACACGTGGTACTCGCAAGACCCGACGACGGCTCCGCTGTTTCAGGCGGTCGAGCAGCGGTTCGGCCAGTCAGACGCGAGCGCGAGCTTCTTCTCGGCGCCGGTGTGGCTCGAAGCGCGGGCCTCGTACCTGCGCCGCTTCGGAGCGAAGGTCACCGGCCGCCTCGCGTACACGTACATTCAGTACGTGCCGGGCAAGGGCAACGCGCACGCGCTGAGCACGCGGTGGACATGGCGGGTGGCCGGCTGGGCGCGGCTTTGGGTGGGGGCGACGTTGCAGCTCGACGTGCCGGCGGGGCTGTCGGGCTACGGCACGCTGGGCGCAGAGCTCGCGACGGAGTAGAAATGCGGCCGATGCGCCTCCTCGTCGCCGGGCTCGCCGCGCTGCTCACGCTCGCCGCGTGCGGGCCGAACGTCAAAGCGCCCGTGAAGGTGATGGCGCTCATCTATACGAACGCCGGCAAGCTGAGCCCCGGTGAGACGCAGCTCGAGACGGTGGCGAACATCACCGCGCTCAAGGGCAACGTCATCAACATGGTCGGGGGCGCGGGCATCTACGTCGACAGGGGTGACCCCGCGCAGAACCCGCAGACGCTGGCGACCTCGAGCGACTCGCAGATCTTCGACGCGTTCGTGAAGACGCGCGGCGGCGACGTTCACGCGAACCTGGTGTCGAAGGGCGACGTGCTGTGGCCCGCCGACTTCCACAGCTGGGCGATGGTCACGACGTATTGGAACTTCGAGCAGGCCTACAAGTACTACGTGCGCGCGTACGACGGCGACATGACCGGCATTCGCCAGCTCGAGGGCGCCGAGGTCCTCTACTGGGGCGACTACCGCAACTACCAGGCGCCCGCCGATCAGCAGCAGACGACCGACAACATCTTCTACTTCCCACCGACGCGGCAGTTCCTGGTGGCTCCGTTCTACAAGTTCCAGAAGGTGCCGGTGTCGATGAACATGGGCATCGTCGGGCACGAGATGGCCCACCGCGTCTGGGTGCAGAAGGTCTACGGGAACCAGGCGCTGCCGCAGGTGATCAACCTCGAGGGCCGGCAGGTGAACATCATTCGCGCGTTCGATGAGGGCATCGCCGACTTCCACGGCTACGGCGTGACGTGCCTCAACCCCGGCGCCGCGCGCTGCCAGACGAACTACATCGAGGCGTCGTTCGACGAAGAGACGTCGCGCATCGAGACGCCGGACCTGCCGAGCCCGAAGACGCGCGACTTCTCGCTGCCCGAGTTCACCTGCATGTCGAAGGAGCTGCGCGACCAGATCGAGCTGCCGAACGACGTGTTCCAGGGCGGCAGCGGCCAGTACAAGCTGGGCACGCTGGTGGCAGCGGCGCTGTGGCACGCGGCGGACCCGATCGGCGAGACCGAGACGGTGCAGGTGTCGCTCATCAAGGCGTACACCGACGAGACGTCGTCGAACCCGGGCTTGAAGCAGCTCTTCAACTCGGGGCTGGTGTCGGGCGACAAGATCACGCTCGAGACGACGGCCGACGTCATCATCGGGCACATGCCGACGGGCACCGAGCTGCAGAAGCGGGTGTGCACGGAGCTCGTCGACCGGCTGAACCTCGATCGCACGAAGCTGACGAAGTGCCCGGCGTCGGCCGGCAACGGGACGGTGTGTCCGGACCTATGAGAACGCTGCTGATTCTGGCGCTGGTGGCGTCGAGCGCGGCGTACGCGCAGAAGAAGCGCGACGACGCTCCCCTGCCCTACGACGATCAGGGCGGCAACGACGACGACGATCGGCGGCGCGATCTGCCGAAGCGGTCGGACGAGAGCCGCGACCGGCCGTCCGAGACCGACATCGAGCGCGAAGATCGAGAGATCTCGCTCGCGGGCGAAGACGACCCGAACATCGGCATCTCGGCCGAGGTGATTCTGGGGGCGAACCTGCTCGACAGCTCGCGCGGGCAGGGCATCGAGCCGCTGTTCATGGGCGGCATTCGCGTCACGTGGGAGTGGTCGCGCACGCTCTTGAGCGACGAGTTCTGGCGCGAGGTCTTCTTCGCCGACGTCGCGTGGTTCGGCTCGAGCTCGAGCGGGCCGGGCGGCTTCGGCGGCACGACGGACATCTTCGACAGCGTGAACTACCACCACTTCACGTTGTCCGAGGCGTTCGCGCTGCCGCTCGGCAAGACGCCGCTCGCGGCGTTCGTCGCGGCGGGCATCGGGTTCAGCTACCAGACGTCGGCGATCTACGTGATGGGGGCCGACCCGACGTCGATCTCGGCGGTGCGGTTCCTGCTGCAGTACGGCGGCGGCATTCGGGCGCGCATTCACTTCATCTCGCAGGAGCAGTACCAGAAGGAGGGCTACCAGGGCTTCCCGTGCCTGTCCTTCCGCTTCGAGGTGACGCGGTTCCGCCGCGCGTACATGGACGACACGTTCATCGGCGTCTCGGCGGGAGTCACGTTCTGAAGGTGCAGGGGTGGTGGCTCGCGGCGCTCGTCGCGATCGCTGGCTGCAAGAGCGGCGGCGGAGCGCGGCTGCTCCACGAGAACGAGTCGCAGTTCGCGCACCTGGTCGTGCGGGAAGAGAGCCCGGGCATTCGCACGCTGCAGTTCGAGCACGGGGGCGTGATTCAGAGCCGCGTGAACGTCGACGACCCGATGGATCTGAAGCTCGTCTACACGCGCGCGACGATGCTCGCGTGGGCGCTCAAGCCGAAGCCGAAGTCGGTGCTGATCCTCGGGCTGGGCGGAGGCGCGATGCCGCGCTTCTTCTACCGCGCGCTGCCCGAGGCGCACATCGACGTGGCCGAGCTGGACCCGGCGGTGCTGCAGGCGGCGCGCGAGTACTTCGATCTGCCCGATGATCCCCGGCTGCAGGTGCAGATCGGCGACGGGCGGAAGACGATCGAGCAGGCCCAGGGCGGGTGGGAGCTCGTCGTGCTCGACGCGTACTCGGCCGACGACATTCCCCGGCACCTCGCGACCGCCGAGTTCCTGGCGGGGGTGAAGGCGCGGCTGGCTCCGGGCGGGGTGGTGGCGGGCAACGTGTGGAGCCGCGAGCACAACACGCTGTACGACAGCATGGCGCGCACGTGGGCCGCGACGTTCTCGAACTTCTGCATCGTGACGCTCGAGGGCTCTTCGAACCGCATCTTCCTGGGCTCGGAGCAGGTCGACGTCTCGGCGCCCGCGCTGTCGAAGGCAGCGGCGGCGCTGAGCGGGTTCCCCGCGGTGCGCGACTACGCGCCGAAGGAGTGCTCGAAAGACGGGTGGGAGACCGCCGAGCTGCTGCACGACGGGTAGCGCAGACGACTACGCCGCTGAGCGCAGGTCTTTGAGCTTCAGCGAGATGCGCTTGTTGCCGTTCCACTCGTCGATGCCCGCCTTGAACGCGAGATCGATGGGGCCCTCGGTGAGGCCGATGCGGCTCGCGAGCTGAAAGCCGATGACGTCGAGGTGCGGAGCCGCCTCGAGCTGCAGCTTCAAGTGGCTCTCCATGCCCTCTTTCTTCGCCTGAACGACCTTCGGAGCGGCGACGACGCCGCACGAGGCGAGCACGGGCTCGGGGTTGGCGGCGCCGAACGGGGCGAGCACCTTGAGGGCCTCGACGGCGTCGAGGTCGAGCTCGCGTGGGGCGACGAGCGCGTCGACCTTGCAGCGGGGCACGAGATCGTCGTCGGTGAGCCGCTCGCCGGCGACCTGCTCGAACGCGGCGACGAAGCCGGGGAGCCGCTCGGGCAGCACCGACAGGCCGGCGGCGTGCTTGTGGCCGCCGAACTTGGTGAGGTGGCCGGAGCAGAGCTTCAGCGCGTCGTAGAGGTGAAACCGCTCGATGCTGCGGGCGGAGCCGCGGCCGAGGCCCTCCCAGACGCCGACCATGACGGTGGGCCGGTGGAAGCGCTCGACGACGCGGGAGGCGACGATGCCGACGACGCCGGGGTGCCACCCTTCGGCATGGAGCACGAGCCCCTTGGCGCCGTACGCGATGCGGGCCTCGGCCTGCTCGAGCGCCTGCTCGAGGATCTGCTTCTCGATCGCCTGCCGCTCGGCGTTGGCGGCGTCGAGCGCGCGGGCGAGCGGCAGCGCGGCCTCGTACGTGGTGGCGGTGAGGCACTTGAGGCCGAGCGCGGCGTCATCGAGGCGGCCGGCGGCATTGATGCGGGGCCCGAGCCGGAAGCCGACGTCGCCGGAGGTGACCTCGCTGCCGGTGAGGCCGCACACGTATTTCAGGGCACGGACGCCGGGGCGCCGGGCCTTCGAGAGCTCTTTGAGGCCATGGCGGACGAGGAGGCGGTTGACGCCCAGCAAGGGGACGACGTCGGCGACGGTCGCGAGGGCGACGAGGTCGAGGTACTCCTTGAGGTTGGGCTCGGGCCGCGTCTCGCCGAACCAGCCGCTGGAGCGCAGGGCGCGGCGAATGCCGATGGCGAGGTTGAAGGCGACGCCGGCGGCGCAGAGGTACTTGGTCGGGTAGTCGCAGCCGGGCTGGAGCGGGTTCAGCACCGCGAGCGCCGGCGGCATCGTCTCGGGCACGGCGTGGTGATCGACGACGATGACCTCGAGGCCGAGCTCGTTGGCGCGGGCGACCTCGGCGTGGGAAGTGATGCCGCAGTCGAGCGTGACGAGCAGGCGGGTGCCGTCGGTGGCGATGCGCTCGATGGCCTTCATGTTGAGGCCGTAGCCCTCGCCGAGGCGGTGGGGAATGTAGGTCGCGACGGTGGCGCCGACGGCGCGCAGGAAGGTCGAGAGCAGCGCGGTCGACGAGACGCCGTCGACGTCGTAGTCGCCCCAGAGGGTGATGGGCTCTTTGTTGACGATGGCGCGGCAGAGGCGATCGACGGCGGGGTCGAGCCCCTTCATGCGAGAGGGGTCAGGCAGCGCCGAGAGCTCGTCGGTGAGGAAGTGGCGGGCCTTGTCGACGTCGTCGTAGCCGCGGTGCACGAGCACGCGCGCGGCGACCGGGTGAATGCCGAGCTGGGCGGCGAGCTGATCGGCCATCTCACCCGTCGACTTCGGCAGTACCCAGCGCTGGCTCATGCGGCTACCAGCCTTACCAGAGGGGTCTGACACTGCCGGGGCAGAATCGACGATCGGCGGCCGCTTCAGGGGCGCACAAAATGCAGCTGCTTGAACACGAGGCCGCCGTCGGTGGGCTGGAGCACGGCGGTGCCGACGACGTTACCGGACTGGGAGTCGAGGCCGATGAGCCGCCAGCGGGTGTGCTTCAGCGGGTAAGCGGTGAGGCACAGCACGTCGGTCTGAGGGTCGGAGGCGACGACGCGCGTGATCGATGCGGGCATCAACCTGGAGGACGGCGCCGGCACACCGGCGCGGCCCGAGGTGTTCATCAACGCGCGTGTCGACGTCTGGCCGCGCTCGACGAGGCGGTGCAGCGCATGCGGCGCTACGCCGGTGGCGGAGCTCGGGCAGGCTCGGCGTGAAGCGCGTGAGCGTGGGCGCGCGGCGGGGCCGGGCGACGTACCACTCGGCGCACGGGCTGGCGTCGGTGCTGAGGTCGGTGACGTCAGCGCGCTGGTGGTCGCGGGCGCTGGGTTCGGGGCGACGAACTTCAACGCGCTGCTGAGCGGAGCGGAACGCTAAGCTGCGCGCGATGGAGCACGCGCACAAGGCCGTGACGCTGAGCGGCGTCATCAAGGTGCTGCACGCGACCGGCGCCTTGGAGCGCGTGCTCGACCGGGTCTCGCCGGAGACGAAGGCCGCGCTGCTGGAGCCGCAGAGCCGGCGCTACCACCCGGGCGGCGTGCTCGACGAGACGTTCACCGTGCTCGCCGAGCTGCACGGGCCCGAGGCCGTCGAGCGCGTGATGGCGCTCGCGACCGAGGCCTCGCTGAAGGGGGTCGTCGGGCCCCTCGCGCGCCTTTTCATGACGATGATGGGCGGCGGGCCGCGGCCGCTGCTCGAGCGCTTCGAGACGCTCATCAGCGGCGGCACCCAGGGCTTCACCGCGCGCTGGGAGCCGACGGGCGAGTGCGAAGGCACGCTGGTGATCGGCTCGGACGACGTGCTGCCTCCCATCGCGGATCACGCGTGGAAGGGCGCGGTCGAGTACCTGCTCGCGTTCGCCGAGGTGAAGGGGGCGGTGGCGATCACCGAGCGCGCGCCCGCGAGCCGCGTGCTGCGCCTCGCCGTGAAGTGGGGCTGATCAGGTCTTCCAGTCGCCTCGAATCCACATGAGGGTCTCGGAGGTGAAGAGGCGCTCGGTCGACTCGACGGACACCTCGGGGTGAGCTGCGGCGTAGGCCGTCTCTTCGCCGGGGAACACGAAGTCGCGGTAGCCGCCCGACCACTCGTCCCACATGTGCACGCCGATCACCTTGCCGGCGTCGTCGCGAATGGCGCCGGTCACGGCGATGCAGTGGTAGTTGCCGTCGAAGAAGACGGCCGGCTGCCCGCTCTCGACCTTCCTCGCGAGCGCGCGAATCGCGTTCGCCTGCTTCGAGTCGGGGTACGTCTTGGGGTCGGGGGAGCCGGCGATGCCCATCGCGGTCTGGTTCGCGCTGTCGTTGCCGAGGAAGGCGCGCATGAAGGCGTCGGGCTTTCCGTACTCGTCCGAGGTGATCCACACCGGGCCGACCGTGTGCCCGTCACGGCCCTCGCGGTAGCCGCCGCAGTACTCGGCGTAGGCCTTCTCGAGCACCTTCGGCCAGAGGACCCCGTTGGCCGCGTTCGCGCCGACGCCGTCGTCGTTGGCGTCGACGAGAAAGTCGGCGTCGACCTCGAAGCGCGTCACGCCGTCGGCGTTCGGCTGAGCGAACGTGACCGTGTAGACGTTGCGAGCCGCGTCGAACTGGATGTGATCTTCGAGCCACTTCGGGTTCGTCGCGGCGATCGACGCGAACGCAGCGAGGTTGAAGCAGTTGTAGTAGCGCGGGTCGCGCCCCTCGATGACGTCCTCGGGGCGGGGCGCTCCCGACGGGCCCCACAGCTCACCGATGAACCGCGAGTGCGCCTGGCTGCCGGCGTCGGGGTCGGCGAAGTCCGTCCACCGGGCAGGAGCGTTCGCGAGGCGGGCCTCGAACGCGTCGATGAGCCGGCGCGCGCCGCCGTCGACGGTCACGCCGGTCAGGGCGTCGAGCTCGGCCTTCAGCGCCTTCGCCTCGTCGACGGTCAGCCCGCGGTCGTTCACCTGGTCGAGGATCTTCTGGGCCTCATCGCCCGTGAGGCGCTTGTCCTGCGTGTACCGTGCGACCAGGGTGTGGATCTGGGTGGCGTTCATGCCGCGGTGACGAGGCTCTCGCTGCCCCGTCGCATCGGGCGATCGGCCGTGAGAAGGCCGCGGGATTCGCCGGGTTTTCGGCTGCCGTTCTCGGGGCTCGAAGCACTCGGCAGGCGCGGCGTCGGCCGGTCTTCTCTCTGGCGCCCGACGCTACAAGCAGACCCCCGAGGAGCCGAGCGACGCCGTGCAGTTGTTGCTGCAGCAGTCGGCGCTCACGACGCACTTCTTCGTCGCGTGGATGCAGGCGGCGGGTGTCGCGTTGATGGTGAAGGTCTCGGAGCACTGTTTCGAGTCGATCGTTCCTTCGGCGGTGAGCTTGAGGAACGCGACGCCGGCGCCGCGCGCCTCGAGCGTGCCTTGAGTGATGGGCAGTGACGAGGGGCTGAGCTCGCACGTCCCACCAGGGCTCAGCGCGAGCGTGCCGCCTTGCGCCTTCGTGAACGTCGCATTGCAGAGCAGGAAGTCGAAGTAGACGAAGACATGTACGCCCGCGTTGTCCTGCTGGGCGCTGAAGCCCTGAACGTCGGTGTGCGTGACCGTTGGGCCGCCGCAGCCCTCGACCAGCGAAGAGCCTTCTCCCGCCACCCAGTTGCCGCTGAAGTTCGGGCCGCAGCTCATCGCGACGAGCAGGCACCCAAAGTGCACACGACACAGCGTGAAGATTCGCATCGTTCCCCCGCGGCTCGTCGCGTTCATCGCGAACGTGGGCGTCATCGTGCCCCCGCTCGACAGCCGAGGGCAACTTCCCCCACGACACGCTCTTCACCGCCGTCGAGAGCGCATCGCGGTCACGACTACGAGAGCAACGAGCAGCAGTGAGCTCGGTGCTCCGGTGCAGCCGCATCCGGGCTCGCTGACCGGGCCCCGCCGGCCGTGCTCCACCCGCAGCGCCCCCAGCGGCGGCTGCTGCATCTCCTCCCGCCGCGGCGCCACCAGCCGACCGGCAGCTGCCACCCGGGCCCATTCCAGGACGCCGGGCTGAGCTGCCCGTAATCTTGCTGTCGGCTGCCGCGTGACACCGACAGCCGCGGCGGCACGAGCTGCCGGGGCTGGCGCGGCTCGTGCTGAAGCGGAGGGAATGGCTCCTCCCGTCTGCAACGGTCCGCGCCCTCCTCCCATCAACGAACTTCAGCGCGGGCCAGCTCGCCGGCGGCAAGGCGAAGGTCTCGATGCCGGGCTGCCCCGTCGCGTCGGGCGATCGGCCGCGAGAGGGGTTCGCGATCTCGCGGATCTTCGGGCGCTCAGGGAACCGCGTCGAGCTGGTTGAGCCAGACGTCCGTGTCGCGCGTGCGCACGGTGAGCCCCAGCGTCGTGCCGTCGGGCGAGACGCTCAGGTCGCCGAACTGCGTCACCCCGTCGCTCGCGAGCACCGTCTCGCTCTTCCAGTCCGAGCGGATGATCACGAAGCGGTCCGCCTGCCGCGTGACGCCCGCGAAGTAGACGTGCTCGCACGCCGCGTCGCACGCGACTGACGAGATCCACACCAGCTCGCTCGAGATCCACTCGGCCTCGCGCGTCCCCTTCGCGTCGAAGCGCTCGAGCTTCCGCTCCGCCACCGCTGCTGCGACGTGGGCTCCGTCGCGCGACAGGTCGAACGCTACCGTTCGATCTCCCGGGACGGTGAGCCCGAATGCCCGCACCGCACTGCCGCTCTCTGGAAGATCGAAGAGCTCGAGCTCACCCCCTGCGCTGTACGCGACCACGCACCGCCCTGCCCCACACCGCACCGCCGCCCGCCGCGGCGGCAGCTGCATCGCCTTCAGCGGCTCTTTCACTTCGAACGGCAACGCGACGGCCTGCTCGCCCTTCTCGCTCACCCGCATCAGCTGCCACGGCAGCTCGCCCTCGGTCTGCGGCGACTCCGTCTGCCAGCGCAGCAGCTCCGTTGACGACCACGCCGGCGTCGAGAACGTCGCCGCTCCTCCCGGCGCTCGCCCCTCACCCTGTCCCTCTCCCCTACGAGGGGAGAGGGGACTCTTGAAGGAGGTGGGCAGCGCGTCACGGAGCACCACGCCATACACTTCGCTCGTGTCGCTGCCGAATGACGAGAACCGCGTGTCGTACTCGTGGTCGAACCGCAGCGGCACCGGCTGCAGCGCATCGCCCGTGAGCGAGGCCGTCGCCGCCGCCGTCCGCGCGTCCACCCGCAGCGTCAGCAGCGCCCCCGTCGCCGACACAGAGAGCGCCTGCAAGCTCTGCCGCTCGAACGACGCCAGCCGCACCGCAGCCTTCAGCTTGCGATCGGCGGTGAGCTCGCTCGACATCACCGACGTCCCCGCCCCCTGCCCCGGCGCATCGCTCAGGCCGTAGAGCAGCTCGCCTCCCGGCCCCCAGCTCAGCACCGGCACCGAGTAGAACTGCGCCAGCCGCGGCGACGACACCGCGTCGAGCAGCTCGAACGTCTCGGCGTCGTACAGCCGAATCGCCTGCGGCCCCGCCGGGTCCGTCTCGGACACCGCCAGCGTGCGCCCGTCGGGCGACCACAGCCCCACGCAGATGTGCCGCGGAGCCACCCTCAGCTCGCGCTCGGGCGCCTCGCCGCCCTTCTTGAAGAAGACGAGCCGCTCATCGCCGGGCGCTACCGCAACCAGGTGCTCGCCGTCGGGCGAGAGCGAAGGCGCGCGGAACCGGCCGCTGCCCCACCGCTCGGGCTTCGTGCCGTCGAACGCCACCGTCCACACCGTGCGCTGCTCGCCGGCCTCCGAGACCATGAACCAGCCCTGCGCCGCGGCAGAGATCGAGATGAGCGTCTCGCCCACGTCGACGTGCCGCGGGTGCGCCGGGTCGCTCTGCGGCGCGACGTAGACGCCCTCGCCGTCGTCGGCCCACGCGACCCAGCGCCCGTCGCGCGAGATCGCCGCGTCGCTGATGGGGCGGTCGAGCCGCTGCGCCGTGAGCCGCTTCGATGGGCCCGCCACGACCCTGCGCACCGGCTTCGGGCGCGAAGCGAAGGCCACCGCGAGCATCGCCGCCAGCGTCACCGCGAGCAGCACGGCGACGGTCGCGCGCGGAGCCCTCGCCACCAACGCGCTTGCGAGGTCGGCCGAGCTCGGGCGGTCGCCGGGGCTGTGCGCGACGGCGCCGGAGAGCAGCGCCCTCACGCGCCGGCTGCGCCCCGGCGGCAGCACCTCGTCGAGCATCACGCCGAGCGAGAACACGTCGGAGCGCACGTCGGCGATCGCTCCCGCCGCGATCTCCGGAGCGGCGTACCCGCGCGTGCCGCCCGCCGGCGCCCACGCGAGCGCTCCGCTGCCGGTGCGCGCGAGACCGAAGTCGATGAGGCGCACGCGGCCCTGCGGCTCGATCATGACGTTCTCGGGCTTCAGGTCGCAGTGGGCGAGGCCGGCGCGGTGCAGCGCGGCGACGGCTCCGCAGAGCTCGCGTGCCACGGCGTTGCGCTCGCGGGCCCCCGGGGCGGCGGCGAGCCAGACGCGCAGGTTCGTGCCGGGCACGCGCTCCATGGCGATGAACGTGCGGCCGTCGTGCTCGCCGACCTCGAAGACGTGCGCGACGCGGCCATCGGGAACCGCCGAGGCGGCGCGGGCCTCGCGCCAGCGTGCACCCTCGCGGGCCGACGCGCCGCCGAGCACCTTCAACGCGACGTCGCGGTCGAGGCGCTCGTCGCGGGCGAGGTAGACGACTCCCATGCCGCCGCGGCCGAGCACGGCGCGAACCTCGAAGTGGGCGACGCGCGCGCCGACGGCGAGATCGGGCTCGCGAGGCGCGGGCTCGCCGTCGTCGGTCGCCGCGACCGCGTCGAGCAGGCGGTCGAGGCGCTCGTCGGAGGTGCTGCGCGGGGTCTCTAGAGTTCGTCCCACCAGCCGGCCTCCTCGGCGTGGCGGCGGAGCTCGGCCCTCAGTCGCTCGAAACGCTTGCGCAGCATCGGCTCGACGGCGGCCGGCGAGCCCGTGGGCCCGGCCATGATCTGCGCGACCTCGCGCCACGACAGCCGCCGGTCGACGCGCAGCGTGAGCAGCTCGCGATCCTCCGGCGACAGCTTCGCGCGCAGCTCGCGGAAGCGGCTCTTCCACCCGGTCTGCTGGTGGCGCGCGGTGGCCGTGCGCACGGCCTCGGCCAGCTCGGGCGCGGCAGACAGCCGCTCGTGCGCGTGCCGCTGCACCTCGTCGCGCCCCCGGAGCGCCGCGTTGCGCGCGACCGCGTAGAACCAGCTGCGAAAGGCGCACTCGCCGCGGAACTTGTCGAGGCTGCCGACGAGATCTTCACAGGCCTGGGCGAAGACGTCGTGCGCGAGCTCGGCGGAGCCCGTGATGCCCCGCACGAACGCGAGCACCTCGGGCCCGTAACCCTCGATCGCCAGCGTGAGCCCGGCGTTGACGTCGCCGGCCTGGAGCCGAACGTCGATGTCGCGTTCGAGTGAGGGGACGTCGACCATCTCGCGCCCCAATAACAGACCGAAAGTCCTGGGCTCAACCGGGCCCCCGTCACAAACGGCCGCCCGACCGTCTTAGCTTCCATGCGACTTCTCGGATCTGTTGCGCCGTGCCTGTGCCTGCTCACCGTCGTGGCCTGCGGGCCCCGCCCGGCGCCGGTGGACCCGATCGACTCGGGCTCGGGCGAGCCCGTGGACTCGGGCTCGGAGGTACCGGACTCGGGGCACCACCACCACGAGATGGACAGCGGGACTGAGGACGCGGGCGAGCTGCCCGATGCGGGGCCCATGACCCAAGACGCAGGCAGCTGCCCCGCGGGCCGGCACCCGGGCTCCGACGGCGGCTGCGACGCGACGCTCGTCTGGAGCAACGCGGGCACCTTCCCCTCTCTGCGCGAGCACCACGGCACGTTCATCACGTCGACCGACGCCGGCGCGCGGCTCTGGGTGGTGGCGGGAGCGGATCTCACGAACCTCTACGCGTTCACGATTCCGATGGGGGCCTCGATTCTGCCTGACGGCGGCCTCGACGCCTGGGGCCAGCAGTCGTCGGCGCGGCTGCCGAAGCCGCTGTTCGGCCCGACGCTCGCACAGGTCGGCGGCCTCACGATGGTGATCGGCGGCACCGATCTGCAGACCCACCTCGAGAGCAGCTCGACGTTCATCACCCGGCCGACCGACGCGAACCTGCTGACGCCGTGGCAGAACGGGCCCGAGCTCGGCCGCGGTCTGATGCACCAGTGCGCCGTCGCCGACGGGGAATACGTGTACGTGACCGGCGGCCTGTACTGGGATCAGCAGGTCGGCATCAACGTCACGAACGTCGCGCGCACCCGCGCGAACGGCGACGGCGGCTTCGAGGCCTGGGCCGACGACACCGCCTTCCCCGACGTGCGCAGCCACCACGGCTGCGTGCTGCACGACGGCGTCATCTACGTCTCGGGCGGCATCAAGGGGAACCCGGCCGGCGCGCACACCGTCTACGGCGACGTGATCGCGAGCGCGATTCAGGCCGATCACACGCTCGGGCCCTGGCAGGTGGTGGCACAGCTGCCCCACGCCAACTCGGTTCACTCGGTCGTCGTGAACGAGGGCGCGATGTACGTGCTCGGCGGCCTCGACGGCAACGACCAGCACCTCGCCGAGGTCTCTCGCGCTCGAATCGGCGCCCCGTCGCCCTGGGGCCCGTGGGAGCCCCAGCCCGCCATGCCCGCCATGCGCGCCCACGTGCACCAGGTGCCGCGGTGGAACGGGCTGTTCTACTCGGTCGGCGGCGCCGGCCACGGCGGCACGCTCAACAACGTGATGGTGGGTCACTTCGAGTGAAGATCACGCCGCCTTGCGGCGCGGCGTGGCGACCGCACGCGGGCCCCGGCGCCCGTGACGGCGAGCGCGCTCGAGACGCCCAACGCCGTAGCCTCGTCGTGCAGGGTGACCGTGGCGAGAATGGTGGCTGGCGCGCCTCCGAGGATGAGCACCCATGACAGGACGACGAGGCGCAGCGTTCTCGAGCCCGCGCTGACGATTCTTCGACCTGCGAGCGCCATTGGCGCCAGCGCCCCGGCGACGAGCGCGAGTGACGCGGCTCGTCGGTGAACCCCAGCGGACGTACCGTCGACTGCAGCGTGCTCTTCCGCTCGACTGCCCCCTCACCCCGGCCCTCTCCCGTACGAGGGGAGAGGGAGCGCTCATTCGAAGCGATCGACGGCTCTGGGCGCCGCCGCTCCGCCGCCCGCTTGATCGAGCCGCTGACCGCCGAGCAGGTACCGCAGCACCGCGTTGTGCGCGTGGTTGCCGTTCAGCGGCGGCACCACCACCTTGCGCGCCTTGCCCGGAAACGCGCGCGTCATCGCTTCGGCACGATCTGGGTCGTTCGTGCCCAGCGCGACCACGATCTCTTTCACGCCGCCACCGTGCTTCTCGAGCCCCTTGCGGATGTTCGACGCCGCCGGCTCGTACAGGCAGTCGAGCAGCAGCACGCGGTCGGCGTCGACGTTGCCCTCTTTCAGCGCGTATGAGAGCGCCCGCCCCCCGGCCGAGTGCGCCGACACCGTCTTCGACGCCACCTTGTCGACCCCGGCGTCTTTCAGCGCGTCGCGCGTCGTCGTCGCCTGATCGCTGACGTTCGTCCAGTCGGTGCCGTCGGTGCCCACGTTGCCCTTCGCCTCGGGCAGCACGAACACCTGCTGCGGGTCCGACGTCATCATCTGCTGCATCGCCTGCGTGCCGAGCCCGTTCGGCTCGGCCGCGCTCGTCCGGTCTCCGTGGTAGTGCGTCTGCACCTTCGCGCCCTTCGCCGGGTCGAAGCCCGGCGGCACCACCGTCACGACCGGCGAGCCGCCGTTGCCCGGGCTCGTCGAGACCACGATCTTCCCCTTCGTGCCGTTCACCTCGCGGTCGACGAACGACCCGAACGCCGCCTGCGCCCGCTTGATGGTGTCGGCGAGCGGCTTGTTCGTCTTCGCGAGCTCCTTGAGCTCGTCGGCGCTCGGGCTCTTCGCCGTCACCTCGTAGCGGTAGCCGGCGTCGGTCGGCGGGGCCTCGCTGCGCTCGCTGCGGGGCGTTCGGGTGACGACCTGCTCATTGCCGATGCGAGGGGCCATAGGCTTCGAGTATCGCTCGGGCCGGGCTGCGCGGTGTGCCTACACGGCCACGTGCCCGACCCATCGGCCCCCTGAGACCCGCTGAGCCACACCCCGTATGTCGGACCCGCCGACGTGGTGGGGGGTGCCAAGTCGGTCACCAGAGGGCGAGCAGCGGCACGGCGATCAGCACCATCGCTCCGCCCGCGAGGCCGGTGGCGACGCGAGGTGTGCCCGGGTCACGCGCGGTGAAGGCAGCGATCCCTCCGGCGACCAGACCGGCGATGACGTCGACTGCGAACGCGATGGCAAATCGACCGGCCAGATCGAGGCCATCGACGCCGTCAGCCAGCGCAGCGTCGGGCGAGTCGAAGAAGTTGCGACCGCGGATCCGCTTGGCAGGGGCGGTGCGGTGCAGCACCCGCAGCGTGACGGCGGTGGCCAGCAGCGTGGCCCCGTAGGCGCTCCCGAGCACCGCCGAGACCTGGCCGACGCCGCTGCGCTGGTCCACCACCGCAACCGTCGCGAGGCCGATGCCGACGAGGCTCGCGATGGCCCAACCTGCGCCTTCGAAGCGGCGGTCGCCGTCGTCGCGGAGATCATCACCCGCAGCAAGCGACAGAGCGATGGCCGCGGCGATTGCAGAGCCCACGCTCCTCGGTGCAGCAAGGCTCGAGCCACGGGGCCCCGCGGCGGGCTCGGCAGGGCTGCGACTGCTGCGAGGGCTGCTTGTCGGCTCGGGCCCACAGGCGCTTCGCTGCACCCCGCGGCGCTATCGAGACCGCGGGGCTCGTGCTGGCCGGTGTGCTGGCGGCCGGAGTCGTCGTCGGCCTCGTCTGGGCGCTCGTCGCGGGTACCCGCTCGAACGACTGGAGCGCCACGTCGATCATCGCGGCGCTGGTGGCCTCGACCGCTGCCGGCATCGGCCTCGTACCGGTGCAGCGCAGGAGCTGAGGTTGCACCTCCAGCAGGAGAGCTCGCCGCCCGCCGCCTACCGCGCCAGCGCGGCCTCCAGGCGCTATGCTCCCTGCCGGTCATGACCTCGTGCCCTGCTTGCGGAGCGCCGCGCGGCGCTTCCGCCAGGTTCTGCTCACAGTGCGGCGCTCCACTGCCTGTGCAGCCCGTCGCAGGCGACCCGTTCATCGGCAAGCAGATCGGCAACTACCGCGTGCTCTCGGTGATCGGCGAGGGCGGCATGGGCAAGGTCTACCGCGCCGAGCAGACGCGGCTGAAGCTGCCGGTCTGCATCAAGACGCTGCTGCCGTCGCTCACGTCGAAGCCACAGGTCGTGCAGCGGTTCGAGCGCGAGAGCCAGGCGACCGCCGCGATGCGGCACCCGAACATCGTCGGCATCATGGACTTCGGCCGCACCGACGACGGCCACCTGTACTTCGTCATGGAGTACGTCCATGGCAAGACGCTCAAGCAGGTCATCAACGAAGAGTCGCCGCTGCCGGTCGAGCGCGTGCTGCTCATCGGCGAGCAGATCTTGAGCGCGCTGCACGAGGCGCACTCGCACCACATCGTTCACCGCGACCTGAAGCCGAACAACGTGCTCATCGCGAAGCTCGGAGACGGCACCGACCTCGTGAAGGTCGTCGACTTCGGCATCGCGAAGATCGTCGGCCAGGGCGCCGACAAGGAAGAGCGCCTCACCCAGACCGGCATGATGGTCGGCACGCCGGGGTACATGCCGCCCGAGCAGATCCTCGGCAAGGAGCCCGAGCCCGGCACCGACATCTACGCCGTCGGCGTTCTGCTCTGGGAGATGCTCGCCGGCCAGAAGCTCTTCGCCGGCTCGTCGGACATCGAGCTCGCGCAGAAGCACGTGATGCAGGCGCCGATGTCGCCCTCGGCCGTCTCGAAGCTGAAGCTGCCGCCGGGCCTCGACGCCATCGTGCTGAAGGCGCTCGAGAAGCAGCCCGACCGCCGCCACAAGAGCGCGCTCGAGTTCCGCCGGGCGCTCGAGCTGTTGCGCCTCTCGCTGCGCGGAGCGACCGGCATGTCGCCGATTCCGCAGGGGCTCGGGGAGCAGGCGACTCCGCAGCCGGCGCCGACGGCGTCGCAGCTCTCGGGGCTGCGCGGCACCCTGCCCGACCAGCTGCTCTCGTACGCGACGAAGCTCACCGATCTCGCCGCGAGCGCCGAGCGCCGGCCGCTGACGGTGCTGTTCGCCGAGGTCGGCGGCCAGGCCGCGCTGGCCGAGGTGATGGACGCGTCGGCCGTGCGCACCGCCATCAACGCGCTGCACGAAGATCTGCTGAAGGCGCTGACGAAGGCCGGCGGCCTCGGCGAGCGCTTCATGGGCAACTGCGTGCTCTCCGTGTTCGGCGCGGTGCAGGCGCAGGAAGACGACACCGAGCGGGCGCTCAAGCTCGCGCTCGAGATGGTGCGCCTCTTGCGCGCGGCGAACGCGAAGTTCTCGCGCACCATCACCCTGCGCATCGGCATTCACGCGTCGATCGTCGCAGGCGTCGGCGGAGGCTCGCTGCTCGAGTCGCCCGCGGTCACCGAGGTGCTCACCGTCGCTCGGCGCCTGGCCGCAGCCGCGCCCACCGAGAAGCCGCTCGTCTCGCGCGCGGTGCAGAAGCTCGGCGCCGGCCGCCTCGCGTTCACCGAGCGCGCTCCGCTGCAGGGCGAAGAGGGCCTCGGGCCGGTCTACGAGCTCGCCGGCACCAGCGAAGACGAAGACGCAGGCAAGGAGCCCATCGTCGGCCGCGACGTCGAGCTCGGCCACGTGCGCACGGTGCTCGACCTGGTCAAGAACCGAAAGGTCGGCGGCATGCTGGTGCTCGGCCAGGCGGGCCTCGGGAAGACGCGGCTCATGCAAGAGACGGTTCGCCTCGCGCGGGCCTCGGGCATGGTGGTGGCGCGGGCGCGCGGTGGCCGCTTCGGGGGTGACACGCCGCTCGACGTCATTCGCCAGCTCGTGGTGTCGCTGAGCCGCCGCGAGGGAGCGAAGGCCGAGGCGACGGCGACCTCGCTCGGCGGGCTCACGCGGCTCGGCATCGCGGCGGCGGACATCGGCCGGCTCGAGCACCTGTTCGGCTCGGCGCCGGGCACGAAGCCGGGCATCGCAGGCGCGAGCGCCGAAGACGAGCAGAGCCTCGACCGCGCGGCGATGTTGTCGCTGTTCCAGACGGCGGCGGCGGCGAAACCGTTCGTGATCGTGCTCGACGACGCGCACCTGTGCGACACGGCGTCGATCGACCTGATCAGCGAGGTGCTGGCGCGCAGCGCGCGGGCTCCGGTGTGCTTCATCGCGGCGGCGCGGCCCGTCGGCATCGATCGGCTGTGGCCGAAGCTGAAGCGCGTCGAGCTGAAGGCGCTCGACCGGCGCGACATCGTCGAGCTCGTGGCGAACCGGCTGCCGTCGGGCAAGCCGTCGCTGCGGCTGTCGAACGCGGTGGTCGACCGCGCCGACGGGAACCCGGCGTTCGCGCGCGAGATTCTGTCGTCGTTCGTCGAGAGCGGCGCGGCGCGGCTGGTGCAGGGCGAGTGGACGCTGTCGGCAGACCAGGCGGTGCTGCCCGAGTCGCTGGTGGCGGTGGCGGCGGCGCGGCTCGACCGGCTGTCGGCGGGGGCACGAACGCTGCTGCGGGTCGGCGCGGCGGCGGGGCGCGTGTTCCCCATCGAGCTCGTGGTGGCGGCGGTCGAGACTCCGCTCGACGTGACGGCGGCGGCGGCCGAGTGCGTCGAGCGCAGCATCATCGCTCCGGCGGAGCAGACGTCGGGTTCGTACCAGTTCGTGCAGGCGCTGCTGCACGAGGCGGCGCTGCAGCGCATCGATCAGGCCGAGCTGAAGGCGCTGCACCTGCGGCTCGGCGAGGCGATCGAGCGCGGCATCAGCTGCGGCGCCGAAGGGCCGGCGGCGGCGATGGCGCGGCACTTCATGGCGGCCGATCAGCCGCGCAAGGCGGCGCGGTACCTGAAGCTGTCGGCCGATCGGCTGGCCGAGCGCAACGCGCCGGCGGCGGCGGTGGCGGCCTACAAGACGTGCATCGATCTGCTGGTGGGCGAGTCGAAGAAGGTCGGGCAGGTCTCGGACGCGGTGGCGCAGCAGCTGCTCGAGCTCTCGGCGCAGGCGGCGGCGGTGCAGCTGCTCATCTCGGTCGAGGGGGCGCTGGCGATTCTCGAGCCGGTGCTGGCGCTGGTGCCGTCGACGCGCGCGCAGGCGTCGCGGGCGGCGGCGCTGCGGCAAAAGGGGCTGTGCATGTCGAAGCTGTCGAAGCACGCCGACGCCGAGAAGCTGCTCTCGGAGGCGCTCTCGAAGGTGACGGCGCAGGACAACGCGCAGCTGGTGGCTGAGCTTCGCGCCGACATCGCGTCGGTGCTCGAAGCGAAGGGCGACTTCTCGCTGGCGTCGCAGCACCTGCTCGAGGGCATGAAGGTGATGGGCAACAAGCGCAACGAGGCGGGCCACCTCATGTGGCAGTACCTGAACCAGCTCGGCCGGCTGCACCTGCGCATGCAGAAGATGACCGAGGCCCAGGAGTTCTTCGTGAACGCGCGCGCGCAGGCGCAGATGCAGCAGAGCGCGTTCGGTGAGTCGAAGGTGGTGGCGAACCTCGCGGTGCTGGCGGCCCAGAAGAAGGACGAGGCCCAGGCGCTGCAGCTGTTCGACGAGGCGCGCGCGCTGGCCGACAAGGCCGGCGACCGCATCGGGGTGCTGCGCGTGCGCTACAACCGGGCGCGGCTCCTGAAAGGCCTCGGTCGGGCGGAGGAGGCCTCGAACGAGCTCAACGAAGTCATCGTCGCGTCTCAGGCGATCGGGTGGCGCGAGGGTGAGGCGCTGGCGGCGTCGGCGAAGCGCTGAAGCCAGGCGGTGAACCGTCGCCTGATCTGCTGACGAACCGCGCGAATGCTCAGGGGAATTCCCCGCACCAAGGCAGTGGGGCTTCGGCGTCGGACGAGTCGTCCGATCCGGCGGCAGAACCTCCGGCGCCCTGAGAAGAATTTCTCCTCACCCCGGGGGTGGTCCCTCGCCGTCGGACGAGTCGTCCGATCCGGCGGCAGAACCTCCGGCGCGCTGAGAAGAATTTCTCCTCACCCCCGGGGTGGTCCCTCGCCGTCGGACGAGTCGTCCGATCCGGCGGCAGAACCTCCGGCGCCCTGAGAAGAATTTCTCCTCACCCCGGGGGTGGTCCCTCGCCGTCGGACAAGTCGTCCGATCCGGCGGCAGAACCTCCGGCGCCCTGAGAAGAATTTTCTCCATCGCCCCGCGCCCTCGGAGGGGTGGTGAGCAGGTGAGCCGGTGAGGTGCTCACCGGGCCCCGAGCGGCGACCGAGCTCTCAGGTGTGGCCTTCGCGCCCGTAGTACCCGACGAACTCGCCCGTCTTCGTGTTGAGGAAGAGCGCGAGCCCGACCTTGTCGAGGTCGCCATCGTCGTTCTTCCGCTTGCCGCTGACGACGAGCGCCTTCACCGGCGTGCCGAGCTTCGCGTTCACCTCTTTCAGGCCGATGACGTGGTCGTCGTCGCCCGGCTTGCCCTCGCCGTCGAGCAGGCCCTTCACGTTCTCGGGGTTGCTCGTGTCGAACGCGTTGCCGTCGGCGAGAATCAGGCCGGCCCGCTGCAGCGCTGCGCTCGCGCTCAGGTGCTCGACCTTCACGTCGAGGGCCTTCGCTCCGTCGTCGCTCACCGCGAGGTAGTCGGTCATCAGCGCCGTGCCCCACGCCGAGAGCTGCGCGTCGGTCGCGGTGCCCGCGTTCGGCAGCTTGCCGCTCGCGGTTCCGACGACGCCGCTCATGATGTTGCCGTCGGCGAGCTGCTGGTCGAGCTCCTTGGCGAGCTTGCCCAGCGCGCTCGAGGCCGGCAGCGCGCGGTTGTAGATGGAGTCTGCCCGCTGGGCCGCGGTCTGCAGCTCGGCCGCGGGGGCGACATCGCCGCCGCCGTTCGCCCAGAAGTTGGTGAAGTTGTCGCGGACGTCGTCGGGCAGCGTCGAGATCTCGGCGCTCGACAGCACGCCGCTCTCGTTCTTGTCGGCCTTGCGCACCACCGCCTCGACGTAGTCGCCGTACCGCTTCACGAACTCCTCTGCGACCACCGAGCCGCTGTTCTTCCCCAGCGCGCGGAAGTTGGCGAAGTTGTCCTGCAGGTCCTTCGGCAGCTTCTTCGCCTCCGCCTTCGTGAGGTACGTGTTCTTGTTCGCGTTCGCCTTCGCGACGGCGGCAGCGACGTACTTGCGGCTGGAAGCGATGAACGGTGCGATGCTCTTGGTGGGCATGGTAACTACATTGTCGGGGCGTGTAGGCCCCGGTTGCCTTGCCGCTCTTCTCGTTCGATGAGAAAGACGGCGACCCCACGTCAAGCCACCGATGGACAGCGCGCACGCCCAGTTCCTCCAGCAGGTCGAGCCCTTCCGCCGGGAGCTGAAGGCGCACTGCTACCGCATGTCGGGCTCGCTCACGGAGGCCGAAGACCTCACGCAAGAGAGCCTCATCAAGGCGTGGCGCGGCTACGGCAGCTTCGAGGGGCGCTCGACGATGCGACGCTGGCTCTACGCGGTCGCGACGCGCGTGTGCCTCGACGCGCTGCAGGCGAAGAAGAGCCGCGTGCTGCTGGTCGGCGTGGCGGCCGACCCGACGAAGCCGCCCGGCGGCGGGGGCGACGACATTCCCTGGCTCGAGCCGTACCCCGACGACGCGCTGCCGAGCGACGAGGTCAGCCCCGAGGCGCGCTATTCGAAGAGCGAGAGCGTCGCGCTCGCCTTCCTCTCGGCGCTGCAGCTGTTGCCCGCGCGGCAGCGCGCGGTGCTGCTGTTGCGCGACGTGCTGGGCTGGTCGGCGGCCGACTGCGCCGAGCTGCTCGACATGAGCGTGGCCGCCGTGAACAGCGCGCTGCAGCGGGCGCGCGAGACGCTCGAGCAGAAGCCGCGGCCTTCGCGCGGCGACGACGACTCGGTGAAGGCGGTGCTCGAGCAGTACGTGAAGGCGTGGCGCAACTCGGACGTGAACGCGCTGGTCGCGCTGCTCAAGGCCGACGCCGTCGCCGCGATGCCGCCGCTGCCGCTGTGGCTCGAGGGCGCCGAGGCCATCGCCGGCTTCTTCGGCCGCCACGTGATGCCGCAGGGGAAGTTCGAGCTGCGGCCCGTGGCGGTGAACGGCGCGCCGGCGTTCGTCTGCGCGATGAACGGCAAGCCCGGAGCGCTGCACGTGCTCACGGTCGAAGGCGGGCGCATCGCGCGCATCGACGCCTTTCTGCAGCCCGAGGTGGTCGGGCGCTTCACGGCGCACTCGAGCTGAACGCGCCGCGCTGCAGGCGGTGCGCCTCGGTCGGGGGGTCGGCAGTCACGTGCGACCCGGTGTGCACTTTTGCACCCGGTCTCTCATAAGCTGCCGCCTCCGTTGGGCCCCAACCTCATCGCGCTCGCGATCCCCTTCTTCTTCCTGCTCATCGGGGTTGAGCTCGCCATCGCTCACCTCAAGGGCCGGCGCGTGTACCGCCTGCCCGATGCGCTGTGCGACCTCGGGTGCGGCGTCGCCCAGCAGACGGGAATTCTTCTCTATTCGGGGGCGCTGCTCGCCACCTACGGCTGGCTCTACGAGCACGCGCGGTGGGTCACGCTGCCGGTGTGGGCGCAGTGGACGGTCGCGTTCATCGGCGTCGACTTCCTGTACTACTGGTGGCACCGCCTGTCGCACGAGGTGAACCTGCTCTGGGCGGCTCACGTCGTGCATCACCAGAGCGAGGACTACAACCTCGCAGTCGCGCTCCGGCAGTCGGTGACGACCACGGCCACCATCTTTCCCTTCTACGTAACCCTGGCGTTCGCGGGGGTCGGCACGCTGCCGCTCGCCGTCGCGACGTCGGTGTCGACCCTCTACCAGTTCTGGATTCACACCGAGCTCGTCGGGCGGCTGCCGCGCTTCGAGCTGCTCTTCAACAGCCCCTCGGCCCACCGCGTGCACCACGCCATCAACTCGCGGTACCTCGACCGCAACTACGCCGCCATCCTCAACGTGTGGGACCGGCTGTTCCGCTCGTGGGAGCCCGAGACCGACGAGCCCGTCTTCGGCACCACGAAGCCGCTCGGCAGCTTCAACCCCGTCTGGGCGCAGTTCGCGGGCTATGCCGACGTCTTCCGCGCCGCGCGCAAGGCGCCGAGCGTGGGGCAGGCGCTGCAGGTGCTCTTCCGCCGCCCCGGCTGGAGCCCCGCCTGGCTGACCGAGGCCCACGCGACGCCGCAGACGCGCGCCGAGCAGCGCAAGTACGACGTCGCTCCGTCGGCGTCGCGCCAGCTCTACGCCGTGTTCTGGTTCACGGCGCTCGCCTTCGTGACGTTTTCGATGTTGATGTGGGGCCGCGGCCTGTCGTGGCTTCAGGTCGCTTGCGTGGTGCTCTCTGTGTACCTGACCCTCATCGCCATCAGCGGGGTGCTCGAAGGCCGACCGTGGGTGCGCGTGCTCGAGCCCGTGCGGTACGTGGGCATCGCCGCGCTCGGGCTGACGCTGGTGGCGCCATGACGGGCCTGCACGACCTGCTCGCCGCCATCGCCGACAACATCGGGCTGCCGCTGTGGTCGGTCAACGAGAAGCTCGAGCTCAGCTGGGGCAACCGCCACTTCAACGAGCACTTCGGAGCCCCCTTCGCGGCCGACGCGCACTGGGTGCCGCTCTACCAGCGCGCGCTCGAGACCCGGCAGCCCGTGCACGGCGACGAGAGCATCGAGGTCGCGGGTCAGCCGCGGCAGTTTGCGATCTCGATCTACCCGGTCGGCGGCCAGCTCGCGGCGCTCTGCCGCGAGACGACCACGCAGATGAAGCTGTACTCGGCGAACGAGCGGCTCTTGCGAGAAGCGGCCGAGCGCGCATCGGCCGAGCGCGTGCGCGCGACGATTCAGCAGCAGATGCTGCTGGCCGATCGGCTGACGTCGGTGGGCACGCTGGCGGCCGGGGTCGCGCACGAGATCAACAACCCGCTCGCGGCGGTGCTCGTGAACCTGCAGCTCGCGCAGGAAGACACCGAGATGCTCGCCGAGAAGGGCGTCGAGAAAGAGACGGTCGAGCACCTGCGCGACGAGCTGCGCGACGCGGCGGCGGCGTGCGATCGGGTGAAGCACATCATTCGCGACCTGAAGGTGTTCGCGCGCAACTCCGAGCGCGACGCCGCGGGGCCCATCAACGTGCACCAGGTGCTCGAGCTGTCGATGCGCATGGCGCAGAACGAGATTCGGCACCGGGCGCGGCTGGTGAAGCACCTCGACGCCGTCGCGGCCGTGCACGGCAACGAGGCGAAGCTGGGCCAGGTGTTCTTGAACCTGCTCGTGAACGCGGCGCAGGCGATCGAAGACGGCAACGCCGAGGGCAACGAGATTCGCGTGACGGCGCGCAACGGCAAAGAGGGCTTCATCGAGGTCGAGGTGGCGGACACGGGCTGCGGCATCAGCGCCGAGAACCTGGCGCACATCTTCGACCCGTTCTTCTCGACGAAGCCGACGGGCGAAGGCATGGGCCTGGGGCTGAGCATCGCGCACCAGATCGTGGCGTCGATGGGCGGGACGATCGCGGTGCGCACCGAGGTCGGCAAGGGCTCGGCGTTCACGGTCTGCCTGCCGGCGGCGGCGACGGTGACGCTCGTGACGTCGCCCGATGCGGGTGACCAGCTGCCGGTGCACCGCGGCAAGGTGCTGAGCATCGACGACGAGCCGATGGTGGGCACGTTCGTGCGGCGCATTCTGTCGGCGCAGCACGAGGTCGAGGTGGTGACGTCGGCGATCTCGGCGCTCGAGCGGATCAAGGGCGGCGAGCGGTACGACGTCATCTTGTGCGACGTGATGATGCCGCAGATGAGCGGGCTCGACCTGTACTGGGAGCTGCACAACGTCGCCGCCGACCAGGCGAAGCGCATGGTGTTTCTGACCGCGGGAGCGTTCACGACGTCGGCGCGCGCGTTCTTCGAGCTGACGTCGAACCCGCGGCTCGAGAAGCCGTTCGACGCGCAGGCGCTGCGGCTGCTCGTGAACCGCATCATCAACAAAGACACGGCCCGGCCGTAGAGGGCCACGAACCGCCTCGACGCTCGCAGCCGAACGCGCCGCGGAAGCTCGACACGGGTGAGCTCTGGCGAGCTCCACCAGGTCGAGCGCAGTGGCGCCCTCGAACCGCCTCGACGCTCGCAGCCGAACGCGCCGCGGAAGCTCGACACTGGTGAGCTCTGGGAATATGAGCCGCGCCATGCGAAAGACCGCCCTGGCCGTGCTGTTCGCCGCGCTCGTCGGCTGCGAGAAGAAGACGACGACGACTCCCGAGACGCCGAAGGGCGCTCCCGACGCGGCGCAGGTGCAGGCGGCGGTGGGCTCGGACGAGGTCATCATGATCGGCGAGGTCGGCAGCCTCACGGGCGCCGAGGCCGCGTTCGGCATCTCGACCCGCAACGGCATCGAGCTGGCCGTCGAAGAGGCGAACGAGGCCGGCGGCGTGAAGGGCAGGAAGCTGCAGGTGAAGGTCTACGACGACGCGAGCAAGCCCGAAGAGGCGGCGAGCGCCGTCACCCGCCTGCTGACGCAGGACAAGGTGAAGCTCATCTTGGGCGAGGTGGCGTCGTCGAACTCGCTCGCGATGGCGCCGAAGGCCCAGGAGGCCAAGGTGCCGATGATCTCGCCCTCGTCGACGAACCCCGCGGTCACCGAGGTCGGCGACTACATCTTCCGCGTCTGCTTCATCGACCCGTTTCAGGGCTACGTGATGGCGAAGTACGCGCGCGAGAAGCTCGAGTTCAACACCGCCGCGATTCTGAAGGACGTGAAGAGCGCGTACTCGGTCGGGCTGACCGAGGTGTTCGAGCGCAAGTTCAGCGAGATGGGCGGCAAGGTCGTCGGCACCGAGTCGTACTCGAAGGGCGACAGCGACTTCCGCGCGCAGCTGACGGCGCTCAAGAAGTTGAAGCCGCAGGGCCTCTACATTCCCGGGTACTACAACGACGTCGGCGCGATCGCGCAGCAGGCCGAGGAGCTCGGCTTCAAGACCGTGCTGATGGGCGGCGACGGGTGGGATGGGCCTCCGCTGTTCGAGCTCGGCGGCAAGGCGATCGAGGGCTCGTACGTCTCGAACCACTACTCGGCCGAAGACCCGTCGCCCACGGTGCAGAACTTCATCAAGAAGTACCAGGCGAAGTACAAGGTGGTGCCCGACTCGCTGGCGGCGCTCGGCTACGACTCGGCGCGCGTGGGCATCGATGCGATGAAGCGCGCGGCCTCGCTCGACGGCCCGGCGCTGCGCGAAGCCATCGCGCAGACGAAAGACTTCCCCGGCGTCGCCGGCACCATCACGCTCAACAGCAAGCGCGACGCCGAGAAGCCGGCCGTCGTGCTGCAGGTGAAAGACGGCAAGTTCAAGTACGTCGCCACCGTGAACCCGTAAGTCTTGTACCCGTTCATCCAGCACATCTTGAACGGCCTCGCGACGGGCACCGTCTACGCCCTCGTCGCGCTCGGCTACACGATGGTCTACGGCGTGCTGAAGCTCATCAACTTCGCCCACGGCGACGTGATGATGGTCGGCGTCTACGTCGGCTACGCGGTCGCGTTTCTGCTCGGCAGCGACGCGCTCGGCGCCTGGTGGGCGGCCGTCGTCGTCTTCATGGTCGCGATGCTGTTCTGCGCGCTGCTCGGCCTCGCCATCGAGCGCTTCGCGTACCGGCCGCTGCGCGACCGGCCCCGGCTCACGGCGCTCATCACCGCCATCGGCATCTCGTTCTTCATCTCGTACAGCTTCCAGATCGACTTCAGCTTCGAGCTGTTCGACCGCAGCTGGACCCTGCTGCCCGGCGCGACCGTGCGCTACTTCCCCGCCATCATCCCCCGGGAGCCGTGGCTGCAGCTGGGCTCCGACAGCGACGGCGTCATCGTGTGGAACTGGCAGGTCATCTCGGCGTCGATCGCCGCCGCGCTGATGATCGGCCTGCAGTACCTCGTCTTCAAGACGAAGTTCGGCCGCGCCATGCGCGCGGTCAGCTTCGATCACCGCACCGCTGCGCTGATGGGCATCCCCGTCGATCGCGTCATCGCCGTCACCTTCGCGCTCGGCTCGGCGCTCGCCGCGACCGCCGGCATCCTCTACGCCATCAAGGACCGCAAGATGGAGCCCATGATGGGCCTCATGGTCGGCCTCAAGGCGTTCGTCGCCGCCGTCATCGGCGGCATCGGCCACGTGCCCGGCGCCGTCGTCGGAGCCCTCGCCCTCGGCCTCTGCGAAGAGTTCATCAGCGGCTACGCCGTCAGCAGCTGGCGCGACGCCGTCGCGTTCGGCTTCCTCATTCTCGTGCTGCTGTTCCGGCCCGAGGGGCTGTTCGGCCGCGTGCAGGCCGAGAAGGTCTGACCGCTCACGCGCGTCACGCGCGCGCGGCGAGGCCCTCGAGCAGGCCGTACACCTTCGCTCGCACCCCCGCGTCGTTCACCTGCTTCGGCAGCTTCGCGGGCTTGCCCTTCACGATGTAGCTGCCGCTCGGCACGTCTTCGAACGCGGCGACCATGAAGCGGCGCACCGCCTCGTCGAGCGTGCAGGCCATGCCCACGCCTCGCATCAGCGGCCCCGCGAGCACCTGCATCAGCCGCGGCTGACCTCCGCCGAACCGCGTGCCCAGAATGATGCCCGGGTGCATCGACACCACGGTCACGCCGTCGCCGGCGAAGCGCTTCGACTGCTCGACCGTCATCATCACCGACGCCTGCTTCGCGCGGCCGTACTGGCCGAGCGGGCTGTACTTCGCCGGCGCCGTCAGCTGCTCGGGGTCGACCGGGAAGCTGTCGAGAAAGCCCGTCGCCAGGTTCACGACGCGGCCCTTCGCGGCGGCGAGCTCGCGGTGCAGCTGCTTCTCGAGCACGAACGCCCCCAGCGTGTTGAGCGCGAACGTCGTCTCGACGCCGTCCGACGTCTTCGACTCGGTCTTGAACTGCCCGCCCGCGTTGTTGACGAGCACGTCGATGCGCTTCGCCTTCGCGCGAATCTGCTCGGCCACGGCCCGCGCGCCCGCGAGGGTCGAGACGTCGCCCAGCACGACCTCGACCTGCTTGCCCGCCGCCTTGATGGCGTCCCCTGTTTCCTTCGCGCGCTGCGCGTCGCGCCCCACGAGAATGACGCGCGCGCCCTGCTTCGCTGCCTCGATGGCGAACGCTTGCCCGAGACCGCTGGTTGCTCCGGTGACGATGACGACCTTGCCGTTTGGGTTCATGCCCCGAAGAAGAGCGTCGCCTGCGGCCGTCGCGGGGCTTCGCACTTCTTTACGTTCGCGCGGCGGCGCCGGGCGCCTTGCCGTACCGCATCACCACGTAGCCGACGATGGCGCCGACGAGGGCTCCGGGGAGCATGATCTTCCAGTAGAAGCTCGGCTGCCCGTACTGCTGTGCGTTCAGGTGCGCGATCGGCAGCGTGATGACCGCGGCCACGCCTACGCCGACCAGCGTCGAGGCCCGCGTCGAGTGCAGCTTGCGGGCGATGAACCCGACGATGACGCCGGCGAGCACGCCCTTGAGGCTCGAGCCGAGCACGATGCCGGCGAGCTGATCTCGAACCTCGGGCGTCGCGAGCGAGGTGAGCCCGTCGAGCGCGCCGAGCAGCAGACCGCAGAGGAGGCCGAGCAGAGGACGATTCATGGCAGTGTTTCTCCTTTGTAGGGCTCATTCCGGCCGGCGAATATTTCCTTTATTTTGTTCCCGACGACCCACGGCTCGGCCGTTCAGCGCGTGCGCAGCGACGACGCCGGCGAGCGCGGCCGCGCCTGGCAGACCTTGGTCGCCGCCTACTGGAAGCCCGCCTACAAGCACCTGCGCCTGAAGTGGAAGCGCGACCCCCAGGGCGCCGAAGACACCGTGCAGAGCTTCTTCGCGCGCGCCCTCGAGAAGGGCTTCTTCGACGGCTATGACCCGGGCAAGGCCCGCTTCCGCACCTTCTTCAAGCTCTGCCTCGACCGGCACCAGTCGAACGAGCGCCACCGCGTGCTGAGCGTCGACTTCGAGGCGGCCGAGCGCGAGCTCCAGCGGGTGCCGGCGGCGCACGCCGACCCCGACGCCGTCTTCGACCACGAGTGGAAGCGCCAGCTCTTCGCGGCCGCCATCGACGAGCTGCGCGCGCGCCTCGAGCCCGACGTGTTCCGCGTCTTCGAGCAGTACGACCTCTGCGACCCGCCGCGGCCCCGCTACGAAGACCTCGCCCGCGCCCACGCCCTGCCCGTCACCACCATCACGAACCACCTCTCGAAGGCGCGGCGCGCGCTGCGCGAGCTCGTGCAGGCGCGGCTCGGCGAGCTCGAGGAGTCGCTGTGACCTGGCTGTCGGACACCGTGCTCGCGCACGTCGAGCGCGTCACCGACGAGCCCGACCTCAGCACCACCCGCTACGAGCTCATCGAGCTCATCGGCCGCGGCGGCATGGGCTCGGTCTGGCTCGCCCGAGACCGCGAGCTCGAGCGCGAGGTCGCCGTGAAGGTCACCTCGGGGGCGCTCACCCACGAAGCGAAGGTGATGGCCCAGCTCGAGCACCCGGGCGTCGTGCCGGTGCACGAGACTGGCACGCTCGCCGACGGCCGCGTCTACTGCGTGATGAAGCGCGTGCGCGGCGAGCGCCTCGACGTGTGGGCCGCCCGCGCTGACGTCAAGGCGCGCCTGCGCCTGTTCCAGCGCGTGTGTGAAGCGGTCGCGTTCGCGCACGCGCGCGGCGTGCTGCACCGCGACCTCAAGCCCGAGAACGTCATGGTCGGCGAGTTCGGCGAAGCGCTCGTGATGGACTGGGGCCTCGCCAGGCGCCCCAGCGACGGCGAGCCGCCGGGCGCCGTGGCCGGCACGCCGGCGTACATGGCTCCCGAGGCAGCGCGCGGTGAGGCGGCGACCCCCGCGACCGACGTGTTCGGGCTCGGAGCGCTCTTGTACGCGCTCGTCTGCGGCCGCGCGCCGCGGTCGGGCCTCGACGCGCGCGACGTGCTCGCGAAGGCGGCCCGCGCCGAGGCGCCGCCGCGCTTCGACGGGCCCGGCCCGCTCGCCGCCATCTGCGCGAAGGCGATGGCCGCGGCCCCGGGCGCCCGCTACGCGACGCCGACCGCGCTCGCAGAAGACGTCGGCCGCTTCCTCGAGCAGGAGCGCGTCGGCGCCTACGAAGAGCCGCTGCACGAGAAAGCCTCGCGCTTCGTCGCGCGCAACGCCGTCGTCTTGAGTCTGCTCGGGGCCTACGTGGTGCTGCGGCTCGTGCTGCTGCTCTTCTGAACCGAGCAGCTCAGGCGCGCGCCGACTGCCGGGCCGTCGTCACGAACGTCTTGGCGTCGATGGGCTTGCTGAAGAAGCCGGTGACGGCGTCGGCGGGGAAGCGGCGGCGCTGCGGCTCGACGCCCGACACGACCAGGAGCAGAATCACCGAGAGGCGCACGTAGGCGTGAATGATGTTCACGAACTCCCAGCCGCTCATGTCGGGCATGGCGAGGTCGGTCACGATGAGCTGCGGCAGCGGCGCTTCGGACGTGAGGAAGTGCAGCGCCTCTTTCGCGCTCGCCGTCTCGATCACCTGAAAGCCCGCATCGTGGAGCAGCGTGCGCATGCTCGCGCGATCGTCGGCGTCGTCGTCGATGAGAAGCACCCTGGGAGCTGCCATTCGTCGACCTCGATCTACGCGCTCCGGCGCGCGCTTGAACAGGGCGATTCGCCCGGCGCCGCCCGCGTTACCGCCGGGTAGCGCCCGCGACCGCCCGCTCGAGGGCCGCGAGCAGGCGGTCGGCGTCGAGCGGCTTCGACACGAACAGGTCGCCCTCGCAGCCTAACGTGTCGCTGAGGCCGGTCGCGACGATGCGGGGAATGTGCTGGAGCGTCGGCGAGTCGGCGCAGGCCCGGCAGAAGTCGGCGCCGTTCATTCGCGGCATCTGCAGGTCGGTGAGAATGACGCTCGGTGAGGGGCCCCGCGCGAGCACCGCCAGCGCGTCGTGGCCGTCCTTCGCGGTCAGCACCCGGTAGCCCTCCTGCTCGAGCAGGTCGACGAGGGCCGCGCGCGTGTCGGCGTCGTCTTCGACGATGAGCACCAGGGGGGCTGTGCCCAGTGGCATGCAGGCCTCTCGGGCCGTGTGACACGCAGCCGCACCCGAGTGGATCGCGCCTCGATCTCAGCCCACGCGCAGGTTCTGCGCGGGCCCGCGCCGTCCGGTGACCACCCATGAGTCGGTTTCGACACCGCGCTCTGCGTCGCAACCGACCGCCCTCACGCTCTCGAGCGGTGGATCAGGCCTCGCAATGTCAGCCGGAGCGTGATCCGCCTGCTGATGGTCGACGACGAGCCGCTCATTCTCAGCGCGATGCGCAACCGCTTTCGTGGCCAGCGCGGCACGTGGGACATGCGCTTCGTCGAGGGAGGCGCCCAGGCGCTCGACGCGCTGGCGAAGGAGCCCGCCGACGTCGTCATCACCGACCAGAACATGCCCGGCATGCGCGGCACCGAGCTGCTCGAGCGCGTGCGCGTTCACCACCCGCAGGCCCTGCGCGTGCTCATCTCGGGCCAGAGCGAGGGCTCGGTCGTGTTCGACGGGCTGCGCGTCGCGCACCAGTTCCTGCTCAAGCCGTGCAACCTCGACGAGGTCATCGCGACGGTGAATCACCTGATGGGCCTGCGCCGCAGCTTCGACCGGCCCCAGATGCAGCGCGTGATTCACGCCATCGACAAGCTGCCGACTCCGAAGGCGGTCTTCCAGGAGCTGAGCGTCGCGCTGAACGACCCCGAGACCGACCTCAAGCGCATCGCGTCGATCATCGAGCGCGACCCGGGCTTGTCGCTGAGGCTGCTCAAGCTCGCGAACTCGGCGTACTACGCCTCGACGCCGGTCACGCAGGTGCTGAAGGCCGTGCAGCGCCTCGGCCTGTCGATGGTGAAGACGGCGCTCACGTACGCCCAGCTCGCCGGCACCCTCGAGTCGTCGGTCGGGGGCGCCGCGCCCATCATCGAGCACCTGCAGCAGCGCGCGCTCACCGTCGGCGGCATCGCGATGAAGCTCGTGCCCCCAGAGGCGGCGCAGCGCGCGTACCTCGCGGGCCTGCTGCACGACGTCGGAGGCCTCGTGATGCTCGCGTCGCTGCCCGAGCACCGCGACGCGCTCTTCGGGCAACTGCCGTGGGCATTCGAGCGCGCCGGCCGCGAGCAGGAGCTGCTCGGCTTCACCCACGCCGACGTCGGCGCCTACCTGCTCGGCACCTGGGGCCAGGCGCCGTCTCTCGTGTGCGCCATCGCGACCCAGAACGCCCTCATGGCGGGCCCGTTCGACGCCGCCGGCGCCGTGCACGTCGCGCAGCGCCTCGCCATGGAGCGCGCCGCCCGACTGAACAAGAGCCCCGCCTGTGTCGAATACGACGTTGCGTACCTGACCTCGTGTGGGCTCACCCTGCCCGCACTCACCGAGCGCGCCTTCGGGCGCGACGCTGCATGACGACTGAAGCCGCGCCGAGAGTGCTCTGCGTCGACGATGAGCCGAACGTGCTCGAGGGCCTCTCGCTGCACCTGCGCCGCAGGTTCGCGCTCACCACGGCGTCGAGCGGCGCCGAGGGGCTGCAGAAGATCAAGGACGAGCCCCCCTTCGCCGCCATCGTGAGCGACATGCGGATGCCGGGCATGAACGGCGCCGAGTTCTTGAAGCAGGCCCGAACCGTCACTCCCGACACGGTTCGGCTGCTGCTCACGGGGCACAGCGACTTCAACTCGGCGGTGAGCGCGGTCAACGAGGGGCAGATCTTCCGCTTCCTGTCGAAGCCCTGCCCGCCGCCAGCGCTGCAGGCGGCGCTCGACTCGGCGGTGCATCAGTACCGGCTCGTGACGGCCGAGCGCGAGCTGCTCGAGAAGACGCTGCGCGGCACGGTGAAGGTGCTGGGCGACGTGCTCGCGCTCGCGAACCCGCTCGCGTTCGGCAAGGTCACCCGGGCGAAGACGCTGGTCGACATCGTGCTCAAAGAGGTGGCCCCCGACGAGGTGTGGAAGGCCGACGTCGCGTGCCTGTTCGCGCACATCGCCGCCGTGCACCTGCCGCAGGCGACGCTCGAGAAGTGGTACCGCGGCGCCGAGCTCGACGCCTCCGAGAAGGCGATGGTCGACAAGCTGCCGCAGGCGGCCGACGGCTTCCTCTCGCACATTCCACGCCTCGAGGCGGTGCGCGACATCGTGGCCTCGGTCGCGCGCGGCGACGCTCCCGAGCACGCCCCCATGGGCGCCCGCGCGCTGCGGCTCGCGTTCGACTTCGATGCGCTGCGCAGCAAGGGCGACCCGGTCGACCTGGCGTTCGAGACGCTGAAGGCGCGGCGCTCGCACTACGACCCGGCCCTGCTCGACGCGCTGGGCCGCCACGTCGAGGGCGCGGGGCACGGCCCGAAGGTGCGCGACGTGAGCCTGCGCGAGCTGAAGGCCGGCATGGTGCTCACCGAAGACCTGCGCATGAAGACCGGCATGCTGCTCGTGCCGCGCGGCTTCGAGATCACGGCGGCCCTGCAGACGCGCTTCGCGTCGATGGCCGAGGGCGCGGTCAAGGAGCCCATTCGCGTGGTGGTGAAGTGAGGTGCTTCGGCTTCGCGGCACTGCTGGCTGCCGCGTGCAGCCTCGAGCCCGAGCCAGGCTTCGAGCCCAAGCGCAAGCTGCTCGTTCAATCGCCGCAGCGCGGGGCGCAAGCCCAGACCGACCTCGCACACCGCGTGCTGCGCCGATACAAGCCGCTCGCCGCGCCCGCGCCCACGCAGAACGCGGCGCTCGTCGAGCTCGGCCGCATGCTGTACTTCGAGCCGCGGCTGTCGGCGACGGGCGAAGTGAGCTGCAACAGCTGCCACCCGCTCGACCGGTGGGGCACCACACACGACGCGACGTCGAGGGGCGTCGACGGCCGCCGCGGCAGGCGCAACGCCCCGACTCCGTACAACGCCGCGCGCCACTTTCGCCAGTTCTGGGACGGGCGCGCAGCGACCCTCGAAGAGCAGGCGGGCAGCCACCTGCTGAACGCCGCCGAGATGGGCGTGGAAGACGGCGCCCACGCCGTGCGGCTCTTGAAGGGCATTCGGGGCTACGAGGCGCGGTTCGCCGCAGCCTTCCCCGGCGAGCACGAGCCCATCACCTGGGAGCACGTGAAGCTGGCGATCGCCACGTTCGAGCGCGGGCTCATCACCCCGGGCCGGTGGGACCGGTTCCTCGAGGGTGACGCCTCAGCGCTGACGCCGCTCGAGAAGCAGGGCGCGCGCGCCTTCGCGAACTTCGGCTGCGTGGTGTGCCACGCGGGTGAGCTCGCCGGAGGCTCGATGTACGAGAAGCTCGGCACCACGAAGCCCTGGCCGAACCGCACCGACCTGGGCCGCGCCGAAGTGACGGGCGACCCGGGCGACGACCTGCTGTTCAAGGTGCCCGGCCTGAGGAACGTGGCGCACACGGGCCCGTACCTTCACGACGGCTCGGTCGAGAGCCTCGACGAGACCGTGCGGCTGATGGGGCGGTATCAGGTCGGCGAAGAGCTCGACGACGAAGAGGTGAAGGGCATCGTCGCGTGGTTCGGCGCGCTCTCGGGCGAGCTGCCCCAGGAGTACATCGCGAAGCCCGAGCTGCCGGGAGCGCCATGAGCCTGCGCTTCAAGCTCTCTGCGGTGACCGCGGCCCTGTGCCTCGTCACCGCGACGTCCATCACGGCGCTGCGCACGGCGGTGCGGCTGCGCGAGCTCGACACCCAGATCGCGAGCAAGGCGTCGGTGTATGCCGAGGTCCTCGGGCGACAGCTCGAGTCGGCCGTGGCGTACGACGACCGGGTCACGGCGCGCGAGGTGCTCGAGTCGGCAGCGAGCGACCGCGACGTCACGCAGATCGCGCTCTACGGCGAAGGCGGGCAGCTGATCGAGGGCTCCGCGGTGCCTCCGCCGCCCTGGGCCGAGGCGCCGACGTCGGTGGCGACCGCCCACACGGCGAGCTCGGTCGTGGCGGCTGCACCCATCGTCTCGAAGGAGGGCCCGCGCGCCGTGCTGTACATCGAGCTCGGCAAGGAGCGCGCGCAGCGGGCCGTTCGCAACAGCATCGCCCTCAGCGCAGCCACCTCGCTCGGCCTCACCGCGCTCGCCGCGCTGCTCGCGTGGCTCGTGATGGGCATCGTCGTGCGGCGGCTCGCGCGCATCGCGGCGACGGCCGATCGCGTCGCGGGCGGCGAGCTCGCGCTCGACCCGGTCGAGCCGGGGGCTCCCGACGAGGTCGGTCGCCTCGCCCGGGCGTTCAACGTGATGCTCGAGCGCATTCGCACCGAGCAGGAGCGGCTCGCGCAGCTCGTCGACGCCCGCACCGCCGAGCTCACGACGAGCCGCGAGCAGTACCGGCAGATCGCCGAGACGACCCGCGCGATTCCCTTCGAGTACGAGTTCGACGCCCGGCGCTTCACGTACGTCGGCCCGCAGTGCGCCGCGCTGACGGGCTACTCGGTGAGCGAGTGGCAGCAGGTCGCCTTCCTGCGCTCGGTGATGGAGCCCGACGAGCACGACGCGATGGCGGCCGACGTCATGGCGCAGCTCGAGCGGGGGCCGCAGTACGACCACGAGTTCAGGATGAAGTCGAAGGACGGCCGCTGGGTGCACCTGCGCTCGAGCGCGAACGTGCAGGGCCGGGTGGCGCGCGGGCTGGCGCTCGACGTGACCGACAAGAAGGCGCTCGAGACCGAGCTTCACCAGGCGCAGCGGCTCGAGTCGGTCGGCCGGCTGGCGGCGGGCGTGGCGCACGAGATCAACACCCCGGTGCAGTACGCGAACGACAGCCTCATGTTCGTGCGCGACGCGTGGGCCGACGTCGTCGGCCTGCTCGACGGGTACCGGGCGGCCGGGCCCGTGCTCGACGAGAAAGAGCGCGCCATCGACCTCGACTACTTGCGGGACAACGTGCCGAGGTCGGCCGAGCGCGCGCTCGAGGGGCTCTCGCGCATCGCCGACATCGTGCGCTCGATGAAGGCGTTCAGCCCTTCGGAGCCGGGCGAGATGACGTCGTGCGACGTGCGCGAGGGCCTGAAGACGACGCTCACCATCGCGCGCAACGAGTACAAGTACGCCGCCGACGTCGAGACGGTGTTCGACGAGGTGCCGCCCGTGCTCGCGCGACCCGGCGATCTGAACCAGGTGTGGTTGTCGCTCGTGACGAACGCCGCGACGGCGATCACCGACCGCGGCGGCGAGCGCGGGCGCATCACGGTGCGCACGCGGGCCGAGCGCGACGGCGTGCTGGTCAGCGTCACCGACACGGGCTGCGGCATTCCGAAAGACGTGCAGCCGCGCATCTTCGAGCAGTTCTTCACCACGCGCGCCGTGGGCAAGGGCAAGGGCCAGTCGCTCGCCGCGGCGCGGGCCATCGTGCGCGGCCACGGGGGCGAGATCTGGTTCGAGTCGAAGGTGGGCGAAGGCACGACGTTCTACGTCGCGCTGCCCGCAGAGGGCGCGGCGCCGGTGAGGAAGGTGGCGTGATGGTGACCCGGCGGGTGTTGTTCGTCGACGACGAGCCGGCGCTCCTCGGGGCGCTGAAGACGATGTTCCGCAAGCAGCGCAGCGAGTGGGACATGGTGTTCGTCACCAGCGGCGAGGCCGCGCTGGCCGAGCTGAGCCGCGGCCCGTTCGACGTGGTCGTGTCGGACATGCGCATGCCCGGCATCGACGGCGCCGAGCTGCTCGCGCGCATCGCCTCGCTCTGGCCGCGCACGGCCTGCTTCATTCTGTCGGGCTACGCCGAGGAAGAGAGCCGGCGGCGCGCGAAGGCGATCGCTCGGGCCTACTTCGCGAAGCCCTGTGAGGCGGCGTTGCTCAAGGCCGCGATCGAGGGGGCGTCATGATGGTGCACCTGCTCGACCCGCTGATTCAGCCGGCGCTCAGGGCGAGGGCGTCACCCGACGAGCTGCGGCGCCTGCGCCTCATCGCCGGAGTCTCGGCGTGCCTCGGCTTCGAGATCCTCGGCTTCGGGGCGCTTCTCGCGAGGGCCATGCCGCCCGCCTCGGTGCTGTGCATCGGAGCGTTCGGCGCTTCCGTCACCACCGTGCTCGTCAGGCTGCGGGTCTTCGGCACGGCGCGCGGAGCCGGCTCGCTCTTGTGGCTGAGCCTGCTCGCCCTCGCCGCGTTCTCGGCGTTCCACGAGAACTCGCAGTGGGCCTTCATGAGCCCCGTGCTCGGCATCGTCGTCCTGTTGGCGATGACGCTCGACGGCGCACGCGCCGCGGTGACGGCAGCCGGGCTGTCGATCGCGACGACGGTGCTCGTCGTGGCCGTGCACGAGGCGGGGCTGCAGCTTCCCCCGTTCGCCGCCGGCATCGACGTGCTCGGGCTGACCGCCACGAACGCGGTGTTCACGGTCGCGGGGCTCACGTTTCTCGCCTGGCTGAACCACAGCCTGCGGCAGCAGGCGTACGCCGAGCTGGGCGATGCGCTCGCGCGCGCCAGAGCGAGCGAGGCCGCGCGCGAGCGCGCCGAGGCCGAGCTGCGCCTGGCACAGAAGCTCGAGGCGGTGGGCCGGCTGGCGGCGGGCGTCGCCCACGAGATCAACACCCCGGTGCAGTTCGTCGGCGCCAGCGTCGAGTTCGTAGGCCAGGCCCTGCACGACCTGTCGGTGGCGCTCGCCGAGTACCAGAAGCTCGAGGCGGCGGCGGCGGCGGGCCCGGTGCCGCCTTCGATGCTGGCCGAGCTCCGCCGGGTGCGCGACGAGCTCGATCTCGCGTACGCGCTCGACGAGGCGCCAGCGGCGGTCGAGCGGGCGAGAGAGGGCGTCGCGCGCGTCAACAAGATCGTGAGCTCGATGCGCGTGTTCGCGCACCGCGACAAAGACGAGCCCGAAGACGTCGACCTGAACCGCGCCATCGAGAACACCCTCGTCATCGCGGCGGGCGAGTACAAGCACGTCGCCGACCTCGAGACGTCGTACGGGGCGCTGCCCCCGGTGCGCTGCCTCGCGGGCGAGCTGAACCAGGTGGTCTTGAACCTGGTCGTCAACGCCGCGCACGCCATCGCCGACAAATACCGCGGCACGCAGGGCCGCGGGCACCTGACCGTGAAGACCTGGCTCGAGGGCGACGTCGCGGTCATCGCGGTGGGCGACGACGGCTGCGGAATTCCCGAGGCGGTGCAGCCGCGCATCTTCGACCCGTTCTTCACCACGAAAGAGGTCGGCCGGGGCACGGGCCAGGGCCTCGCCATCGCGCGCTCGGTCGTCGTGAAGGGGCACGGCGGGTCGCTCAAGTTCGCGACCGAGCCAGGTGTGGGCACGACGTTCTACGTGCGGCTGCCGGTCGGCGGCCCGGCGCTACGTTTGGTCGCGTAGGGCGGCGCAGGCTGCTAGGCTTTCGAGCGACTCGTCATTGGGCGTTCGATGCCGATCGACTCAGGCTCTCTCGAAAGAAGACGTGAGCGCCGCGTCGCGGTGGCCATCGCGGTCGAGGTGCGCGACCCGCATGGCTTCACGCTGCAGAGCACGCGCGACATCTCGACCGGGGGCGTCTTCTTCGACCGCGCCATTCCGTACGGGGTGGGAGTCGAGGTCGAGCTGTCGTTCACGCTGCCAGGCGAGACCCGGCTGATTCGCTGCCGCGGCCAGGTGGTGAACGTGCCCGACGCGAAGTCGTTCGGAATGGGCGTGCGTTTCATCGACCTCGCCCCAATAGATAGGCAAGCCTTGGCCAGATTCGTGGGAGAAGCGGCATGAAACGTCCGGCACCGCTGTTGACGTTCGTGGTCTGTGCGTTCGCCGCGCTCTCTGCCTGTCTCACCGACAACCGCGCGACGCGCGACCGCGGCGCCGCGGGCCTGTTCGAGAACGTGCCGGTCGTCGAGGCTCCGAAGCAGCGGCGGTGCGACAAGTACGGCAAGGGCGCGGCGCGCGGGCGCTGCGATGACGCCAAGTACCTCGCCGAGGTCTACATCAAGCGGCTGTCGACCGGCGACATGGTGTGCCTCGAGGGCGGCTTCGGCGAAGAGCCGACGAGCGGCTGCCTGGCGCGGGCCGCGATCGCCGACACCGCGACGGGCAAGCTGCTCGTCGAGCTGAAAGACGCACGCCCGAACTCGCGCTGGGCGGCGAAAGAGTCGAACCAATACTGGTTCGAAGAGGGCGCCCTCGTCGACCTCTACCTGGTCGAGAATGGGTACTGAGGTCTTATGTCGCCGTTCGAAGCATACAAAGAGTGGCTGTCGGTGCTGGCTCCATCGAACCTGAAGAAGCTCGGCAACGAGCGCCTGTCGGACCTGGTCGAGAAAGAGGCCGAGCGGGCGAAGAAGAAGCTCGACGACCTGACGCAGCGCTACCCTTCGGCGGGCCCGCGAGAGATCGCGCAGCGCTTCATCGACGACAAGAAGACGCTCGCGTCGCTCATCGGCGGGGTCAGCGGCATCTTCGGCGTGCTCTCGGTGCCGCCCGACCTCATCGTGATGACGTACCTGCAGCTGTCGCTCGTCGTCGAGGTGGCGACGCTGTACAAGGTGAACCTGAAGAGCGAGCCGAAGCGCTTCGAGCTGCTCGACGTCTACGGCTACGCGAACGGCATCGGCCCGATGCAGCGCGCGAGCCCGAAGGTGCTGGCGAAGCTCGCCTCGTACGCGCTGACGAAGGGAGGGCTGCACACGATTGGCAAGTCTCTTCCGCTGGTGGCGGCTCCCATCTCTGCCTACCTCAACAACCAGCACATTCAATCGGTAGGCGATCAGGCGGTTCGCCACTACGATGGCTTCGACAAGGCAGCCGAAAAGACGAGGAAGGCCTCTGGCGCATGAGCGGTGCTCTCGACTGAGAGTTGTTCGAAACAGTCATGACTGACTTCGCTCCCCACATCGACCTGTTGACCGGCGCGTTCAAGCGCGGCCACTTCGAGCGGCTGCTGACGCAGCTCGTGAGCCAGACCCGCAAGGGCGGCGGCCCGATGTCGCTCATCTACTTCGACATCGACGACTGCCAGGAGCTGAACGACGCCCACGGCAAAGACCGCGTCGACGCCGCGCTCGCGTGGGTCGCGTCGATGATCTCGCAGACGCTCGACGGCCTCGGCCCCATCGGCCGCGTCGGCGGCGACGAGTTCGCCGTCGCGCTGAAGGTGCCCGTCGAGCACGCGATGCGCCTCGCCCAGCGCCTGCGCCAGGCGGTCTCGCGCGAGCTGCACGCCTCGGCGTTCGGCGACTTCCGCCTCACCGTCTCGGCCGGCGTCGTCGCGCTGCGGCCCAAAGAGCTCCCCGGCAACCTGCTCGACGCCGGTGAAGAGGCCTGCACCCGCGCGAAGCAGCAGGGCCGCGACGCCGTCGCGATGCGGTAGCCCGCAGCTTCTTCAGCGCGGCAGCGTGAACCAGAAGGTGCTGCCGTGCCCCGGCTTGGTGTCGACGCCGACGTCGCCGCCGTGGGCCTCGACGATCTGCCGAACGATCATGAGCCCGAGCCCCGAGCCCTGCGTGCCCGCCTGCTCGGGAGCCCGGTGAAAGCGCTCGAACAGCCCCGACACCGACGCCTCGGGAACTCCCGGGCCCGTGTCGACCACGCTCGTTCGCAGCACCGCCGTCTTCGGCTCGACCAGCACCGTGACGCGGCCGCCCGCCGGCGTGAACTTGATGGCGTTGCTCACCAGGTTCGTCACCACCTGCCGCAGCCGCGCGCGGTCGCCGACGAGCGACGCGCCCTGCTGGGGCACCAGCACCTCGAGCGTGAGCCCCGACGCCTCGGCGATCGGCCGCAGCTCCTCGGTCGCCGTGTCGACCACCTCGCCCAGCTCGAGCTCGGTGCGCTCGAGCCTCGGCGTGCCGCCCTCGAGGCGGGCGATGTCGAGAAAGTCGCTGATGATGTTCGCCATCGACACCATGCTCGACTCGAGCTTGTCGATCTCGAGCCGAACCCGGTCGTCGACGGCGCCGAGGCGACCGCTGGTGATGCGCCTGGTGCGCAGCCGCATCGCCGACAGCGGCGAGCGCAGGTCGTGCGCGATGATGGAATAGAAGTCGAGGCGCCGGTCATCGGCCTGGCGGCGCTCGGTTACGTCGCGCAGCATCAGGCTCGTCTCGGTGCGGCCGTCTCGGGCGAGCACGCGCAGCGACGGCGAGTAGATGCGCGACCCGACGCGCACGTCGGGCGCCACCGCGCCGCGGCGACCGAGCGCGAGCTGCGGCAAGAGCTCCTTCACGTCGCTGCCCAAGAGCGGCGAGCGGATGACCCCGAGCACACGCTCGGCCTCGGCGTTCGCGAACGTCACCGTGCCCGCGTGGTCGAACACGATGAGCGCGTCGGGCAGGCTCTCGAGCACGCCCTTCAACGTCGACTCGGCGATCACGGCGCGGCGCAGCAGGCTCGACGAGCGCAGCAGGGCATCGACCCGGGCGCGCAGCTCTTCGGGGGCGTACGGCTTGGGCAGGTAGTCGTTCGCGCCTGCCTCGAGCCCCTCGACGATCTGCCGAGGCGCGCTCTTCGCGGTGAGCAGCAGCACCGGAACCTGCGGGCCGCGAGCGAGATCGGAGCGGATGAAGCGCAAGAGCTCGAGGCCGTTGACGCCCGGCATCACCTGATCGAGCACCATCGCCTCGGGCGCCGCGCCGCTCGACAGCCGCTCGAGCGCCTCCGAGCCGTCGGTGAAGACCTGCACCTCGCACGTCGACGCGAGAGACTGCCGCGCGCGTTCGGCGTCGAGCGGACTGTCGTCTATCACCCACACGGTCGCCATCTCGTGGCTGGGACCTAACCGGCACCGCCTCAAACCAACAACGCCCGAATTCGATGGCACCACGCGGTAACGCGCGCGCGCGGCACGGTTCGGTAACGCCTGATCCGCGAGATTGATCCGCCATTCGGTAGCGCTAGTACGTGCGGGGCCATGGAAGAGGTTCTGGTCGTCGACGACAGCAAGGTGATGCGCGACATGATCATCGCCTGCCTGCGCCCCCACGGGTCGCTCGGCTTCTCGCAGGCGGCCAGCGGGCTCGAGGCGATCGAGAAGCTCTCGCTCAAGCCCTACCAACTGCTCGTGCTCGACCTGAACATGCCCGACATCGGCGGCATCGAGGTCGTCGAGTTCGTGCGCAGCCAGAAGAGCCTCGAGAACCTGCCCATCATCGTCGTCACCACGCGCGGCGACGAGGCCTCGCGCCGTCGCGCGCTCGACACCGGCGCGTCGCGCTTCATGACGAAGCCGTTCACGCCAGAGGCCCTGCTGTCCGAAGTGCGCGCGCTCCTCGGCGAGCGGAGCGCGGCGGCGCCGTGAGCGACGGCCTCGACGTCAAGGCGTTCATCGCGGGCTACCTCGCCGAGGCCGCCGAGCACCTGTCGTCTGCCAACGCGCTGCTCATCGCCATCGACGCCGCGCAGCGCAAGAACGAGATCGCCCCGAAGGCCGTTCGCGACCTGTTCCGCGCCCTGCACACCTTGAAGGGCCTCTCGGCCATGGTCGGCGCCGAGGGCATCGTCGACGTCACCCACGAGATGGAGACGCTCTTGCGCGCCGCCGACAAGGCCGGAGGCCGCCTGCCTCCTCGCGCGGTCGACCTGCTGCTCGAGGGCGTGCGCGCCTCCGAAGAGCGCGTCGCTGCGCTCGGCCGCGGCGCCGACGTGGCGAGCGCACCGCGGCGGCTGCTCGAAGAGCTCTCGTCGCTGCGCGTCGACGAGGCGGGCGCCGCGAGCGCGTCGGCGACCGACCTGCCCGCCGAGCTCGCCGCGAAGCTGTCGCTCGCCGAGCACGCCCAGCTCACGCAGGGCCTCGCCCGCGGGCAGAAGGGCCGCTGCATCGAGTTCCGACCGTCGACCGAGCGCGCCGCCGCCGGCATCTCGATCACGACGGTGCGCGAGCGCGTAACCCGACTCGCCGAGCTCGTGAAGGTCGTGCCGAAGGCGTCGGCGGGCGGCGTCTCGTTCGTGCTGCTCGTGCTCACCTCGGCCGACGACGAGGCGCTCGCCGACGCCGCGGCCGTCGCGCCAGACCAGGTGACGCCCGTCGCCCTGAAAGAGCCCGCGGCCACCGAGCCGGCCGACGACCTGCCGGCCGCGCAGGCCGGCTTCGTGCGCGTCGAGGTGCAGCGACTCGACGACGCCCTCGACCGCCTCTCGACCCTCGTCGTCACGCGCTCGAAGCTCGACCGCGCGGTGCGGCGGCTCGAGCAGGGCCAGGGCGACCTGCGCGCCCTCTCGGCCATCGTCTCAGAGAGCGCTCGCCAGCTGCGCGACCTGCGCGCCGCCATCATGCGCGCCCGCATGGTGCGCGTGTCCGAGCTGCTCGAGCGGGCGCCCCTCATCGTGCGTGGCCTGTCGCGCGCCTCGGGCAAGCCGGTGCACCTCGACGTGCAGGCGGGCGACGCCGAGCTCGACAAGACCGTCGCCGACCGGCTGCTGCCGGTCATCGTGCACCTGTTGCGCAACGCGGTCGACCACGCGATCGAGCCCCCCGACGAGCGGCGCGAGCGCGGCAAGCCCGAAGAGGGCCGCATCACCGTGACGTGCGCCGACCGTGCGGGCCGCGAGCTGCAGCTCGAGATCGCCGACGACGGCCGCGGCATCGACCGCGAGAAGGTGGCGCACCGGGCGGGCGCCGAGGTGCCGCAGACCGACGCCGAGCTGCTCGAGCTCATCTGCCGGCCGGGCCTGTCGACCCTGGAGGTCGCGACCCAGACGAGCGGCCGAGGCATCGGCATGGACGTCGTGCGCAAGACCACCGTGCAAGAGCTCGGCGGCGAGCTCACGGTGTCGAGCGTGCACGGCCGCGGCACGACGTTCACCGTGCGCGTGCCGCTGTCGGTCACCATCGTCGACGCGCTCACGTTCCTCTGCGGAGGCGAGACGTTCGTGGTGCCGGTCAGCGCCGTCGACGACCTCGCCGAGCTCGAGGGCGACCGCGTCGTCGACACGCCCGAGCCCGGCAAGAGCGGCTCGGGCCACGTGCGCCTCTTTCAGCACCGCGGCGCCGCCATACCGCTCTACCCGCTCGCGGCGATGCTCGGCGTCGGCGCGAATGAGAACGACCGCGCGAAGGTCATCGTCACGCGGCACGGCTCGGAGCTCGTCGGGTTTCAGGTCGACCGCATGCTCGGCAAGCAGGAGATCGCCGTGCGGCCGCTCACCGACCCGCTCGCGGTGTCTGCGGGCGTGGCCGGCAGCACCGACCTCGGCGACGGCCGGCCGACGCTCGTGCTCGACCTGCTGGGCCTCGCGGCGCACCACTCGTCGAGAAAGGCGGTCTGACATGAGCTCGCTCCACGTGGTCTTCAAGGTCGGTGAGGTCGAGTACGTGCTGCCGGCCGCCGACGTCGTCGAGCTCGAGTCGTTCTCGGGCGCGACGCGCGTGCCCGGAGTGCCGCCGTACGTCGCGGGGCTCGTTCAGATTCGCGGCAAGGTGATCGCGGTCGTCGACCTGCGCGCGCGCTTCGGGCTGCCCGCCCGCGAGCGCACGCTCGACTCGCGCGTCATCGTGGTGCGCCACGGCGCCCGGCTCGTCGGCCTGCTCGCCGACTCGGCGCGCGACGTCGTCAAGATCGACGCCGCAGACTTTCGCGCGCCCCCCGAGGTGGTGAGCGAAGAGACGCAAGGCTTCGTCGACTCCATCGCGCAGCCCGGCAAGCGGCTCGTCATGCGCGTCGACTTCACGAAGGTCATCGGGCGTCAAGAACTGCCCAGCGGGAGCGCACCATGAAGAAGCGGACCACGAAGAACGGCAACGAGCACACGACCGGGCGGCACCCGGTGAAGACGGCCGAAGAGACCGTGTCGGCGCTGCGCCGGTCGGCGAGCCAGGCGAGGTCGCTCGAAGAGGTCATCTCGCGGGTGTCGAGCGGAGGCACCGAGCAGGCCGCGGCGACCGAGCAGATGCGGGGCTCGGCCGAGTCGGTCGCCGCCAGCGTCGAAGAGCTGGCCGTCACCGTCGAGAAGAACGCGCGCGGCCAGAACGCGGTCGCCGGCCAGGTGCAAGCGGTGCAGCAAGGCATCGAGGAGGTCGTGGTGGGCTTCAAGGAGCTCACCGCCTCGATCGCCTCGGTGCGCAAGGACACCGAGCTGCTCGCGACGTCGAGCGACACCAGCGCCGTGATGCTCGAGCAGACGGCACGCTCGGTGAAGAGCGTGAGCGTGAACGCCGAGGGGCTCGCCGCGAGCGCCGAGGAGCTCGCCGCCAGCGCGACCGAGACCTCGGTGAACGTCACCGAGACGGCGCGGCGCGGCGCCCAGATGGCCGCGACCATCGAAGAGGTCGCCGCCGCGGCCGAAGAGATGACGAAGGGGGTGGTGAAGCTCGGCGCCGACGCCCAGCTCGTCGGCGAGCGTGTGTCGCAGGTGGCCACCGGGCTGCAGGGCATCTCGCAGTCGCTCGGGGCCGTCGGCGTCGACGCGACCGAGCTGGCGGCGGCGGTCGAACAGACGGCCGCCGCCGCCGAGCAGAGCGGCCGCTCGATCAAGTCGGTCGGCGATCAGACGCGCGCGCTCGAGCAGCTCACCCAGGCCAACGCGAGCTCGCTGCAAGAGATCGCGGCCTCGGTCGAAGAGGTAGCGGCGACCGCCGAGAAGAACGCCGCGACGGTCGAGTCGAACGCGGCCGCCATCGAGCAGACCGCGCGCACCGCCGCGACGTTCTCGCAGAACGCCGAGCGGGTCGGGGCGCTGGCCTCGGGCGCCGCCTCGGCGGCGGCCCAGGTCGAGAGCGCCACGCGGCGCATCACCGGCGTCGTGCAGGGCGCGCACGACAGCGCGACCCGGCTGGCGCAGTCGGCGCGCGAGGGCGGCGCGACGGTGAAGAAGTCGATCGTCGGGCTCACGACCATTCAGCGGTCGATCGACGAGTCGTCGGTGGTCATCAAGGACATGGGCCGCCGCGTCGAAGAGATCGGCGACATCGTGCAGACCATCAACCTCATCGCCGACCGCACGAACCTCTTGTCGCTCAACGCGAGCATCGAGGCGGCCCGGGCGGGTGAGCACGGCCGCGGCTTCGCGGTGGTGGCCGAAGAGATTCGCGCGCTCGCCGATCGCGCGGCCGTGGCGAGCGCCGACGTCGCGAAGATCGTTCGGGGCCTGCAGGGCACGGCGCGCGACGCCGTGACCGCGGCGCAGCAGAACGCGCGGGTCGCCGAAGACGGCACCCGGCTCGCCGCCGAGGCCGACCAGGCGCTCGGCGCGATTCTGACCGGCGTCGACACCGTCGCGACCGGCGTGCGCGAGATCGATCGCGCCTCGGCCGAGCAGGCGGCCGCCGTCAAGACGCTCGGCGAGACCACGGCGCGCCTGTCCGACGAGGGCAAGGCCATCGCCCGGGGGGCCGCCGAGCAGACGCGCACGGCGCAGCTGCTCACGAAGGGCGCACAAGAGATGCAGCAGATGGCGCGCCAGACGCGCGACGCGACGCTCGAGCAGGCGCGGGCGCTGCGCGAGGTCGTGAAGGCGAACGGCCAGGTCAACACCGCCACCGAGAAGGTCTCGCGCGCGATGGAAGAGCAGGCCTCGGGCGCGGCGCAGACGGCGAAGGCGGCGATGCGCATGCGCGCGCTCACGCAGCAGACGACCTCGGCGACGACCGAGCAGACCCGCGCGCTCGCGAAGCTCAGCGGCTTCGCGGCCGAGGTCACGGCCGCGACGACACAGACGGTGGCGGGGCTCACCGAGCAGGCGAAGGCATCGACCGAGACCGCGCGGCTGATGGACTCTGCGCGCAAGGAGGCCACGATGAGCGCGAAGGCCGTGGCCGAGCTGGCGAAGGCGAGCAAGCAGATCGAGACCGTGGCGCGCGACGTCACGCGCAGCGTGCAGGCCATCACCTCGGCGACCAGCGAGCAGGCGAAGGCCGCGGCCGAGCTCGCGCGCCAGGGCGACGAGGTGCGCAAGCTGTCGCGCCAGACCGCGAAGGCCGTCTCAGAGCAGGCCGAGGTGCTCGGGCGGCTGAGCGCCGGCGCTTCGCGCCACGTCGAGAGCCTCAAAGACGCCACGAAGCTCGTCGTCGAGCAGCAGGTGTCGAGCGCGCAGCTCGCCCGCGCGGTGCTCGACGTGCGCAACCGCAACCGCGACATCGTCGCGGGCATCGCCGCGCACGCCAAGGCGGCGGCCACCATCGCCGGCGAGGTCGGCCGCGTGGTGAAAGACGTCGCGCGGCTGGGCGAGGTCTCGGCCGAGCAGGCCGACGCGGTCGAGACGCTGTCTCACGTCTTCGCGACGGTCGCGCCCGTCACCGAGATCGAGCATCCGTGAGCAACCCACTCACCACCGAGGCCGAGCGGTCTCGCATCGAGCGGGTGCGCGGCCTCGCGGCCCGCGGTGAGCGCGCCATACCCGAGCTGGTGGCGCTGCTCGTCGACCCGAGCTGGACGGTGCGGCGCGAGGTGGTCGCGGCGCTCGCCGCGGCCGGCCCGCGGGCGGTGTCGGCGCTTCGCGAGGCGCTCGAGACCGCGCGCGGCGACGAGGCCGGCATCGCGGCGGCGGTCGACGCGCTCGCGGCGAGCACGGCCGAGGTCGACGCCGAGATGCACGTGCTCGCGTCGAACACGGACCCCGCGATCGTCGCCGACGCGGCGCAGGTGCTGGGCCGGCGGCGCAACGCCCGCGCGCTGCCGCTCTTGACCCGGCTCGTCGAGCACCCCGACGACAACGTGGCCGTCGCGGCCATCGAGGCGCTCGGCCGCATCGGCGGGCGCGGCTGCGTCGACACGCTCATCGAGGTCATCGGCGGCACGAGCTTCTTCCGCGTCTTCCCGGCCATCGACGTGCTCGGCCGCAGCGGCGACCCGCGCGTCATCGCAGCGCTGTCGCGGCTGCTCGAGCAGCCGACGTACGTGCTCGAGGCGGCGCGCGCGCTCGGCAAGACGGGCGAGCTGCCGGCGACGGCGCCGCTCGCGGCGCTGCTGGGCCACGGCTCCGAGAGCGTGGCGCGCGTCGCGGCCGTCGCGCTCTGGGAGCTCAAGCTGCGGTACCAGCAGAAGTACGGCGAGAGCGAGGCGCCCGAGGCCGAGCTCGAGCGCGCGAAGCCGAACGACGGGGCGCTGCGGCGGCTCATCAACGGCCTCGCCCAGTCTGATGCCGACGAGCAGATCGCCGTCGGCTACCTGCTCGGCGCGGCGGGCGGCCCGCACGCGGTGGCGGGCCTCAAGTCGCTGCTCGACGCGGGCGACCGCGTGGCCGAGGTGGCGGCGGCGGGCCTCAAGCGCCTCGGGCGCCACGCCGACGAGCAGCTCGCGCAGGCGCTGCGCGAAGGCAACAGCACCCGCCGGCAGGTGCTCTTGCGCTCGGTCACGCGCGCGACGGCGGCGACGGCCGTGCTCGAGTGCCTCGGCGACGAAGACGCCACGGTGCGGGCGCTCGCGTGCGACGCGCTCGCGCGCATCGGCTCGACGTCGGCGGCGCCCGCGCTCTTCCACGTGCTGGCTGACCCGAACCCGCGCGTCGTGCAGGCCGCCATCGGCGCGATTCAATCGCTCGGCACGGTCGAGACGCGAAGGCTGGCGCTCGAGGCGGCGGCCGAGGCGCACAGCGGCGTGCGCTGGGCCGCCTTCCGCATTCTCGCCTACTTCGGCCAGCGCGAGGCCCTGCCGCTGTTCCTCGCCGCCATCGACGGGGCAGACACCAAGCTGCGCGACGCGGCCATCACCGGGCTCGCGTTTCTCGAGGGCCCCGAGGCGCTCGACGCGCTGCTGGTCTGCTCGAAGGACCGCGACGAGCGCACGCGGAGCACGGCGGCGCGCGCGCTGGGCTCGTGCAGCGCCCACGACCCGCGGGTCGCCGAAGCGCTGCTGCGCGGCGTGCACGACGGCGACGCCTGGGTGCGCTACTACGCGTGCCAGTCGCTCGGCCGGCTCGGGCTCGAGCTCGCGACGGGCCACATCACCCCGCTGTTGTCCGACGAGGCGGGCCAGGTGCGTGTCGCGGCCGTCGAGGCGCTCTCGAACTTCAGGGGCGGCGAGGCGCTCGAGGCGCTGCGCCGCGCGGCGACCGGGCGCGACGAAGACGTGCAGCGCGCGGCGCTGGTGGCGATGGGCGCGAGCCGCCGGTCAGACGCGCTGCCGATTCTGTACGAGGCGGCGGCGTCACCGTCGGCCTCGACGCGGCTCGTGGCCCTCTCGGCCCTCGCCGAGAGCGGCACGCCGTACGCGCTGCCGGTGCTCGCGCGCGCCATGCGCGACGTCGACCCCGACGTGCGGGCCGCGGCGCTCGGCTTCGTCGCCGGGGTGCCGAGCGTCGACGCGACGCTGCTGCTCGTCGACCAGCTGCGCGACGGGCGCGACGCCGAGCGCATCTGCGAGCTGCTCGCGACGCCGGCCGAGGGCCGCGTCGAGGGCCTGCTCGCGGCGCTCGAGACGGCCGACGACGACCTCGCGCCGAGCCTCGCCGAGGCGCTGGTGCGCCTGAGGTCGCCCGACGCCCGCAGCGCGCTGTTCAAGGCGATGACGCTGCCGGCGGTGGCGCCGCGCAGGGCCGCGGTGCCGGCGATCGCCGCGCTGCGCACGCCGGCCGGGCTCGCCGAGCTCAAGCGGGCGGCCGAGAGCGACGCAGACGCCCGCGTGCGGCAGATCTGCCAGGTCTTGCTGGCGCAGTGAGGCCCGAGTTGGCGTCGCCCCCTTCCACTCCCGCGCGGGTCTTGACGCTGCTCGCCTCGCTCGTCGAAGAGCGGGCCGGCCTCAAGCTCGACACGGGCGACGGCAGCACGTTCAAAGACCGCGCCTGGGCCCGAGCGATCGACGCGGGCTACGAGTCGCTGCTCGATTACTACTACTACCTTCGCTACGACGCGGGCGCCGGCCCCGAGCTCGAGAAGCTCGTCGACGAGCTCGTGGTCAACGAGACGTACCTGTTCCGCGAGCTCGAGCCCTTGCGGGTCGCCGTCGACCGCTTCATCGCGCCGCGCGTCGAGAAGGGGCAAAGGCCCCGCATCTGGTCGGCGGCGTGCTCGACCGGCGAGGAGCCGGCCACCGTGATGATGCTGCTCGCGCAGGCGGGGCTCGCCGGCCGGGTCGACGTGGTCGCCAGCGACGTGAGCGAGCGGGTGCTCGCGCGCGCGCGGTCGGGCGACTGGTCTCGGCGGGCGCTGCGCGAGGTGCCGTCGCCCTCGCTGGCGAGCCGCTGGCTCGACGAAGACGCTCAGGGTCGGCCGAGGCTGCGTGACGCGCTGCTCTCGGCCATCGACTTCCGCCGCATCAACCTGTTGCGCCGTGACGAGGTCGCGACGGTCGGGCGATGCGACGTGATTCTGTGCCGCAACGTGCTCATCTACTTCAGCGACGAGACGGCGGCGAAGGTGGTGTCGAACCTGGCGGGGAACCTCGCGGCCGACGGCGCCCTCTTCGTCGGCGTGTCGGAGTCGCTCCTGCGGCTCGGCACGGGCCTCGAGTGCGAGGAGCTCGACCGGTCGTTCTTCTATCGCAAGGCGTGCCCGTGAGCCCGGCGGGGCGAGCGAAGGTGCTGGTCGTCGACGACTCGGCGTTCGCGCGCAAGGTGCTGCGCGAGGTGCTGTCGAAGGTGCCCGAGCTCGAGCTGTGCGGGTTCGCGCGCGACGGCCTCGAGGCGCTCGAGCGCATCGCAGAGCTGTCGCCCGACGTGGTGTGCCTCGACCTCGTGATGCCCGAGCTCGACGGGCTCGGCGTGATGCGCGAGCTGCAGAAGCTGGCGGCGCCGCCGCGCGTGGTGATCGTGAGCTTCGCCGACCACGACAGCGAGGCGGTGGCCGAGGCGCTCGAGATGGGCGCGGTCGACGTGGTGAAGAAGCCGACGGCGCTGGCGACCGACCGCATGTACGAGCTGGCGGCTCCGCTCGTGCGCGTGGTGCTGGCGGCGGCAGCGGCGCGGCCGGTGCGGCCGACGCAGGCGGCTCCGGCGGCGGTCGCCGAGCCCCTGCTCACGACGACGCGGTCGCTGCTCGCGATCGGGACGTCGACGGGCGGCCCGCAGGCGCTCGCGACGCTGCTGCCCCGACTGCCGCAGAACCTGCCGCTGCCGGTGGTCATCGCGCTGCACATTCCCGGGGAGTACACGGGCGCGCTCGCGGCGCGGCTGGCGCTCACCTCGCGCATCGGGGTCGTCGAGGCGGTCGACGGGCTGCCGCTGGTGCCGGGCGTCGCGGTGCTCGCGCGCGGCGGCCAGCACCTGGTCGTCGAGCGCCGGGCCGGCGAGCTGGCGGCGCGCGTGACGCCCGAGCCCCGCTCGAGCCTCTACCACCCGTCGGTCGACGTGATGTTCTCGAGCGCGGCGAGGGCCTGCGGGCGCGGCGTCATCGGCGTCGTGCTGACGGGCATGGGCAACGACGGGCTGCAGGGCGCGAGAGACATCGCCGATGCGGGCGGCGTGGTGCTGAGCGAGGCCGAGAGCAGCTGCGTGGTCTGGGGCATGCCGCGCGCGGTGAGCGAGGCGGGGCTCGCGCACGCCGAGGCGCCGCTCACCGCGCTGCCCGACGAGATTCTGAAGCGGCTGTAGGCGCGGTGTTACCGATTCGGCGCGCCGCGGCGGTGGCCGCTCGGCGGGGCTAGCAATACTCGAGAACATGGGCCGCTTCATCGAACCGCGCGCGGTCTGGAGACAGGCCCGCGTCGACGACTTCGGGTTGATCATCGACGCGGCCGACTACTACCGCGAGCTGTTCCAAGCCTGCCGCACCGCGAAGAAGTGCATTCTGCTCGCGGGCTGGCAGTTCGACAGCGAGGTCGAGCTCCTTCGAGGGGGCGAGGCGCTGCGGGCCGAAGAGCCCGTCACGCTGCTCGCGTTCTTGAATCACCTCTGCGAGACGCGGCCGAACCTGCGGGTGTGCCTGCTCGCGTGGGACTTCAACGTCGTCTTCGCGGCCGAGCGCGAGTGGATGCAAGAGGTCGTCTTCGGGTGGAGCGCCCACCCGCAGCTCGAGTTCCGCTTCGACCCGAACCACGCCGACCTCGGCTCGCTGCACCAGAAGTACGCGCTCATCGACGACGAGCTCTCGTTCACCGGCGGCCTCGACGTCTGCGACCACCGGTGGGACGACCGCCGCCACGTCTGGGACAACGCGCTGCGCACGAGCCGCGGCGAGCGCCACACGCCGTACCACGACGTTCAGGTCTGGGCGAAGAGCCGCGACGTCAACGCCGCGCTCAAACAGCTGTTCGCGCGCCGGTGGGAGAACTGCGGCGGCCAGCCGCTCGCGCACCTGTGCGGGGGGCCTCTGGTGCCGTCGAGCTGGGCGCCCAGGTCGGCCGTGCGCGTCGCGGCGAGCGAGGTGACGCTGAGCCGCACCGACCCCTTCTCGATGCCCGAGGGCGGCGCGCGCGAGGCGGCCGAGGTGCTGCGCCTGTTCCTCGACGCCATCGGGCAGGCGCGCGAGCTCATCTACGCCGAGACGCAGTACTTCAGCTCGCGCGCCATCACCGACGCGCTCATCGCCCGCATGCGGCGCGGCCCGCTGCAGCTGGTCTTCGTGCTGAACGTGCGGGGCAAGACGCTGCGCGAGCAGGCCGCGGTCGGCCTCGCCCAGGCGCAGAACTGCGAGGCCCTGAAGGCGGTGGCGGCCGAGACGGGCTCGCAGCTCGGGCTCTACTACACGCTGCCGTGCTGCGACGGGCCCGACCGGCCGCAGCGGGGCACGTACATTCACTCGAAGGTGCTCATCGTCGACGACCGCTTCCTGTCGATCGGCTCGGCGAACCTGACGAACCGCAGCATGGGCGTCGACACCGAGCTGCAGGTGAGCGTCGAGGCGGCCGACGGCGACGCGGCGCTCGCCGACTCGATTCGCGCGGCGCGGGTCGAGCTGCTCGCCGAGCACAGCGGGCTCACGGCGGCCGAGGTCGCGCCGATCGCGGGGCTCGTCGCCCGGCTCGAGGCGGCGCTGGGCCCCGACGGCGAGTCGTGCCGGCTGAGGCGGCTGCCGTCGCCGACCGAAGGCGAGCGGAAGATGCTCGAGCTCGTCGACCCCGACCGGCTGCCGTTCGACCCGGCGCACGCCGAGCCGGTCGACGCGGATCAGCGGGGCGGGCTGCTTCGAGCGCTCACGCGCGCCGCGCACAAGCTGCTCACCTCGCCGCGGGTGCTCGCACGCAAGACCGCGGAGTCTTGAGTGACGCCCGAGCGTAAGCGCGCGCTGTTCAAGGCGACGACGGTGCTGGTGCCGATCGCCGTCATCGCGGGGGTCTGGCACTTCGCGGGCCTGTCGGCCTACCGGAGCCCGCACGACGTCGCGAGCGCGCTCGAGCAGGTCGCGGCGCGGCCGTTCGGGTGGGCGCTGGTGCCGCTCGGGTTCGCGATCGGCTCGGCGCTGTTCGTGCCGGTGAACGCGCTGATTGCGGGCGTCACGCTGACGTTCGACCCGGCGCGCGGCGTCGCGTTCGCGCTGGTCGGGGGCCTTTTGGGCGCGTGCCTGAGCTACGGCCTCGGCCGGCTGTTCGGCCCGGGCTTCGTCGAGCTGTTCAAGGGGCCGAAGGTCGACAAGGTCATCGAGCGGCTGCGGGCGGCTCCGCTTCGCACGTCGCTGGTGCTGCACCTGTTGCCCATCGGGAACTTCACGGGCGTGAACCTGCTCGCGGGGGCGCTGAAGGTGCCGTTCGGGGGCTTCTTGCTCGGCACGGCGCTGGGGCTGTTGCCGGGCGTGCTGTTCTTCGCGTTCGTCTCGGGCCAGCGCGCGCTGCCGCTCATCGGGCTCGCGGTGCTCGGCGTCGTCGGGCTCGCGTTCGCGCTCAGGCACTTCGCGAAGGAGCGTGTGCCCTCGTGAAGGTCACGGTCGCCTCGTACAACGTGCACCGCTTCGTGGGCACCGACGGGGCGCGTGACGTGAAGCGGGTGGCCGAGGTGGTGCTCGCGCTCGGCGCCGACGTGGTGGCGCTGCAGGAGGTCGCGTTCGAGGGCGCCAGCGAGCACCCGCGCGAGCTGCTCGACGCGGTGCCGGGCTACGTGGCGTTCGCGGCGCCCACGCTGCGGCGCGACGGCGTGCGGCACGGGAACCTGGTGCTGACGCGGCTGCCGATCGTGGCGGGCCGGCGCATCTGCCTCGACTACGAGGCGCGAGAGCCGCGCACGGCGGTCGACCTGCGGCTCGGCACGGGCGGCGTGCCGCTGCGGGTGGTCGCGACGCACCTGGGCCTGAGGCCGGGCGAGCGGCGCTTCCAGGTGCGGCTGATTCTGCACCACGTCGAGGGCGACGAGCGCAGCGTGACGGTGCTGCTCGGCGACTTCAACGAGTGGTTCCTCGTGGGGCGGCCGCTGCGGTGGCTGCACCGGCGCTTCGGGCCGTCGCGGTACCTGGCGACGTTTCCGTCGTGGCTGCCGCTGTTCGCGCTCGACCGGGTGTGGGTGCACCCGCCGACGGTGCTGGGCCGGTACGCGGCGGTCGACACCGAGCTGACGCGGCGGGCGTCCGACCACCTGCCGGTGGTGGCGGAGCTGGAGGTCGGAGGGTAGATAGGCGGCGTCATGACCGAGCAGGCACAAGACAAGCCCGGATCCGCCGAACGGCTCTTCGCGATGCAGCTGAGCGGCTTTCAGCCCGGCGCGAAGCTCGAGGTCGCGCACGGGAGCTTCCGCGGCATCGGCTTCGGCGGCCGCGCGACGGTCGCGAAGTTCGACCCCGAGAACCTCGAGCTCGACGTGCGGGTCTCGAAGCTGCTGTTCCACATCGACGTGAAGTTGAAGTTCAACCGCGACCCCGAGGGCACGGCGACGTTCGTCGGCGGGCGGCCCGACGGCAAGCGCACGGGCAGCGAGCCTGCGCAGGTGAAGCACACGATGACGGTGAAGACGCAGACCCCCGAGCGCACGGTGTTCGAGTTCTCGTTCCAAGACGCGACGCGGCAGCTCGCGGTCGAGAAGACGTACGCGAAGGGCAGCGAGGCGCTGCGCATCACGTACGACCGCTACGAGATGACCCTGGTGCCGAGCCGCTGAGGCTGGTCTAGGCTCTCGGGCGCCTCATGCCTCGCTCCCCCACGACTCCTGATCCGGACGAAGAGTTCGGCGACGAACCCACCAGCCACTCGGGCATTCGGGCGCCCGAGGCGCACCAGGGCCCGATTCCGATGCGCACGGCGCCGGTGACGCAGCCGCTCCCGCAGCGCCGGGGCACGCAGCAGAACCCTCTGCCGCGCGACTACCAGCCGCCGCCGCCGCCGCCCCGTACCGTCGAGCCGCCGCCGACGCCGCCTCCCTCGGCGACGCCGCCGGTGGGGCCTCCGCCCGGGGCCCGGCCGTCAGCGCCGCAGGGGATGACCGGCACGGGCCGGCCGAACCCGATGCCGCCGTCGAAGCCGCTGCCGCCGCGGTTCTTCCCTCCGCAGCCGCGCACGCTGGGCGAGACGGGGCTCAACCAGTCGATGGTCGAAGAGCTGATCTTGAAGGCGCTCTTCTTCGCCGGAGACCTGCGCGGCGGTGACATCGCGAACCGCATCAAGCTGCCGACGGTCATCATCGACGAGGCGATCGAGGGGCTGCGCAAGCAGAAGTACATCGACTTGAAGGGCGGCGGCGGCCTGGGCGTGGGCAAGTCGACGATGGTGTTTCAGCTGACGACGTTCGCGACGGATCTGATCAAGCAGATCCTCGAGCGCAACCGCTACAACGGGCCGGCGCCGGTGCGCATGGAAGACTGGTTCGAGGCGGTGGCGGCGCAGAGCAGCCGCGGCAGCCGCATCACGCGCTCGAAGATGGAGGGTCACTTCGGCGACCTCATCGTGAAGGACTACATCTTCGACGGCCTGGGGCCGGCGATGAACTCGGGCCGCGCGGTGTTCTTCTACGGCGCGCCGGGCAACGGCAAGACGGCGATCTGCCAGAGCCTGATCCGCTGCTACGACGGCGACATCTACGTGCCGTACTCGGTGCTCGTCGACGACTTCATCATCAAGATCTTCGACGAGACGCTGCACGAGCCGCGCATCGACGAATCGGGCACGCAGGCGCACGACACGCGGTGGGTGCGCTGCAAGCGGCCGCTCGTGGTGGTCGGCGGCGAGCTGACCTTGCAGACGCTCGACCTCATCTGGACTCCCGAGGTTCGCTACTACGAGGCTCCGTTTCAGCTGAAGGCGATGAACGGCATGCTGCTCATCGACGACTTCGGCCGGCAGAAGGTCTCGCCGAAAGACCTGCTCAACCGGTGGATCGTGCCGCTCGAGAACGACATCGACTACCTGACGATGCACACGGGCAAGAAGCTCAAGGTGCCCTTCGACTGCTTCGTCGCGTTCTCGACGAACCTCGACCCCGCCGACCTCGTCGACGACGCGTTCTTGCGGCGCGTTCGCTACAAGCTCGAGGTGCAGGCGCCCGACGAAGACCAGTTCCACGCCATCTTCGAGACCGTCTGCGCGAAGAAGAACGTGCCGTACGACGGCAACCTGGTGCAGTACCTCATCGACACGCACTACAAGCAGGGGCGGCGGCAGTTCGCGGGGTGCCAGCCGCGCGACCTGCTCGAGCAGGTCATCGACATCGCGCACTACCGCGGCGAGCAGCCGCGGCTCACGCGCAACCTGCTCGACTCGGCGGTGCGAAACTACTTCGTGCGCTTCGAGAAGCGCTGAAGCGCCGCTACGGCTTCGCCTCGTCGTCCTTCGGGACGATGGGCTCGGTGGTCGAGGGCGTCGGCTCGTGGCCGGTGAACTCCCACTTCCAGATCTTCTTCTCGCCCGCCTTGAGCACGACCTCGTCGTTCGTGGCGTCGCCCTTCAGCTCGCAGCGAATGACGTGCTTGCCGGCGGCCAGCTTCACGGTGATGGGCTTCGCGCCCGTGCCGACCTTCTTGCCGTCGACCTTCACGATCGCCGCCTCGGGCTTCACCTCGAGGGTGAGCTGCGCAGGACCTCCAGCGGCGAGAACGGCGGCGAGGGCGAGAGTCACCATGCCTCGATTTCTAGTATGAGCGGCCTTCGATGGCTTCTTTATCGAACGCCGTTCTCGTGGTCGACGACGAGCCGTCGGTCATCCAGTTGCTCGAGCTGATGCTCAAGCGCCAGCACCTGCAGGTCGCGACCGCCACCACCGCGACCGAAGCGATTCGGCTGCTGCTCGACAACAGCTACGGCTGCCTGATGGTCGACAAGAACCTGCCCGACAAGAGCGGGCTCGACGTCATCGCCGAGGCGCGGCGGCTGCACCCGTACTGCGCGTGCATCGTGATGACGGCGTTTCCGTCGTACGACTCGATTCTCGCGGCGATGCGCATGGGCGCGGTCGACTACCTCGAGAAGCCGTTTCACGACCTGCCGCTCGTCGCGCAGAAGGTCGCGCGCGCGGTCGAGCAGCAGCAGGTGGTGTTCGAGCGCGACACGTTCGCGCGGCTCTTGCGCGAGATGCGCGGCGAGCTGAAGAAGCGCGACGACCTGCTCATTCGCCAGCAGACCGACATCGAGGTGCTGCAGGAGCTCATCGACGACAAGGTGAAAGAGCGCACCGCCGAGCTCACCGAGCAGCTCGCCCGGCTCGAAGAAGAGCTGCGTGCTTTGAAGACGCCCCTGATTTCATGACGTATTGTGCGTCGCCATGCGCCTTCTTCTCTGCCTGCTTGCTCTGAGCGCGGCTCCCGCGCTCGCCAGCGACCCGCCTCCGCCGCCGCCTCCTCCTCCGCCCCCGCCGTCGAGCGACTCGTCGACGACGGCCGACAACCCGCCTCCGCCGCCCGCTGAGGGCGACGGCGCGGTCGAGGCGAAGCCGCGCGCGAACTGGGCGCGGCCGGCCGCGTGGGTCGGCTGGGGCGTCGGGGTCGGCGTGCTCTCGCTCGGCATCATCTCGTCGGCGATCGGCAGCGGCTTCGACTACTTCGGCAGCTGCTGCTACGCCGGCAGCTACCTGATGCTGCTGTCGTTCGCGCTGACGGCGGCGGCGGGGCCCGTCGTCTACATCGGCGGCAACAGCGCCCGGTGGACGAAGAGCATCACGGGCATCAAGGCGCTGCGGGTCGTCGGCTGGGTCGCGTACGGCGTCGGCCTCGGCATGCAGTTCATCTCGATCTTCGGTGGCTGGCCCGTCACCACCTTCCTCGGCGGGCTCGTCGGAGCCGGCTCGCTCGGCTGCTTCGGGTTGGACGCCTGGTTCTCTGCGAACGAGGCCGACGACGTCGCCCAGATGTCCGAGGCGCCGAGCGGCGGCCTGCGCATGATGCCGGTCATCTCGATGATGCCGTCGGTGAACGGCCGCGGCGTCGGCGGCCCGATGTTCGGCTTCAGCGGCACGTTCTGAGTCGGGGCCGGCCGAACAGCCCGGCGAGCGCAGCGCGCGAGGGGCGGGTGAAGGCGCTCACGGCACAGGGAAGGCGACCCAGCGCCAGCACGCCCCGTCGGCGACGCGCGCGCGCTCTCTACCGCCGCTCGCCGAGCTGCTGCAGCACGAACTCGGCGCGGGGTGCGTCGGCGCACGAGGGGTCGCCGCGCATGCGCTCGAGGTGCGGCACGGCCGCGGCTCCGAGCCGCTGCAGGGCCCGCAGCGCGTCTGCGGCCACCTGCTCGTCGCGGTCTTCGAGCGCGCGCACGAGCGCCGGGGTCACCTCGGGGCCCCACTCGGCCAACCGCAGCACGCGCCGGCGCCGGGCGTCGCTCAGGCCCTCTTCGCGAACGACGCTCTGCATCAGCGCGTCGCGCACGCGGGGCGGCCCGGGAGCGACGGTCTCGAGCGCCGAGACGGCGGCGTCGCGCGCGCCGGGCTCCCCCTCGCCGGCCAGCGCGATGACGAGCTCGAGCTCCGTGTCGCCTGCCTTCGCGAGGCCGATGCGGCCGAGCGTCTCGACGGCGGTGCTGCGCACGTAGGCCTCGGTCGCCGAGCGGGCGAGGCGCGCGACCACGCGCAGCGCCTCGTGAGCAGGTGGGCCGATGGAGCCGAGCGCGTAGAGGACGGTCGTGCTCGGCCGCTGCTCGAGCGAGCGCACGAGCTGCGGCACGGCGGGAGCCGCCCGCGCACCGAGCCACCCCAGCACGCGCGCGAGCTCGTCGCCCTCGGGCCCGCCGAGCCGGGCGGTGCACAGCTCGAGCACCTCTGCCGCGCGCTCGTGCGAGAGCGTGCCGAGCAGCGCGTACGAGGCCCAGCGGCGCTCGCGCTCGGGAGCGTCGACGTTCTCGCGCACGAGCCGGAGCCGCTCGTCGGCCGGCAGCTGCAGGTCGCGCGCGGCCTCGAGCGCCGCGGCCCTCACGAGCGCGGGCTCGCCCGGGGCCGCCGACCGCAGCACGGCGGCGTCGAGGTGGGGGCGAACCTTCGGCGCGGCGCGCACGGCGTCGATGCGCTGCCGCTCGGTGCCCTGGAGCAGCTCCATGAGCTCTTCGAGGCCGCGGGCGGCGAGGCCGGGGAACCGCGTGCGAATGACGGCGAGGCGAACGCGGTTCGGGTGCGCGGCGGGGAGCGCGCAGCGGTCGAGCACGGCGGCGGCGGCGGGCTCGGGCAAGAGCCCGACGAGCTCGACGGCGTCATCGAGCTGGTACGGCGCGGCCGACTCGTCGCGGAGCAGCTCGAGCAGCACCGCGTTCACGCGCTCGTCTCCCGGGCGGGTGCGGCCCAGGCCGCGAACGACGTAGCGGCGAACGTTCGACGACGGGTCTGCGAGCGCGGCCCAGACGTCGTCGGTCGGAGCGCTGCCGCGGCGCAGAAAGTCGGCGACGTAGTAGGCGGCCGAGCTGCGCACGCCGGCGTCTTCGTCGCGCAGGCACTTCAACATGTCGGCGTAGAACTGCGGCGAGTAGCCGGTCTGAGAGCCGAGCGCGGCGATGACCGCGTGGCGGTCGGAGGCCTCGGGCTCGTCGAGGCCCTCGCGCAGGGCCTCGATGACGCCGAGCAGCGCGGCGCCGACGCGGCCGTGTGACATGGGCTCGCGCGCGGCGCGGCGCACGGCGGGCGACGACTCCTGGGTGGCCTTCACGAGCGCGGGCACGATGAGGTGGCGGTCGAGCGGCAGCCGCTCGCCGAGGGCGCGGGCCGCCTTCACGCGCTGGGCCTCGTCACGACCTTCGAGGAGCACCGCGATGAGCTCTGGGGTGGAGGCGGGCAGCGCAGCCGGGCGCGGGGCGGCGGCGGCGACGGCGGCGACGGGCGCGGCGCGGCGTGGGGGCTCGAGCAGTCTGCGCAGCCAGGCGAACACGGCCGTCACACTGCCACGCCCGCTGTAGATTCGAAGCGTGAACGATCGCCTCGAGCCCTCCATCACGTACTTCGTCATCGGCGGCATCGCGGTGCTGCGGGGCGTCAACGCCGCCGTCACCGAGCCCCACTCGTACCTCGGCCAGCCGTGGAGCGAGCCCCTCTTCCGCTGGGGCGGCACCGCGAGCGGCCTCGCGGTCGGCGCGGCGCTCGGCGCACTGGGCCTCTACACGCTGCGCGCGAAGGACCCGGCCGAAGGCACGCAGGCGCTGCACTTCATCAACGAGACGATGCTGCCGCTGCGTGGCGTCATGGCGGGCTTCGTGCTGCTCATCGCGATGGTGACCGCGACGTCGATTCTGCCGTACACGGGCGAGCGCGGCATCGAGCCGGGGCAGCTCGCGGCGTCGGTGCTGCTCATCCCGATGTTCGGGGTCGGCGCGTGGTTCATTCTCCACTACCGGCGCCTCGCCATCGTGAACGCGGCCGAGAAGAGCGTCGACGTCGCGTACGGCAAGCCGTGGCCGGCGTGGCGCAGGAGGCTCGCGTTCGCCGACTACACGCACGTCTCGATTCAGGCGGTGCCGCGCGCGAGGGGCACCGTGTACCGCGTCGTCGCGGCGGGCCCGGGCCGCGGGCCGTCGCTCATCACGTTCACGTTCAGTGAAGAGAACGCGAGGGCGTGCGCCGAGAACGTCGCGCGCGAGACGGGGTGGAAGCTGTCGGTTTGAGCCCGCGGCGCTCGACGGGCTCGCGCTCGCCTTTGTCTTGTCGTCGCACCCGCCACCCTCGCGCCGCGCGACGCGATGAACGCGACATTGGGCGCGGCGCGGCCCTTCTCGTAGAACCCGAGGAGGTTTCCCACATGGCGTCGACGTGCTCCCAGTGCAACCGGGCGTTTATCGCGAGCGAGCTGACCCGCTTTCCCGAGGGGCTGCTGTGCGCGGAGTGCGCGCCCGAGGTCCCGAAGGTCTTGAGCCGCGTCGTCATCGCGGCGTTGGTGTGCGGCGCGGTGCCGTTCGTGTTTCACGTCACGTCGAGCTCTTCGACGACGGTGAACGGCGCGACCGAGGTCGTGTTCCGCGACTGGGTCGCCATCTTCGCCGGCGCGCTGGGCGCCGTGATCGCGGTCGCGGCCGTCGTCGCCGCGCTCAAGGTCGGCCCGCAGCGCAGCGCGCGCGTCGCGGTCGCCGTCGCGGCGATGGGGCTCGGGCTCTTGCAGGTCGTGCGCGGCTTCGGGCTCTGACTCAGGGCTTGTCTTTGGTCGGCAGGCCGGCGGCCGACCAGTCGGAGAAGCCGCCCATGTTGGCGACGCGGTAGCCGAGCTCGGCGGCCTTCTCGGCGGCCTTGCCGGCGCGCTTGCCCGCCGCGCAATAGAAGATGACCTTGTTGCCCTTGGGAATGCCGCCGAGAAACGTCTTGAACGCGGCAGGGTCGGCGTTCAGCTTCGAGAGCGGAAACCACTTCGCGGGCTTCGCCATGCCGGAGGTGACCTCGTCTTCTTCGCGCACGTCGACCAGCGTGGCGCTGCCCTTCTCGACGAGGGCGGCCGCGGCCTTGGCGTCGATCGCCTCGATCTTGGGGGCGTCGGCGCGGGCGTCGGCCCGGAGCACGACGAGAGAGAGCAGGGTCGTCAGCGCAACGGAAGAGGTTCGCACGCTCGAATCAATAGCCGATGCGGCGGCGGCTTGCGAGGCGACGCGCGCGTGAGCTGCGCCCGCGCTCGCAGCGGCTGCACCCGGCTCACATCGGGCCCGGCGGAGGCGGCATCGGCTTCGGGCACGGACCGTCGCACACGCAGCGGTTGCTCACGCAGCGGCCCTGGGCGGTCTGGGGGCACTGCGTGTCCCACAGGCACTCGATGACCAGGTTGCCCTGGGCGTCCTTCTCTTCCGCGAAGTACTGGCGCCACTGCTCGCAGGTGCCGACGAACGCGTGGTCGTCGTACGCGTAGTTCTCGTAGCAGTTCGAGTCCTGGTAGTCGGCCTTCGACGGCCGGCCCGCGCGGCACTCCTGCTCCGTCCACCCGTCATGGCAGCGCGAGGTGTCGGCGTACTCGTGCACGAACGACGAGGTGCGGCACGCCTGGCGCGTCACCTCGATGTACCCGCACGCGCGCGCCTGCGTCTGCCCCGTGCTGCCGCCGCCGCCTCCTCCGGCCGAGCCACCGTTGAGGCCGTTGGAGCCGGAGCCGCCATCGAAGCCCGGGCCCTCGGGGTAACAGCCCGCCACTGCCACCATCGCCGCCGCCAGGAACGTCTTCGAGAGTGAGGTTCGCATGACGGCTCCTGGAGCAAGCCGTCTGCCGGCCTGGCGCAGCCGCAAGTCAGCGAAGCCACGAGAGCTCGGCTCGAGCGAGGGCTGTGACGCCTCATGAGACAGCGGCTCAGAGCGCCGTGCTCACCGTGCGGTTGCCCGTGAAGAACCCGTAGATGAACGGAGGCAGCCCGAGCAGCGCGAACACGCCGCCCAGCGCGTAGAAGGCCGGCGCCGTGCTGCAGTGGACCCTGTCGCTGATCTGCGTGCTGTTGCACCCGCTCTGGTAGGTCGCCCCGAGCCCGAACGAGCCGATGGCGGCGATGACGAGCCCGAGGCCCACCCACTTGGGCCACGTGCGGCGGAACTGCAGCTCGTGCGAGGTCGAGACGCGGTGCTCGTAGCTGAACTCGAACGACGGCGAGCCGTTCGCCTCGATCAGCGCCTCGCCCTGCTCGAGCTGCAGCTCGCACGGCCGGTCGGCGGTCACCGGCGCAGGGCACGGCAGCTGCCGGTCGCCCTGTCGCACGAGCACCTGGTACCGCTCGCCGCCAGGCACGGTGAAGCGCGCGGTGACGGGCTCGGCGGCGAACGCGCCGAGAGAGCACAGCGCTCCGAAGAGGCTCAGGGCGCGCATCGCGTCACTCTCTCGGCTTTCGGCCGCCACCCGGCGTGCCGATGGGCGCGCCCTCGGGGCGGGGCGGCTTCGGCGTGGGTCGAGTGCTGCGCGGGTTCTCATCGACGGGATCTCCCCCGAGCCCACCTCGAGTGCCGCGGGGCGCGCCGCTGATGGCCGCCTCGCGAGGCGAAGCGTCGGGCGACGGGTTCACCTTGCTCACGACGAGCACGGCGGTGCCCTGCGCCAGGCGGCCCGCATCGCGCTCGGCGTTCGAGCGCTCGCTCGACGGGTCGACGAGGCCGCCGCGCTTGTTCGACAGCTCGGCCTGAACCTCGGCGGCGCTCAGGCGCTCGACCTCGGAGTCGGGCGTGGGCATCGACTTCCACTGCGAGCGGAAGGATGACGAGCTGCCGTCTGCGTTGCGCCGCTCCTCGCTGTGCTCACCCATGCGGTGGCCGGTCGGGCTGATGCGCTCGACGTCCTGCGTCTCACGGCTGTTGCCCTTGCCGTCGCTCTGGTGCGTCTGTGTGTCGGTGTGCTTCGTGCCGTCCGGGTCGGTCGTCGTGTTCGACTGCGTGACGCGCTGGCCTCCCGACCCGTCCTGCTGGTCGGTGGCCGAGGTCTCGGTCTTCGTGGGGCCCGACGCCGGCGCCTTGCCGCCTGCCGCGGGCGCCGCGGCACCTCCTTCCGAGACGAGCCCCTGCTTCGCCTCTGCGGCGCTCTTGAAGGCCATCAGGTCGACGCTCGTCGCTCCGAGCAGGCCGCCGTACGCCTCGCCGGTCACGGGCTCGCCGGGCGCGAACGCGTCGGGCGCCTGCGCCGGCGCCGCCCCCGCGCCGTACCTGCGGCCGAGCGCCGCGTCGACCCCCGCGGCGGTCAGCGCGGCTCCGAGGCTCTCGAACGTGTCGGCCGCGCGATGCGCCGCGGGCGCCTGGAACCCCGCGCCGCCGACGCTTCCCTCGAGCGGCTGCGAGGCCGGCCCTCGGCTGAGCGCATCGACGCGACCCGCCGCTCGGGCGAGCTCCTGCCGAGGAGCCTTCAGCGTGCTGCGGTCGAACGACGTGACGGAGACGGGCTTCGAACGAACAGGAGAGGTCATGGGCCGGGGGCCTCTGCACCCCGCGGACCGCGCGCATCTCCGCGAGGCGCCGAGCCGGGGCTCGCCGCGGCTCCCTGTGACACCCGTGGGACACCTGTGTCTCGCGCCGCCGCCGCGTTCGTGCGTTGAGCGCCCCGCGCAGCCTCGCTGCGCTCGACCGACGTGGAGCTCCTGCTTGGCAACCTGCTCGAGAGAGCCGCCGCGAGCCGATCCGTTTCCGAGCTGCGTGCCCACGCGCTCGAGCTGCTCGGCGAGGACGTCGGGTTCGACTGCGCGAGCTACGTCGACATGCGCCACGACGCCGTGCACGACCCGTCGACCGTGGTGGACATTCCCGGGTCGGTGCTCGATGCGCTGCGCCCCGTGTGGAACCCCATCCTCGTCGAGCTGAGCGACGTGGTCGACGAGCTGCGGCGCCGGCGTCGACGACAACTGCAACGGCAAGGTCGACGAAGGGGTGCAGACGTTCTGGTACATCGATGCCGACCACGACGGCTGGGGCACGGGGCCCCCGAGGCTGGCGTGCCCGGCCACCGGCAGCTCCGAGGTCGCCGGCGACTGCGACGACACGAACCCCGCGATGCACCCCGGCCAGTTCAAGTGCGTCGCCGGCGGCCAGGGCAACGAGTACCTGCTCTGTGAGCAGGACGGCGGCTTCCGCGCCGGCGTTTGCGGCCAGTGCCGCCCGCAGCCGAACGGCACCGGCTACTGGCTGTAGCCTCCAGGTCGCTGATCGAACCTCACGCCGCGGGTCGCACGGCAGGTTCGCACCGGAGGCGGCATCGGCTTCGGGCATCTTCGGGCTCGCTCCTGATGAGGAGCGCCGACACGCCGAGCCGAACGCGCCGGCGCCATCTCGGCGGGCGTGGCCGGTCGCGTCAGCACCCGACGATCCACGCCCGGCGCGTCTTGGTGATTCGCGACGGCGCGCTCTAGCCTCTCGGTCACACATGAGCTCACGCGCGCTCGCTGTCGCCGTCTTGGCCTTCAGCTGTGGCGGTCCTCCCGTCGAGTTTGACGCAGGCATCGCGGGTGGAGGCGCGGTGGCGGGCGGCTCGACCGCGGGCGGCTCGACTGCGGGCGGCTCGACTGCGGGCGGCTCGACTGCGGGCGGCTCGACT